>NZ_JBIWIO010000003.1:0-190211 GCF_044764665.1 Streptomyces sp. NPDC093795
CGCCCGGTTACATTCCGAACCCGGAAGCTAAGCCTTTCAGCGCCGATGGTACTGCAGGGGGGACCCTGTGGGAGAGTAGGACGCCGCCGAACAATTTTTAGCCTCAACCCCCGGACTCTGTCCGGGGGTTGAGGCATTTTTGCGTTCCCGTGGCGAGGGGAGAGGCCCTGTGCGCCGGGGTCTTGTGGCTGAGGGTAAGGTCAGGGGGCATCGTCCGTACGTTCCCAGCAGGAGGCCCTCGGGTGGAGGTCCAGGAGACCCGTGTGCAGACCGACCGGGTCCTCACCATCCCCAACATTCTCAGCATGGCGCGTCTCGTCGGCGTGCCGCTGTTTCTGTGGCTGATTCTCCGGCCGGTGTTCGGCGGGCCCAATAGCGATGGATGGGCGCTTCTCGTCCTGATGCTCAGCGGCATCAGCGACTATCTCGACGGCAAACTGGCCCGGCGCTGGAACCAGATCAGCAACCTCGGCCGGCTGCTCGATCCCGCCGCCGACCGGCTGTACATCCTGTCCACGCTCGTGGGACTGACCTGGCGGGAGATCCTGCCGTGGTGGCTTACCGCCGCCCTTCTGGCCCGCGAGGCCATGCTGCTGGTCATGGTGGGAATCCTCCGCCGGCACGGCTACCCGCCGCCGCAGGTGAACTTCCTCGGCAAAGCTGCGACTTTCAACTTGATGTACGCGTTCCCGTTGCTGCTTCTCAGTGACGGAACGGGTTGGCTTTCGTCACTCGCTGAAGTTTTCGGATGGGCCTTCGCTGGATGGGGTACAACTCTGTATTGGTGGGCAGGGATCCTCTACGTGGTCCAGGTCCGTCGACTCGTGAAGACGGACACCGAGGCCGATTGAGCCCGTTCCTTCTGTGTCGAGCAGCGTCGCCGGCAACGACGAGGACGTCCGTGGGCTACTGAGCGGACAGGCGAAGGTCGGCAGGACCGTCATCTCTTGAAGGAGGACGCTTCCGACATGAAGGCCGTCGTGATGGCCGGTGGCGAAGGAACCCGTCTTCGCCCCATGACCTCGAGCATGCCCAAGCCTCTCCTGCCGGTGGTGAACCGGCCGATCATGGAGCACGTCCTACGACTGCTCAAGAGGCACGGTCTCAACGAGACCGTCGTCACCGTGCAGTTTCTCGCCTCACTCGTCCGGAACTACTTCGGCGACGGCGAGGAGCTCGGGATGGAGCTCACGTATGCCAACGAGGAGAAGCCACTCGGTACAGCGGGCAGCGTGAAGAACGCCGAGGAAGCGTTGAAGGACGACGCTTTTCTCGTCATCTCCGGTGACGCGCTCACCGATTTCGACCTCACCGATCTCATCCGCTTCCACAAGGAGAAGGGCGCCCTCGTCACGGTCTGCCTCACCCGGGTGCCGAATCCGCTGGAATTCGGGATCACGATCGTCGACGAGGAAGGAAAGGTCGAGCGCTTCCTGGAGAAACCCACCTGGGGTCAGGTCTTCTCGGACACCGTGAACACGGGCATCTACGTGATGGAGCCCGAGGTCTTCGACTATGTCGAGGCGGACGTTCCGGTCGACTGGTCGGGTGATGTCTTCCCCCAGCTCATGAAGGAGGGCAAGCCGATCTACGGCTATGTCGCCGAGGGCTACTGGGAGGACGTCGGCACCCATGAGAGCTATGTGAAGGCCCAGGCGGACGTCCTGGAGGGCAAGGTCCAGGTCGACATCGACGGCTTCGAGATCTCGCCGGGAGTGTGGGTCGCGGAAGGTGCCGAGGTACACCCCGACGCCGTGCTGCGCGGGCCGCTCTACATCGGCGACTACGCCAAGGTCGAAGCCGATGCCGAGATCCGCGAGCACACCGTCGTCGGCTCCAACGTGGTCGTCAAGAGCGGCGCCTTCCTGCACAAGGCCGTCGTCCACGACAACGTCTACCTCGGGCCGCAGAGCAATCTGCGCGGCTGTGTGATCGGGAAGAACACCGACATCATGCGGGCGGCCCGGATCGAGGACGGCGCCGTCATCGGGGACGAGTGCATGGTCGGTGAGGAATCGATCGTGCAGGGCAATGTGCGGGTCTATCCGTTCAAGACGATCGAGGCCGGCGCCTTCGTCAACACCTCGGTCATCTGGGAGTCCCGCGGGCAGGCCCACCTCTTCGGGGCCCGGGGTGTCTCCGGCATCCTCAACGTGGAGATCACGCCTGAGCTGGCCGTCCGGCTTGCGGGGGCGTACGCCACGACCCTGAAGAAGGGGTCGACCGTCACCACGGCGCGAGACCACTCCCGGGGCGCGCGAGCGCTCAAGCGGGCGGTGATCTCGGCACTGCAGGCCAGTGCCATCGACGTGCGCGATCTGGAGAACGTCCCGCTGCCGGTGGCACGGCAGCAGACGGCCCGGGGAAGCGCCGGCGGAATCATGGTGCGGACCACGCCCGGGGTGCCCGACTCCGTGGACATCATGTTCTTCGACGAACGCGGGGCGGACCTCTCCCAGGGCGGGCAGCGGAAGCTGGACCGGGTCTTCGCACGCCAGGAGTACCGGCGGGCCTTCCCCGGGGAGATCGGTGACCTCTCCTTCCCGGCGAGCGTCTTCGACTCGTACACCGGCTCGCTGCTGCGGAACGTCGACACCACCGGGATCGCGGAAGCAGGTCTGAAGGTCGTCGTCGACGCCTCCAACGGAAGTGCCGGGCTCGTGCTGCCCAGCCTCCTCGGGCGGCTCCAGGTCGACTCGCTGACCATCAACCCCGGGCTCGACGAGTCCAGACCCACCGAGTCGGCCGAGAGCCGGCGGGCCGGGCTCGTACGGCTCGGGGAGATTGTGGCCTCGGCGCGGGCGGCGTTCGGCGTGCGGTTCGACCCCGTCGGTGAGCGGCTCTCGCTCGTGGACGAGCGGGGGCGGATCATCGAGGACGACCGGGCACTCCTGGTCATGCTGGACCTGGTGGCGGCCGAGCGGCGCTCCGGGCGGGTCGCCCTGCCGGTGACCACCACTCGGATCGCCGAGCAGGTCGCCGCGTACCACGGCACACAGGTGGAGTGGACGACGACCTCGCCCGACGACCTGACCCGGGTCGGGCGTGAGGAGTCGACGATCTTCGGCGGCGACGGGCGTGGTGGGTTCATCGTGCCCGAGTTCAGCAGCGTCTTCGACGGCGCCGCCGCCTTCGTCCGGCTGATCGGTCTGGTCGCGCGGACTCAGCTCACCCTGAGCCAGATCGACGCGCGGATCCCGCGGGCGCACGTCCTCAAGAAGGACATCGCCACCCCGTGGGCCGTCAAGGGTCTCGTGATGCGGCGGGTGGTGGAAGCGGCGGGGAACCGCTCCGTGGACACCACCGACGGCGTGCGGGTGGTCGAGGCCGACGGTCGGTGGGTGATGGTGCTGCCCGACCCGGCCGAGGCCGTCACCCATCTGTGGGCGGAGGGGCCCGACGACGCCTCCGCGCAGGCCCTCCTCGACGAGTGGGCCGTGGTGGTCGACAGCGCGGGCAACTGACACAGCGGCCTGTCCGGTGGGGAGGTGCCTCAGGGTGCCTCCCCACCGGACGGAGGGGCCATTCGGTGGTAGGTCGTGCGACGTGCGACGATGTGCGGCATGTCGCAGCAGCCCCCCGTTCGGAGCACCGGATCACCGCCGCCGCGTCCGGACGCGTCCATGTCGCTGCTGAACAACGTGATCGACCACGCTCTCGACGACGGCTATGCCGAGGCGACCGCCCGGCGCGACGCCGAAGGCGGTGGGCTGCCCCGTAGCCTGCGGGCCAAGCTCGGTCTCGCCGCGGGTCTCGTGCTCGCGGCCGCCGTGGTGACCGTGGGCGCGGCCGAGGCGCGGATCTCCGCTCCGGTCGTCGCCAAGGAACGGCAGGAGCTGATCGGGCGGATCGAGGCGGAGACGTCGACGGCCGACCAGTTGGAACGGGACGTCGAGCGGATCCGTACCGAGGTCGGGGAACGTCAACGGCAGGCGCTTCAGGAACTCGGCGGCGACCAGACCGAGCTCGTGGCGCTGCTGTCGGGCGCGACCCCGGTGCACGGTCCCGGGGTGAAGCTCGTCGTCGACGATGCCAAGGACACCGACGCCGGTGGCGGCGGCCCGCGGGAGAGCAGTGGTTTCGCCGACACGGGCCGGGTGCGCGACCGCGACATGCAGCGAGTGATCAACGGGCTGTGGGAGTCGGGCGCCGAGGCGGTCGCCGTCAACGGGCAGCGGCTGACGTCGCTGTCCGCGATCCGGGCCGCGGGCGACGCCATACTGGTCGACAACAAGCCGCTGGTGCCGCCGTACACCATCCTCGCCATCGGGGACGGGCAGAGGCTGAGCACCACGTTCCAGGACAGCGCCGACGGGCAGTATCTGCACGCGCTGGTGGAGAACTTCGGGATCAGGAGCGGGATCTCGGCCGAGGGCGACGTGCGCCTGCCGGCCGCGCCGAGCCTGACCGTACGTACAGCAGAGCCGCGGGGGGCCGGGGCGGCGACGCCCTCCGGTCGGGCCACGGCCGACACAGGGAAGGGCACATCGTGATCGCCGTACTTGGCCTGATCGTCGGAGTCGTGGTGGGACTTCTGGTCCGCCCCGAAGTTCCGGCGGTGGTCGAGCCCTATCTTCCGATCGCCGTGGTCGCCGCCCTCGACGCGGTCTTCGGCGGTCTCCGGGCCATGCTCGACGGCATCTTCGTCGACAAGGTCTTCGTGGTCTCGTTCCTCTCGAACGTGGTCGTGGCCGCGCTGATCGTCTTCCTCGGCGACAAGCTGGGCGTCGGCGCGCAGCTGTCGACCGGTGTGGTCGTCGTGCTCGGCATCCGGATCTTCTCCAACGCGGCCGCCATCCGGCGCCACGTCTTCCGGGCGTGACGCCGATGAGTGAGAACCCCCAGAACCCGCAGGAGCCGCAGGGCCCGCAGGACGCTCAGGAGCCCGTGAGCGGCCCGGAGGCCGGCGGGGTCGGGAAGCCGGCCGAGGTCGAGCCGCCCCAGGGCCCCGCCGGTGGCGGGACCGGTGGTCAGGACGCCCAGGTGCCGGTGGTTCCGGTGCCCGAGGTGCCGGCCGCCCCCGTCGCTCCCGCCGGCGCCGAGCCGAGTGGGCGTCGGCGGCTGGCATCCGCGCTGTGGCCGCCCCGGGTGACCCGGGCCCAACTCGTCGTCGCGCTGCTGCTGTTCGTGCTCGGTCTCGGCCTGGCCATCCAGGTCTCCTCCACCAGCGACAACAGCGCGCTGCGCGGGGCGCGCCAGGAGGACCTGGTGCGCATCCTCGACGAGCTCGACGACCGTACGCAGCGCCTGGAGGACGAGAAGGCCCGGCTGGAGAAGCAGCGGACCGAGCTGGAGTCCAGCTCGGACCAGGCCGAGGAGGCGCGCAAGCAGACCCAGGAGAAGGAACAGCAGCTCGGCATCCTGGCCGGCACCGTCGCCGCCGAGGGGCCTGGCATCACCCTGACCGTGGGCGACCCCACCGGGGCCGTCGAGTCGGACATGCTGCTCGACGCCATCCAGGAGCTGCGAGCCGCCGGTGCCGAGGCGATTCAGGTCAACGGCGTGCGGGTGGTCGCGGACAGTTATTTCACCGGGATCGGTGATGACATGCGGATCGATGGAACGAAGGTGGCCGCTCCGTACGTCTTCGAGGTCATCGGCAAGCCGGAGGATCTCGAGCCCGCGCTCAACATCCCCGGTGGAGTCGTGCAGACCCTGGAGAAGGAGCAGGCCACAGCCACGGTGGAGCGGTCGGCGAAGATCGTCGTCGACGCCTTGCGACCCGCGAAGCGGCCTGACTACGCTCAGTCGTCCTCCCAGTGAGAGGGGGACGAGGGGGGTCCCGCGACATGGGTAAGGCGTTGCGGGGGGTCGACGCACCACAACAGTGGTGCGTGGTGGAAACTGTCCGGAGGATACGGACGTTGTGAAGGTGTCCGGGTCGGCAGGTGTGATGGATCTCGGTTCGTCCTGCCCCACGGGCGGGTCTGTTTCGGTCAAGGGGAATCGCCCGTGAGTTTTTTTTCGAAGTTGTTCGGCAAGAGCGGACGCGAGGACGGTGGCAACGCCAAGCACCGCGCGTCGCGCCACGCCCAGAGTGACGAGCAGAGCGGCGAGCGCCCGCTCTTCCGCGATGAGGTCGGCGGCCAGGGTGGTGACATTTCGGGCGCTCAGGGCGCGTCGTCTGTTGACCCTGCCGGGGCCGCACGCATAGGTTTCGGAGAACCATCAACCTCAGGTATGGGTGGAGGGTTTACCCCCGACCCGTACGCGACACAGACCTCGGCGGGGCAGCCGCGGCAGGAGGATGCGTCCATGCCGGTGTGTACGAGGTGCGGTCACCGCAACGCGGCCGACAGCCGCTTCTGCTCCCACTGCGGTACGCCGCTGCGGGGCGGGGTCGCCGCCGAGCGCGCTTCGGAGACGACGTCCACGATCTCCATCTCGGGCCTTGAGGCCTACGAGTCGGAGGTCACCGGCCAGACCCAGCTGCCCTCGCTCTCTCCCGAGGCGCTGGCGGCCGTGGAGGCGCTGCCGTCCGGTTCCGCGCTCCTCGTGGTGCGCCGTGGGCCGAACTCCGGCAGCCGGTTCCTGCTGGACGGCGAGCTGACGACGGCCGGCCGTCACCCGCAGAGCGACATCTTCCTGGACGACTTCACGGTCTCCCGGCGCCATGTCGAGTTCCGGCGGGGGCAGGACGGCAGTTTCACCGTGTCCGATGTCGGCAGCCTCAACGGCACGTACGTCAACCGTGAGCCGATCGACTCGGTCGTTCTGTCCAACGGTGACGAGGTGCAGATCGGCAAGTACCGGCTGGTCTTCCATTCGAGCCAGCGGGGCGTGTGACGCCTCGGAGAAGCCTTCAGGGAAGGTCCATGTTGCGAACACCGACGGGTGGCGCCGGTTCCGGCGCCCCCACCGCGGGCGACCGGCTGGTCAGCATCGGCACGGTACTGAGCCAGCTGCGTGACGAATTTCCTGAAGTGACCATCTCCAAGATCCGGTTCCTGGAGGCCGAGGGGCTCGTGGAGCCCCGGCGTACGGCCTCCGGGTACCGGAAGTTCAGCCCGCAGGATGTGGAGCGGCTCGCTCAGATCCTGCGGATGCAGCGGGACCACTACCTTCCGCTGAAAGTCATCCGCGAGCACCTCGACGCCCTCGCCAGGGGGGAGCAGATCAAGCTCCCGGCCCCGGGGCGTCGGCGGGACCTGGCCGAAGGGGTCTGGGAGCAGGACGTGGAGCCGCCCACCACCGTGCGGATCGGGCGGGCGGAGCTGCTGGCCGCGGCGGAGGTCTCCGAGGCGGAGCTCGTCGCGTGGGAGTCGTACGGCCTGATCGCCGAGACCGAGGGCGGCGGCTATGACGCCGAGACCGTCACCGTCGCGCGGCTTGTCGCGGATCTGGGGAGATTCGGTCTGGAACCCCGGCACCTGAGAGCCGTGAAGGCGGCCGCGGACCGGGAGGCGGGGCTGATCGAGCAGGTCGTCGCGCCGCTGCGCCGGCACCGTAATCCGCAGACCAGGGCCCATGCGGAGGCCACCGCCCAGGAGCTCGCCGCGCAGTCGGTACGGCTGCACGCGGCCCTCGTACAGACCGCTCTGGGGATCCGTCTCCAGTGAGCTCGGCGGTGGCCTTGGCAGGGCCCGACTATCCAAACCGGTCGGGCACGTCCTAGGGTTGCTGTGTGAACGAGCTCGACGTTGTGGGTGTCCGGGTGGAAATGCCCTCCAACCAGCCGATCGTGCTCCTGCGTGAAGTGGGAGGCGATCGGTACCTTCCCATTTGGATCGGACCGGGTGAGGCGACCGCGATCGCCTTCGCCCAGCAGGGGATGGCCCCGCCGCGGCCGCTGACGCACGACCTGTTCAAGGACGTGCTGGAGGCCGTGGGTCAGGAACTCACCGAAGTCCGCATCACGGATCTGCGGGACGGGGTCTTCTACGCCGAGCTGGTCTTCGCCAGCGGCGTCGAGGTGAGTGCGCGGCCGTCCGACGCGATAGCGCTGGCCCTTCGTACCGGAACGCCGATCTTCGGCAGTGACGGTGTGCTGGACGACGCCGGTATCGCGATTCCGGACGAGCAGGAGGACGAGGTGGAGAAGTTCCGCGAGTTCCTCGACCAGATCTCACCGGAGGACTTCGGGACCAACAGTCAGTGACGCGAAGCGACGCGGCCGCGGCCCGTTCGCGGGGTGCCGTCA
This sequence comes from Streptomyces sp. NPDC093795, assembly GCF_044764665.1. Taxonomy (NCBI): domain Bacteria; kingdom Bacillati; phylum Actinomycetota; class Actinomycetes; order Kitasatosporales; family Streptomycetaceae; genus Streptomyces; species Streptomyces sp. NPDC093795. Next base: position 8,141 of record NZ_JBIWIO010000003.1, read on the forward strand.
GGGCATTCGAGTAGCCTTTCCCCAGCGAGAGATATGGGAAACCACTCTCAGGGTGATTATCACTCGGCGTGCCGAGTGTGGCGATCGTTGACGCACCCCGAGTGACTGCCTACCTTCGTGTGGGCAGGTCAAGGACGGAGGGTCGGCGTGATGAGCAGCGCGGACGGTACGGCAGGGAGCTCGCTCGGACGCGCGTCCGGAGAGAGCGGTCCGTATCCGCTTCACGGCAGTGTGGGCGACTTCGGTACGGACGCCGGTGCGGCGGCCGGCTCGGACGGCACAGGGGCGGGAGCCGGTCCTGGAGCAGGTCCGGGCGAGGCGGGTGAGGTGGTCGGCTACCGCGGCCCGACGGCGTGCGCGGCAGCTGGGATCACCTACCGCCAATTGGACTACTGGGCGCGTACGGGACTCGTGGAGCCGAGCGTACGGCCCGCGTACGGGTCGGGGACACAGCGGCTCTACAGCTTCCGCGACGTCGTCGTCCTGAAGATCGTCAAGCGTTTCCTCGACACCGGGGTGGCCCTCCAGAACATCCGGGCCGCCGTGCAGCACCTGCGGGCGCGAGGCTTCCGGGACCTGGAGCGGATGACGCTCATGAGCGACGGGGCCACGGTGTACGAGTGCTCGTCGCCGGACGAGGTCGTCGACCTGCTCAAGGGCGGGCAGGGCGTCTTCGGCATCGCCGTCGGGGTGGTCTGGCGGGACGTCGAGGCGGCGCTCTCGCAGCTGCACGGGGAGCGGGTCGACACGGGCGAGACGCTCGTGGGGCACAACCCGGGGGACGAGCTGGCCAGGCGGCGGAGGGACAGGGCCGTCTGAGGGGGCGGCGTTGTCAGTGGCGTAGGGCAGCATCGGAAGCGTGAGAGCCGCGCCGACGATCCTGCATCTCGACATGGATGCGTTCTTCGCCGCCGCCGAGCAGGCGGCGAAGCCCAGCCTGCGCGGAAAGCCCGTGGTCGTCGGCGGGCTCGGGCCGCGGGGTGTGGTCGCCACCGCCTCGTACGAGGCACGGCGGTTCGGTGTCCACTCGGCGATGCCCATGGGCCAGGCGCGGCGACTCGCGCCGAACGCGGCCTATCTCGTGCCGCGCTTCGCCTTCTACCGGTCGATCAGCGAGCAGGTCATGGAACTGCTCGGCCGGCTCTCCCCGCTCGTGGAGCCGCTCAGTCTCGACGAGGCCTTCGTGGACCTGGAGGCGGGGAAGGTCGCCGACGACAGCGCGAGCGCCCGGGTCGCCGGGGAGCGGCTGCGGGTCGACATCCTGGCGACGACGGGGCTGACGGGTTCCGTGGGGCTCGCGGGGTCCAAGATGATCGCGAAGATCGCCTCGGAGGAGGCCAAGCCCGACGGGCTCGTCCTGATCGAACCCGGGACCGAGCGTGAGCTTCTCGGCCCGCGGTCGGTACGGATCCTGCCCGGTGTCGGTCCGGCGACCGGGGAACATCTGCGGCGGGCCGGGATGACGACCGTGTCCGACCTCGCCGAGGCGGGCGAGGACGAGCTCGTACGGCTCCTTGGCCGGGCGCACGGGGCCTCGCTGTACCGGATGGCCCAGGGGTACGACGATCGGCCCGTGGTGGCCGAGCGGGACGCCAAGTCGGTGTCGGTCGAGGACACCTTCGACGTGGACCTGCACGACCGGGTGCGGATCCGGACGGAGGTGGAGCGGCTCGCGGAGCGGTGTGTGGGGCGGCTTCGGGCCTCGGGGCACTCCGGGCGGACCATCGTCCTGAAGGTGCGGCGGTACGACTTCTCGACCCTGACCCGGTCCGAGACGCTCCGGGGGCCGACGGACGACCCGGGGGTGGTGCGGGAGGCGGCGGGGCGGCTGCTCGACGCGGTGGACACGACGGGGGGTGTGCGGTTGCTGGGGGTCGGGGTCAGTGGGCTCGCGGACTACACGCAGGAGGATCTGTTCGCGCAGGCCGAGGCGCGGGACGCGGCCGCTTCGGTGGCTGATGTCGCCGCCGCTGAGGCTGTGGACGCCGTGGAGCCCGCGGCCGACGAGCCCATGGAGCGGCACTGGGCGCCCGGGCATGACGTACGGCACGCCGTGTACGGGGCGGGGTGGGTGCAGGGGAGCGGGGTCGGGCGGGTCACGGTGCGGTTCGAGGAGCCGGGGTCGGAGCCGGGGCGGGTGCGGACCTTCGCGGTGGATGATCCGGACCTCGTCCCGGGGGAGGCGTTGCCGCTGGTGGGGCGGGGGTGAGGCGCCGTCCCGTGTGGCGCCGTCGCGGTGCTACTGGCCTGCCAGGCGGCCGAAGTCGGTGTCCGGGGTGTCCGTGGGGGATGGGGGGAGCGCCAGGCTGTAGTGGCGGTAGAGCTGGAGTTCCTGTTCGGGGGAGAGGTGGCGGCCCACGCCGAAGTCGGGGGCGTCCTTGATGAGGGCCCGGTCGTACGGGACGTGGAGGCCGTCGTCGAGCAGGTCGCTCGGGTCCAGCGGGACGAAGGCGTCCCGGCTGAAGAGGCCGGTGCGGACGGCTGCCCACTCGGGGACGCCGGTCGCGTCGTCCAGGTACACCTCGTCGACGGTTCCTATCTTGTGTCCGTTGCGGTCGAACGCCTTGCGGCCGATCAGGCTGCGCGGATCGATATCGGTCTGCACGGTCCCTCCAACTGGTCGCAACTGCACGTACCCCCTACGAAAGTGCACATGTGCGATGTCGGCCACTTGAGCGATAGGAGCCGTAACCGCGCTGGTAGGCTGGCTGTGGCTGTCGACCCTGTGCGGGAGAGTCCACCGGAGAAATCTTCCGGTGGGCGCCGAAGGAGCAAATCCTCCCCGGAATCTCTCAGGCCCCTGTACCGCGCGGACGAGGTCACTCTGGAAAGCAGAGCGGTGTCCGACGGCATGCGCTCTCACCGACGGTGAAAGCCGGCCTGCCGTGAGGCGTGCCGGTGAAACTCTCAGGTTGAGATGACAGAGGGGGAGGCCGTCCGGGTACCCGCGCCGTGGTGCCCCTCGCAGGTCGTGACGACCAGGAGGCCTCCGTACATGACCGCCAACCGCATTCCGCTCTCCGAACTCGAACAGGGCATCCCGTTCGAGCAGCGGCACATCGGGCCCGACGCCGAGGCGCGCGCCAAGATGCTCGCCCAGGTCGGCTACGGCTCGCTCGACGAGCTCACGGCCGCCGCGGTGCCGGACGTCATCAAGAACACCGAGGCGCTGGGCCTGCCGGCCGCGCGGACGGAGGCCGAGGTCCTCGCGGAGCTGCGTACGCTCGCCGACCGCAACCAGGTCCTCGCGCCCATGATCGGCCTCGGCTACTACGGGACCTTCACGCCGCCGGTGATCCTGCGGAACGTGATGGAGAACCCCGCCTGGTACACCGCGTACACCCCGTACCAGCCGGAGATCTCCCAGGGCCGTCTCGAGGCCCTGCTGAACTTCCAGACCGTCGTCGCCGACCTGACGGGGCTGCCCACCTCCGGCGCCTCCCTGCTCGACGAGGGCACCGCCGCCGCCGAGGCCATGTCGCTGTCCCGGCGCGTCGGCAAGGTCAAGAACGGTGTCTTCCTCATCGACGCCGACGCCCTGCCGCAGACGATCGCCGTCATCGAGACCCGCGCCGAGCCGACCGGTGTCGAGGTCGTCGTCGCCGACCTGAGCGAGGGCATCCCCGCCGAGGTCGCCGAGCGTGGTGTCTTCGGCGTGCTCATCCAGTACCCCGGTGCCTCCGGAGCCGTCCGCGACATCAAGCCGCTGATCGACGCCGCCCACGAGCTCGGTGCGATCGTCACCGTCGCCGCCGACCTGCTCGCGCTCACCCTGCTCACCTCGCCGGGTGCGCTCGGGGCCGACATCGCCGTCGGTACGACGCAGCGCTTCGGCGTCCCCATGGGCTTCGGCGGCCCCCACGCCGGCTACATGGCCGTCCAGGACAAGCACGCCCGCTCCCTGCCCGGCCGTCTCGTGGGTGTCTCCGTCGACGCCGACGGCAACCGTGCGTACCGCCTCGCCCTGCAGACCCGCGAGCAGCACATCCGCCGCGAGAAGGCCACCAGCAACATCTGTACCGCGCAGGTGCTGCTCGCCGTCATGGCCGGTATGTACGCCGTCTACCACGGCCCCGACGGCCTCAAGGGCATCGCGCAGCGCACCCACCGGTACGCCGCGATCCTCGCCGCCGGTCTGAGGGCCGGGGGCGTGGAGCTGACCCAGGGTGCCTTCTTCGACACCCTCACCGCCCGCGTGCCCGGCAAGGCCGACGCGGTCGTGGCCGCGGCCCGTGAGGCCGGTGTCAACCTGTACCGCGTCGACGCCGACCACGTGTCCATGTCGTGCGACGAGACCACCGGGCGCGCCCAGCTCGCCGCCGTGTGGGGCGCCTTCGGTGTCACCGCCGACGTCGAGGCGCTGGACGCCACCACCGAGGACACGCTGCCGTCCGGTCTGCTGCGCTCCGACGCGTACATGACCCACCCGGTCTTCCACGCGTACCGCTCCGAGACGTCGATGCTGCGCTACCTGCGCCGGCTCGCCGACCGCGACTACGCGCTCGACCGCGGCATGATCCCGCTCGGCTCCTGCACGATGAAGCTGAACGCGACGACCGAGATGGAGCCGGTGACCTGGCCCGAGTTCGGTCAGATGCACCCCTTCGCCCCGGTCGAGCAGGCGCAGGGCTACGTCACGCTGATCAAGGAACTGGAAGAGCGGCTCGCCGAGGTCACCGGGTACGACGCGGTGTCCATCCAGCCCAACGCCGGTTCGCAGGGCGAGCTGGCCGGTCTGCTCGCCGTCCGCGCCTACCACCGCGCCAACGGCGACGAGCAGCGCACCGTCTGCCTCATCCCGTCCTCCGCGCACGGCACCAACGCCGCCTCCGCGGTGATGGCCGGCATGAAGGTCGTCGTCGTCAAGACCGCCGACGACGGTGAGGTCGACGTGGCGGACCTGCACGCCAAGATCGAGCAGTACCGCGACGAGCTCTCCGTCCTCATGATCACCTACCCGTCGACGCACGGCGTCTTCGAGGAGCACGTCGCCGACATCTGCGCCGAGGTGCACGAGGCCGGCGGCCAGGTGTACGTCGACGGCGCCAACCTCAACGCCCTGGTCGGTCTCGCCAAGCCGGGCCACTTCGGCGGCGACGTGTCGCACCTGAACCTGCACAAGACCTTCTGCATCCCGCACGGCGGTGGCGGTCCCGGCGTCGGCCCGGTCGGTGTCCGCGCCCACCTCGCCCCGTACCTGCCGAACCACCCGCTCCAGCCCACCGCGGGCCCGGAGACCGGTGTCGGCCCGATCTCGGCCGCCCCGTGGGGCTCCGCCGGCATCCTGCCGATCTCGTGGTCGTACGTGCGTCTGATGGGCGGCGAGGGCCTCAAGCGCGCCACGCAGGTCGCCGTGCTCGCGGCGAACTACATCGCCAAGCGCCTGGAGCCGCACTTCCCGGTGCTCTACACCGGTCCCGCCGGTCTCGTCGCCCACGAGTGCATCGTGGACCTGCGTCCCCTGTCCAAGGCGACGGGCGTCACGGTCGACGACATCGCGAAGCGCCTCATCGACTACGGCTTCCACGCGCCGACGATGTCGTTCCCGGTGGCCGGCACGCTGATGATCGAGCCGACCGAGTCCGAGGACCTGACCGAGCTGGACCGTTTCTGCGACACGATGATCGCGATCCGGGCCGAGATCGAGAAGGTCGCCTCGGGGCAGTGGCCCGCCGACGACAACCCGCTGCACAACGCCCCGCACACCGCGGCCGCCCTGGGCGGCGAGTGGAAGCACGCGTACACGCGGGACGAGGCGGTCTTCCCGGCCGGGGTCTCGGCCGCCGACAAGTACTGGCCGCCGGTGCGCCGGATCGACGGTGCCTTCGGTGACCGGAACCTGGTCTGCTCGTGCCCGCCGATGGACGAGTACGACCACTGAGTCCGTGAGCGTGGCGGGGGACGCGTACCGCCGCTGAGCATGGCGTGAGGGCCGGTGCGGAGATTCTCTCCGGGCCGGCCCTCGGCGTTTCCTGGATGTCGCTCGTACGGCTTCGGGCCGCGCCCTCAGGCGGCGGTCGTCACCCGTCCCACCGTCAGCGGCCGGTGCGGGGCGATGATCTGCCCGTCCGGCAGCAGTTCACCGGTGTCCTCGAAGAGCAGGACGCCGTTGCACAGCAGGCTCCAGCCCTGCTCCGGGTGGTGGGCCGTCGGTCGGGCCGCCTCCCGGTCGGCGGAGTCGGCGGTGGGACAGGCAGGCTGGTGCTGGCACATGGGTGGGTTCTTTCGCTGCGTCGTGGTGGATGTCCTGCGGCTCTTCGCGCTCATCGCCGCCCCCGTCGGTCGGTTCGGTTCCGGTCCCAGTCTTGCCCCATGGACGCCCTTCCGCAGGTATTTCGCGACAGCTCGTCCTCTCCTGGGAAGACGCGTCACCCGCAGGGGCGGTTCAGCTCAACTGCACCGTCTCTTCGGGTGGTTCGGGATGGCCCGAGCGGGCTAGTCCGTCCGGGAGGGGTGTTCGGGTGGCGTGTTCGGGCGGGATGTCCGGACAGCAGTGCGCCCCGTGACCCGGGCGGGTCACGGGGCGGTGGTGCGCGTGCGGTGTATCAGGCGGGCGCCGGCGAGCCCATGAGGGGCGGCGGCGCGAGTCGCGTACTGAGTACGGGCAGGAGATCGGCGATCTGATAGGCGCGGTGGGCCGCGATCCCCGGCGGCGCGGGGGCGAGCGGCACCATCAGGTCGGCCGCGGCCGGGGCGGCGGTGGCACCGTCCGCCTCCGGGTCGGCGTGCAGCCACAGGGTCAGCATGTAGAGCTCTGGTACGGAGAGCAGCCGCGGCTGGTACGGGACGGGGAGCGCCTCGGCCTGGAGCAGCGCCCGCTCGGTGGCGGTGACGTACGGCCCCTCGAAGAAGTGCGAGAAGGACCAGCCGTCGGGGGTGAGCATGGTGTCCGCGGCGGCGATCGCCCGGTCTCCGCTCCTGATGAGGAAACGCCAGCCGGCGAGCCGGATGCGGGGAGCGTGGCCCGCTGCTCCGGTGACGTCCAGGACGTGCACGGGCAGGGGGAGTTCGGGGCTCAGTGGTCCCTGCGCGGCCCGCAGGGCGGGGGTTCGCGCCTCGTGGACGGCGGTCGGGGAGCCGAGGGCCGCGAGGACACTGCGGAGGGCCGGCGCAGGGGCCGGGGAGGGTCGGAGCATGGTGGGTCGCCTCTCGCTCAGGAGACACGGTGATGCGTGGGCAGGTACGACGGCGCTGTCGGCGGGCGGGGCCAGAGGAGGGCCACATGGCCATGGCCCGGGCGCCAACACTCTGCCTCGTCCGCGGAGTTTATACGACACGTGTTCACAGAGTGTTTCCGCTAGACGTCGTCGATATTCCTGACAAGGCGTCATCAGGCCGTAAATCACGGGCTGTAGAAGCGGAATCCCGCGGTGGTGCCGCTCTCACCTGCTTATTCCTCGCGGAGGCGGACGGCTGAATGTCGACCCGGGGTTCCGTGACAATAGGACATTGGTATATGTCGATTGCCCTGTGCCCTCGGAATGTGCCGGTGGGGTGCTGCATCCAGCCTATCGTCCGACAGCACTGTTCCGCAGGCGTTGTGGATCAGCGAGGTGGGCATCATCGTCCGTGACACGCGGCCGTGGTGGCGGCCGGCCACTCGGGGAGGGACGCTTCGATGGGGGAGAAGGTCGTGGCCGACGGGTTCGGCCCGTCCGACCGGCAGCAGTACCGGAGAAAGCTCCAGCAGTGTCTCGCGGGGCTGGCGAGGCTGTTGGCGGAGAAGCGGTTCGACCGTCCCCGCAATCTCATGGGCGTGGAGATCGAACTCAATCTCGCCGGCGCCGACGGGCTGCCCCGCATGCTGAACGGGCCGGTTCTGGAAAAGATCGCGAGCCCCGATTTCCAGACGGAACTCGGATTGTTCAACCTCGAAGTGAACATCGCGCCCCACCAGCTCGGTGGCCGTGTTTTCGACCGGCTCGCGGAGGAGATCGGAACCGGAATCGGATACGCCGACCGCAAGGCGGCGGAACTCGACGCCGGGGTCATCATGATCGGGATACTTCCCACGCTCACGCAGGACGACCTGGTCTTCGAGAACCTCTCGGCCGCCGACCGTTACACGCTTCTCAACGACCAGATCCTCGCCGCCCGTGGCGAGGACTTCACGCTCGACATCCACGGCGTCGAACGCCTTCTGTGCACCTCGGAGTCGATCGTGCCCGAGGCGGCCTGCACCTCGGTCCAGCTCCACCTCCAGGTGACGCCCGCCCGGTTCGCGGCCGTGTGGAACGCGTCGCAGGCGGTGGCCGGCGTCCAGATCGCGCTCGGCGCCAACGCGCCCTTCGTCTTCGGCCGTGAACTGTGGCGCGAGTCGCGGCCGCCGCTGTTCCAGCAGGCCACCGACACCCGCCCGCCCGAACTGCAGGCGCAGGGCGTCCGGCCGCGCACCTGGTTCGGGGAGCGGTGGGTGGACTCGGTCTACGACCTCTTCGAGGAGAACCTCCGCTACTTCCCCGCCCTGCTGCCCATCTGCGACGAGGAGGACCCGCTCCTCGTCCTCGACGAGGGCGGGGTGCCGCGCCTGGCGGAACTCGTCCTGCACAACGGCACGGTCTACCGCTGGAACCGGCCCGTCTACGGCTGGGTCGACGGCGTCCCGCACCTGCGCGTCGAGAACCGGGTGCTGCCGGCCGGGCCGACCGTCACCGACGTCATCGCCAACGCGGCCTTCTACTACGGGCTCGTACGCTCGCTCGCCGACGACCCCCGGCCGGTCTGGAAACGCATGACCTTCGAGGACGCCGAGGCCAACTTCGACACGGCCTGCCGCCATGGCATCGAGGCGGAGCTGCGCTGGCCCCGCTCGGGTCGCGCGGGCGGCATCGCGACCGTGCCGGCGGTCCGGCTCGTCCTCGACGAACTGCTGCCGCTCGCCGCGGCCGGGCTCGACGCCTGGCACATCGAACCCGCCGACCGGGACTTCTACCTCGGGGTGATCGAACAACGCTGTCTGCGACGGGTGAACGGCGCCTCCTGGCAGGCCGATACCTTCCACCGGGCCCTGGAGTCGGGCCTCGACCGTGAGGCGGCGCTCGCGGCGACGACCCGCCGCTACCGGACCCTGATGCACGCGGGCGAACCGGTGCACACCTGGCCGGTGGGCATCGGCTGAGCCCCCTTCCCACCGGTGACGCCTGCCCGGGCAGGGGAGCGGGCGGCCCGGCGGCCGATCATGGCAAAGTGGTCGGGGCCGCCGGAACGGCGTCCGCCGTCCGCGACCGGGAAGTGGAGACAGGTGTGGTGTCGGAGCAACGAGTCAGTGATGCCGCCCTGCCCCCCGACGGTCCGCCCCGGCGGGTGCTGCGCTCCGAGACGCTCATCGTCCTGGCGCTCTCGCTCGGGGCGAGCGCCGTGTCGTCCCTCATCAGCTTCATCGGCTCGCTGACCAAGTCCGCGGCACTGAAGGAGCAGGCGGCCACGCTCAACGGCTCGTACGCCCTGGGGCGTCCGTGGCTCGACCTGTCCTGGCAGCTCTTCGGTATCGCCACGGCCCTCGTGCCGGTCGTGCTCGTCGCCCATCTGCTGCTGCGTGAGGGTTCCGGACTGCGGGCGCTCGGCTTCGACCGGACCCGGCCGTGGTCCGACCTCGGGCGCGGGACGCTGGTCGCGGCGGGCATCGGGAGCGCGGGTCTCGCCTTCTACCTGGCGATGCGGGCGAGCGGGTTCAACCTGACCGTGGTGCCCGAGTCGCTGCCCGAGGTGTGGTGGAAGTACCCGGTACTGATCCTCTCGGCGATCCAGAACTCCGTCCTGGAGGAGGTCATCGTCGTCGGGTATCTGCTGCGCAGGCTCGGCCAGTTGGGGTGGACGCCGATGGCTGCCCTGGTGGCGAGCTCGGTGCTGCGGGGCTCGTACCACCTGTACCAGGGGATCGGCGGCTTCCTCGGCAACGTGGTGATGGGCGTGGTCTTCGTCCTGCTGTACCGGCGCTGGGGCCGGGTCGGGCCGCTGGTCGTGGCGCACGCGCTGCTCGACATCGTGGCCTTCGTCGGGTACGGGCTGCTCGCGGGGAAGGTGGGGTGGCTGCCCACGATGTGAACGGGTCGTGGGTGAGGGGCATACGGAGGTTTCCGTATGCCCCTTCGTGTGTGCGTGGCCGTGTCGGGTGCCGGTCGCCGGGTGTCGGGGGCCGGGGTCGGTCAGGCGTGCAGGTCGCCCTCGATGACCGTGACCGCGTGGCCGTTCAGCAGGGTGCGCTCGCCGCGCAGGCGGGTGCGGACGATTCCGGTGCGGGCGCCGCCCTGGAGGCCGACGAGGTCGTCCCGGCCGAACCGGGCCGACCAGTAGGGGGCGAGTGCGGTGTGGGCGCTGCCCGTCACCGGGTCCTCGTCGATGCCGACGGCGGGGAAGAAGCCGCGGGAGACGAAGTCGTAGCCGCGGTCGGGGCGTTCGGCGGCGGCGGTCGCGATGACGCCGCGCGTGGAGAGGCTCTTCAGGGCGGCGAAATCCGGGGCGAGCCCGCGCACGGTGGCCTCGTCGCGGAGCTCGACGACGAGGTCGCCGACGTGGACGGCCGTGTCGTGGACGGCGAGGACCTCGGCGCCGAGCGCCTTCTCCAGGCCGTCGGGGACGGGGACGGGGGCGAGGGAGGAGGTCGGGAAGTCCATCGTGATCGTGCCGTCGGGCTCGGGGGTGGCGCCGAGGAGGCCGCAGCGGGCCGCGAAGCGGACGGGGCCGCTCGCCGTACCCGTGGAGTGCAGGACGTGGGCGGTGGCCAGCGTGGCGTGGCCGCACATGTCGACCTCGGTGGTGGGTGTGAACCAGCGCAGGGCCCAGTCCGCCTCGCCGCCGGCGGGCAGCGGGTGGGCGAAGGCCGTCTCGGAGAGGTTGACCTCCGCGGCGACCCGCTGCAGCCAGGTGTCGTCCGGGAAGGAGTCGAGAAGCAGGACTCCGGCGGGGTTGCCGGAGAAGGGCTGGTCGGTGAAGGCGTCGACGATTCGGATCCGCATGCCGTCGACCGTACCCGGGGCGGATTTCGGAGGGCCAAGGCCAATCGCGGAGAACTGGACGGGACGGGCGCCCCGTCGGGACGGGGGCCCCGGGGTGGGCCGTGATCTGTGCCGTGATCCGTGGGGATGCTCGAGGCAGTCGGATTGCTTGCTCGTCGAACACTTCCGATATATCGTTGAGGCATCGCGACAGTTCGACGATGGAATCTCGATGGAAGGAGCGTTGCGATGCGTTCACATGGACACGAGTACGGAAACGGACACGGAGCCGGTCGTGGAGGCTGTGGCCCCGGGCCTCGCGGTGACTTCGAGGGACGGCGTGCCGCGTTCGGCCCCTTCGGGCCGGGCTTCGGCGGCGGGCCTTTCGGTGGCGGTCGTGGCCGCGGCGGCGGTGGCGGCCGGGGGAGGGCGCGGCGCGGTGACGTGCGGGCCTCGATCCTGGCGCTCCTGAAGGACCGCCCGATGCACGGCTACGAGATGATCCGCGAGATCGGCGAGCGCAGCGACGGGGCGTGGAAGCCCAGTCCCGGCTCGGTCTACCCGACCCTCCAGATGCTGGAGGACGAGGGGCTGATCACCAGCGAGAGCGAGGGCGGCAAGAAGCTCTTCACGCTCACCGACACCGGGCGCGCCGAGGCCGAGGACGGTCCCGAGGCTCCTTGGGAGGAGGCCGGGCGCGGTGTCGACTGGGAGGCGCTGAACGAGGTCCGGCAGGCCGGCTTCGGTCTGATGGAGGCGTTCGGGCAGGTCTGGAAGACCGGCACGCCCGAGCAGCGGCAGAAGGCGGTCGGCGTGATCAACGAGGCCCGGAAGAAGCTGTACCTGATCCTGGCCGACGAACACTGAGTCGATGTACGTGAGTCGATGAGTGGTGGCCGGCGGCGGTCGGAAGCGACGAAGGGCCCCGCGGCGTGCGCCGCGGGGCCCTTCCGTGTGTCCTTGTCAGGTGACCAGGGCCGAGAGCTTGCGCAGCGACTCGGTCAGTGCCGTCGTCGCCGAGTCCTTGAGCTTTCCGGCCATCAGGGAGACCGCCGCGCCGGTGAACTCGCCGTCGATCCGCATGCGCGTCGCGCCCCCGTCCGCCGCCAGCGCGTAGCGCGTGGTGACCAGGACGCCCATCGGGCCCTTGCCCTTGATGGCGAAGGCGCGCTCGGCCTCCAGCTCCTCGACCGTCCAGAGCACCTCGGCGGGGAAGCCCATCAGCTTCATGTTCTCGGTGAAGGTGGCGCCCGTCTCCAGGGCGGTCGGGCCGCCGTTCGGGAAATCGGTGTGGGTGGCGTTCCACTCGCCGTACGAGGAGAAGTCCATGAGCCGCGCCCACACCTTCCCGGTCGGCGCCTCGATCCGTGCCTCCGCGCTGACTTCGGCCATGAGACCACCCCTTCACGCGTGCCCACTGGGTTCCGGTGTCGCGGAACGTAGCCGGGCGGCCGTGAACATTCAATACTGATGAACCGTCAGTTCTGCGGTCGTCGGGCCCGCGCCGTCGCCGATCCACCAGATCTCGGCCGCGTCGAAGCTGTCGGAGGCGCGCGGTGCACCGTCCTCCTCGTGGCAGTGGAACGCCGCCCAGAACAGATCGGCCGGCAGCGCCTCCCGGGGTGCGTACACCCGGTAGACGTACTGCCGCCCGTCGCGCGCGAGCAGAGCCACCATCCAGAACACGACTGGAAAGACGTACGGGAAAGGGCCCGTGGTTGCGTCGGGGGCGCAAAGCAAGGCGGCGCGCGCCCCGTGGGGGGCGATGCACGCGATCTCATCCGTAAGGAGGAGGAACCGCGCGCGCGTGCCCAACTCCGGTGGGATGCGGACATGCTTCTCCCTGGCGATGTCCCGGCCGCCCGGGGCTGGTGAGGTGGGAGGGTGCACCGTCCCGTCCCGCTTCCCCAGTCGGTTCCTCGGCCGGCCCCTCAGTCCCTCCCCCCGTCGCTTCGGCAGCCGCTCGGGCAGCCGCTCGGGCAGCCCGTCGCTCCGCGTGCGGAGCTCGCACCCCTCCTGATGCCGTCGCTCATGACGGTCGTCACGGGCGCCCGCCGCCGGGCCCTCCGGGACGGGGACCGCCAGATCGACACCGCCCACCTCCTGCACGCCCTCCTGGAGTCCGACCCCGAGGCCGGGGCCGCGTTCGAGGGCGATCACCAGCTCGCCCGCGTCCTCGGCTATCTCGTCCAGCGGTCCATCGGCTACGGTCTGCGCTGGCAGCGCTCGGTCGAGGACTCGGCCGCCGGACGCCTGCTGCCCGCCGTACGCGGGACCGAGCCGCTGGACCCCCGGGCCTCCGGCTGGTCACCGGCGGCGTCCGCCGCCCTGGAGGAGGCCTTCCGGCGGGCGGCTGAACGCGGCGACGCCCAGGCGCGCGGTGTGGACCTCCTGGCCGTCATCGCCGCCGACGCCGAGAGCCGGGCCGTCGAGGTGCTGCGCAAGGCCGGCGTCGATCCGGTCGCGCTGATCGCCCGTATCGGGGAGTGGTGAGCGCCGTATCCGCGCTGCGGAGGGGGGCCGTGCGGGTCGTGAGGGCGAGCCGTCTCAACAGGTGTAACGGGGGTTACGGGCCTGACCGAGCCCTGTCATCATGGCCCGATGCACGCGTCTCAGGGGAGAAGCGCCGGCCTGGGACTCGCCCTGGCCTCGGCCTTCGCATTCGGTGGTTCAGGAGTGGCGGCCAAGCCACTCATCGAGGCGGGACTCGACCCGCTGCACGTGGTGTGGCTCCGGGTCGCCGGCGCCGCGCTCGTCATGCTGCCGGTGGCCTGGCGCCACCGCGATCTGCTGCGCCGTAAACCCGCGCTCCTCGCGGGCTTCGGACTGCTCGCCGTCGCCGGTGTCCAGGCCTTCTACTTCGCCTCGATCTCCCGCATCCCCGTCGGCGTCGCCCTCCTCATCGAGTACCTCGCCCCGGCCCTCGTCCTCGGCTGGGTCCGCTTCGTCCAGCGCCGGCCCGTCACCCGCGCCGCCGCCCTCGGAGTCGTCCTCGCCGTCGGCGGCCTCGCCTGTGTCGTCCAGATCTGGTCCGGGCTCACCTTCGACCTCGTCGGTCTGCTCCTGGCGCTCGCCGCGGCCTGCTGCCAGGTCGGCTACTTCGTCCTCTCCGACCAGGGCGCCGACGAGGACGGACAGGCCGACCCGCTCGGCGTCATCGCGTACGGGCTGCTCATCGGCGCGCTCGTGCTCACCGTCGTCGCCCGCCCGTGGGGCATGGACTGGGCACTCCTCGGCGGCACCGCCGACATGGACGGCCGCGCCGTGCCCGCGTGGCTGCTGCTCGGCTGGATCGTGCTGATCGCCACCGTGCTCGCGTACGTCACCGGCGTCATCTCGGTGCGCCGGCTCTCCCCGCAGGTGGCGGGTGTCGTGGCCTGTCTGGAGGCCGTCATCGCGACGGTCCTCGCCTGGGTGCTGCTCGGCCAGCACCTCGACGCGCCGCAGATCATCGGCGGCACGGTGGTTCTCGTCGGTGCCTTCATCGCCCAGTCCTCGACGGCTAAGGCGGCGGCCGGGGCCGGGTCCGGGCCCGTGGCTGGTTCGGGGGCGGGGGTCGGTGCCGGTGCCGAGGTCGGGGCTGGTGCCGAGGGTGAGACCGAGGTGGGGGCCGGGGCGGACGCCGGGGGTGGGGAGCGGGATGCGGAGTTGTCCGCCGGGCGGACAGCCCCGTAAGGTGCCGATCATGCATTCGACCGTCCTTCCGCCTCCCGCCCTCTAGGCGCGCGGCGACTCTCCTCGACGAAGACCGGGCTCGGCCGGGCGACTCCTCGCCCCCGAGTGGTTCGTCGCTGCCCGCGCGCGGAGCTGAGCGACCACCTTTCCCTCCTGTCTTCCACGGAGAAGTCACGTGTCGAACTCTTCGGAATCCGCCCTGTCCGTCGGGCGGAGCCTGCTCTATCTGATCGTCGCCGGGATCGCCTGGGGCACGGCCGGCGCCGCCGCCTCACTGATCTTCCGCATCAGCGACATGGGCCCGCTGGCCCTGTCCTTCTGGCGCTGCGTGGGCGGCCTCGTCCTGCTGCTCGGCGCACTCGCCCTGCGGCCTCGGCGCGAGGCCGCCCGTACGACCCGGGAACCGCGCGGCCGGCGGACGGCCCGCATCCTCGCCACGGGGATCGGCCTCACCGTCTTCCAGAGCGCCTACTTCGCCGCCGTCCAGGCCACCGGCCTCGCGGTCGCCACCGTCGTCACCCTGGGCGCCGGGCCCGTGCTCATCGCGGTCGGCGCCCGGCTCACCATGGGCGAGCGCCTCGGCCGTGGCGGCGTCGTCGCCGTCACCGGGGCGCTCGCCGGGCTCGTCGTCCTCGTCCTGGGCGGCGGGGCGGCGGAGGTACGGCCGCTCGGTGTCGCCCTCGCGGTCGTCTCGGCGGCGGGGTACGCGGCGATCACCCTGCTCACCCGTTGGCTCGGCCGCGGCGGCGGCCGAACGGACGCCCTGGCCACCACCACCTGGGCGTTCGCGATCGGGGCGGCCGGGCTGCTGCCCGCGGCGCTCGCGGAGGGACTCCTCCCGCACACCGACGCGCCCGTGAGCGTGCTGCTGCTCCTTGTGTACGTGGCGGCCGTGCCGACGGCGCTCGCGTACGCGCTGTACTTCGCGGGTGCGGCGGTCGTCCGGGCCGCCACGGTCTCCGTGATCATGCTTCTGGAGCCGGTGAGCGCGGCCGTGATCGCCGTGTCGCTGCTCGGCGAGCGGCTGACCGCCGCCGTCGTGCTCGGCACGCTGCTGCTGCTCGCCGCCGTCACGGGGCTTGCCTACGCGGAGGCGCGGACGGCGGCGGCTGAGCGTCGGCGGGAGGCGGTGGCAGTGTAGGGGGTGGGGTCGGGCCGGCGGCCCTGCCCTGACCGGCTGGTCAGGTTGGGCCGGCTGGTCGGGGCGGGGCGGGGTGGGTCGCCGTCCGGGCCTCTCCTTCCGGGCGTCTCAGAGTGCCGTCAGGTAGTCCGGCAGGCCGACCGTCGGGTCGAGGTCCTCGGCCGGGACGGGCGGGCCGTAGCCGCCCTGGACGGGGATGACGCCGGACCAGTAGGGGAGGGCGAGGTCCTCGGGGTCGTCGTTGGGGCCGCCGGTGCGTACCTTCGCCGAGACCTCGTCCAGGTCGAGCCGGAGCACGGCCGTGGCGGCGAGCTCCTTGGGGTTCGCGGGCCGCGAGTCGGCGGAGCGGCCGGGGACGACGTGGTCGACGAGCGCGTCGAGCGCCGTGCGGCGTTCCTCGGGGTCGGTGACCTGGTGGGCGGTGCCGTGCACCACGACCGAGCGGTAGTTGAGGGAGTGGTGGAAGGCGGAGCGGGCGAGGACGAGGCCGTCGACGTGGGTCACGGTCAGGCAGACCGGCAGGCCCGGGGCCGCCACGCCGTCGCCGGCCGCGCGCAGCGGCCGCGAGCCGGTGGAGCCGTGCACGTAGAGGCGGTCGCCGACACGACCGAAGAGCGTCGGGAGGACGACCGGCGCGCCGTCGCGCACGAAGCCGAGGTGGCAGACGTACGCCTCGTCGAGTATCGAGTGAACCAGCGCCTTGTCGTACGAGGCACGCTCGCGGGAGCGCGTGGGCACGGTCCGGTCGGTCGGCGTGTACGTGTCGGCGGTGGTGCTCATTGCGTACCTCATTGCACTAGTGCATACTTGTGTTTGTGCTAGGAGAATATCGGATCGAAGGTCGTCGCGCATCGGACATTGCTGCCAGCGTGGAGAGGGGGGTGGGGGTCGGGAGCTTGCAGCCCGGACAACTTCTGCCGCCCATGCGGGAGTTGGCTGCCACGCTCGGCGTGAACCCGAACACTGTCGCCGCCGCCTACCGCACCCTGCGGGAGCGCGGGGTCATCGAGACCGACGGACGGCGCGGCAGCCGGGTGCGGGCGCGCCCCGCGACGACCGCGCGCGGCACCATCCGGGTGGAGGCCCCCGAGGGTGTCCGCGACGTGAGCAACGGCAGCCCCGACCCTGCCCTGCTGCCACCCCTCGGCGAGGCCTTCGCCGAGGTCGCGCGGCGGTACGCCGAACAGCCCGGCCTGTACGGAGAGGCTCCCGTCGACGAGGAGTTCGGCAGGCTGGCGCGGGCCGCCTTCGACGCGGACGGGGTGCCCGACGGGCCCGTCGGCGTCGCCTCGGGCTCCCTCGACGCCGTCGAGCGCGTCCTCGCCGTCCACCTCAGGCCGGGTGACGCCGTCGCCGTCGAGGACCCGGGCTGGGGCAGTCTCCTGGACCTGGTGCCCGCGCTCGGACTGCGCCCCGTGCCCATGGCCGTCGACGACGAGGGGCCGCTGCCGGAGGAGGTCGAGCGGGCGATCCGGCGGGACGGGGCGCGGGCGGTGATCGTGACCGACCGGGCGCAGAACCCCACCGGGGCGTGTGTGACGGAGGGGCGGGCGCGGGAGCTGCGGCGGGTCCTCGCCGGCCACCCGGGCGTGCTGCTCGTCGAGGACGACCACGGGCACGGCATCGTCGCGCAGCCGCTGCATCCGCTGGCCGGGGGAGAGGGGCCCTGGGTGCTGGTCCGTTCCGTCGCCAAGGCGTACGGGCCCGACCTCCGGATCGCCGCCTTCACCGGTGACGCCGAGACCGTCGACCGGGTGCTCGGGCGGCAGCGGCTCGGCCCCGGCTGGGTCAGCCGCCTGCTCCAGGGGACGGTCGCGTACCTGTGGGCGACCGGGGTGGTGGATCCCGCCGTCGTGGCGCGCTCCTACGGGAAGCGGCGCGACGGACTCGTACGGGCGCTGGCCCGGCGGGGTGTCGAGGCGCACGGGCGCGGTGGCATGAACGTGTGGGTTCCGGTCGCCGACGAGACGGGCGCGGTGGCGCGGCTGCTTGCGGCGGGGTGGGCGGTGGCGCCGGGGGCGCGGTTCCGGATGGAGGCGGGGGCGGCGGTGCGGCTCACCGTTTCCGGCCTTGCCGTGGGGGATGTGGAGCCGTTGGCGGATGCGGTGGCGGGGGCGGTGGGGCCGGTGGTGGCGCGGAGCTATGGGTGAGGGGGCGGCGCGGGGTTGGGCCTGCTGACTGTC
Source organism: Streptomyces sp. NPDC093795 (assembly GCF_044764665.1). Taxonomy (NCBI): domain Bacteria; kingdom Bacillati; phylum Actinomycetota; class Actinomycetes; order Kitasatosporales; family Streptomycetaceae; genus Streptomyces; species Streptomyces sp. NPDC093795. Next base: position 26,074 of record NZ_JBIWIO010000003.1, read on the forward strand.
GGGGCGCCGACGAGTTGGGCCCTAGCCCGTGCCGGCGCTGGGGCCCCGCCCGTGTGGGCTTCCGCCGCCCCCCCACCCCCCCCGTGTGGGCAATCGTCCCGCTGGGCGGGACGGGTGGGCGCACGGGACGGCGCCCTTGGCGGCGCCCCCGCCCCTTGTGCCTGGACCCGCACCAGGCTGTACGGCGTGCACGGGGTGCGGGTTCGGGCGCAGGGTGCCTAGGCCCGGCAAGGGGCGCCGTCCGTTGTGCCCACCCGTTCCGCCCCAGCGGAACGAATGCCCCCAACGCGGGAGGGCGGGGGTGTTGCCGCGTCGGGGCGCGGGCTCGCAACGGGGGTGGGTGGGGGTGTTGCCGGGCCCGGGCGCGTGTCCACAGCGGGGGCGCGTGGAGGTGTTGCCGCAGTGAGGGTGGGTGGGGGTGTCGGGCGGGTTTGGGTGAGGGCTGCGCCTGCGAGAACCACTGCGGCGCCGAGCGGCGTGTTCCAGGTGAGCTGCTCGTCCAGGAGTGCGACGCCCGCAGCCGTCGCGATGACCGGAATGAAGTACGTGACCATGGCGGCCGTCGTCGGGCCGACCTCCGCGACCACGCCGTACTGGAGCAGCATCGCGTACCCCGTACCGAGCGCGCCGAGCGCGATCACGGCGAGCAGCGGCACGAGGTCGAACCTCTCCGGCATCGAGGTGAACAGCGGGGTGACCAGCGCCAGTTGCAGCGTCGCGAGCCCCACCTGGGTACCGGCGAGGGAGAGGTTCGACGCGCCGGTGCCGCTCAGCGTCCTGCGGACGTAGATCCAGCCGACCGCGTAACTGAAGGACGCGAGCAGGGCCAGAGCGGTGCCCGTCACGTCGATGCCCGAGAAGCCCTGCCACGCGCCGAGGACGGTGAGCACCCCTATGAAGCCGATGCCCAGACCCGCGGCGCGGACCCGGGTCGGGCGGTCCTCGGAGAGCGCGACGAGGGAGAGCAGCATCCCCCACAGGGGAGTCGTCGCGTTGCAGATGCCGGCCAGGGTCGACGGGATCGTCAGCTCAGCGTACGAGAAGAGGGTGAACGGCAGCGCGTTGAGGAGGAAGGCCGCGACCGTCAGATGACCCCAGACGCGAGCGCCGCGCGGCAACCGGTCGCGCTTCACCACCAGGGCGACGGCGAGCACCGCCGTACCGAACAGGAGCCGCCCGAAGGTGACCTGGAGCGGCGCGAAGCCCTCCGTACCGACCTTGATGAAGACGAAGCTGAAGCCCCAGATCAGGGCCAGTACGCCGAAGCGGACCCGCCAGGACGAAGAGGGCGGGGAGGGCGGCGAGGGCGGGGCTGCGGGGCTCATGTACTCAGGGTGACGGGACTGATCTCGTAGGACAAGCGAGATTTCCTCGACCCCTTCCCTTAGTATCGCTTACATGTTGAATCTGGAGCGCCTCCGCACCCTCGACGCCGTCGCCCGGCACGGTTCGGTCAGCGGCGCGGCCGACGGGCTGCACGTCACCACGTCGGCCGTCTCCCAGCAGCTCTCCAAACTGGAGCGGGAGGTGGGCCAGCAGCTGCTCGCCAAGAACGGCCGGGGCGTGCGGCTGACCGACGCCGGGCTGCTGCTCGCCGAGCACGCGGCCCGGATCCTCTCCCAGGTCCAGCTGGCCCAGGCCGACATCGAGGCCCAGCGCGGTCAGGTGGTGGGTGAGGTGCGGGCCGCCGCCTTCCCGACGGCGGCCCGGGGGCTCTTCCCGGCCGCGCTGGCCACGCTGCGCGAGGGGCACCCCGACCTCCGGGTCCGTACGACGGAACTGGAGCCCGAGCGGGGCGTGCGCGCGGTGCTGCGCGGCGACGCGGACCTCGCGCTCGTCCTGGACTGGAGCAACAAGCGCGCGCCGGTGCCCGGCGGGCTCGAGCGCGCCCATCTCCTCGACGACACCGCCGACGTCGCCCTGCCCGCCGGGCACCGGCTGGCCGGACGGGAGGCGGTGGACCTGCTGGACTTCGCCGACGAGGAGTGGGTGTCCTGGCCCGAGGGCGAGTTCTGCCACGACTGGCTGATGTTCACCCTGCGCTCACAGGGCATCGAGCCGCGCATCGGACATCTCGCGGGGGAGCACCACACGCAGCTGGCGCTCGTCGCCGCCGGGCTCGGGGTGTGCGTGACGCCCCGGCTCGGCCGCCCGGTGCCGGACGGCGTCGTGTTCGTGCCCGTACGCGAGCCGGTTCGCCGCCACATCTACGCCACCTGGCGCGCCGACGCGGGCCGCCGCCCCTCCGTGCGGGCGGTCGTCGGGGCCCTGCGGGCGGCGGCCGAGCCGCTGGCGAGCTGAGACTGGGGGTGCTGTGACCGTCTGCGGTAGACCGTCAGGGCTCCGTGCTCACCGGCCGGCCGTCCGTCAGGGCTTTGTGCTCACCGGCCGGCCGTCCGGCAGGGTGCCGTGACCGTCGGTCGCCCGTACGTCAGGGCACCGTGACCGTCGGCCGTCCGTCAGGGCGCGGCGAGCTTGCGGAAGTCCCAGGACGCGAAGGCGTCCGGCGTCAGCCGTATCCAGGCGTGCCGGCCGTCGTGCGGCATCGCGTCGAGACCGAAGTTCTTGGCGGCGAAGAGCTGCTCGGGGGCGTCGAGTTCGGGGCACGCCTCGCCGGTACGCGGGGCCTCGCCGACGAAGGTGACCGTGCCCGAAAGCTCGACGCCGCGCAGCTCTCCGTACTCCTCGCCGTCGTCCACCACGACGGCGACCCTCGGGTCGGCGCGCAGCTCGGCCCAGCGGCGGCTGCGCGTCAGCGAGTACAGCCACAGCGAGGAGCCGTCCCAGGCGAACCAGAGCGCGCTCACGTGCGGGCGGCCGTCGGCGGAGACGGTCGCGATCCGGCAGGTGCGCTGTTCGGCGAGGAAGGAGTCGAGCTCGGCCGGGGTCATCATGATCCGGCGTCCACGGCGCTGTGCGACGGTCATCGTCCGCACCCTTCTGGATTTCTGATGAGACGTCAGAAAGCATGAGGGTCCAGTCGCGCCGGTGCAAGGGGAGAAGCCATGGGGCAGGGGCAGGGGCAGGGGCAGAGTGCGAAGGAACCGCTCGGGGAGCGCATCCGGCCGGACGGCGGAGTCGTGCTGCTCACCGTCGAGTGCCAGCAGGGAGTCGTGGGCCCGGACAGCGGGCTGCCCGAACTCGCCGCCGTCGCCCGCGCGTCGGGCGCCCTGCGCAACGTCGCCCGGCTCGTCGCCGCCGCGCACGAGGCGGACGTCCAGGTGATCCACGCCGTCGCGGAGCGGCGCCCCGACGGGCGGGGCGCCAACAGCAACGCCCGGCTGTTCCGGGCCGCCGCCCGGCTGCCCGTCCAGCAGCACAGCGGCAGCACGGCGGTACGGATCGCCGCACCGATCCAGGTCGCGGACGAGGACCTCGTCGTACGGCGTCTCCACGGGCTCTCGCCGCTCGCCGGGACCGATGTCGACCCGCTGCTCCGCAACCTCGGCTGTCGAACGCTGATCGTCACCGGCGTCTCCGCCAACGTGGCCGTACCCAACGCGGTCTTCGACGCCGTCAACCTCGGCTACACGGTGGTCGTCCCCGCCGACGCCATCGCGGGGGTGCCGGCCGACTACACCCCCGCGATGATCCGTCACACCCTCGCCCTCGTCGCCACGATCACCACGACCGACGAGGTGCTGGAGTGCTGGAAGCTCCCCAGAACGAGACCCAGGCGTTCCGGATCCGCTGCTTCCGCCGCTTCCGCCGGATCCACGGGACCCACCGGATCCGCCGGTGGCGCCGTCAGCCGAAGCTGATCTCCTCGCCCACGACCTGGATCGGCTCCGGCGGCAGCGGCGCGGTCGCCGGGCCGGACTTCACGCTGCCGTCCGACACGTCGAAGTGGCTCTGATGGCACGGGCAGACGATGACCCCGTCCCTGATGCTGCTCACGGCGCAGCCCGCGTGGGTGCACTTCGAGGAGAAGGCCTTGAACTCGCCGGCCTTCGGCTGGGTGATCACCAGCCCCTTGTCGGCGAGGATCTTTCCGCCGCCCACCGGGATGTCCCCGGTCCGCGCGAGGGCGGCGCCCCCGGTGCTCTCGGTGCCCTCCGGTGCCGGGTTCTTGTCCTCCGCGCCGCCGCCCCCGCAGGCGGCGAGCGCCGCCGCCAGGCCCGCGCCGCCCGCCGCGGCGACCACCGTCCGTCGTGCCACTCCGCTCATGTGCTGCCCCTCTTCCCTCGCTGCACCGGTGTGTGCCGACGCGCTCGACATCCTCGACGCCTCGACACGTCCGACACGTTCGACACCTTCGACACCCGAAGGTACGGGTGCGAACCGTGTCCCGTTCACAGGTTGGGCGCATCGAGAGCCGTACGGTCTCCGAGGAGCCCGTACTCAGGCCTTCGGCATGGCCATCGTGGCGACCGGCGCCGAGGTCGGGCGCGGGGAGCCGCCCTCGGGTTCCACGGTGATACCGATCCCGGCGGATCGGTTCGCCGACCCCTCCAGGAGGGTGGTCGAGGACGTCGTACCCGAGGCCATGAGGCCGGCCGACTGCATCGTCCCGGCGTCGTCGTACCAGAGTTGGTAGACCTTGCCGGCCGGCGGCGCCGGCATCCCCGCGGCGGCGAACACCGCCCGGTCCAGGGACGGGGCGTGCACGAGCGTGCCCACGGCTCCGTCCGCGAGCCGCGCGGTGGAGACCCGGGCGTCGGGCGCCGCGAGCACCGCCGCGACGGCCTCGGCGCTCGCCTCCGCACGGGCTGCCCGGACGCCGGCCTCCTCGGCCCGCTGGTACTGCAGGCCGGCGAAGCCGGCGAGCGTGACCGTCCCGGCGAGCGAGGCGGCGAGCGCCCAGCGGGGCAGTCGGCGCAGGCCGCGGCCACGCGCGCGCGTACGGCCGGACTGCACGGTCACCGGCGGCAGTTGGCGGACGCCCGCGATCCGGCGCAGTACCTCGGCGCGCAGCGCGGGGGCGACCGGCTCGGCGACGGCCAGGCCGAGGCGCGCCGCCGTCTCCGAGAGTTCCCGGACCTCGTGGGCGCACGCGGAGCAGTGGGCGAGGTGCCGCTCGACCGACTCCCGTTCCTCGTCCGTGTCCAGCGCGTCGAGGACGTACGCGCCGGTCAGCGTGTGCAGGTCGACGCCGGTCACGCCGTCACCCCCAGGCAGTCGCGGAGCCGGATGAGACCGTCGCGCATCCGGGTCTTCACCGTGCCGAGCGGCAGCGAGAGCAGCTCCGCGACCTCGCGGTAGGTCAGCCCCCGGTAGTAGGCGAGGGTGACGGACTGCCGCTGGCGTTCGGTGAGCCCCCGGAGACAGCGCCGTACGCGCTCGCGGTCGAGACGGTTCTCGACCTCCTCGGTCACCTCGTCGTACGCGGGGGTGTGCTCGAGGAGCGCGACCCGCCGGGCCCGGTCCGACGACGCCTGCTCGGAGCGCACCCGGTCCACCGCGCGGCGGTGGGCGAGGGTGAGCGCCCAGTTCAGGACCGAGCCGCGATCCGGCCGGTAGCGCGCGGCGGACCGCCAGAGGTCGACCATCACCTCCTGGGTCACCTCCTCGGACTGCGCGGGATCCCGCACGACCGAGCGGACCACGCCGAGGACGGGTCCCGAGACCTGGTCGAAGACGGCCGAGAAGGCGTCCTGATCCCCTCGGGCGACCTGCACCATCAGCTCGGGCAGACCGTCGCCGCCCCGGTCCGGGGCCGGACCTCCGTCGACGCGTGCGTGCTCTCTCACCGGATGTGCCCTCCTGCGTGTCCTCGGGTGCGCCCCTACTTCGGAGCGGCGGTGCCGGCGGATTGGTCGGTACGGCCCCGATCACCGTGGAGGCCCCGATCCCGGGGAAGGCCTCGATCCTCGGGGAGGCGGCTCAGCGCACCGGGCCACCACGCCGCGCGGCCGAGGTCCCGTACCAGCGCCGGGACGAGGAGCGAGCGGACCACCAGGGTGTCGAGAAGGACGCCGAAGGCGACGATGAACGCGATCTGCACGAGGAAGGCCAGCGGGATCACCCCGAGCGCGGCGAAGGTCGCGGCGAGCACCACACCCGCCGAGGTGATCACCCCGCCGGTGGCGGTCAGACCGATCCGGACGCCCTCGCGCACCCCGTGCCGCAGCGACTCCTCGCGGACCCGGGACATCAGGAAGATGTTGTAGTCGACGCCGAGCGCGACGAGGAAGACGAATCCGTACAGCGGGACGGAGGCGTCCGTGCCGGTGAAGCCGAGTACGTGCTCGAACACGAGCGCCGAGATGCCCAGCGTGGCGGCGAAGTTGAGGGCCACGGTGGCGACGAGGAGCAGCGGCAGCACGAGCGAGCGCAGCAGCGCCGCCAGGATCACCAGGATGATCGCCAGGACCACCGGCACGATGAGCGTCCGGTCCCGGGCGGCCGTGTGCTGGGTGTCGTACTGCTGGGCGGTGGAGCCGCCGACCAGGGCGTTCGCCTCGGGCACGGCGTGGACGGCGGTACGGAGCCGGGCGAGCGTCTCGCGTGCCGCGTCGCTGTCGGCGGCGGCGGTGAGGGTGGCGTCGATACGGGCCCTGCCGTCGACCACGAGCGGTGCGCCGGGCGCCGGGCGGCCCGAGGCGCCCACCGGGAACGCCGAGTCGACGCCGTCGACGTCCTCGGCGACGGCGACCACCTTCGCGACCGCCCCCGCGTCGGTGATGATCACCGCGGGATTGCCGGCGCCACCGGGGAAGTGGCGGCCGAGGGCCTCCTGAGCGGCGACGGAGGGCGCGTCGTTGACGAAGATCTCGTCGAAGGGCACGCCCCGGGAGTTCAGGGCGGGAGCGAAGGCGGCACAGGCCAGGAGCCCGGCGAGGGTGAACGCCCAGACCTTGCGGGGGGCGCGGTCGACGAGGGCGGCGATCCGGTGCCAGAGGGGGTGGCCGTCGTCGGGTTTGGTGGCGGGGGGCGTCGGCGTCTCGGGGGTGGTGTTCTCGGGAGCTGTCTTTGCCGGCTTCGCCGGACCCGTCTCTGCGGGGGCCGTCTGCGCGGAACCCGTCTCTGCGGGGCCAGTCTTCTCAGGTCCTGTCTTCTCAGGCCCCGTCTCCGCGGGGGCCTCGCGGCGGGTCTTCGGGCGGGCCGGCCAGTACGCGGCGCGGCCTGTGAGGACCAGGGCCGCCGGCAGGAACGTCAGGGCGCTGAGGACGGCGCAGGCGATGCCGATGGCGCCGACGGGGCCGAGCGCCCGGTTGTTGGACAGGTCGCTCACGAGCAGGGCGAGCAGGCCGAGGGCGACGGTCGCGCCACTGGCGACGATCGGTTCGAAGGAGCGGCGCAGGGCCCGGTTCATCGCCGCGAAGCGGTCCGCCCCGGGTGTCGTGAGCTCCTCGCGGTAGCGGGCGGCGAGCAGCAGTGCGTAGTCGGTGGCGGCGCCGATCACCAGGATGGACAGGATGCCCTGCACCTGGCCGTCGACCCTGAGGACGCCGACGTCGGCGAGCACGTACACGACGGCGCAGGCAAGGCCGAGGGCGAAGACCGCCCCCAGGATGATCATCAGGGGCAGCAGGACGCTGCGGTAGACGACCAGCAGGATGAGCAGCACCGCGATCAGGGCGACGCCGAGCAACAGGCCGTCGATCCCGGAGAAGGCGCCGGAGAGATCGGCCTGGGTGGCGGCGGGACCCGCGATCAGGACGGTCGTCCCGGGGACCGAGGCCGCCGCCTCCCGGACCGTGTCGAGTGTCGTAGGCAGGGCGTCACCCAGGTCCGGTTCCAGCGCGACGACGGCGCGCAGCGCCTTGCCGTCCTCGGACGGCAGTGCGGGGGAGGCAGGGCCCGCGATGCCCTCGCGCCCGGTGAGCGGTGCGAGGGAGCGGGTCGCCGTGGCCGTCGCGTCGGCGGGCACAGGCCCGCCGTCCCGTGCGGTCCACACCACGATCGCGGGCACGGTCTCGGACCGGCGGAACGCCTTCTGCTCCTCGATGACGCGGGTGGATTCGGCGCTGCGTGGCAGAAAGGCCGCCTGGTCGTTGGTGGCGACCTCGCCCAGACGTCCGGCGAAGGGGCCGAGCCCGCCGCCCACGGCGAGCCAGGCGATGAGGAGCGTCAGGGGTAGCAGAAGTCGGGTCCGGCGGAGGGCACTGGGCGGCATCGGGGGCTCCGTACTGTATCTCTATCATTAACTATCTCAATGATTGAGAGAGTTTCTATCATGCGCGTGTCTCGGCTCTCGACACCCCTTCGGTCACCGCATGCGGGACGGATGCACGCACGCCTGCCTGCCCGCCTGCGTGCAGGCACATGCAGGCACGCATCCTGTTCCGCCTCAGCGGCGCGGCACGCGCAGAGCCCCGAGCTCGTCGTTCAGCGTGTTGAGAAAGCGCAGGGCCACCGACAGCTCGGCCGGGTCGAACTGCTCCCGTGCCCGCTCCGCCGCCTCCGCGAGCGGCAGGAAGTACCGCCTGGCCGCGGCCCGCGCCCCGTCCTCGTACCGCACATGGACGACACGACGGTCCGTGCTCTCCCGGGTCCTGCGGATGTGTCCCGCCTTCTCGAGGCGGTCGAGACAGGCCGTGACCGCACCCGACGTGAGTCCGAGGTGCTCGCGCAGCCGCCCCGGCGTCAGCGGTTCGGGGCTGTCCAGGACGACGGCCAGCGCCTGTACGTCCGTGGGATGCAGCCCCTGCGCCTGCGCGAAACCGTGCACCAGACGATTGATCTCGCCCTGCGTCCGTCGCAGCGCGACGGCGAAGCTCTGCAGGTCACCCGGGGGGCCCTCGGGGGCGGCGGGAGCGTCTCGGTCTTCGTTGCGGGCCACGCGTTCAGCCTATAGACATCGCTCCCGCGCATCCGCCCGAGCCGCGGAGGGGGAAGGATCGCCAGGGGACGAAGCATCCCGGACGGAACGGAGTACCCAGCATGCCGACGACGCACCCCGGGGCGGCCCCCGGTCGCCCGCTCTGCCTCGTGACCGGGGCCGGCGGCTACATCGGCGGTCGGCTCGTCCCCGAGCTGCTCGACGCCGGGTACCGCGTGCGCTGCCTCGCCCGCACTCCGGCCCACCTGCGGGACCACCCATGGGCCGACCAGGTCGAGATCGTACGGGGAGACGTCACCGACGCGGCCGGCCTGCGGGACGCCTTCCGTGACGTCGAGGTCGCCTACTACCTGGTGCACTCCATGGGAGCCGGGCACGGCTTCGAGCAGACCGACCGGCGCGCGGCCCGCACCTTCGCCGAGGAGGCCCGCGCCGCCGGGGTCCGGCGCATCGTCTACCTGGGCGGGCTCACCCCGGCGGACGTGCCCGAGCAGGAGCTCTCCCCGCACCTGCGCTCCCGGGCCGAGGTCGGCCGGATCCTGCTCGACTCCGGCGTCCCCACGACCGTGCTGCGGGCCGCCGTCGTCATCGGCTCCGGCTCCGCCTCCTTCGAGATGCTCCGCTACCTCACCGAACGGCTCCCCGTGATGGTGACGCCGAGCTGGGTCGGCACCCGCGTCCAGCCCATCGCCGTCCGCGACGTGCTGCGCTACCTGGTCGGCAGCGCCCGTATGCCGGAGGACGTCAGCCGCACCTTCGACATCGGCGGCCCGGACGTCCTCACGTACCACGACATGATGATCCGTTACGCGAAGGTCGCCGGCCTTCGCCGACGGCTCATCCTGCCCGTGCCGATGCTCACCCCGCGCCTGTCCAGCCAGTGGATCGGTCTCGTCACGCCCGTCCCCGCCTCCCTTGCCCGTCCGCTCGCCGAGTCGCTGCGGTACGAGGTGGTCTGCGCCGAGCACGACATCGCCGACCACGTTCCCGACCCGCCCGGCACCCCCGTCCCCTTCGACGAGGCCCTCACGCTCGCCCTCCAGCGGGTCCAGGAGGCCCGGGTCACCACCCGGTGGAGCTCCGCCTCGCTCGCCGGAGCCCCCAGCGACCCCCTGCCCACCGACCCCGACTGGGCGGGCGGCAGCCTCTACACGGACGAACGCGAACGGACCGTCGACGCGGGACCGGGGGCCCTGTGGCAGGTCATCGAGGGCATCGGCGGCGAGAACGGCTGGTACTCCTTCCCGCTGGCCTGGGCCGTGCGCGGCTGGTTCGACCGGCTCGCCGGCGGCGTCGGGCTGCGCCGGGGCCGGCGCGACGCCCAGCGGCTCCGGGTCGGTGACGCGCTCGACTTCTGGCGGGTCGAGGAGATCGAGCCCGGGTCCCTGCTGCGGCTCCGCGCCGAGATGCGGCTTCCCGGGCTCGCCTGGCTGGAGATGCGCGCGGAGCGGGACGACGAGGGCCGGACCCGGTACCGCCAGCGCGCCCTCTTCCACCCGCGCGGTCTTGCGGGTCAGGCGTACTGGTGGAGCGTGTCGCCGTTCCACGCCGTCGTGTTCGGCGGTATGGCGAGGAACATCGCGCGGACGGCGGAGAAGCGCGCGGGGCGTGCGGCCGGGCGGCGTTCGTCCGGGAGCGGTTCGTCCGCGGGCACCTGGCCTCCCTCCAGCGGCACCTCGCCTCCCTCCGAGGGGCGGGCCTCCGGAGGCCGGTCTCCCGGGGGCGCCGGGCCGCCGCATCCGTGAGTCGGCGGTACGAGGAAGGGGGGCGGCACATCCACACTGCAGCCCGTCGGGCGTCCGGCCTCACGGCCCGTCCGGCGAACGATCCCCCGGGAGTGGCCCCATGACCGTCTCCGTCGTCCTCTTCACCTCCGACCTGCGCGTCCATGACCATCCGCCGCTCCGCGCGGCCGTCGACGCGGCGCACGAGGTGGTACCGCTGTTCGTCCGTGACCCCGCCGTGGACCGGGCCGGGTTCGCGGCACCCAACCGGCTCGCCTTCCTCGCCGACTGCCTGGCCGACCTCGACGCCGGACTGAGGGAGCTCGGCGGCCGGCTCGTCGTGCGCGGCGGCGACACCGTCGCCGAGGTGTGCGGTGTGGTGCGACAGGCCGACGCCGACGAGGTCCACATGGCCGCCGGCCACTCCGTCTTCGCCCGCGCCCGGGAGGCCCGGCTGCGGCGGGCCCTGGAGTCCGACGGGCGCCGGCTCTACGTACACGACGCCGTGGCCACGGTCGTACCGCCCGGCGACGTCACACCGCAGGGCTCCGACCACTTCGCGGTGTTCACCCCGTACCTCAGGCGCTGGGTCTCCGAACCGCTCCGCGCGCCCCTCCTGGCACCGAGGAAGGTGCCGGTGCCGCAGGAGCTGCGCTCCGAGCCGCTGCCGGAGCGCGCCTCCGTGGCGGACGTCTCCGAGGGCCTCGCCACGGGCGGGGAGACCGAGGGACGCCGGAGGCTCGAAGCCTGGCTGTCCCGGCATGCCGACGTCTACGAGGAGATCCACGACGACCTCGCGGGCGACGCGACCTCCCGGCTCTCCCCGTACCTCCACTTCGGCGCGGTCTCGGCGACCGAGGCCGTGCACCGGGCGCGGGCCCGGGGCGGCGCGGGCGCCGAGGCCTTCGTACGGCAACTGTGCTGGCGGGACTTCCACCAGCAGGTGCTCGCCGCGCGGCCGGAGATCGCCGTCGAGGACTACCGGCCCCGGCACGACCGCTGGCGGAGGGGCGGGGAGGCCGAGGCGGACCTGAAGGCATGGAAGGAGGGCCGCACCGGCTACCCCGTGGTCGACGCGGCCCTGCGGCAACTCGCCCACGAGGGCTGGATGCACAACCGGGGCCGGCTGCTCGCCGCCTCCTTCCTCGCCAAGACGCTCTACCTCGACTGGCGCGAGGGGGCCCGGCACTTCCTCGCCCTCCTCGTGGACGGAGACATCGCGAACAACCAGATGAACTGGCAGTGGGTGGCGGGGACGGGCACCGACACCCGGCCGCACCGGGTCCTCAACCCCGTACTCCAGGGCAAGCGGTACGACCCCGACGGCGCCTACGTCCGACGCTGGGTGCCCGAACTGGCGGACCTGCCGGGCCGGTTGATCCACGAACCCTGGCGGCTGAAGGGCCTGGACCGGGCCGCGTACGACTATCCCGAGCCGGTCGTCGACCTCGCCGACGGCCTGAGCCGCTTCCGGCAGGCCAGGGGCAGGGACTGAGGTCCTGCGACGGCGTCCAATACGACGCACAAACGATGCGAGTTGATCCACCTTCCCGGGTGGCCGGACGCTGAGGGAGCCGGGAGCACCGAGCCCCGGGAGGAGGAGCACGGCCATGACCTCTACCGCGACTGTCACCGCGACGCGCACCTCTGCGGCGACCGCGACCGTCACCGCGACCCGCATCTCTACCGCGACCGTCACCTCTGCGGCGGCCGTCACTTCTACCGCGACCGTCGGCTCCACCGCCGTCCCTGTCCCCACCCCCGTCCCCGGTTCCGTGGCCGTGCGGCCCGACGTGCTCTCGGACGAGGAGATCGGCCGGGGGCTCGTCCGGGGCGACGAGCGCTGTCTCGCTCTCGCCCACCGGCGCTGGGCCCGGCTCGTCCACACCCTCGCCGCCCGCGCGCTCGGCGATCCGCGCGAGGCCGAGGATGTCACCCAGCAGGTGTTCCTCGCCGCCTGGCGAGGCCGGGCCGGGTACCACCCGGAGCGCGGCCCCGTGCCCGCCTGGCTGGTCGGCATCACGCGGCGGAAGACCGCCGACGCGCTCACCGCCCGGACCCGCCGCCTGGACATCGTCGCCGCCGCGGGCGCGGCTCTCACACCGCCCACCAGCACGCGCGAGGGGCCCGAGCACGTCCTCGACCGGCTCGTGGTCACCCGCGAACTGGCCCGTTTGCCACGGGTCCAGCGTGACGTGCTGACCCTCGCGTTCTTCGGAGACCTGACCCAGGTGCAGATCGCCGACCGCACCGGCATGCCCCTGGGCACCGTCAAGAGCCACGCCCGCCGGGGACTTCAGCGGATGCGCCGCAGCCTGGCGGCCGCTTAGGGCCTGTTGGTTGCTGGGGGCAGCCCACCTTGACCGCCTTCACCAGGACCTCGTCCACGGCATCCTTCTTTCGGCGACCTGCGTTTCCTTCGCGGCCCCCGTCTCAACCTGGCCGTGCTCGGGGACGTCGCGCTTGCCGTCCTGCTCGTGACCTTCGTCCTCGCCGCCGGTCCAGGCAACGGCGTACCGGCCGCCGAGGGCGCATCATGGACCAAGGGCTGTGGAGCTGGACGAGACACCCCGACCACTTCGGCGCCTCCGTCGTCTGGTGGGGTCTGTACCTGACGGCCTGTGCGACCTGGCAGACTGCGGCCCTCACGGTCGTCTCCCCCCTCGTCATGAGCGCCCTGCTCATCCGGGGAAGCGGCAAACGACTTCTGGAGGCCCACATGGCGAAGCGGCCCGGATACGCGGCCTACACGAGCGGGTTCTCCCCCCGGCCGGCACCCCGGCGCAGGAACGGGGCGGACGAGCGATGACCTGCCGTACCCGGCGCCGTTCCGAGCCGAGCACGCCGAACACCCTGATCGTCCGCAGTGCGCCGCCCGCGCCCACCGCGGCCGTACTGCTGCTCCACGGCGGCCGCGCCGACGGGCCCGAGCCGCCGCCGGCCCTGAACCTCCCGGCACTCCGGATGCGTCCCTTCGCCTCGGCCGTGACCCGGGCGGTACGGGGCCGGGACGTACTGATCGGCGAGGTGCGCTACCGCCACCGTGGCTGGAACGGCCTGCGCGCCGACGCGGCCAGGGACGCGGAGACCGCCCTCGCGGCCCTCCGGGAGCGGGCCGGAGCGGTGCCCGTCGTCCTCATCGGCCACTCCATGGGCGGCCGTGCGGCACTCCGCGCCGCGGGCGACCCTGCTGTCCGCGGGGTCGTCGCCCTGGCGCCGTGGTGCCCCGCCGACGAGCCGGTGGACCATCTCGGCGGCCGGCGCCTCTACCTGCTCCACGACGAGACCGACCGTGTCACCTCGGCCCGTGAGTCCTGGGACTTCGTCCGAAGGGCACGGGCGGCGGGCGCCGACGCCGTCGGCATCCCGATGCCGACCGGCGGCCACGCGATGCTCCGCTGCGCGGACCTCTGGCACCGCCGCGCGGCGGAACTCACCGCGGCACTGCTGTCGCACGGCTGAGGCGACGGGACAGGACACCCGTCTCTGACTCGTGCCCTGGCCAAAGCTTCGGCCGAGGTCGTAGCGCAGCGGTTGTCGCGCCTTCACCGCGTGTGGGAGGACGCCGGTTCGAATCCGGTCGGCCCCATCCCAACCTACGAGTCACGACTGTCGGCGCCCTCTGATCGCAATGATGACGGGGCACCGTCGAACGCTTGGCCGATGCCTTCGCTCCCGCCGGAATCGACAGGGACCGTGATGCCGTCACGGCTGGGCTCACCCGGCGTCGTCGAGGGGCACGTCAACCGGATTCCGAGCACGTCGCGAGCGAGCCAGGCTCAGGCCGCCATGAAGCGGCCCAGCGCGCGTGACTTGCACTGGAGGGTGGCTGCCCAAGCCTCCTCAGAGGAGACCGGGGCCGCCGGCACCTGAACATCCTTGAGGCCGCCGCCCTCGGCGAAGCCTGCTGGCTGCCAGTGCACCTCGATGCCCGCTCTCTCCGCCAGGACCAGCATCGTGGCGACGAACCCCTCGGACAGGGCAGCCATGACTGCGTGACTCGTTCTCCGGTGCCACGCGAGCAGGGCGTCGACGAACTCTTTGAACATGCGAGGGTCGATCTGGCACTCGTCAGCCCGCATGGGGCCGATGCCGGACGGCATGCCCAGTTCGGCCTGGTAGACGCTCACCTGGCTCATGAACAGCCGGGAGGCCCCGTTGGACGGGTTCCACAGGGTCTGGTCACCCATGTCGTGGTACTGGCTCAATGCAGCCCCTCCCTGCTGGTCATACTGGCCGACGTCGCGAGCACATGACATTACGGTCAGTCAGCCGTCCACGGAAAATGAGCCATGGCCCCTAGAAGCGAACGAAGCCACCGCTGCGAATATCCGATGGCGGGGCCGACTGTCGGTAGTAAAAATTGCGGCATGCATGCCTTCCTGGAGACCGAACGGCTCGTCCTGCGCCCGTTCACCCACGCTGACGCAGACCACCTCCTGGCACTGGACAACGACCCCGACGTCATGCGTTTCATCAACGGCGGCAAGCCGACCAGCCGCGAGACGATCGAGACGCAGACCCTGCCACGGCTCCTGCACGACTACCCGTGCCTCGGCACCCACGGCTACTGGGCGACTGAGGAGAAAGCCACCGGAACCTTCCTGGGCTGGTTCGAGTTCCGTCCTCTGGACGATCACAGCGCCGCCGTGGTCGAACTCGGCTATCGGCTGAACCAGGCTGCCTGGGGCAAGGGATACGCCACGGAGGGATCGCGGGCCCTGATCAGTAAGGGGTTCACGGACCTCGGAGTGGAGCGGGTCACCGCGAACACGATGGCGGTGAACATCGGATCCCGCCGGGTGATGGAGAAGGCAGGGTTGCGGTTCCTGCGGCACTTCACCGGGGACTGGCCCGAGGCGATCGAAGGATCCGAGCACGGCGAAGTCGAGTACGAACTCACCCGGACCGACTGGGGACAGCACCGGTAGCCGGTGATGCACCCCGGAGGTGCCCAGTGGCCGCCTCCCCCGTGCGGCCGAGACGGTCGCGACCTTCGGATGATGTTCGGGCACGGGGTAGGCGGCGACGATCAAGGCGTACGTCCTCACACGCCGAGATCGGAGCCTCACCGTGCTGAAGTGGACCCTGCGGGCCACCGCCGTCATAGCTATCGCCGCCGCGATAGCCGCCCCCGTCGCTGTGACCGCATCCGAAACAGTGGTCGCCGAGCCCACGGTCGTCACATCGGCATCCGCGCCCGATGCCCCGGAGCCCTCCGCCATCAAGGGGGAGGGGCCGGCGGGCCCTTCTTTCGCCCTTTAGGACCCGTGTCGAGTCGTGCTCAAACGGTGGCCCGCGTGCTGCAGGCTGCTGAGTCAGCACGCCGGGGTGACCCGTCCCGACTGCGGGGACAGGCCGCCGATCCGGAAGGAGAAGGGGCAGGGGTGCCGGGGCGTGCGGAGTGGGCCATCCTTGGGGTATGAGTGCCAAGCGTGGCGCGTCTCTCCGGAAGGGCCTGCACATAGGCCGGGGGCCTCGCTGGGCCCTGGTCGCCTTTGTCGCCGCAGTGGTCGCGGTCGTCGCCGCGTTGGCCGGCTGCGCGGGCGGTGGCGGGCCGTCCGCGGGGGCGCACGGCCCGACCTCGGTGGTTCCCTCGGCCACGTCGTCGGCCCCCTCGGTCAAGACCCCTCCCGCCGCTCCTTCGGTCACTCCGGTGACCTCGCAGGCTCCCTCGCCGCGGGGGCCTGTCGTCGCCGAGATGTCCATACCGTCGATCGGCGTCAAGGACCTGGACGTCGTGCCGTACGAGGGCACGACCGACGACCCCGCAGGCACCCGTATCCAGGATCGTGGCGTGGCGGCGAGTCCCCACGGCGAGCGCGGTGGCGTGGGGCCGGGCCAGATCGGCAACTACCTGGTGACCGCCCACCGGCTCTCAGCCGGCGGGCCCCTGCGCGAGCTGCCCTCGGTCGAGGTGGGGGACAAGGTGCACGTCACCGCTGAGGCCACCGTCTACACGTACGAGATCGTCGAGACCCGGACCACGTCCTTCCGATCGGCCCGCTCGCTCGCCGAGCAGCGGGCCGCGGTGCCGGGCGAACCCGGCGAGAAGCCCACCCGGGCCATGATCACGCTCTCCACCTGCGCGACGCCCGAGGACGACGCGGCGGGCAACTTCTGGCGGGACGCCCAGGGGAATCCCGAGCACCGCATCGACAAGATCGGCGTCCTGACCTCGAAGCGGTCGGCGTAGGGGTTGTGGAGTGGCGTAGAGGTGACTCTTTGATCCGCTGGTTCTTGGAGGGGTCGGCCTTCATTTCTGACCGGGCGGGGGTCCATGGAGGATCTCGAGTTGTTCTTCTACGACAGCTGATCGTCATCCCTGTTCGTCAGCGCCGTGCCCAGATGAGTTGGCGGGGAGGGGTGTGCCACCTGGTCGGACGGCTGGGGAATGACGGGAAGATTTTCGCGCCGGCGGAGATGGTCCCGGATCGGACGGGGGCGGGTCCCGGACAGATACATCCGATCAACCGACCGACCGATCAAAGAGACACCGCCTGAGGCCGTCTCCTTCGGGTCTTGCATGATGACCGGCATGAATACGGAAACCTGCGTCCCTGCCGAGTTGGCCGCCCTCCGCGAGATCTTCGCGTCCCGTCTCGAGGCGGTGCCGCCGGCTGGTTGGGAGGCGGTGCGGTCCTTCGAGGGGGAGCACGGCATCGTGCTCCCGGAGCCGTACCGCACGTTCGTGGCGGAGATTTGCGACGGGCTGCGCGCTGGACCGCCCTACTACGGTCTGCTGCCCCTCGCGCAAACGCCCTCGGACTGGGGCTCGGACCGCCCCGAGCGACTGTTTGCCGAGCCTTTTCCGCTCACGGCGGCATGGCTGTGGGAGGAAGAAGAAGACGCGCTGTCGGAGCAGGAGTTCGAGGCCCGGATGGGCCCCGTGTTCGACCACGGCTCACTGCTGCTGGGCACCGACGGCTGCGGCATGTACTGGCACCTGATCGTCACCGGCCCGCAGCGCGGTCATGTCTGGCTGATCGACGAGAACGGCGCTATGCCCTTCGGTACCCGGCCGGACACTTCCCTGATGCCGGGCACGCCCGGGTTCGCAGGGTGGGTGACCCACTGGGCCCAGGGTCGCTCCTGGTTTCCGGATGCCTAGGGCGACGATCAGACAAAGCGGCCGCCTAGAGCCTGTCTCCTTGATGCTCTGAGGAGTTTGGCGCCTGGCTGGGCTGGGTGTTGAACAAGCGCCCGACCGGTCAGACGTCCCAGGCACGAGGACGGTTCAGCTCTTCCCACTCGGGGCGGAGCAGCGAGAACACGGCGAGGTCGTGGCGGCGGCCGCAGTGGAGGCAGGCGGCGCGGCTGACTCCTTCCTGGGTGAAGCCGGACTTGGCAAGGACGGCGAGCGCGGGGGCGTTGTCGGTGTGCGTTTCCGCCGTGAGCCGATACATCGGAAGTTCGCCGAAGGCCAGGTCCACCACGGCGTCCAGGGCAGCGGTGCCGTGGCCTTGCCCGCGATGTTGAGCAGCGAGCATCAGCTCGACCTGGGCTGTGCCGTTGACGATGTTCTGGCTGGTCAGTGCGACGTAGCCAACAGGGGCGCCACCGGAAGGGTAGATGAGGAAGTCGTCGCGATCGTCGTCCTCGATGTCACGCTCGATGCGCTCGCGCACGGCGGTGAGTGAGCGTGGCCAGATGCCTATGTGGTAGGCGGCTACGGGGTCGGATCTCCATCTATGCATGAGTTCGGCGTCGTCTATGTCGAACGCTGCGAGCCCGACGGACTTGGCCCGCCAGGAAATCTCCCTTTCGGTCTCTGTGTCATGCCCGTCGCCTGCCATCCTGATTTTCTCGGTCACAGGCGGATGCTACGGGTGTCTCCAGACCGGGACCACCGCTGCCCACGGATCGCGCGGGAGGAATAGGCGCGATCAGCAAGGACAACCGGGGGCCGGGTTCTTGGTCTGCCGACCCCACTTCGTGGAATCCGGATGCCGGCCATGACCGCCTCGAAGGCTGGCGCGTCACCGGCCTGGCCCGCAGTGACATGGATGGACAGAGGGCCCATCTGATCAGCCGTTTGTGCGCGGTGTGAAAGGGACCGAGCTCTTCTGGCAGGTCACGCCAGGGTGAGGAGGTGCGGTACTTCCACGCGATGGCTTCCAGGGTTCGGCGGTGGTTCGCCCACCGTCGTCCACGAACCGGATCAGCCGGCATCAGCGGCTCAACCCGGTCCCCCCTCGCATCAGTGATTACTAACGGTACGGACACATCCGATCAACTGATCCGTTGATCAAAGAGCCACGCTCTAGCCCCGTCACCCCGCCACCCCGTAATCCGGTCATTCCGGGACC
Source organism: Streptomyces sp. NPDC093795 (assembly GCF_044764665.1). Classification (NCBI taxonomy): domain Bacteria; kingdom Bacillati; phylum Actinomycetota; class Actinomycetes; order Kitasatosporales; family Streptomycetaceae; genus Streptomyces; species Streptomyces sp. NPDC093795. Next base: position 44,832 of record NZ_JBIWIO010000003.1, read on the forward strand.
GGTGACTCGGTTTTGGTGGTGAGCCGGGAGAGGGTTTCGAGTGCCTCCCTCAGGCCGCCGGGGCGCAGCATGCCCGGCTGTACGGTGCGGCCCGCCCAGCCCGGTCCGGCGAGCATCACCAGGGGGTGCGTACGCGCCCCTTTCACGCCGAAGGAACTCGCGGCGACGTGCTGCGCCAGGGCGTGGCTCGCGGTCGAGCGGGCCTGGGACCAGAGCACGACCGCGGCCGGGCCCGTGCGTCGTACGGCCGCGTCGAGCGCCTCGGCGGGGACGGCCGCGCCGAACATGCGGCTGGGCAGGCCGCGTTCGGCGAGGCCCGCGGCCAGCGCCTCCAACGGCAGGGTGTGCTGCTCGGCCGGGACGCACGCGAGGAGGACCGGGGCCGTGGGGCCGGGGCCGGCGGGCGTGACCAGCCGGAGCGCGGTCGACACATGCCAGGACAGCAGATGTTCCACCTCGACGTAGCGGTCCCCTGAGGACTCCCACTTGCGTCCCACCGCGTGCAGGGTCGGTGCCATCACCTCCTCCCAGGCCGTGACGAGGCCGTGGTCCGCCACGGCGTCACGGAGCAGGATGTCGAGGGTGGGGCCGTCGAGTCGTACGGCGGCACGGGCCAGGCCGCGGCACTCCCGGCGTACGTCGCCGAGGGGAAGGCCGTTTCCTGAGCCCGGCTGTCGGGGCGCGGCGCGGGGCACCAGAGTCCCCGTCTCCCTTCGGCCCGGTCCCGGTACCTCGGGGAGGGATGGGGCCGCGGGGCGGGCCCCCGTCCCGGCGCTCTCGCCGGGGCGCGAGCGCCCCGTCCTGGCCGCCCGCGCCGCCTCGGCGGGAGGGACACCGGAGGCCGTGAGCCTGCACATCTCCTCCAGCATGGCGACATCCGCCGGCGCCCACCGCCGGTGGCGCCCACCCACCCGCGCGGCCGGACCGATCCCGTACCGCTGGTCCCATGAGCGCAGCGTCGTCGGCGACACCCCGAGGTGCCGGGCGACCGCCCCCGTCGTGATGCCATGCCCCGTATCGGCCATGACTCCCACATTACGACGCACAAACGATGCGAGTCGGGATAGTCGAGCGGGGCTTCTCTGCGCGTTCCTCAGGTGATCGGTGGAACCCGGCGTTCGGCGGCCAGCAGTTCCTCGCAGGCCTCCCTCGTCGCCCGGTGCACCGCGCGGGCGAGTCGTGCGCCCCAGACCGAGCGCGGACCGGCGAACGGTTCGGCCTCGCCTCCGGACGGGGAAGGGGCGGCCACGCAGACGGCGTCCGTGGGCGTGCCGGAGGCGTCGGCTCCGAGTTCGACCAGGGCCTGTGTCTTCGCCTCGGTGGCGGTGGCGACCGCGTTCACGAGCGCGGCGTCCGTGAGGGCCACGGGCAGCGACACGATGATGTTGATCGTCCCGGGGCGCGGGGCGGCGACGCTTCCGCTTCCCGGTGCGGCGGCCCAGCCCCGTACCCCGATTCCTGCCGTGACCAGCGCCTCGGCGCCGCCGTCCACGGCGTGACGCCGGTCCGCGACGCAGGCCGCCGTCATCAGTCCCACGCCGGGTCCTGCGAGCCCCGCGTCCGAGGCCAGATCGCGGAGGTGTGCCACGGGGTCACGCCGGTCGTAGCCGGGCGGCACCTGGGCGTTGAGCACCCACCCCCGCGCGCCTATGCCTCCGCCCAGCACGGCGCTCGACACCATGCGCACGCCCGGTCCCGGCGCCCACACCAGGAGCAGCCACTCCCGGCCCCCTTCGACATGTGTGCGCAGAGCGGCGTGCGCGAGAGAAGCGCTGGTGAGGAGGGTTCGCGGAAGCACCCCACAGCCTAACGCGCGGTCCTTCTCACCCGAACGGGTGAAAGACCCATCCGCGAGGCCGTGGGCTCCGAAACACCTACGACAACAGGGCCGCGGTGGGGAGTTCCCCGCCGGTGGTCCGAACGCGTCACCGCACTCCCGGCCGGGGTGGTCGTGCCGTTCCTACTCCCTGTGCGCCTCTTCCCGCGCACTCGATTCAAGGGGTTTCTCCTCATGAACGCTCTTCGCCTCCGTCGCGCCGCCGTCGCCGTGGCAGCCGCGGCAGCGCTGCCCTTCTCCCTGGCCGCCTGCTCGGACTCCGGTTCGGACACCAGCACCGAGGCCGGTTCCGAGGCCACGTCCGCGGCGCCCCCGGCGCAGGAGAACACGCCCTCCACCGGGACGGACTCGGCCGCCGACGGCCCGTTCGGCCCTGGCTGCGCCTCGGTGCCGAAGGACGGCGCCGGTTCCTTCGACGGCATGGCGAAGGACCCCGTCGCCACGGCCGCCTCGAACAACCCGGCGCTGTCCACGCTGGTGGCCGCCGTCAAGCAGGCCGGCCTGGTGGACACCCTCAACAACGCGAAGGACATCACGGTGTTCGCGCCCACGAACGACGCCTTCGCCAAGATCCCCAAGGCCGACCTGGACAAGGTCCTGGCCGACAAGGACATGCTGACGAAGATCCTCACCTACCACGTGGTGGGCCAGAAGCTGACGCCGAAGCAGTTGGAGAACGGCTCCTTCGAGACGCTGCAGAAGGGCATGCTCACCACGGAGGGTTCGGGTGAGGCGTACACCGTCAACGACTCCTCGAAGGTCGTCTGCGGCAACGTCCCCACGGCCAACGCCACCGTGTACATCGTCGACACCGTCCTGATGCCCAAGTAGGGGCGACGCTAGCCGGGGCCTCAGAGCCGGGCCGGTGCCGGGGCCGGAGCGGGGCGCCCAGCCGGTCCGAGGGGAGGCGGGGCCCGTCACGTGACACCACGTGACGGGCCCCGCCGCGTGCTCGTCCCCGGATGTCGCTCCCGGTTCGCGGTTCGCGGCTCCCGGTTCGCGGCTCCCGGTTCGCGGCTCGTGGCTCCTGGTTCGTGGGTCCTGCCGGCTCCCCCGTACCTCCTGCGCACCTCCCTGACAGGTGCGCCCATGGCTCGTACGAGTGACTCCTTTCCCCCGCACGTGCGCATCCGCGGGCCAGCGGGGTGAGCCCGCGTGCCGTCCGCCGCCCCCGCCCCGTTGCCTCGGTGTGAGTACCGCTGGCAACCTTCCGATACTGACCGCCCCTTCCACCCCATCCGCCCCGTCGGGCGCCGGACCGCTGGACCAGGGTGCGGACTCCGCGCCCTGCGCCATAAGCGTCCGTTCCTGCACCACTCCCGACGCGGAAACCCTGCGGGTCGAACTCCACGGTGAGGTCGACCACCACAGCGCGGGGCCGTTGAGGGTGATGCTCGCCGTCGCACCCGTCCACGGCTACCACCGTCTGGTCCTCGACACCTCGCGTGTCACCTTCGCGGACTCCGCTCTCCTGCGGATCCTCACGGACTGGACGGACCGGGGCCGAAAACTGCGGCTGACCGGCATCACTCCGGCGATGGAGCGGCTGCGCGCAGCCGCCTGGGGCGCCTCTCCACCCACCTCGCGCCGACGCGCCCGCCTCGGAAAGGAGTTCGCAGGGGAGGGAGCGTGACCTTCTCCCTGCTCGTCCTCGTACCTCTGCTGATCGCGGTGGCCCTGCTGCCCCGCGAACGACCCGAACGCCCTCGGCACCGCCGGGGTCGGCGCGCGGAAGCCGGGGTGATGTGGGGGCGAGCCGAGGGATGACACCCGCCCTTCCGTGAAAGACAGAGCCGGAGCCGGGGCCGTGGCGGACAGGACCGAAGAGGACCTGCCCGGCACGGCCCCGGTGGCCGGTCGGGACGGAACGGCTTCCCGCCGTCGTCCCGCCCTCGGGGGAGTCGTACGGTCACAGTTACGAGGTGACGCCGCCGTCCTGGGATCGTTGGCCGGTCATGCTGCTGTCCCGTCATGTCACCACCGGCACCGCGATATCGGTCGGCCGTCCCGCCCGTGAGCACGCCGAGGCGGCGCTCGTCGAGAACTATCCGCGGCTCGTCCGCCTCGCGTACCTGATCCTGCCGCCGACGCTCGGCCGCCATCGGCGGGTCCTGACCGCCCACGCCGTCGTACAGCGGACGCTCTCGAAATCCGCCGGCGGACCCCGTCTCCGACCCCCTTTCCGCCCCCACCTTCCGGCCTCGGCTCGGTCCGCGCCGTCCGTGCCTCCGGAGACACGCCGCCCCGAGCCCGTCCCGCCTCCGGAGACACGCGCCCCCGAGCCCGCCCCGCCCCAGCCCCCGGCCTTCCTTCCCGGGCAGCGGGGCGGCGAGCGGCCCGCGTACTCCTGGCTGCGGGAGACCGTCGTACGGGCCGCGCTGCGTCCGCCGCGACGGTTCGCCCCGGCCGTCCGGCTGCCGCTCGTCATCGGCCTGCGGCTCTTCCCCCGCGCCGGGGGCTCCGACGAACTCGCCCTCGACCGTGCCCTGGCGGGTGCCGCGCCCGAGACGCGGGCCGCGCTCGCCCTCCGTACGCTCGAACGCCTTCCCGAGGAAACGGTCGGCCTCCTGCTCGCCCGTGCGGGCGTCGCCGAACCCGATGCCGCCCTGCGTGCCGCCGAGCGGCTCGGCTCCGCGCCGGGGACGGACATCGCGACCCTCCTGAGCAGCGCGGAGTTCAACCCCTGCACCGTCCACAGCCGCCCCACCGACCTGCTGCGCCGCAACCGGCGCGTGCGGCTCGCGGCGCTCGCGGGGGCGGTGCTCCTCGTCACGACGGCCGCCGTGACGACGGTCGAACTCCGTTCCGGGAACGAACCGGAACACGCATCCACCGGATCGTCGACCGCCCTCGCCGCCGCGGCCCTCGCCCGGGCCCTCGACCCCGCCGCGCTGGAGCACGCGCCCGCCGAGCGCTGGGCCGACACCTCACGCGTCGACTTCACCGCCTGGCCCGCGCGCGGTGCGAGGACGGGAGACACGGCCCTGCTGCGGCGCGCCCTGGACGCCTGGGCCCGGGGCGCGGGCGCCGACGCGCGGCTCTCGTCCATGCCGGCGGGCGCCGACGTGCGGCTTTCGCCCATGCCGGCGGGCGCCGACGTGCGGCTCTCGCCCACTCCGGCGGGCGCCGGCGTGCGCCTCGCGGCCACGCCGGGCACGTCCACGTCGCCGCCCGCCGAACCACCCCGCCTCCTCTACGCGGGAACGGTAGACGGCGCCGGAGTGGTGCTCCTGTACGACGGACGGAGGCTCGTCCGGTACGCCGAATCCGGCGACGGGCGCGGGCCCGTCGTCCTGGACCTCGCGCGCGTGGACGACGCCGACGTCACCACGGGCGCGGCCGTGCTGCTCACCCGCACGCCGGGCCGGGCGCGGTACCTCCTCGCGCCGTGGATCGCGGAGGCGGAGGTACGGGACCTCCGCACGCCCGGAACCGCCGCCCGTCCCCTGGCGGTCACCCCGGACGGCCTCACCGCGCCCGTGCCGTACGAGGGGCCGGGCGGGTGCACCAGGGTGACCGCGCTCCAGCTGACGTCCTCCGCACGGATCGTCGAGGACCACGCCTTCCTGCTCACGGACCTGGGCGAGCTGACCCCCGTGCATCTGACCTGGACGCCAGGGCCGGGTACGGGCGCTCCGGCGCGGGCACCGCGCGAGGCCACCGGCGCCCGGGGACTCGCGGCCTGGGCGCCCGCCGCCTGTTCCCTCGCGGGCCTGCACGGCACCGGCGTCCGCTCGGTCAACCGCTGGGAGTACGCGGAGCAGGCACTGCCCGAACGCGCCGGCCGGGCCCTGTGGGTCTGCTCCCGCGTGGACACCTGGGAGGGGAGCGGCCGGGTCTCCGTCTCCCTGACGGCACCGGCCGGGCCCGCGGGAACCCGGCCCCGTACCGTGACGGAACTCCGGGACACGGCGGCGTGCGGCCGCTTCGGCCAGCACGTCCTCGCCGGGGCGTACTGGACGGCGCCCTCGGGCACGCGGTACTTCCTCGCCGCGGGCAGCCGCCGTCTGACCGGCGTCACCGTCGACGGAGCCGTCACCGCCACCGCCCGCGGACCGGTGCTTTCGGCCAAGGCCGCGGGTACGGATGTCCCCGTCCGCCTCAGGGGTCGTCTCCCCGACGGCTCCACGGTCTCCGGCTGGACGGCACCGGCGGGAGAAGCGACGCCGAACGGCCCCGGCACAGAAAGATGAAGCCCCGTCGTGCATCCGCCCGCCCGCCCGACCGCCCGTCGGTGGGGACGCGTGGGACCCGTGGGGGCATCACGCCGAGGCCGGGTCCACGCGTTCGAGGGCGGTGAGGGACCACGAGCGGGCGCTGCTCGCGAGCAGCAGGACCCGTTGGCCGTGGGTGAGCCGCCCGTCCGCCTCGAGCGCCGCGAGCGTGATGAGCTGGTCGGCGGAGTAGCAGTGGCCGTAGGACGCGTGGTGGGGGGAGTACGCCTTCTCCTCGGGCATCTGGGCGGCCGTGGCGAGGAAACGGCGGGTGGTCGCGCTGTAGTTGCCGGTGATGAACCAGTCGAAGCCCCGCTCCGGCTCCGGGATGCCGCTGTTGATCCGGGCCAGCGCCTCACGTACCGCCTTCATGATGGTCCGTGCGCCCTTCAGGACCCGCTCCTCGGGGACCAGGTCGGCCTGGACGGAGGTTGCCACGGCGAGGACGCGGAACGACGGGCGCCCGGGCGGCCCGGCGGTGACCAGGCAGGAGGCCGCGCTGTCGCTCATCACGGTGTCGCCGTCGGGCATGAAGCGGCTCGGGGTGGTGAGGCGGTCCGCGAAGGTCAGCAGCACGCCGGGGACGCGCTCCGCAAGGAGGACACCACGGGCCGCCCTCAGCGCGGGCGCGAAGTTGCCGCAGCCGTTTCCGCCGACGACGAGGCCGGGGGTGCGCGGCAGCGGCACGGACCGGAGCGTCTCCCAGAGGATCTGCGTGGGGGAGGGGCTCCGGGCCTCCGTGGCGAGGACGAGGGAGCCCGGTACGTGGCCGTCCGCGGCCGCCAGGGTGGCGCGGGCGCTGGCCGCGCCGAGGTGCGCCGCGGACCGCTCCGACACCCGGCACCGGCGCAGACCCTCCGCGGCGAGCGCGTCCAGCCGCCGCGCGACACCGGAGTCGTCGAGGAGCGCGATGTCGACGGGGTCGCCCAGCTCGTAGGCGAGGGCGGAGAGATGGACCTCGTGCGCCGGCGGCGGGGCGGGCAGGACGTTCGTCATGCTCAGGCGTGCTCCTCTGGAATCGTCAGGGGTGGCGCGGTGGGGCCCGCATCCGTGCCCCCCGCCCCGCACCCAGCGCATCGGCGGGCGCGGGGTGCGGGCGAGGGGTTACGGGGTGCCGGGTGCGGGTCGCGACCGGGCGCGCCCGTACCGCGGCCACCGGCGGGTCAGCCGCGGGTGAGCTCCCGGTGGACCTCGGTCCAGTTGTCGGCCAGCAGGTCGAGGTAGGCGGTGAAGCCCCGCTCCAGGTGCGCGATGTCCTCGGTCGAGCGGCAGGCCTTGGCGGCCGTCGACAGCGAGTGGACCTTGTGCTCCTTCTCCGTGGCACCGATGTGCAGGTAGAAGTACTCGCAGTTCTCGTGGAACTCCTCGAAGCCGAAGAGGTGCCGGTAGTTGCGGATGCCCTCGTAGATCTGCACGAGCTGCGGGTACGCGTGCCACTCCTGCGCCAGCAGCGCGCCGCAGACCTCCTGCGGATGCGGGCTGTTGAACAGCTTCTCGCTCTCCTCGATGAGCCGCACGGTCGAGGGCAGCAGCGGGGCGGCCACCTCGTCGAGGTCGACCGCGTGGCCGCGGATGCGGGCGAGCAGCGTCTCCAGGAACTCGCGCAGGATGACGGAGTGGACCTTCGACGGGTTGCCGTTGCCCATCTCGTCGTAGAGGTTCTCCACGGTCTCGGCGCGCGCCGTGATGTCGGTCATGTTGAGGAACGCCAGGGCGATCCGTACCGGGGTGCGGCGCACCCGGGCGTAGAAGTTCTTGGCGACGAGCTCCACCTGGTCGGCGGAGAGCTCCTTGCTGATCCACAGGTCGTAGAACGGGTTGCGCACCGCGGAGTGCTCGGCGCAACCGCGCGCCAGGGCGTGCACACGGTCGTACGCCTCGTCGCGCGACAGCTCCTGCGGCTCGACCGGGCGGTCGGTGGTGACAGTCACTTCTTCTCCGTGAGGTAGTGGCGTATCGGGTGGGGTTCGGTGGTTGGGGGGTGGGGGCCGGGGGTGAGGGGAGGGGACGGCGGTGGTGCTGGTCAGCCGACCAGGTGGATGCAGCCGGCGGGGCACGCCTTCGCGCTGAGCTCCGCCAGTTCCTCCTGGCCCTCGGGCACCTCCGCCTGACTCGCCTCGCCGCCCGGCTGGTCGAGAACCTCGCCGCCCTGGCGCACATAGGCGAGGAAGTCCTCGCCGATGGCGAACAGTTCGGGTGCCTCTTCCTCGCACAGTCCGCTGTTCTGGCATTTCGCCTGGTCGATCCAGATCCGCATCGCAATCCATTCCTGAGTGGGGGTCCGCGCGTGTCCCGGCGGGAGGGGCGGTCAGGCCGCTGCCTTCGGCGGGTCCGCGCGGAGCACGGCGCCCAGGGCGTACGTCTCCTCCACGACGGCACGGATCCACTCGCCGTAGCGCACGGCGTGGCGCAGGTCGTCCGCGGTGAAGGTCTCCGACTCGTCGTGACTCATCCGCACCACGCGGAAGTCGCCGACCATGGGCGTCAGTTCACGCTCGTCGCCGTCCTGCCGGTAGCGCAGGGCGAAGGCGGCCCGGCCCCCGCTGGAACAGCCGATGCTCTGGTGGCCCCGGTAGTGGGCGTCCTCGTTGCGGAACACCATGTGCCCGCCGTGTTTCTCCACGAACTGGCCCTGCATGCAGCCCGGGCCGTACAGGCTGCGGATCGCGCCCCGCTTGAGCTTGAGCATGCGGGCCCTGATCGTGCGCTGGAGCTGGTCGGCGGACTCGTGCCCGAGCCGCTCCGCGTAGTCGCCGAGCTCGATGCCCTCCCTCAGCTGCGTCTCCGTGAAGAAGGCGTCGCTCGTGGTCATCTCGTGCGGCCGGTCCAGCATGTCGCCCAGCGGGCAGGTCACGGTGACGTGGTCGGCGCGCAGGGCCGGGTCGGTGAGCGCGGCGCGCATGATGCCGCGGAGCACCGCCGCGCTGTCACCGTCCTTGGCGATCGCCGTCCGGGTGGCCTCGCGGAGCCTGTCACCGGCCGGCGCGCCCGGCGGGACGCCGAACTCGGTACGGAGGACGTCGTCCACGGCGTCGGAGAGCACGGCCGCGTCGATCTCGCCGCGTGGGACGAGCCCCTCCGTCCGGTACCAGGCACGTCCGTCGATGACCGAGTACGGCTCGTGGGACTCGGCGAACAGCGGCCGCATCTCGGCCACCCGGCGAGCGAGGTCGAGCAGCGCGGCCGGCGGCTCCTCCGCGGGATCGAGCACCCCCGCGTACAGCGCGTGGCGTTCGAGCAGCGTGGCCCGGACGGCGGACGAGTCGGCCCGGTCGAGCAGTTCGTCGAGGCCGACCGCCGAGAGGTCGAGCGCGAACAACGTGAGCACGAGGTCCGCCTCGTCGTCGTCCCACTCCCCCGGGGCGCGTGCCCCGACCGCTTCGAGCGCGCCGCGCAGGCCCGCGCGGACCTGGTACTCGCCCTTGAACAGGAGCCAGTGGTGGCGGCTGTAGACGAGCGGCCGGCGGCAGGCTTCGAGGACCCCGTTGAGACAGTTCGTGTCCGGCGCCATGGAGATCGCCGTACGGAGATGAACGGCATTGTCGATCCCGGCGAATGGTGATATCGGCATGGGATGAGGTGAATTCATTGTGCCTCTCGGATGCCAGGTGGTGGCAGCTCACGTGTTTTATTCGTGCCGCTCTGACCAGGAGGGTTGGACCCGGCGGGAATTCTATCCGCACCGAATCGACGACCATCCTAACGCCCTGAATCGGCAGGCTGTAGGGAGCAGTTGAACGCTGGTGTGCCGTTCCCGCGGTATGGCACGATCCAAACCCCATTCGAAAGGACGCCGCCGGAAGAGCGGGTTTCGAATTCTTTGTACGCGGTCACCCGGGCCCGCCCATTCCGGCGGCCGGGACCGCGGAACCGCAGACAGGAGAAGACCGCAGCGATGACGAGTCCCGTACCAGGCCCCCCGCTTCCGTGGACGGACGGCCGCCTCCGGGCGGCGATGGCCGACGGCCCGGCCTATGGACTGTTCCTGGTCTGCGGGAACGCACAGCTCGCCGAGGCCGCCGCGTACACCGGGATCGACTGGGCGGTCATCGACATGGAGGCCGCCGCGATGACCAGGACCGACGCGCTCCACCAGGTCCAGGCGCTGAACGGCTCGGCCGTCACGCCGATCGTCCGGGTGCCGAGCCTCGACCGCCACGCCATCGAACACGCCCTCGACCTGGGCGTCGGCGGCGTGATGGTGCCGAAGGTCGACCGGGTCGAGCAGGCGGAGGAGGCCGCGCGGTACACCCGCTACCCGCCGCTCGGCGCGCGCGGCGTCAACGCGATCCGCGCGAGCGCGTACTTCACCGCCTCCGCCCGGTACTTCGAGGAGGCGAACGACGCGGTCCTGTGCGTGGTCCAGATCGAGAGCCGCGAGGCCGTGGGCAACGCGGAGAAGATCGCCGCCACGGACGGCGTCGACGTGCTGTTCATCGGGACCGGCGACCTCGCCATGGACCTCGGACAGCCGGGCAGCACGGCCGGCCCGGAGTTCGACGAGGCGCGGCGGACGGTCCTCGCGGCCTGCGCCGCGGCGGGGAAGCCCGCGGGCATCTTCGCGCAGAGCACGAAGGCGGCACGCCAGTACGCGGCGGAGGGCTTCCGCTGCATCGCCATCGGCAACGAGATCAAGTCCTTCGTCCAGTCCACGGCGCTCACCGTGGCCATGCTCCGGAAGCAGGGGAGGCCGTGACGCACCCGCGGTGGGTCTCCCCCCGGCAGGCGGTCCGGCGCCGGGTGATGTTCGAGGGACGGGTCAGCCGGGTCGTCGACTACTTCGGCGGCGCCGCGTCCGCGAGCGGTCCTCAGGCGTACCTCGTCGAGCAGCGGAACTACGTCCTGCGGCCGCACTTCCACCCCGTCGACCAGTTCCAGATCCTGTGCGGCGCACCGGGGTCCCTGTTCGGCCGCCGCCCGGTCGGCGAACTCGACGTCCACTACGCCGACGCGCACACCGTCTACGGCCCGCTGACCGGCGGCGACCCGCCGCTGCGCTACTTCACCCTGCGGGCCGAACCCACCGACACGACCGCGTTCATGCCCGAATCCCGCGCCCTCCTGCCGGCCCGCCGCACCGGGCGGAGCCTGCACGCGGACGCCTCCGCGCGCGCGACCGCCCGTCCACCGGCCGGTGACCGGGCCGCGGCCGCCACGGACGGCGCGGTCACGCCGGCCGGGCCCGCCACGCATGGTTCGGTCACGCCGGCCCGGCCCGCCACGGACGGTTCGGTCACGCCTGCCACGTCCGCCACGGACGGCGTGGTCACGCTGCTCGACGACCCCCGGGACGGCCTGCGGGTCAGCCGGCTCACCGGCGGCCCCGGGGCGATCGTGGCCCTGCCGGAGGCGGGGGAGGGCGGCCAGTTCCTCTACGTCGCCGCCGGCAGCGTCGTATCGGCGGACACCTCCTACGGCCCCGAGACGCTCGGCTGGCAGCCGCCGCACGCCCCCGGGGCGGCCGCGCAGGCCGGGCCGGACGGAGCCACCGTCCTCGTCCTGCGCCACCCGGCGCCCGCCCGCCGGGCGACCCCGCCCACGACGGACCAGCGGCGACCGCCGCGCCCGAAGGGAGACACGCGTGCACGGTGACGACGACCCGGCGACGACGGCCCTTGCCCATCCCATCGACCTCGCCCATCCCATCGACCTCGCCCATCCCATCGACCCTGCCAGCCCGACCGACTCCGCCCGCCCCATCGACGTCGCCCGTCCCACAGCTCCCGCACATCCCACAGCTCCCGCCGATCCAGGCGACCCTGCCCGCCCCACCGTCCCCGCCCACCCCATCGACCCCGCACTTCGGCGGACTGCCCGGCTGTACCGGCGCATCGACCACGCCGACCCGCTCGCCGTGCGCCGTGAGGCGGCCCGGCGGATGAGGCTGGCGCGGCTGGCCGGGCTGTGGGCCGGGGTCGACGCACGGGTACGGGTCCGGGACACGGTGATCGAGGACGGAGCCGGCGGCCGGGTGCCCGTACGGATCTACCGGCCCGCCGGCGTCACCGAGGCCCGCCCCGCCGTCCTCTTCCTCCACGGCGGCGCGTTCCTCTCCGGAGACCTCGACTTCGAGCACCCCCGGTGCCTGGAGATGTGCCGGGAGACCGGCTTCGTCGTGGTCGCCGCCGACTACCGCCTCGCACCCGAGCACCCGTACCCCGCCGGCCTCGACGACTCCGTGACCGTCTACCGATGGCTCCTCGGCCCCGGCGCGGCGGAAGGCGTCGACACCTCCCGGATCGCGGTCGCCGGATCCAGCGCCGGTGGCGCCCTGACCGCCGCGCTGTGCCTGCGCTCCCGCGACGAGGGCATCCCCGCGCCGGTCTTCCAGATGCTGCTCTACCCGGTCACGGACGACCGCATGGACACCCCGTCCATGGCGGCGTTCACCGACACCCCGGCCTGGGACTCCCGCAACTGCGTCCACATGTGGGACCACTACCTCGGCCCCGGCCGCTCCGGCGCCGTCTGCGCGTACGCCGCGCCCGCGCGGGCCGTGGACCTGTCCGGCCTCCCCCCGGCGTACGTCATGACGGCCGAGTACGACCCCCTCCGGGACGAGGGCGCCGCCTACGCCCGCCGGCTGACCGCGGCCGGGGTCCCCACGGAACTCCACCAGTTCCCCGGCACCTTCCACGCCTTCGACACCCTCGGGCAGGCGGCGGTGTCGGACCGGGCCCGGTACGAGCACTACGCGGTGCTGCGTACCGCCGTGAACTGACCGCGACAGGCTCCCGCCCGGCCGCACCGAGCCGCGATACGCAACAGACCGCACGACACCGCACAACCACACCGCACCGCACCGCACCGCACCGAAGAAAACGACACCATCGAAAGAGGGGCTCCCGTGCCGACCGAAGACGAATTCGTGGCGAGTGCGATCACGTTCCTGGGGGAGATCGGCGCCGAGGCCGTGGACGTCCACGCGGACACGGACCTCTTCGCCACCGAAGTCCTCGACTCCCTGGGGACCCTGGCGTTCCTCGACTTCCTGGAGGAGCAGCGCGGCGAGGAGATCGAGATCGAGACCCTGAGGATCGAACTGCTCTCCACCCTGCGCAAGGCCTACGGCTTCGTCTTCGCCCAGGCGTGAGCGCCGCAGGCGACGGCCGTCCCGGCCCCCGGGCGGCCGTCCCGCACCACCCGTGAACCGATGCCACGACGTCAGGAGAGCCGATGACCTGGGAGATCCACACCGCGCGGAACGAGGAGGACGTACGCCGGTGCTGGCCGGTGTTCCGCGAACTGCGGCCCCACATCACCTCGGAGGACGAGTTCGTCGAGCGCTGGAAGGTCCAGCAGTCAGAGGCCTACCGGATCGCCTTCCTGGAGCAGGACGGTGAGGTCAGGGCCGCCGCGGGCTTCCGGATCGTCCACTCGATGGCCTGGGGCCGCGCCGTCTACCTGGACGACCTCGGCGCGTTGACCGAGCACCAGGGGGCGGGTCTCGGCAGCGCGGTCCTCCGCTTCGTCCAGGACGAGGCGCGCCGTCTTGACTGCGGCGCCGTCCACCTGGACACCGGCTACCACCGCAGGCGTGCCCACCGCACGTACCTCCGGAACGGCTTCGAACTCAGCCTGCACCACCTGGAGTGGAAGGCCGCCGGGGCGTGAGGGAGCTGCTCAGGTGCCATGAGGACCTCGCGGCGGCCCGGCCGGACGATCCGGCCGTCGTCCACGCGCGGGAGCCCCACACCGGCACCGTCCAGACCTGGGCCGACCTGTGCGTGCGGGCCGGGGAGATCCGGGAGGCGCTGACCGACCAGGGCGTCACACCGCACAAGGTCACGTCCCTCGTCCTGAAGGACCATCCCGACCTGGTGCCGACCCTGCTGGCGCTCTGGCAGCTCGACTGCCCGCCCGTCCTCCTGGACGAGAAGTGGGGCGACCGGATGACGTCGTCGGTCCTGGCGCACAGCACACCGGCGTTCGGCGTGACCCTGGACGCCGGCGGGACGGGCGCACCGCCGTCCGTCGCGCCGCTGGCCCCCGCCGGCCCGTCCGACGCGCCGGCCGACGCCGTGTTCATCGGCTACACGTCGGGCAGCACCGGGGACCCCAAGGCGATCGTCTTCACCCACGAGCGCCTGTACGAGGGGACGCTCGGCAACGCCTCCGCGTCGAAGCGGCTGAGTGGCCGACCGGTCCGGCGGATCGCCCGCTCGATGCGCATGTCCGGATCCGGGGTGATCAACCTGCACCACACCTGGGGCGCGGTCCTCGGCGCGACCGTCGTCGTCCTGCCGGAGCTGACGGTGTCGACCGCGCGGGACTACTGGGCGCGGATCGAGGCCCACGGCATCGACCAGACCTTCCTCGTGCCGCAGTTGGTCGAGCTGGTGAACCGCTTCGCGGCCGGCCGGGACACGAGCGTCGAGGCCCCGCTGTGCCTCACGGGCAGCGCTCCGCTCTCGCCCCGGACGCAGGAGCGGTTCCAGCGCCGGTTCGGGACGCCGCTGTACAACGCGTACGGGCTCTCCGAGACGTCCTCGGCGGCCTTCTTCGGTCACCTCGGCCCCGACGGTCTCGCGACCGGCAGCGTCGGCGTCCCCGAGCGGGTGACGGCACGGCTGCGGGACGCCTCCGGCGCGGTGGTCGAGGGCGAGGGGGTCGGCGAGATCGAACTCTCCGGGGCCCAGGTGTTCACCGGCTACTACCGGAACGAGGCCGCCACCGCGCAGTCGCTTGTCGACGGCTGGCTCCGCACCGGCGACATCGGCCGCCGCGACGAGGAGGGCAACTACCACCTCGTCGGCCGTAGCAAGGACGCCGTGATGAAGGGGAGTTACGCCATCTACCTCAACGAGGTGGAGGAGGCGGCGTCGGCGCACCCGCAGATCCTGGAGGCGGCGGCGCTTGCCCTGCGGCTGGCCGACAGCACCGAGGACATCGGCTGTCTCGTACGGCTCGTGGACGGCGGCGACGTGACCGCCGAGGGCATCCTCGCCCACCTCCGGGAGGCCCTCGGCGTCCAGCGGGCGCCGTGCCGCGTGGTCCTGACCGACGAACCCCTGCCGAGGGGCGGGCAGGACAAGCTGGAGCGCCCGTCGGTCGTCGCCCGCTGGGACGCGCTGCCCGGGGTGCCGCGCAGCCTGGCCGGCTCCTGGCAGGACCAGGGGGCGGGCCCGCGGTGATCGCCGGAGTGACGCACCTGACCATGGAATCCGGCCTGGACCACGGGACGGCCCTGGCCGAGCCGTGGGGCTTCGCGCCCGTCTTCCGCGACGAGGTGGCGCTGGCGGCCGGCTTCGAGGGCCTCGACGACGGGGACACACTGTTGCCGCTCGCCCTGCTCGCAGGCCCGGGCGGTCTCCGGCTGGAAGTCGTACGGCACCGGCGGACGTCCGGCCGGCCGAGCGCGTACGGGGCGCTGTTCCGGGGCCTTCCGCCGGACGGGGCCGGTGCCGTGGAACCGGCGTCGGGGGAGGGTGAGTCGGTGGTGCGGGACGTGCTCCGGCGGGCCGGCCCGATGGCCGATCCGGTGTACCGCCGGCTGCCCACCGTCGGCGGCCTCGCGTGGTACGACGCCGTCTCCACGGAGGGCGGGCTCGCTGGGATACTCTGCACGGTGCCCGACGTGATCCAAGAGGCCGCGTTCTGGGCGGAGTTCGCCGGCGCTTCCTGGCAGGAGCGCGGTCCGGACGCGGCGTGCGGAACGATCCCGTCGCCGCGGCCGCGGGGGGAGTGCGCGTTCGTGATCGCCCGGGGCGAGGACGGGCCCGGCCATGCCATGAACGATGTCGGCTTTCCGTCCATGGGGGTCTTCAGCACCTCCATCGAGGCCGACCGCGACCGCGCGGTGGCCGCGGGCGCGACTCCGCTCGCCGAGCCGATCGTGACGGACGTCGGCGGCCGGCGACTGGCCATGGCCCTGATCCGCACGCCGGGCGGGGCGCCCGTCGAACTGCTCTCCGTCGCGAGGAAACGAACGAGAAGGATGGGATGACCGATGGTTTTCACGGGTGAGGGGCCGGTTCTCGAAGGCTCGCTGGTCCGGCTCGAGCCGCTGACGCACCGTCACGCCGAGGACCTGGCGGCCGCCGCCGAGGAGGAGCGGAGCTCGTACGGGTTCACCTGGGTGCCCACGGCCGCCGAGATCGGACGCTACATCGACGAGCAGCTCGGGCGCGCGGCGGCGGGCCGGCTGGTGCCGTACGCGCAGGTCTCGCTCCGTACGGGGCGGGCGGTGGGGGCCACGGCCTTCTGGGATCCGCGCCCGTGGCCCGGCGAGGACCGGCTGTTCGCCGTCGAGGTCGGCTTCACCTGGCTCGCCGCGTCGGCCCAGGGCACCGGCGTGAACACCGAGACGAAGTACCTGCTGTTCCGGCACGCCTTCGAGGAGTGGCGGGTGTCGCGGGTCGACCTCAAGACGGACGCCCGCAACGAGCGGTCCCGGGCCGCCATCGCGAGCACGGGCGCGCGGTTCGAGGGCGTGCTGCGGAACTGGTCGAAGTCCTGGGCGCCGGGAGAGGACGGCAGGCTGCGGGACTCGGCGATGTTCTCGATCACCGCCGAGGAGTGGCCGGAGTGCCGCAAGCTGCTGGAGGAGAAGGTGGAGCGCGGCAGGGCCCGCTCGAACGACCTGCACTCCACGGGCTGAGCGACCGCGCGCAGGGGCCCACTTGCCGCGCGCGGGGGTTGGCCCACCGCGCGCGCCACCGAATGTCGTACGCCCTCCGGATGCCGTATGTCCGGGGGGCGCCGTACGTCGGGCCGGGCGCCGCACCCCCGGCGTTCGCTACCAGCCGCTGAGGCGGGATACGGAGCCGAAGTCGACCTCGGTTCCGTAGCGGGTGGCGGCTTCGGCCATGCGGGCGCCGGCGGCCTGCCCCAGTGGGGAGTCGACGCCCAGTTCCGCCGCCAGGTCGAAGGCGTGGCGCAGGTCCTTCACCATGTAGCCGAGTTTGAAGCCGGCTTCGAAGTCACCGGCCAGGACGCGGTTCGGGTACAGGTTGGCGAGCTGGGCGTTGGCCCCGCCTCCGCCCGAGGTGACGGCCTCGATCGCGGTGCGGACGTCGACACCGGCCTCGCGTGCGAGGGCGAGCGCCTCTCCGGAGGCGGCGGCGTTGACGGCCACCAGGTAGTTGTTGAGCAGCTTCACCACCAGACCCGACCCGACGGGCCCGCAGTGGCGCAGCCGGTCCGGGTCGCCGATCGCGGCGAGGACCGGCCGCGCGCGCTCCATGGCCGCGTCGGACCCGCCCGCCCAGAACGCGAGCGCCCCCGCGCGCACGGCCGCGATCCCGCCGCCGGCGGGGCAGTCCAGGTACTCCACGCCCAGCGCCCCGGCCAGCGCGGCGAGTTCACGCGCGACCCCCGGAGAGTGGGTCGTCATCTCCACGATGACCGCACCGGGCTTCGCGGCCGTGAGCACTTCCACGACGACCGCGCGGACCTCCTCGGAGTCGGGCAGCACGGTGCAGATGACGTCGGCGCCGTCGGCCGCCGCCGCGGGGCCGCTCACCGTGTGCCATTCCGCCGGCAGCGCCGCGGGAGCGCGGGACGAGACCACGACGTCGTGCCCCGCCGCGATCAGACGTTCCACCATGGGCGCCCCCATCAATCCGGCACCGATGAATCCCACGCGCATGGAAATATCCCCTTTGAATGTCGTGAGTCATTCGAGCCCGGGGAGATTACCGCGCGCCCGTCCGTGTACAACAGGCCACGTCGCACTGCCTCTTGCATATCTGTACGACGCGAGAACCATCTACTAGGCTCCCGTCGACGACCAGGAGCGGAGAACATTCGGACCGCCCGGTCCTTCTCCTATTCCAATCGATATCCGTTGACGGCGGCGGTCAATTCCGTGCTGCCGTCGTAACACGTGAGTTGAGGCGAGATGACGCTCTGGGAATACGACGGCGACTTGCCCTTCAGCGTCGTGGTGAACAGCAAGGGGCAGCTTTCCCTGTGGCCCGCGGCGCGCCCGTTCCCGCACGGCTGGCATTCCACCGGATTCACCGGGACACGTACGGAGTGCCTGGCGGAGATCGAGCGCGTCGCGGCGGGTGCGGGTGCGGGTGCGGGTGCGGGTGCGGGTACGGGCACGCCCGCGCCCACCGACAGTCCCGACACCCCGGGACCGCGGCTCCCGGCCCCCGGCGACGCGGCGCTCACCGGCTCCGCCCGCGAGCTGCCCGACCTGTCCGTCACCGCGCTGATCCGGGCACGGAACCTCCCGCCCGAGCGGCCGGCCGCCAGTCACGGCACGGTCCACGTGACCCGGGGCGAACTCCTGGGAACCAGCGCCGGATGGGCACGTGTGCTGGTGGCCGAGGGCTGTGGCCGCGAGGTCCCCGTCGCCGTCCTGCTGCCGCGAGGCCTGGACGCCCTGACCGCGATCCTCGCCGTCCTGGAGGCCGGAGGCGCCTACGTCCCGCTCTCCTGCGACCAGCCCCTGGACCAGCTCCGGGCGATACTCGACGACTGCGGCGCCCCCCTCGTGATCGCCACGGACGACCTCGCGCGGGCCGTCGGCGGGCCGGACCGCAGGGCGCTCACCCTCACGGACCTGCGCGTCGCCGCGCCCGGCGCCACCGCCGTACCCGAACCGGCCCGCCCCGACGACCTCGCCTACGTCTTCTACACCTCGGGCACGACCGGCGAGCCCAAGGGCGTCGAGGGCACGCACCGGCAGCTCGTCAACTACGCGCTGTGGTGCGCCGAGGCGTTCGCCCACCGGCCCGGCGAGACGATGTTCCTCAGCGCCTCCCTGTTCTTCCTGGGCTCGCTCACCACCATCTTCACGCCCCTGCTCGAAGGGTGGCCGGTGACGATCCTCCCGGACAAGGCGAGCACGGACGAGCTGCTGGAGGTCTGCGCGGGCGCGGACGGCGGCCTGCTCAAACTGACGCCGACGCACATCCGGATGCTCATGGCGCGTGAGGTGCCCGACGGCGGTCTGGCGCGCCAGCTCATGGTGGGCAGCGAACCGCTGACCTTCAGCCGCGAACTCGCCCGCTGGATGGCGGCCGACCCCGAGCGCGTGGTGGTGAACCACTACGGCCTCACCGAGACGCACGGCTGCTTCTGCCACTGGCTCTCCGGCGGCGAGGACATCGGCGCCCGGGTCCCGGTCGGCCGGCCGGTCGACAACGCCGAGGCGTACATCGTCGGCGGCGACGGCGAACTGGCCGGCGTCGACGAGGTGGGGGAACTGCTCGTCGGCGGCCCGTCCATCGGCCGCGGTTACCGGCGCCGCCCCGCGCAGACGGCCGAGCGGTGGATCCCGCACCCCTGGGGCACGGACGGCGCCCGGCTGCTGCGCACCGGCGACCTGGCCCGGATGGACGCGGACGGTGTGGTCACCGTCCTCGGCCGCGCGGACCGGCAGGTGAAGATCCGCGGCCACCGCGTGGAACCCGCCGCCGTCGAGGAGGTGCTGCGGATGCTGCCCGACGTCAAGGAGGCCCTGGTGCTGCCGCGCGAGACGGACGGACAGACGGGCCTCGCCGCCTACCTCCTCCACGAGGAGGGCGCGGAGCTCAGCCCGGCCGCCGTCAGGTCCGCGCTGGAGGAACGGTTCCCTCCGCAGTGGGTGCCGGCCCGGATGGCGATCCTGAGCGAGTTCCCGGTGAACGCGAACGGCAAGGTCGACGTCCGCGCGCTGCCCGAGCCGCGCCCCGTCCTGGCCGCCCCGCCGCCCGCCTCGGGCGGAGTCGGGCGCTGGACCAGGACGGACCGGCTCGTCGCCGACGCGTTCTGCGAGGTGCTGCGCATCGAGGAGATCGGGCTGGAGGACGGCTTCTACGAACTCGGCGGTGACTCCCTGACGGCGATGGAGGTGGCCGCCCGGCTGGGCGGGACGGTGGGACGGGACGTACCCCCGCCGACGGGGGACGGCGCGACCGTACGGGGGTACGCGCTGAGGATCGCCGCTGATGCGGGTGCTTCCGGCACGGGTTCCTCCGATACGGGTCCCCCCGCCACCGGCGCCTCCGGTGCGGGTGTTTCCGGTGCTGCGGATGCCGGCGAGCCGGCGCGGGCGTCGGCATGACCGGCGGCGGACCGGTCACGTTGCTCACCGGGGCCACCGGCTTCCTCGGCTCCGCCCTGGCCGCCCGGCTCCTCGGGCAGGGGCGGACCGTGCGGTGCGTGGTCAGGGGAGCGACGGCGGACGAACGGACACACCGGCTCCGGGCAGCCCTGCGCGTGACCGAAGCGCGGGGCGCCCCCGGGGCGGAGGGGATCTCCCCGGCGGAGTGGGAGCGCGTCGAAGTCGTACCCGGCGACCTCTCCCAGGAACGGCTCGGCCTGCCCCACGGGCGGTTCGAGGCCCTCGGGGACGGCGTCACCGACATCGTCCACTGCGGCGCGCGGGTCAACATGGTGCTCCCCTACGGCGCGCTCCACGGCCCCAACGTCCGCGCGACGGAGGAACTGCTCGGCCTGGCCGAGGCGCGCGGAGCCCGCTTCGCGCACGTCAGCAGCATGGCGGCGGTCGCGCACCGCCTCACCGGCGAGCCGTTCGAGCTCCTTGACCCGGTGTCCGGCGGCTACGGGCAGAGCAAGTGGTCGGCGGACCGGCTGGTCAGCGTCGCGCACCAGGAGAAGCGGGTACGGGCGGTGATCCTCCGCCCTGGGCGCGTCACCGCCGACTCCCGTACCGGCCGGTCCAACGCGGACGACCTGATGGAACGGGTCATCCGGATGTGCGCCGCCCTGGGGGCGGCCCCGCGCCTCGGCGCGCGGGTCCGGCTCAGTCCCGTCGACTGGGTCGCCCGGCTGATGATCCGGCTGGCCGGCGACGACGCCTCCCTCGGCCGGGCCTACCACGTCGTCTCGGACCGGAGCACGCCGTGGAGCAGCGTGCCCGCGGCGCTGCGGGCCGCCGGATACGCCGTGGACGAACTGCCGTACGCCGACTGGCGTTCGCTGGCGGTCACCGCCGGGCGGGACGACGCGGACATGGCCAGGGTGGCGCACGCGCTGCCCGCCGACGGGCTCGTCCTCGACGACCGGGCGGCGAGCCGCCCCGCCCGCGCCCGCCGCGACCTGGCGGAGGGCTTCCCCGAGCCGCCCGAACCCGAGGCCCTGCTGCGGAGCACTTTCGCCGCGTGGCGGCGCACGGGCCAACTGCCCGCGCCGCACGGTTCGTCCGTCGGCGCGCCGGGCGGTGTGGGTCGGCTCCACGGGCCGGACGGTTCGTCGGCCGACGCGCCGCACGACGCGGGCCGGGCCCCCGCGCCGCACGGTTCGCCCGTCGGCGCGCCGCGCCCCGGTCACGGAGGTGACCGATGAGCCCCCGCCGTCTGCCGCTCCACGACGAGCACGTCCGGCTGGGGGCCCGGATGACCGAGTCCGGGGGCTGGACGCTGCCCCTGGAGTACACCGGCGCCTACCAGGAGTACCGCGCCCACCGGCGCGGCGCGGTCGTCTGGGACGCCTCGGACCTCGGGTCGGTCCGGGTGGAGGGCCCCGGCGCGTTCGCCCTCGTACAGCGGACCTTCACCAACGACCTGCGCCGGGCCGGGCCTGGGCGGAGCCAGTACACCTTCCTGCTCTCCGCGAGCGACGGCGGTGTCGTCGACGATCTGATCGTCTGGTGGGTGCGCGACGAGCTGTTCCTGCTGACGCCGAGTCGGCCGGACGCCGTGCTCGACGCGCTGCGATCCGTACAGGCCACCGGCGTGGGCGCCGACTGCGCGGTGACGGACGTGTCCCACGACCGGGTCCTCCTCGCCGTGCAGGGGGAGGAGGCACGGGCCCGGACGGCCGGCCTCGACGCCGACGCGGCCCGGCTCGGCCCCTTCCGGGTGCGGGAGACCCGTATCGAGGGCGCCCCCGGCTTCGTGGCGACCACCCGCTTCGGCGGGCAGACCGGCTTCGAGCTGCACCTGCCGGCCGCCGCCGCCCGCGCCGTCCACCGCCGCCTCCTGGGCGAGGGCGTCGCACCGGCGGGCCTGGCGATGCGGGAGACCCACCGCGTCGAGGCCGGCGTGCCGCGCCACGGACACGAACTCGGCCCCGGCATCACCCCCCTGGAGGCCGGCTGCGCCGCCGCGGTCGCCCTCGACACCGACTTCACCGGCCGCCACGCCCTGCTCGCGGCGCACCGGAAGGGCAGCCGGAGGATCCTGCGCAGCGTCCTGATGGGCAGCCGTCGGCCGCCCTCCCCCGGAGACGCGGTCCTCCTGGCCGGCGAGCCGGTGGGCACCGTCACGAGCGGCAACTACTCACCCCGCCACCACCGGGGCCTGGGGCTCGGGTTCGTCCTCCCCGAGGTGCCCCTGGGAACCGGCGTGACCGTCCGCACCCCGAACGGGGACCTGGACGGCGAAGTGACCACGGTCCCCGTCGCCCGAGGGGCGGCCCGGTGACGACCCAGGAGGCGCACATCGACGCCATCGGCATCTTCGACCCCATGGACCCGCGGCTGCTCAAAGCACCCTTCGCGGCCTACCGGCGGCTGCGCGACCACGACCCGGTCGCCTATCTGGCACCCCTGGACATCTGGGCCGTGAGCCGGCACGCGGACGTCCGGAGCGTCCTCGCCGCCCCTGACGCCTTCTCTGCGGCGCTCGCCTTCGGCAAGGACGCGGTCCTCACCGACCCGCGCCGGCCCGGACTCCAGCTGAACCTGCGGTTCTCCGGCGACGCCGGGGGCGTCATCTCCTCCAGCGACGGGGAGAGCCACGCCCGGCTGCGCCGCATGGTGGCCAGGCTGATGAGCAAGCCCCGGCTCGACGCCGTCGAGGCGGGGGTGCGCGAGCACGTCCCCCGGGTCCTCGGCGCGCTCCGGGACCGCTCCGCCTTCGACGTCGTGGACGACCTCGCCAAACCGGTCGCCACGAAGGCGATCGGGGACGTCATCGGGCTCGGCGACGACACCGCGCGGTCACTCGCCGCCTGGGCCGACCTGACCGCGCGCGCCCTCGACCCCGGCGACGAACTCGCCCTGGCGGCCGCGGCCCCCGGCATGATGCTCTCCAACCTCACCGGCGTGCGGACGGTGACGTCTGCACTCGACGCCCGGGTCGCCGGGCTGCCGGAGGGGACGGGGAGTGGACTGGTGGAGGCGTGGCGCACGGCGGATACGCAGGCCGCGCGCGAGGAGACGATCCTCTCGGTCCTCCAGCTCTTCCAGGCCGGATACGAGACCATCGTGTCCGCGCTCGCCCACATCGTGGCCGGCTCCGTGGCCGACCGGCCGGAGTGGCGGCCCCTGGTCGCGGACCCGGCGGCGCTGGCCGGGCTGATCGACGAGGGCACGCGGCTCGCCAGCCCCGTCCGGGCCACCTTCCGCACCGCGGTGGGCGAGCAGCGGATCGGCGGGACGGCCGTTCCTGACGGGGCGCGGCTCATGGTCCTGATCGGTTCGGCCAACCGCGACGAGCGGGTCTTCGCCGACCCCGACCGGATGCGCCCGGAACGCGCGACGCCGCACGTCGCCTTCGGCGCGGGCCCCCACCGGTGCGTCGGGCGGTTCCTGGCCCAGATGGAACTGCGGCACGTCCTGCGCGCGCTGGCGTCGGCCACGCGGGACGTCTCGGCGCTCGGCGGGGAGCGGGTGGCCGCGAACATCCTGAAGGCCGGCTACGACCGCTTGCCGGTCGCCGTCGCATGGCGCCGATGACGCCGGACAGCGGCCGTACGCCCCTGAGGCAGGGGCTGGCCTCCGGTCCGGGCCCGTGACGGGGGCCCCGCCCGGGCCCGTAACGCCCTGCGGCCGGGGGGCCGTCACGGGCCCCGGCCGGGCGTTGAAGGGATCCCGGCCTGAGCTGTACGCCGCTGCCTGGGCGTTGCCTCCCGGCCTGGGCCCGTAACGGCCCCTGGCCCGGGCCCGTAACGCCCCCGGGGCATAAAAGGGCTTCCGGCCCGGTCCGTACGCGCTGCCCGGGCGGGCTCCCCCCCGCCCGGGCCCGTAACGCCCCCGGCAGGGCGCTGAAGGGCTCCCGGCCCGGCCCGTACGCCGCTGCCCCCGCCCCAGGCCCTACGCCCCTGCCGAAGCGCCGCCCCCGCCCCCGGCCGTACGCCCCAAGTCCACCCCGCACCCACCCCCCCCAACCTCCGGAGGAATCCCGCGCATGCCGTTTCCGTCCGCCCCTGCCCTCCGGGCCGCTCGTGCCGTCCGGGGTGGCCTCGTGTCCCGTGGGGCGCGCTGGGTCGCCATCCTGCGGCTGCTCCCGTACGCGGGGAAGCGCCTCGTCGCGGTCTCGTTGCTGCTCAACCTCCTCCTCGGGCTGCTGCCGCCGGTCTTCCTGCTCGCGATGAGCGCCCTGCTCGACCGGCTGCCGGGCAGCCCGGCCGGCGGCGGAGGGAGCTGGAGTGCCCTCGGGCCGCTCCTCGCCGCGGCCGTCGCCGCCTTCGTGCTCCAGCAGGTACTCGCCCCGTTCCAGTCCGCCGTCGGTGAGCGGGTGAGCCGCCGGGTCGACGGCTACTGCGCCACCCGCCTGATCTCCGCCGGCCTCTCCTCGGCCCCCATGGCCGCCCTGGAGGAGCAGCGGACGCTCGACCTGCTCGGTGACGCCCGCAACGCCCTGGAGCGGCAGGGGTTCACTCCGGGCGAGGCCGTCGCGGGGCTGCTCGCCCTGGTCGCGCGCTACACCCAACTGGCCGGGGCGACCGCCCTGGTGGCCGCCGCGCTCTCGCCCACCGCCGGGATGGTCATCGCGGCCACCGCCCTCGTGATCCGCTTCGGGCAGCGCGGCTCGCTCGGCCGGTTCGCCCTCCTCCTGCGCGAACTGGCCGGCCGGCGGCGCAAGCTGACCTATGTGCGGGCCACGGCCTCCGGGCTGAAGGCGGCCAAGGAGATCCGGGTGCTCGGACTGTCCGGCTGGTTCGCCGACCGGCACCGCCAGGAGACCCGCGCCTACCTCGAACCCCTCTGGGAAGGGCGCCGCCGCCTGCTCTTCCTGCCGTTCGTGGGCCTCTCCCTCGCCGGGCTGGCCGGCGGCGCCACCGTACTGGTCCTGCTCGCCACCACCGCCGCCGGGGGCTCGCTCTCGCTGCTCGCCCTGGCCGTGGCCCTGCAGAGCGTCCTCGTCCCCCTGCGGTTCGGCGTCTACTTCCCCGAGTCGGACGTCCAGACCCAGTACGGCATGCAGTCGTACCAGTCGCTCCAGGAGTTCGAGCGCCTCGCGGCCGACCGGGCCGAGGGCGACCCCCGGCTCGGTCCGGCGGCTCCCGGCCCGAAGCCCGCCCCGCGGACCGACGTGCCCCGGCTCCGCGACGCCCTCCGTTTCGAGGACGTGAGCTTCGGCTACCCCTCCTCCGGCCGGACCGTCCTCGACCACCTGGACCTGGAGATCGAGGCGGGCCGCTCCACCGCCGTCGTGGGCCTCAACGGCGCCGGCAAGACGACCCTGGTCAAGCTGCTCGCCCGCCTGTACGACCCCACCGGCGGCAGGGTCACGGCCGACGGCACCGACCTCCGGGACCTGGACCCGGCGGCCTGGCAGGCCCAGCTCGCGGTGATCTTCCAGGACTACGTACGGTACGAGCTCACCCTGGAGGAGAACGTCGCCATGGGCGCCCCCGAGGCCGCCCGTTCGCCGGGAGCCAGGGCCGCCCTGGAGCGGGCCGTCGACCTGGCAGGCGCCCGCGATGTCGTCGACGCGCTCCCGGCGGGGGCGGCCACGGTGCTTTCGCGGCAGTACGGGGGCGGGCAGGACCTGTCCGGCGGACAGTGGCAGCGCACGGCGCTCGCGCGGGCCCTGTTCGCCGTGGAGTCAGGGGCGCAGGTGCTGGTGCTCGACGAACCGACCGCGCAGCTCGACGTCCGCGCGGAGGTCGAGTTCTTCGACCGGTTCCTCACCATGACCAAGGGCGTGACCAGCGTGGTCATCTCCCACCGTTTCTCCACGATCCGCCGGGCGGACCGGATCGTCGTCCTGGAGCACGGCCGGGTCGTCGAGAGCGGTACGCACGACGAACTCACCGCCCTGGACGGGCGCTACGCCGCGCTGTTCCGCCTCCAGGCCCAGCGCTTCGACGACACGGCCCTGGACGGCCGGGCCTTCGACGATACGACCCCGGACGGGCCGACCTGCGGCGACGCCGCTCCGGACGGGCCTGCCTGCGGCGACGCGGCCCCGGACGGGCCGGCCCCGGGCGCTGCGGCCCCGGACACGACTCACCGCGCGGCCACCTCCCACCACACCCCCTCCGCCGACACGACCCCGGACACTCCTCACCGCGCCGCCGCCTCCCACCTCACCCCCGCCGCCGACACCCCCCGGGAGAACGAGCGATGAAGTCCCTGGCCGCCGCCCTCCGTTCGATGGTGGTGCTCGCCGCCCGCACCGACCCCCGGCGCCTCGCCGGCTCCGTCCTGCTGCTGCTCACCGGGCTCCTCGCCACCCCCGCCGTCGCCCTCCTGCTGCGGGAGTTCACCGAGACCGCGCTCGACGGGGCCGCCCGCACCGCCGTCTGGCTGGGGCTCGCCATCGCGGGCGCCCTCGTCGTCGAGCTGATGATGGGCCACTTCGCCCACCTGCTCTACTTCGAGCTCGGCGAACTCCAGGAAGCCGCCCTGCACGAGGAACTCCTCGCCGTGACCAACGGCACCCCTGGCCTCGAACACCTCGACAGCCCGGAGTTCACCGACACCGTGACGCTCGTCCGCGACGAACTGGCGAACACCCGGTCCGCCCTCGAATCGACCCTGCAGCTCGGCGGCCTCCTCCTCCAGTCGCTGGTGACCACCGTCATCCTCGGGACCCTCGACCCCTGGCTCATGCTCCTGCCCCTCGCGGCCGTGCCGCCGGTCCTGATCGGACGCCGGGCCCAGACCCTCGTCGACCGCGCGCGGGAGGCCACCGCCGAGGACACCCGGCGCGGCCGGCACCTGGTGACCCTGGCGACCTCCGCCGAGTCCGTGAAGGAGCTGCGGCTCTACGGCGCCGAACGCGAGGTGACGCGGCGGCAGACCGCGAGCTGGGAGACCGTCTCCGCGGCGCTGGGCCGGGCCCAGCTGCGGGCCGCCGCCCTGCGCGGCTGCGGACAGCTCGTCTTCGGCTGCGCCTTCGGGGCCGCGATCCTGGTGGTCGTCCGCCAGGCCCTCGACGGCCGGGCCGGCATCGGGGACGTCGTCCTGCTCATCGCGCTGGCGGCCCAGGTCGGCGTGCAGGTCGCCAACGCCCTCGGTCTGCTCACCCTGCTCCACGGCGCGGGCCGCACCTTCGAGCGGCTCGACCGACTGCGCACCTGGCCCACCGGCACCACCCGCCCGGCCACCACCGGCACCGCCCGCCCCGCCGAAAACCCGCCAGAAACCGGCGGCGCCGTGGCGCCCGGGCGGCTGATCGAAGGCATACGCCTGGAGAACGTCGGATTCAGCTATCCCGGCAGCGACCGCCCGGTCCTGCGCGGAATCGACTTCACCATTCCGGCCGGCGGCACCCTCGCCCTGGTGGGCGAGAACGGCGCGGGAAAGAGCACCCTGGTGAAACTGCTCTGCGGGCTCTACCGACCCACCGAGGGCCGCATTCTGGTCGACGGCACCGATCTCCGGGACGTTCCCCCGGAACAGTGGTCCGCGAAAGTCGCCCCGCTCTTCCAGGACTTCGCCCGCCTGGAACTGCTGGTCCGGGAGAACGTCGGCATCGGCGCCGTCGGCTCCATCGGCGACGACGAGGCCCTCGGCGCGGCCGTGGACCTGGCCGGCGCCCGCAAGACGCTCGGCCGGATCGAGGGCGGTCTCGACGGCCTGCTCGGCCGCGGCTACGGAGACGGTGCCGAACTGTCCGGAGGTCAGTGGCAGAGCCTCGGGCTCGCCCGTTCGCTGGTCCGCGAGGCGCCGCTGCTCCTGATGTTCGACGAACCGGCCTCGGCCCTGGACGCGACCGCCGAGCACGCCGTGTTCGAGCGCTTCGGCGACGCGGCGCTGCGCGCCCGGCACGGTGCCGGCGCCGTGACCCTCTTCGTCTCCCACCGGTTCTCCACGGTCCGCATGGCGGAGCGGATCGTCGTGCTCGGCGACGGCCGGGTCCAGGAGTCCGGAAGCCACGAGGAACTCATGGAACGGCGCGGTGTCTATGCCGAACTCTTCGACCTCCAGGCCCGGGTGTACCGCTGAGCGACGGACACGGGAAACGCATGTTCAACCGGGGAACGTGCGCGGTTGAACAGCCGGGAAGGGTGCCGCGTTCGGTAGTTCGTACCGGAATACCGAACGGAACGCGAAGGGTAATCAGTTGAACGGACCGCGCTCTTGCTACTGTCGCCACCGATTCTTTCCCGGGGTTTGTGGCGGCACCCCGATCAATTCCCAGAGGGTGGCATGCCGTACGTATCGGAATACGAATTCGTCCACGACCTGCTCGACGGCGCGGCGCGGCGGAATCCGACCGCGACGGCTCTCTCCGACGCCTCCGGCGACTGGACCTGGGCGGACCTCGAAGCGGCCAGCCTGCGCATGGCCCGCGGGCTGTGGCAGCGGGGCGTACGCGGCGGAGAGCGCGTCCTCACCCGGATGTCCAACCGGAAGGAACTCGTCGCCCTGCTCTACGGCGCCTCCCGCGTCGGCGCCGTCCTGGTGCCCGTAACCCCGGAGATGAAGCCGTTCCACCTGCGGTCCGTCCTCGCGGACACCACACCGGCCCTGGTGGTCACCGAGGGCCCGCACGGCGACGCGATCGCGGCCCTGACCCCGGCGCCCGTCGCCGACGTCCACGACGTGTGGCACGACGGCGGGACCGCACCCGCCCCGCCGGACGGAACCGGCCCCCGTACCGCGCACGACGTGGCCCTGCTCATCCACACCTCGGGCAGCACCTCCGTGCCCAAGGGCGTCGTCTGCCCCCACCGGCAGACGGTCTTCGCCGCGCGCTCCATCGACCGTGTCCTCCGCTACCGCGCGGACGACGTCGTCTTCCTGCGCCTGCCGCTCTCCTTCGACTACGGGCTCCACCAGCTCTTCCTCGCCGCGCTGAGCGGCGCACGGGTGGTGCTCGCCGAGGCGGGCGGCGACCTGACACTGCTGCGCCGCCTGCGGGCCGCGGGTGCCACCGTCGTCCCCGTGGTGCCCGCCCTCGCCCAACTGCTCACCCACCTCGCCACGAGGGACCCCGCACCCACCGCCGTCCGCCTCTTCACCAACACCGGCGCGGCGCTCACCGAAGGCAGCCGCACGGCACTGCGCACCGCCTTCCCCTCCGCGCGCGTGGCCCTCATGTTCGGCACGACGGAGTGCAAGCGCGTCTCCATCCTGGAACCGGACGGCGACCTGACCCGGCCCGGCTCGGTGGGCCGGCCGATCCCGGGTACGGCGGTCGACGTCGTGGACGAGGACGGCAGGCCCCTGCCGGCGGGCCGCGAAGGGGAGTTCGTGGTGCGCGGGCCCCACGTGATGGCGGGGTACTGGAACGCGCCCGAGCTGACGGAGCGCCGCTTCCGCAAGGACCCCCGGACCGGCGAGACCGTCCTGCACACCGGCGACCACGGGCACCTGGACGAGGACGGGCACCTGTACTTCAGCGGCCGCAGGGACGACATCGTCAAGCACCGCGGCACCCGGGTCAGCGTGCTGGAGATCGAGGCCGCCGCCCTCGACGTCCCCGGGGTCCGGGCCGCCGCCGTGCTCGCCCTCGGAGAGGACGCGCTGACCCTCTGCGTCGTCGCGGACACGGCCGGAACCGTCCCGGTCGTCGAGGGCCTGGCCGAGCGGCTCGAACCGGCCAAGCTCCCCGACCGGTGCCTGCTGTTCGACGAGCTGCCGCTCACCCCCAACGGCAAGACGGACTACCAGAGGCTGTCCGAGACAGTGAGGGAAACCCAGCAATGAAGCCGACCACCCTGGTCAAGCAGTTCGGCAGCCCGCTGTACGTCTACGACCTCGCCCGGGCCGCCGAGGCGGCCGACGAGCTGCGGGAGTGGCTGCCCCCCGAGGCGACCCTCTTCTACTCGCTCAAGGCCAACCCCCACCCGGACGTCGTGCGCGCCCTGCGCGAGGCCGGCTGCCGGGCCGAGGTGAGCTCGGTGGGCGAACTCGACGCCGCCCTGCTCGTCGGCCACGCGGGCCCGGACTGCCTCTACACCGGACCGGGCAAGACCGAGGGCGAACTCGACCACGCCGTACGGGCCGGGTGCGCCTTCTCCGCCGAGTCCCTCGACGATCTGCGGCGCATCGGCGCGACCGCGCGGGCCGCCGGCACCACCGTCCGGTGCCTGCTCCGCGTCAACGGCGTCACCGGCGCCGGACCGGTGGGCCTCCGCATGACCGGAGCGGCCTCGCAGTTCGGCTTCGACCTCGACACGGTCGACGACTGGGCGGCCCGTGTCACCGAGGTCGACGGCGTCGAACTCACCGGCCTGCACTTCTTCTCGATGAGCAACGCCGCCGACGAGGAGGGCCTCATCCAGGAGCTGACGGGAAGCGTGCGCACCGCCGCCCTCCTCCGGGCCGAACACGGCCTGCCCGTACGCCTCCTGGACCTCGGCGGCGGCTTCGGACACCCCTACGCGGTGCCCGGCGACCGACCCGCCTACCCGGCGCTGCGGGCCGCCCTTGAAGAAACGCTCGGCACGCACCTGCCCGACTGGCGGGGCGACGCCCTGGAGATCGCCTTCGAATCCGGCCGCTACCTCAGCGGTTCCTGCGGGCGGCTGCTGACCGGCGTCACCGACGTGAAGCGGAGCAAGGGCCGCACCTTCGTCGTACTCGACGCCGGAGTGAACACCCTCGGCGGCCTCGCCGGACTCCGCCGCCTCCCGCCGGTCCGCGCGGAGGTACTCCTGGCGGACGACACGGCCCCCGACCCGGCGGACGCCACCCGGCTGACCCTCGTCGGCCCGCTGTGCACACCGAGCGACACCCTCGCCATCGAGACCACCCTGCCCCTGCCCGCCCCCGGCGCGCTGCTCGCGATCCCCAACACCGGTGCGTACGGGCTGACCGCGAGCCTCGTCGGCTTCCTGTCGCGACCCACTCCGGTGGAGGTCGCCGTCCTCGGGGACAGCGTCGTCTCCGCCACGCGGGTGGAGCTGCGCCGCACGCCCGCGCGGGCCACCGGCCCCCGGCCCGGTTCCCCGGCCGATCGCGCGCGGCGGATCCTGCCCGTGGTCACCGGCAGCGCGCGCGAGGTCGACGCCGAGGCGAGGTTCCCGGCCGAGTCCCTCGAAGCCCTCCGCGGCAGCGGCCTGATGGGCCTGCTCGTGCCGGAGGAGTACGGCGGACTCGGCGGCGGTCTCGCGGACCTGTCCGAGGTCGCCCAGATCCTCGCCTCCGGTTGTCTGTCCACCGCGATGATCTGGGCGATGCACTGCCAGCAGACCGACGCGGTCGTACGGTTCGCCACGCCCCGCCTGAAGAGCACCCTGCTGCCCCGGATCGCGGCCGGCGAGGTCTACCTCGGCTCGATCACCTCGGAGAAGCAGACCGGCGGACACCTCCTCACCAGCGCAAGCGCGCTCCGCGAGAGCCCGGACGGGCTCGTCGTCGAACGGGACGCGCCCATCTGCACCGGCGGCGCGGTCGCCGACGGGTTCCTGCTCACCATGCGCGACGCCGAGGACGCCGAGGCCCGGCGCGTCACCTTGGTGTACGCCGACCGCGACCAGCTCGACGTGGCGGTCAGCGGCGACTGGAACCCGCTCGGCATGCGCGGGACGCACAGCGTCGCCCTGCGGCTGCGCGGGGTCGTCCCCCCGCACCAGATCATCGGCGAGCGCGGCGAGTTCGCGCGGATCGCCGTCGACGGCTTCATCCCGCTCGGCCACCTCGGCTGGGCCTCCTGCTGGCTCGGCGCCTCCCGGCAGGCGCTCGCCGAACTCGTCGGCGTGTTCCGGTCGCCGCGCCGGCCGTCCTCCGTCGACCTGACCTCGGACCTGTTCGCCGAGCGGCTCGCCCGCATCCGTATGGACAACGAGACGGTCAGCGCCTACCTGCGGCAGTGCCAGGAGGAGATCACCCGGTGCCGCGCGGACGGCCTGGACGTCGCCGCCACCTCCGTACAGATCCATCTGAACACCCTGAAGGTACTGGCATCGGAGCTCAGCCACCGGTCCGCCGACCGGTGCGTCGAACTCGCCGGCCTCGCGCTCGGCTACCGGGCCGACTCGCCCGTACCGCTGGAGCGGCACCTGCGCGACCTGCGCTCGGCGAGCCTCAACTACTCCAACGACCGCCTCCTGACGGCCACCGGGACGCTGACCCTCGCCGACCGCTCCGTACGGCTCCTCGGCGACCCGTCCCCGGCGTGAGCACCCGACGGCCCACCGGCGGCACCCCGACCACAGCACCCCCGAAAGAGCGGAGAGCGATCGTGAGCACCCCCTGGACGCCGCAGTTCGAGGAGGCGCTGCGCGCGCACCTCCCCCTGCTCCCCGCGGAGCAGGACCTGGTGCCCCACGCCCGGCTGGCCACGCTCGGCCTCGACTCGCTGGCCACGGTGCAGCTCCTCGTCGGCATGGAGGACGCGCTCGACGTGCTCATCCCCGACGAGCTCCTCACCCCGGAGAACTTCGCCACCCCCGCCGCGCTCTGGACGGCGGTCGGAGGACTGCTGGCGCCGCAGCCGTGAACGACACCCTCACCCGCACCGGGGAGCACCGGCTCCCCGTCACCTCCGCCCACGACGGACAGGCGCCGCTCACCTGGGCGCAGCGCCTCCAGTGGGACGACACCGAGTGGCTGAAGCCGCACGACCACTACTACAACCAGTACCGGGTGCTGGCCGTCCCCGAGGACTGCGCACTGCCCGAACTCCTGGAGTTCCTGCGGGTGGTGGTGAGCCGGCACGAGAGCCTGCGCACCAGGTTCCCGCTGGACGCCGACGGAACCCCCCGGCAGCGGCTCTTCGCCACCGACGAACTGACCGTGCCCGTCTACCGGGCCGCCGGCCCCGACCGCGATACGGCGGCCGCGGCGAGCGAACTGGCCGCGCGGCTGCGCGGCCTCAGCTTCGACCTCACCCGCGAACCACCCCTGCGCTGCGCGGTCCTCGAACACGGCGGCAGGCCCCGGCACCTGGTCCTGGTCGTCTCCCACGTGGCCATCGACCACACGGGGATCGGCCTGCTGACCGACGAGCTGGAGTCGCTGCTCTCCGGCCGCACCACCCCGGCGGAGCTGCCGCCCGTCGGCCGCCGGCCCTTCGAACAGGCCGCCGAGGAGGCGGGCGCGGTGAACGTCCGCCGCTCCGCCGCCGCGCTCGACTACTGGGCCGAGATCCTCCGCGCCGCGCCGGCCACCACCTTCGACCCGCCCGACGGGGCTCCGCCGCCGCTCGACGACCCGCTCCGCTTCGGCCAGGTCAGCATGAGCTCACCCGCCCTCACCCGCGCCTGCCGCACCGTCGCGGACCGGCTCGGCGTCAGCGGCACCACCGTCGTGATGGCCGCGCTCAACGCCGTCCTCGGCCGCCTCACCGGCCGCGAGCAGGTCCCGCTCAAGCTCATCGCCTCGAACCGGGGCCCGGCCGAGCTGCGCACCATGGTCGGCATCACCATCGCCAGCTGTGTGACGCTGGTGCCCACCGGCGGCAGGAGCTTCGCGGAGGTCGTCCGCGACACCGGGCACGCGGCCCTGCGCGCCTACCGCAAGGTGCCGTGCGACACGGTGCTGCTGTCGGCCCTGCGCGCGGAGGTGGCCGCGGAACGCGGAGTGCCCCGCATCGACCTGGCGTGCGGCTTCAACGACCTGCGGGCCGCCCGGCCGCCGCTCGGCGACCGCGACGCTCCCGCCGGCCCGCCGGCCCCGACCCGGTTCACCTGGGACGGCCACCGGCCCCGCCAGGAGGTCACCCTCTGGTACTGGGTGAACGAGGTGGACGGCGTCGACGTCCACCACGCCCTGGTCGACCTCTGGTACCTCCCGAGGGAACGCACCGAGGAACTGCTGCGGAGCGTGGAGCGGATGGTGGTCGAGGCGGCGGGGGAGGGCGGGGGTTGAGGGTACGGGGCAGGCCGCGCCCGGGCGACCGGCCCGCAGGCCGTCCGCAGGGCCGTCCGCCGGGCCTGGAACCGCGCCCCCTGAGCCGTGACGCCGAGGCCTGAGCCGTGGCACGTCGGCCTGAGCCGTAGCGCCCCGGCCCGATCCGTACCGCCTCCGCCTGACCCGTACCGCCCCCGCCTGCCCCGTACCGCTACCAACGCACGCCGCCGGTCCGCCCCTCCCGGGGCGGACCGGCGGCGTGTGCGCTTCCCGGCCCCGCTACGACACCGGCTCCGGCCGTCCGGCCCGACCAAGCCGCGCGGCGGCGATCCCCGGGATCTCGGCCAGGGTCGCCACCACCGCGTCGGCCCCGGCCAGTTGGGCGGCGGTGTGGGTGGTGGTCAGCCCGATGACGAACATTCCGGCCTCGCGACCCGCCGTGACACCGGCCGGTGCGTCCTCCACGACGACGCACGCCCCCGGGTCGGCGCCCAGTGCCACCGCCGCGGCGAGATAGCCCTCCGGATCGGGCTTGCCGCGCCGGACGTGGTCGGCGGCGACCAGGACCTCCGGCACGGGCAGGCCGACGGCGCTCAGCCGGCCGGTCATGAGGCGGCTCGGGCCGGAGGTCACGGCCGCCCACCGGCCGGCCGGCAGCCCGCCGAGCAGCTCGGGCGCCCCCGGCACGGGACGCAGCAGCCCGACCCCCTCGGCCTCCAGTTCCTGGATCCGTACGGTCACCCGGGAGACGTCCTCGGGACGGAAGAACAACGGGACGACCTCGCTGTCCCGACGCCCGTGGCACACCGCCAGGATGGCCTCCGCGTCCGCGCCGAACTCGGCGGCCACGCGCCGCCACACGCTGACGATGAGGCCGCTGGAATCGACGAGCGTGCCGTCGATGTCGAAGAGGAAGTACGGCCCCTCCGTCGTCGCCCCCACTGCCGGGCCCCCCGTCGGCCCCTCGGCGGGCCCGGCCGCCGCGCCCCCGCCGTGAGGCAGGCCCCGCGCGCTCACGCGTCCGCCGCGAGCGCGCTCAGCCGGCGGTACGCCGCCTCGACCCCCTCGGGGTCACGGAACAGCGCGGAGGCGACGATCAGCCGGTCGGCGCCGGCCTCCCGCAGGGCCGCGGCACGCTCCGCGGTCACGCCGCCGTCCGCCGCGATCCGGATGTGCCCGAGCCCGCGCCCGTCGAGCGCGGCGCGCAGCCGGCGGATCTTCTCCACCGAGCGCGGCAGGAAGTCGCTGGTGCCGGGGTTGACCGCCATCACGACGACCTGCTCGACCTGGTGCGCGACCTCCTCGACGGCCGACAGCGGCGTGCCCGGGTTGAGTACGACGCCGCTCGCGACGCCCACGGTCTCCAGGTCCCGCAGCAGCCGCCCGATGTGCGGGGTGCCCTCGACGTGCACCGACACGAGGTCGACGCCCTCCCGCACCAGCGCGTCGATGTGCCGGTCGGGCCGGTCGACCTGGAGGTGCACGTCGAGTCGCCGGTCGAAGGCCTTGCGTACGGCGCCGACCGCCTTCAGGCCGAAGCTGATGTCGGAGACGAACGTCCCGTCCATCACGTCCAGGTGCAGCAGGTCGGCGTCGGTCCGGGTGACGTCGGCGACGGCCTGCCCGTAGGCGAGCGGGTCGGCGCCGAACAGACCGGGCACGACGGACGCGTGGTGCGGTACAGCCATGGGGTTCTCCTCGTTCTCGGGGGAGGGGACGGAGGTGGGCGCGGACGCGGTCAGCCGGTGACCGCGAGCACCCGGGAGACGACGAGGTCGACGTCCCCCTCGCTCATGTCGGGGCGCAGCGGCAGACAGAGCGCGTTCTCCGCGAGCAGGTCCGCGTGCGGGAACGCGCCGTCGTCGAAGGCGTACGCGGCGAAGGCCGGCTGCCGGGCGATCGGCACCGGGTAGCGCACCACGGCGTCGATCCCCGAGGCGCGCAGCGCGGCCAGGGTGGCGTCCCGGTCCGGCACCAGCAGCTGGTACATGTGGAAGACGTGGTCGGGGCCGGCCGCCGGCACCCGTGCGGCGGAGCTCTCCGCGAGCCCGGCGGTGTACCGGGCGGCCAGTGCGCGCCGCGCCCGGTTCCAGGCGTCCAGGCGGGGCAGCTTGTGGTCGAGGACCAGCGCCTGCACCGAGTCCATCCGGCTGCTGTAGCCGACCTCGACGTGGTGGTTCTGTGCCTGCTGGCCGAGTCCGCGCAGGACGCGCAGCCGTTCGGCGAGTTCCGTGGAGCCGGTCACCGCGGCGCCCGCGTCCCCGGCGGCGGCGAGGTTCTTCGACGGGTGGAAGCTGAAGCAGCCGATCTCGCCGAAGGTGCCGACGGGCCGGCCCTTCCAGCGTGCGCCGACCGCCTGGGCGCAGTCCTCGACGAGCCGCAGGCCCCGGTCCCGTACGAGGGCGGTGATCCGGTCCATGTCGAGGACCTCGCCGAACATGTGGACGGCGATGAGGGCCTTCGTCCGTGGGGTGATCGCGGCCTCGACCCGGTCGAGGTCCATCATGAAGTCGCCGTCGGTGCAGTCCACGAGGACGGGGGTGGCGCCCACCCGGGCGATGGCGAGCACGGTGGAGTGGAAGGTGTTGGCGACGGTGACGACCTCGTCGCCCGGGCCCACCCCCAGCGCGTGGAGGGCGAGGACCAGGGCGTCCGTCCCCGAATTGAGTCCGACGGCGTGCTCGGCCTCGACGTACGCGGCGAAGGCGGCCTCGAACCGTTCCACCGGCTTGCCGAGGATGCAGTCGCCGGAGAGGAGGACCTCGGAGATCTGCCGGCTGAGCGCGTCGATGTCGTCGAACTGGTCCGGATAGCCATAGCGGTGAACCAGCATGGTGTCCTTTCGGTGCGTGCGGGCGCACTGACGTACGCGCGGGCGGGCCCTTGCGGGGGTCAGCAGTGGTGGGGGATGTCGGCCACGGTGGTGAGGAGGTCGGGGGCCCGGGTGGTGCCCGCCGGCATCGTCGGGTCGATGAGGACCTTCAGGTGCTCGCCGGTCAGCCGCCGGCCGGGCCGGTCGGCGGCCATCGACCGCAGCGCGGGGCCCGCCGCCTCCAGGGAGAGCACATGGCTGAGCACCCGGCCGAAGCGCTCCGGGTACGCGGCGAGCAGGTCCTGCGCCCGCAGCAGATGACCGGGGGAGGTGCCGCGGTGACCGGTGAGGCGGATGCGCTTGCCCGAGGGCAGGGTGACCGGCCGCGCCCCGCCGGAGCGGGGAACTCCGCACACGTTGGACCGGCGTACGGAGTTGAGGTCCAGGTCGCCGGTGAGCTCGTGCCGCGTTCCCGTGCCGAAGCCGCCGAACAGGTCGATGGGGGCGTCCTCCTCCACCGCCAGGGCGGCCTGCGCGAACGCCTCGCCCGCGGCCTCCCTCGGCAGGCAGACGAAGGCGGCCGTGACGCCGCCGCCGGGTGCCCCGCCGGTGAGGCGGGTGGTCGCGAGGACCTCACGGCGCCGCAGGTACTCAAGCCGCTCCCGCCGGGGGTGGACGAGGATCGTGGACACGCCCCGGATCTCGCCCACCAGCGCGGCCAGGACCGCCGTCGTCCCGCTGCCCCACACGCCCACGGTGTCCGCCGGGCCGCGGGCGCCGAGCAGGTCCCAGCCGTAGAGGACGGCGCCCAGGGGCTCGGCGAGCACGGTGAGGTCGGCGACCAGGTCCGGGCGGGCCGGGACCAGGCTGCGCCGCACCAGGTCGCCGGGGGCTTCCGGGTAGCGCCGCCGGAAGACGCCGTCGTACGAGTGACCGAGGATCCGGTCCTGGTCGGCGGAGTCCACCGGGTTGAACACCCCGCGTACGGGCCCGTCGGGCGCGCAGTGCTCGGCCAGCCCCTCGTGGCCGAGCACGGAGGCGCCGTCGGGCCGGACACCGCGCTGGATCTGGAGGTCCGTGCCGCAGATCCCCGCCCGCAGGACGCGCAGCGAGCCCCGGGCGCCGATCCGTTCCCGGTGCAGGCGCAGACCGCCGTCTCCGGTGCGGGTCCACGACAGGTCGGTGAGCGGGCTCATGCCGCGGCCCCCGTCTCGTCGAGCAGCCGGTGCAGCCGGTGCAGCAGGGCGCAGGCACGCCCCAGTTCGGCCTCGGTCACGCCGACGGCGAAGGAACACTTCCCGATGCCGATGGGCAGCGGCAGGTTCTGCTCCCCGCCGCGGTGCCGCGTCGAATCCTGGAGGGCTTCGACGAGGAACGGCACCTCGCAGAGCTCGTGCCGGACCGGCAGCCCCACGCGGCGCAGCAGCGCCAGTACCCGGAGCGCCTCGTCCGCGGTCTGGAGGCCCTGGCCGACGGCGAGCGCGCAGGACAGCGCCATGTCGACCGACACCGCCTCGCCGTGCAGCAGCCCGGGCTGCGCCGCCATCTCGAGGGCCGGGCTGAAGGTGTGCCCGAAGTCGACCGCCCGCCGCAGGTCGTGCTCCCACAGGTTCGGTTCGAGCTCGGCCAGCATGCTGCCGACCGCGAGCCGTATCACCCGCCGCCCCTCGGGGCCGTCCAGCCTGCCGTCCACCAGCCGCTCGGCGTGCGCGTCGAGCAGGTCGAACAGCTCGGCGTCGGCGATCACCCCCATCTTGACGATCTCGGCGAGGCCGTTGCTGAGGTGGCGGGTGCTCAGGGTCCGGAGGAATCCCCGGTCGAGCAGGGTCTCGGAGGCCGCGTGGAAGGAGCCGAGGCGGTTCTTGTGCCCGTGGAAGTTGACCGCGGTCTTGACGCCGACCGCCGCGTCGACCAGCCCGATCAGCGTGGTGGGTATCCGGACGTACGGGGTCCCCCGCCGGTAGAGACCGGCCGCGAGGCCCACCAGGTCGGTCAGCACCCCGCCGCCGACGGCCACGATCGGATCGCGGCGGGAGAGGGCCACGGAGTCGGCCGCCTCGGCGATCCGCTCGACCGAGGCGAGCACCTTGGTCCGCTCGCCGCCGGGAAGGGCGAGGACCGTCGGGGTCACCCCCCAGGCGCGGAAGTAGCCCTCGATCTCCCCGGCCCGGTCCGCGAGGACCGTCTCGTCGACGACGATCAGGCGCCGGTCGCCCGGAGCCGTCCGGGCGGCGCGGGCGAGCGCGCCGTTCTCCGGCGACAGCACGTCCTCCGTCTCCGCCACGCGGTAGGAGACGTCCAGACTGGCGTGGACCGTCCAAGTCCCGTCACTCATGGTGTGTGTTCACTCCCGTCGACAAGTCCGCGTGCGTGGATTCCCACCCCGCGCAGCGCGCACAGTCCGTCCGAAGGCCCCCGGAGGATCCGCGGGGCGAAGTAGTCCGGGTCCCGGTCCGAGATGCCGTACAGACCCAGCCGGCCGAGGTTGCCCCGGAGACTGGCCAGGTACGGGTCGCCGAGCCCGTCCACCACTCCGCCGGTCAGCACCGTGTACTCGACCTGCGGGTTGAGGCAGGTCTGGGCGAGCAGCACCTCGGCGAGTGGCGCGGTCACGGCGTCGAGGAGCCGGCGGGCGCCGTCGTGCCCGGCGGCCACGGCGTGCCCGAACGCGGCGAGCACCCCCGCCGTCGCCGCCGTGTCCGGGTCCCCGCCCCAGTCGGAGGCGGGCACCCGGTGCAGGACGCCCTCGATCCCGCGCCCCGAGGCGAACGCGCTGACGTGACCCGGTGCCCCGCAGTCGCAGTCGGCGGCCACCGGTGCGCCGTCCCACTCCATGCGGGAGGGCAGGTGCCCCACCTCGCCCTGGAGGCCGTACCGCCGGTCCCTCGGGATGCGGCCGGTGGCGAGGTCGATGGTCCGGTAGGCGATGCCGGTGCTCACGGTGAGCGCGGCCGCCGTCCGGGTCTGGTCCAGGGTGTCGTCCTTCAGCAGGGCGTACGCGAGCGCGGAGACGTCGTTCAGGACCGCCCAGGTCACCTCAGGGCGGCGGGCGGCCAGTTCGCCGGCGGGGTGCCAGTCGGTGGTCTCGGCCCCGAAGAGGGGGGCGCCGCCGATCACCCGGCCGGTGCGGTCGTCCATGGCGGCGCCCAGGGAGACCGCGCAGAGGTCGATCGGCGCGGGCCACTCGGCGCGCAGCTCGTCCAGGGTGTCCACGATCCAGTCGGTCGTCCGCCGCTGGACTCCGGCCGCGGGCCAGCCCGTGCTGCGGGTGGTGACGGCCGGTCGCCTGCGGAGCCCCTCGACGGTGTCGCCGCCGGTCAGCACGCCGGCTCTGAACCACGTGCCGCCCAGGTCGAGGACGGCGACCGGCCGGTCGCTCGCCCGCGCCCGGGAGGCGGAGAACGGCCGAGCGGTCACCGGTGCCCGGGAGACGGAGGACGGCCGAGCGGTCACCGGCCCTGGCCGGCGGCGGCGTCGTCCAGCAGGAGCAGGCCGTCGGAGCCGAGGAAGGTGCGGGTGGCGAAGGTGTCGGCCGTGCCGGACCGGACCTTCTCCACCGCCTCGGTCTTCGACCCGCCGGTCGCGAGCAGCACCCGGGTCCCCGCGCCGCTGAGGGACCGGAGCGTCTGCGTCATGCGGACGGCGCCGTCGGCGGTGGTCGTGACCTGCGCGCCGGACGTGTCCTGCGGGTCGTAGCGGTCGTGGAACAGCGACGCCAGGTGCCCGTCGGGGCCCAGCTGGAGCAGGACCACGTCCGCGCTGCCGTCCGGTGTCAGCGTCCCCAGCAGCTTGGCGTACTCGGCCGCCGCGGCCCCGGGGTCGGCGGCGCGTACGGGCATGGGGTGGCGGCGGTCCTCCGGCACCGACGCCGGGTCGAGCAGCGTCTGGCAGATCATCCGCCAGTTCGAACCGGTCTCCGTGTGCGGCAGCACCCGGTCGTCGGTCTGCACGACCTGGACCGAGCCCCAGGGGACGTCCATGGCGGCGAGCAGCCGGTACGTGTCCACCGGGGTGTTCCCGCCGGTGAGCGCGAGAACGCACTCACCGCGTCGGGAGACGGCCTTCCGAACGGCGTCCGCGACGGCCGAGGCCGCATTCGCGGAAGCTGCTTCGGCCGTGGCGAAACAGCGTATGGACGAGGTGGTCAATTCAGTCTCCCGAGGCTGGGTGCGGAGTTCTCCAATCGGCCCCGACAGTACTGCCGAAGGCCGGTTCCGGACATTAACTCAGTTGAACGGAAGCCTCTGTTGAACCGGACGTGCAGCTGTTAACTTGCAGGTCATGACGGATGTGAGAATGCGGAAGTACCTGGACCGCCTGGGTTTCGACGGCGATCTGACGCCCACCGTCGATAACCTGCGGCGACTGCACAGGGCGCATGTGGAGAGAATTCCCTACGAGACTCTCGACTTTCAGCTCGGCCGGGCACCCGGAATCGATCCCGGGGAATCCTCCGACCGTCTGGCGAACAGCAGCAGAGGCGGCTACTGCTTTCATCTGAACGGCGCGTTCGCGTGGCTGCTCGCCGCACTCGGCTACCAGGTGCGGACGCATCGCGTCGGCGTCCAGAAGGTGGACGAGGCCGTGCCGCCCGGCATCAACGGCAACCACATGGCCGTGACGGTCACCGGGCTTCCCGCGCCGGGCGGCCCCGGGGGGAGCCTGCTGGTCGACGTCGGCCTGGGGTTCGCCTTCCACGAGCCCCTGCCGCTGCGCCCCGGGCGCACCGAACAGGGGCCGTTCGGCTACGAGCTGAGCCCGTCGCCCTTCGAGGCCGGCGCCTGGCGCCTGGACCACCGGCCGCTGCGGGGCTTCGCCGGGGCGGACATCTCCCTCGTACCGGCCCGTCCCGCGGACTTCGCGGAGGAGCACGCCCGGCTGTCCACCGCGCCGGACTCCGACTTCGTCCGGCTCGCCCGCGTCCAGCGCAGGGACGCCGACGGCACCGATCTGCTCCTCGGGTGCGTCCTGACGCGGATCACGGAGGCGGGGGACGAGCGCACCGAACTCGGCACCGCCACCGACTGGTTCGACGCGCTGTCCTCGACCTTCGGCATCGACCCGGACGAGTTCGGCGCCGAGGGGCGCGACCGGCTGTGGCGGACGGTCCGGGCGGGCCACGAGGAGTGGCGACGGTCCACGCCGGAAGCCGCCGCGCTCACCCCGTGAACCGCCCATGGCCACCCCGGGCCGCCGTCGCGGCCGGGCCGTCACCTCACCACGTGTCCCTCGGCGGGCCCGGCGCCCGCCGGCCGGTGAGGATCTCGGCGGCGGCCACCGCGTTGACGAGCCCCGCCCCGTAGGTCTTCAGGACCGTCGTCCCCGCCGGTACGGGCAGGTCGTGGAAGCCCATGTCGACCACGACCGTGTCGGGGCGGGCCGCCGTCAGCGCGGCGAGCACCGCCGTCTGCCAGGCGTCGGCCGCCTCGGCCCGCACGACGACGGCCGTCGCCACCCCGTCCGGTACGCGCAGCTCGTCCGGGGGCGTTCCGGGCTCGGCGGTGAGCTGCCCGGCGAGCCCGCCGAGCCGGGCGAGGGGCCCGGTGAGGCCCCACGGCACGGTCCCGCAGGAGATGCTCGGCTCCGGGCGCAGCTCCACGACGAAGCGGGGGGCCGGCGTGGGGCGGGGCCCGCGCAGCTCCACCGCCCGGCGGGCCGCGGCCAGCCCGGCCGTACCGCCGTCGGCGGCCAGTCCGGCCGTACCGCCGTCGGCGGCCAGTCCGGCCGTACCGCCGTCCGCGGCCGGTTCGGCGGGGCCGCTCGTCCAGGCGCGCAGCCGGGCGACCCGCTCGGCGGCCTCCTCAAGGCGCGCGAGCGGCAGCGAACCGTCGGCGACGGCCCCGCGGACGCTCTCCAGGATCTCCGCGCAGTCCTTCTCGCCGTCCTGCGGGCCGGTGATCACCAGGTCCACGCCGGCCCGCAAGGCCCGTACGGCCGCGCCGCCGATACCGGCCCCGGCCTGCGCGGCCTTCATGTCGAGCGCGTCGCTGACCACCACGCCCTCGAAGCCGAGCTCGCCGCGCAGGACGTCGCGCAGGAGCCGCTCGCTGAACGTGGCCGGTACGGAGTCGAGCGCCTCGACCACGACATGGCCGGTCATCACCGCCTGGACGCCGGCCCGGACGGCGCTCGCGAACGGCGCGAGGTCGCGGGCGCGGAACAGCTCCTCCGGCGCGTCGACGACCGGGAGCGCGTAGTGCGAGTCGACGCGGGTGGCCCCGAGCCCGGGGAAGTGCTTGGCCGTGGCGGCCACCCGGTGCCGCTGGGTCGCCTCGACGAACGCCCGGGTGTGCGCGGCCACCCGTCCGGCGTCCGGGCCGAACGACCGGGTGCCGAAGACGGGCAGGTGGAAGCCGGGACAGACGTCCGCCGACGGCGCGAGGTTCATCGTGACGCCCAGGTTCCTGAGGTCCGCCGCGATGGCCGAGGCCACCTCCGCGGTGAGCGCCGTGTCGTCCACGACCCCGAGGGCGAGGTTGCCCGGATAGTTGCTGCCCCGGTGGTACTCGGCCCGGGTGATGTCGCCGCCTTCCTCGTCCAGGGCGACGACGAGGTCGGGGCGCAGCGCCCGCAGTGGGGCGGTGACGTCCTCGCGTATCCGCCCGTCCAGGAGCCCCAGGTTGGCCCCGTACAGCACGATGCCGGCGAGCGAGTCGTCCAGCGCCCGCTTCAGCCAGTCGGGTGGCGCCGCTCCGCCGTAGGCGGGCAGCAGGCAGGAGTTGACCAGTCGGGTCAGGTGGTCCATCGCGTTCCCCTCGGTTGCTGTGGGGCGCGGCCGTCCGCGGAGCGGACGCGGCGCGCCGGAAGAGCCGTCGTGCGGCGGCGGCCGCACCGGCAGAGCCGTGGTGCGGCGGCGACCAGCACGGGAGAGCCGTCGTGCACACGCGGCCCGTGCGGACGCGGCCCCTGCGGGAGGGCCGCGTGCGGACGAGGCCGCCTGGGTGAGTCCGGCTCAGCCCGTCATCCGCTGCCGCCGGTCGAGCTGTTCGGCGAGCTCCAGCCAGGACTCGCCGCATCTGCGGGCCAGGTCGGCGATGGTGCCGACACAGTGGCTCGGCGCCTCGTCGACGACGGTCCGGGCCTCCCGGGGCTCGAGTACGTGTCCGGTCAGCCACCGCAGGAGGCTGCGCCCGCTCTCGTTGAAGCGGAGGGACGGGTCGGAGAGCAGGATCCGCATCATGGCGGCCACGTCGCGCTGGGCCTGCGGCTCGGCGGCCCGGGCCGACGCGGGCACGGCCGGCAGCTGGGTGGAGACGGTGGTGACGGACCGGCGGGTGGCAGCCGCCAGCGGCGCGCGCGTCCTGCCCTGTGGCACGGGGTCCTCGCCGCGCAGCACCCGGGACCGTACGTCCGCGGCCGTGCCCAGGGAGATGCCCGCTTCCTTGGCGATCTGGCGCAGCGGGGTGTGGGGCTGGGCCTTGATGAGTTCACCGGCGGACCTGCGTCCCTCGATGCTGCTCAGGGGCCGGCGCTTGCCGTCCCGCCCGATCCGCACGTTCAGCGTGGTGGTGTTCTCGGCGACGTTCT
The DNA here is from genome assembly GCF_044764665.1 of Streptomyces sp. NPDC093795. Classification (NCBI taxonomy): domain Bacteria; kingdom Bacillati; phylum Actinomycetota; class Actinomycetes; order Kitasatosporales; family Streptomycetaceae; genus Streptomyces; species Streptomyces sp. NPDC093795. The sequence continues at coordinate 89,039 of NZ_JBIWIO010000003.1, forward strand.
CCCGGCGGATGGCGCTGATCGACTTGGCGGCGAGGCCGGTCGCCTCGGCGATGGCCCGGTCGGACCACTGGGGGTGGGTCCGCAGGATCCGGGCGGCCGCCGCCCGGCGGTCGGCCCGTGAGAGAGGGAGGCCGTGGGTGATGTTGAGACGTACGGCGAGCAGGAAGAGGTCCCGCTCGTCGCCGTCGACGAACCGCGCGTCGATGCGATCCGCGCCGCGGAGCAGCGAGGCACGGACGCGGTGCGTTCCGTCGACCACCCGCAGGGTGGGGCGGTGCACCACGATCGGCGGAAAGGGTTTGTCCGATTCCGCGAGCAATCGGACGTGCTCCGGCAATTCCGCCTGAAGTCTCGGAGATTCTCTGGTGATGAGGGACGCGATGGGTACGGATTCGACCGCGATTCCCCTCATGTCGTTCGTGTCAAGGCCTGGCGCTCCCAAGTTGAAGCGGCCGCCCATTAGTTTCCCCTTTTCCAGTATTTCCTGAGCTGCATGATCGAAAGGATTACACGAGGCCGGTAGGGGTGCAACAGAAATTAGAGCGGTGCCCATAGGGTGAGACGGGATGGGCTAATGTCAGCAGTTGAACGAATTGGAACTCTGCATTCCGGATCGCCTCTGACCTGCTGTGATGTGTCCATCTGAGGGTGTGCCACGTTATGAAGGAGTCTTGAATTAGCACATTGGTCTAGACATGGAAGATTCTGGTTGGTAGTTTCTGACGGGCAATTCGATGAAATTGGAAATGCTGTTTCATTGGATATCGCAGGGCATTCGCATCGACTGATCGGCGGATATGTACGACGAGGGTGACAACGGGGACACCGTGGATCTCTGGTACGTACCCCTCGTGTCTCCGCCGGACGGCACGGGGTCGTTGACCCATCTCCTCGACAGCCGTGAGCGCGCGGAATGCGAACGCATTCCGCCGGGGATCGGGCGTCTCCGCTACACCGTCTCCCACGCCGCCTACCGGACGACCCTGGCCCGCTACTGCGACGTGCCGCCGCACGCCATCCGCTGGCGGCGCACGGCCCGGGGCAAGCCGTTTCTCGACCGGCTCCCGGGCGCGCCCCACAGCAGCCTCAGCCACGCCGGGGACCTGGCAGCGATCGCGGTCAGCCGGCGGCGCGGCGTCGGTGTGGACCTCGCGGGCCCGGGCCCGCGAGGGCGTGAAGCGGCCCTGGCCGCCCGGTTCTTCACCCCCGAGGAGGCCGGGGCGATCGCGGCGGGCGAGAGCTTCCCCCGGCTCTGGGCGCGCAAGGAGGCGTGCGTCAAGGCGGTGGGAGCGACCTTCGTCGACGGCCTGCGGCTGTCGGTCCTGCGGCAGGGAGCGCTGCGCTGCGAGGACGGGCCGCTCCGCGGTCAGCGATGGTGGCTGTCCGACGTGAGCGCACCCGCCCCGTACCGCGCGGCCCTCGCCCTCCGGGGCGACACCCCCTTCACCGTGCGCGTGCACGGCCGGCGGGGGGCGGACGACGCCTGTGGTCGATCCTCCCCGGACGCTCCCCGGGGCCACTCGTAGTCCCGGATTCTCCCCGGTTCTCCCCGGCGAGATATCTGGAACTGTCCCCGGAATAGGTCCCCTTGACGTGGCCCTGTGGTCTACCGTCCTGGTGTGGACCAGCTGATCACGGAAGACCCGACCCGGATAGGCCCGTACCGCCTGATCGCCCGCCTCGGCGCCGGCGGCATGGGACTGGTCTATCTGGGCCGTTCGGAAGCCGGCCGGACCGTTGCGGTGAAGGTCGTCCAGGCCGAACACGCGGCGCACCCCGAGTTCCGCAAGCGGTTCGCGCGGGAGGTGGCGGCGGCGAGGCGGGTCGGCGGGGCGTGGACGGCCGCGGTGCTCGACGCCGATACGGACGCCCAAGTGCCGTGGGTCGCTACGCAGTACATCCCCGGACCCGACCTGACGACCGTGGTCGCCAAGGACTTCGGCCCGCTGCCCGAGCAGTCGGTACAGATCCTGGCCCACCGCCTCGCCGAGGCCCTGTCGGCCGTGCACGGCGCGGGTCTGATCCACCGGGACCTCAAGCCGTCCAACGTCCTGGTGACCGTCGACGGTCCGCGCGTCATCGACTTCGGTATCGCCCGCGCCATGGACAGCCTGACCTCCGACAGCCTGCTCACGCACACCGGGATGCTGATCGGCTCGCCCGGATTCATGTCGCCCGAGCAGGTGCGGGGTCTCGAACTCACCCCGGCGAGCGATGTGTTCTGCCTGGGTGCGGTTCTCGTGTACGCGGCCACGGGGAGGCTGCTCTTCGGCGCGGGCACGACCGGCCTGAACGCCCATCTGTTCCGGATCGCGGAGGAGGAGCCGGATCTCGTCGGCGTACCGGAAGGACTGCTGGATCTCGTACGGGCCTGTCTGCACAAGGATCCGGCGCAGCGGCCGACGCCCGCGGAGATCGCCGGGCGGACGGCTTCCCCGAGTGCCGGGGAGTGGCTGCCGGGGGCCGTACTCGCTCAGCTGGGCCGTCATGCGGCGCGGTTGCTGGACTTCGCCCCGGAGACGCGGGCTCCGGTCGCCGACCCGCGGATCCCCGCGCAGGCGGCATCCGCCCCTCCGGCGGCCGTCGCCCCGCACGCACAGCCCACGGACGCGGCATCCCCCGCGCACGCACGGCCCTCGGACGCGGCACCCCCCGCGTCCGCTCCGCACACACCGTCCCCGCCCGTGCCCGGCTACGTCCCGACCACACCTGCGCACCCGTCCGCCCCCGCGGCCCCGCCCCCCAGGAGCCGAGGGACCCTGCTCCTCGCGTTCCTCGCGCAGCTGCTCGTGGTGCTGGACGCGGCACTCGGCTCGAACGTCGTCCTCGAACACGTCGTCATGGACAGCGCGCTCTCGACCGGCGACATGGCATGGGTGTACTCCGGCTACTTCCTGGCCTTCGGCGGTCTGCTCCTGATCGGCGGCCACCTGTGCGACCTCATCGGCCGCAGAGCGACCCTGCTGATCGGACTGACCGCCTGTGTGGCAGCCGGTGTCGTCAGCGGTGCGTCACCCGGCGTCGACGTGCTGCTGTGGGCCAGGGTTCTGCAGGGCGCCGGCGCGGCCTTGGTGACCCCGGCCGCGCTCGGCCTGACCGTCACGGCCGCTGAGGGCTCGGCCCGCACCAAGGCGTTCGGAACGTATTCCCTGGCCGGCATCGGCGGCCCGCTGTTCGCGCTCCCCTTGGCCAGGGAGCTCGACCAGTACGTGGCGTGGCGGGCCTGCTTCTACATCCTCGCCGCCCTGACGCTGCTCGTCCTCATCGCCGCCGCCGCTGTCGTACGCGACCGTACGCGCCGCTCCCCGGCCTTCTTCGACCCCTTGGGCGCCGCGCTCGGCTCCCTCGGTCTCGTCGCGCTCGCGTACTCCATGGTCCAGGCCGCCGCATTGGGCTGGAACGTGCCGGTCATGATCGGCTCGTGCGCCGCAGGTGTGCTGCTCCTCGCCGCCTTCCTCTGGTCGCAGACCCGGACACCCACGCCGATCCTCCCGCCGTACGTATGGCAGGACCCCAGCCGCAGAGGCGCCGTCATCGCGCTCGGCCTGATCGCGGTCCCGCTGGCCGTACTGACACAGGGGCAGATGTTGTTCTCCGTCATGAACGGCTGGAACGAGGTCTTCGCCGTGGGACTCGCGGCCCTGATCGTCTTTCTCATCAGCGCCCGGCTGCTCGCCCCCCGCCTCAGCGGAGTCGCCCGCCTGTCCGGCGGGCTGCTCCTGACAGCCGGTGGCCTGGTGCTGCTCAGCTTCGCCGAGTACGAGCTGTACTTCGCCACCATCGGGGGCGGGCTGGCCCTCTGCGCCGTCGGGCTCGGCCTGTCCAGCGGAACGTTGCTCAGCGCGGCCACCGAAGTCATGGCCGAGGACACCGGCGGCATGGCCGGAACGGTCCATGCCGTGCTGCAGGCGGGGACCGTGGTGGGCATGACGCTGCCCACTCTTCTGTACGGGGGCGGCGGCCACGCGTGGGTCGGGCATGCCGGAGATGTTCCGGCCGCGGTCTGGTGGGGCGCGGCGGCGTTCCTGGTCGTGGCCGCCCTGGTCGCGAGCCGCAGCCGCCGCGAGGTGATCTACCTCTACTCCTGACCGGCCCGAAGGGTGCTGGGCGGCACGGGCACAAGTACGCCGCGGTCGCCGAGGTGGCGCCGCGCTCACGTCCGATGCCTATGCTCATTTCATTGCCGGAGGCCGACAGGCTGAAGAGATGGATGGGCTGGGAAAGTGCTGGAAGAGGTCGTAGCGACCCGCTATGTCACGCCCCTGCGTGAGGGCGGCTCGCTCCCCGGGATCGTCGAGGCCGACGATCTCGGCACGTACGTCATGAAGTTCACCGGCGCCGGTCAGGGGCGCAAGACCCTGGTCGCCGAGGTCGTCTGCGGGCAGCTCGCCCGCAGGCTCGGGCTGCGGGTGCCGGAGCTCGTCGCCATGCAGCTCGACCCGGTCATCGGGCTCTCCGAGCCCGACCAGGAGGTGCAGGAGCTGCTGAAGGCGAGCGGCGGGCTCAACCTGGGGATGGACTTCCTGCCCGGATCGCTGGGCTTCGACCCGCTGGCGTACGAGGTGGACCCCGTGGAGGCCGGCAAGGTCGTCTGGTTCGACGCGGTCATCAACAACGTCGACCGGTCCTGGCGGAACCCGAACATGCTCGTCTGGCACGGCGACCTGTGGCTCATCGACCACGGTGCCACCATGATCTGGCACCACAACTGGCCGGGCGCCCAGGCCTCCGCCGCCAAGCCGTACGACGCCTCCGACCACGCCCTCGCCCCCTTCTCGCCGGACATCGCCGCCGCGGCCGCCGAGCTCGCGCCGCTCGTCACCCGCGAGTTGCTCGACGCCGTCGCTGCCGACGTACCCGACGAGTGGATCGTCGACGAACCGGGCTTCGACAGTACGGACGCGGTGCGCGCCGCCTACGTCGAGGCGCTGCTGCCCCGCGCCGCCACCATCCACGAGCGGATCACGCTCGGCCCGCGCCATGAGAACCGGCCGCAGCAGCCGCCCGGCTGGCTCGCCGAACGTCTCGCGCCCCGGCCGCACCCCACCGAGAAGGACACCACCCCGTGACCGACCGCGATGTCTTCGAGTACGCGCTGCTGCGCGTGGTGCCACGGGTCGAGCGCGGCGAGTGCTTCAACGCCGGGGTGGTCGTCTACTGCCGGGCCCGCTCCTTCGTCGCCGCCCGCACGCATCTGGACGAGACGAAGCTGTCGGTGCTCGACCCGGCGGCGGACGTGACTGGTGTCCGGGCGGCGCTGCGCGCCGTGGAGGGCGTCTGCATGGGGGGAGACGCCGCGGGTCAGGCCGCGCCGGACGACGCGGGGCGCCGCTTCCGCTGGCTGATCGCGCCCCGCTCCACCGTCGTCCAGCCGGGGCCCGTGCACACCGGGCTCACCGCCGACCCCGAGGCCGAGGTGGAGCGGCTGCTCGACCTGCTCGTGCGCTGAGCGCGCGCGCCCGCTCGCGACTCCCGCGACACGGAGTGACCGGGTGCACCCGATGGGCCGTTGACACCGGGTGCCAGGGCTTCTAGCGTCACGTCTGCGGACGATACTAAGCGGTCGCTCATGTGCGGGACGCAGGAGCGGGTGACCGGTTCGACCGCGACCAGGGACGATCCAAGGGCGAGGAGAACCAAGCATGTCCACCACCGAGCAGCGCGTAGCCGTCGTCACAGGTGCCGCACGGGGAATCGGCGCCGCCACCGCGCTCCGCCTCGCGGCCGAGGGCCGCGCCGTCGCCGTACTCGACCTCGACGAGGCGGCCTGCAAGGACACCGTCGAGAAGATCACCGCCGCGGGCGGCACCGCTCTCGCGGTCGGCTGCGACGTCTCCGACAGCGCCCAGGTGGAGGCCGCCGTCGCGCGTGTCGCCGCCGAGCTCGGCGCGCCGACGATCCTCGTCAACAACGCGGGTGTGCTCCGCGACAACCTGCTGTTCAAGATGTCCGAGTCGGACTGGGACCTCGTCATGAACGTGCACCTCAAGGGTGCCTTCCTGATGGCGAAGGCCTGTCAGAAGCACATGGTGGACGCGGGCTTCGGCCGGATCGTCTCGCTCTCCTCCTCCTCGGCGCTCGGCAACCGCGGCCAGGCCAACTACTCGGCCGTGAAGGCCGGTCTCCAGGGCCTCACCAAGACCCTCGCCAAGGAGCTCGGCAAGTTCGGCATCACGGCCAACGCCGTCGCCCCGGGCTTCATCGTCACCGAGATGACCGCGCAGACCGCCGAGCGCGTCGGCATGGGCTTCGAGGACTTCCAGGCGGCCGCCGCGTCCATGATCCCGGTCCAGCGGGTCGGCCGCCCCGAGGATGTCGCCCACGCGATCGCCTTCTTCGCGGGCGACGACGCGGGCTTCATCTCCGGCCAGGTCATGTACGTGGCCGGCGGCCCGCTCAACTGACGACCGGCAGCGAGAGGAACAGGACGCACATGACCGCACAGGCACGGCCGGAGCTGTCCGGCAAGGTCGCCCTCGTCACCGGCGCGAGCCGGGGCATCGGGTACGGCATCGCCGAGGCGCTCGTCGCCCGCGGCGACCGGGTCGTCATCACCGGGCGGGGCGAGGAGGCCCTCAAGGAGGCCGTCGAGCGGCTCGGCGCCGACCGGGCGATCGGGGTCCCCGGCAAGGCCCACGACGAGGCCCACCAGGCCGCCGCCGTCGAGGCGGCGATGGACGGCTTCGGCCGGGTGGACTTCCTGATCAACAACGCCGGTACGAATCCGGTCTTCGGTCCGATCGCCGACCTCGACCTCGGGGTGGCTCGCAAGGTCTTCGAGACCAACGTGGTCTCCGCGCTCGGCTTCGCCCAGCGGACCTGGCATGCCTGGCAGAAGGACCACGGCGGAGCGATCGTGAACATCGCGTCGGTCGCCGGTGTCTCGGCCTCGCCCTTTATCGGCGCTTACGGAATCAGTAAGGCCGCGATGATCAATCTGACCATTCAGCTGGCCCATGAATTCGCCCCGCTCGTGCGGGTCAATGCCATTGCCCCGGCCGTCGTGAAGACGAAATTCGCGCAGGCTCTGTACGAGGGCCGTGAGGCGGAGGCGGCCGCCGCCTATCCGCTCGGCCGGCTCGGCGAGCCCGAGGACATCGGCGGCGCAGCCGCCTTCCTGACCTCCTCGCAGTCGGAGTGGATCACCGGTCAGACGCTGGTCGTCGACGGCGGGATTTTCCTGAACGCCGGAGTCGGGTGACCGATAATCGGACACTTTCCGGATTCGGTGTCCGGATTACGCCCGGTTGAGTAATGAATGCCTCAAGTGCCCCGTCAGACTCGACGATTGACCTGGCGGGGTGCTGCGGTATCGTCGGCCGACCCCTGGCTGAACGAGGAGCGTGCACGTGTTCAACCGGACCAGTCTGCAGGCCGCTGCAGCCCTTGTGTCCATATCCCTGGTGTCCGGATGCAGTGTCTTCTCGGACAGTGACTCCGCCGGGGATCAGAGGCTCGTCATCGGTACGACGAGTTCTCCCACCACGCTTGATCCGGCCGCCGCCTGGGACAATTCCTGGGAGCTCTTCCGGAATGTCTACCAGACCCTGGTGAGTTTCCCGACGGGAAGTACCACCCCGGCTTCCGACGCCGCCGACTGCAAGTTCACCGACACCGCCAGCCGGGTCTTCGAGTGCAAACTCATCGACGGCCTCACGTTCTCCAACGGGCACAAGCTGGACGCCAAGGCCGTGCAGTACTCGATCGAGCGCATCCGCACGATCAACCACAAGGGTGGCCCCAACGGGATGCTCGGCTCGCTCGACAAGATCGAGACCGTCGGCGACAGGACCATCGTCTTCCGGCTCAACAAGTCGGACGCCACCTTCCCGTTCGTCCTCGCCACGCCGGCCATGTCCCTCGTGGACCCGGCCGAGTACCCGGCCGACAGCCTGCGCAAGGACGGCAAGGTCACGGGATCGGGACCGTACGTCCTCGACTCGTACACCGAGCGCGAGACGGCGGAGCTCACCAAGAACCCCACCTACAAGGGGTTCGCCGACCGTAAGAACGGCGGCGTGACCATCCGGTACTACGACCAGTCCGACGCGATGGTCGCCGCGCTGAAGAAGAAGGAGATCGACGCCACCTACCGCGGCCTCACCGCCGAGGAGGTCATCGCACTCCAGGAGGACAAGCCCGAGAACAAGGGCCTGCAGCTCGTCGAGTCGACCGGCGCCGACATCCGCTACCTCGTCTTCAACACGCAGGACCCGTCGGTCGCCAAGCCCGCCGTCCGCAAGGCCATCGCCCAGCTCGTCGACCGCGACGAACTGGTCAACAAGGTCTACCAGGGCACCGCCGAGCCCCTGTACTCGATGGTGCCCAAGGGCATCGCGGCTCACACCACCAAGTTCTACGACCGCTTCGGTTCGCCGAGCGCCGCGAAGGCCAAGAAGCTCCTGCGTGACGCGGACATCACCGAGCCCGTCGAGCTGACCTTCTGGTACACGACGGACCGGTACGGTTCCTCCACGGCCGCCGAGTTCAACGAACTCAAGCGCCAGCTGGAGGAGTCCGGCCTCTTCAAGGTCACCGTGCAGGGCAAGCCCTGGAAGGAGTTCCAGGCGGGCTACCAGAAGGGCGACTACCCGGTCTTCGGCCGCGGCTGGTTCCCCGACTTCCCGGACCCGGACAACTTCGTCGCCCCCTTCATCGGCGCGGAGAACGTCCTCGGCACGCCCTACGTGAACGCGAGGATCACCGGCGAACTGCTCCCGAAGTCCCGCCGCGAGAGCGACCGCGGGACCGTCACGGACGAGTTCGTCGAGGCCCAGGAGATCATGGTCCAGGACGTCCGGCTGCTGCCGCTGTGGCAGGGCAAGCTGTACATCGCGGCCCGTGAGGACATCGGCGGCGGCGAGGTCGCCCTCGACCCCCAGACGGTCATGCAGCTCTGGCAGCTGCACCGCCGGGCCAGCTGGTAGAAGCCGGCGGAAGACGGCCTGCGGGAGCCTGCGGGGGCCACTGTCAGTGGCCCCCGGTAGGTTCTGGACGAGAAACAGGAACGTCCACCGGAGGTTGTAGACCGTGACCGACACCAGCATGCTGCCCGAGTCCTGGCGAGACGTTCTCGGCGAGGAGCTGCGGAAGCCGTACTTCGCGCAGCTCACCGAGTTCGTCGAGCAGGAGCGCGCGCGGGGGCCGGTCTTCCCGCCGAAGGACGAGGTCTTCGCGGCCCTCGACGCCACGCCGTACGACAAGGTGAAGGTCCTGATCCTCGGTCAGGACCCCTACCACGGCGAGGGGCAGGGGCACGGTCTCTGCTTCTCGGTCCGGCCCGGTGTGAAGACCCCGCCCTCCCTGCGGAACATCTACAAGGAGATGCAGGCCGAGCTCGGGCACCCCATTCCGGACAACGGCTATCTGATGCCGTGGGCCGAGCAGGGTGTCCTCCTGCTCAACGCCGTGCTGACGGTCCGCTCCGGCGAGGCGAACTCGCACAAGGGCAAGGGCTGGGAGAAGTTCACGGACGCGGTGATCACCGCCGTCGCCTCGCGGCCCGACCCCGCCGTCTTCGTCCTCTGGGGCAACTACGCGCAGAAGAAGCTGCCGCTCATCGACGAGGAGCGGCACGTGGTCGTGAAGGGCGCCCACCCCTCGCCGCTCTCGGCGAAGAAGTTCTTCGGATCGCAGCCCTTCACCCAGATCGACGCGGCCGTCGCCGCCCAGGGACACGAGCCGATCGACTGGCGCATCCCCGACCTCGGCTGAGCCTCGGCCCGATCGGGGCCGGGTGCGGCTAGCGTCGACCCTCCCAGTGGTGAGCGGTGGAGGTCGCGGTGACCGAGCAGCAGCAGGTGTCGGACGACGGGGTCATGACCAGGATCGGGCAGGCCATGATGCTGCTCCACGGCGGGGACCGCGAGGAGGCCCGCAACCGCTTCGGTCTCCTCTGGCAGCAGATCGGCCCCGACGGGGACCCCCTGCACCGCTGCACCCTCGCGCACTACATGGCGGACGCCCAGGACGACCCCGACACCGAGCTGGCCTGGGACCTCCGGGCCCTGAGCGCGGCCGAGGGGCTCGCCGAGGAGCGGCTCGCCGCGCACGACTCGGCCGTCGCGCTCCGGGCGCTGTACCCCTCGCTCCACCTCAACCTGGCCGCCGACTACGTGAAGCTCCAGCAGCTCGACGCCGCCCGCATCCATCTGGACCGGGCCCGCGTGGCCTCGAACCACCTGGACGACGACGGCTACGGGAACGGCGTACGGGCCGCCATCGAGCGCCTGGAGCGGCGACTCCGCGCGGAGTGAGCGGGGTCAGCGCGGTCAGCGGCCCGGGGGCGGTTCAGCGGCCGTACGTGCCGTGGCAGATCCTCGACGGGTCGCTGCCGGGGGCCCAGCCCCCGTACCGCTCACCCAGTTCGCAGACGTCCGCCCGGGACACCGGCGGGCTCTTCGGCAGTCCGGTCAGTTCCGGCAGCTCGGGGAGTGCGGGACGGGCCGTCGGGCGCGGGCGCTCACGTTCGCGTGCGCGCTGGTGCGGTACGGCCTCGGGTCGCCGCGCCTCGGCCCGGGGCGTGGGCGCCGCCCGCCGGTGTACGTCCGACGTGGGTGCCGCGCGGGGCACGGCGGACGGCAGGGGAGCGGGCAGCGCCGCTTCGAGGGCCTCGCGGGCCGGGCCCTCGATCATCTGCGGGGCCACGTCCTGGGCGGGGCGTACGGTCTCCGCGACGGGAGCGGGAGCGGGCGCCGTCGGCGGGGCGTCCACCGAGACGCAGCCCGCGAGGGCGGCCACGGCCGCCCCGACCAGGATCTTCGCTGTGGTTCGGGTTCCATGCACCCGCGCCACTCTGCTGGTCCCGCGGTGATCTTCGCGCCCCTACCGGCGGGGAATGCCCCGCACGGGTGAGGCGCCGCGGGACCGGACTTGACCGCTCAGTCGCCGGTCACGCCGTCGATCCGCTCCCGGATGAGGTCCGCGTGGCCGTTGTGACGGGCGTACTCCTCGATCATGTGGAGGTAGATCCACCGGAGGTTGAAGGTCCGCCCGCTGCGGTGCTTCCCGACGCCCAGGTCGTCCAGGCCGCGCGGCGCGGCCAGGGTGCGGGCGTGGGCGATCTCGGCCTGCCAGGTCGCGTAGGCCTCCTCGTAGGTGTCCTCGTCCTTGGCGTGGATGTCCCGGTCGCGGTCCTCCTCGGTGGAGTAGATCCAACCGGCCTCCTCGCCGGCCAGCACGCGGCGGAACCAGCCGCGCTCCACCTCGGCCATGTGCCGGACGAGACCGAGGAGGTTGAGGTCGGAGGGCGGGGCGGAAGAGGTGCGCAGCTGGGCGTCGTCGAGCCCCTCGCACTTCCTCGCGAGGGTCGCGCGATGGAAGTCGAGCCACTGCTCCAGCGCCTCGCGCTCGCCCGAGGTGGTGGACGGGTCGACGCGGGGGACGGATTCGGTGCGTTCGATGGTCATGCGCGGCATCGTCCCCCATGTGCACCGCTCGTGCCAGCGCATTGTCACCCCCGGGCGGGTCGGTCACCGAGCATCCCCCGCAGCAACTCGCCGATGCCGACGCGCAGTTCCGCGCGGCTGGGCACGGCGGAATGGAAGGAACCGACGGCGCAGGAGAACATCAGGCCCTCGGCCCAGGCGATGAGGGAGAGCGCGTGCCGCTCGGGCTCCGTCGAGCCGGCCGCGGCCGCCATCGCGACCAGCGGTCCGCGGAAGACGGACCCCGCGGAGTCGAAGAAGGCGCGGAGCTCTGGGCGTCGGGTGGCTTCGAGGGCCAGCTCGTAGCGGGAGACGAGCAGGGCGCGGTGGTCGGTGAGATAGCGGTGCAGGGCGAGGGCGAGTACGTCCACGACGACGTCTGTGTCCACGGGTGCGGCGGGGTCTGCGAGGGCGTCGGTGTCCGCGGGGGTGCCGGTGTCCACGAGGGGGTCCGTGCCCGCGCGTGCGCCGGGGCCCGCGAGTGCGCCGGTGTCCGCGCGGGGGGCGCCGCCGCCCGCGCCCGGCAGCTCGTCGGGGGTCAGGAGTCGTGCCTCCAGCTGCACCTGACGTCGTACGGCCGTCTCCAGGAGGGCCTGTCGGGTGCGCGCGTGGTTGGACGTCGAGCCCTGCGGCAGCCCCGCCCGCTCGTCCACGGCGCGGTGCGTCAGGCCGCGCATGCCGCGCTCCACCAGGAGATCGAGGGCGGCGTCCCCGATCCGCTCGGCGCGGGAGGCGGCGGGGACCTCCGGGCCGGCGTCGGCCGCGGTGGAGGCGCCGGCGGCGTCACTGGCGTCGGCTGCGGGGGAGGTGGCGGATGTGCTCATGGGAACAACCTAATACCCGGGCGACTACATCTGTAGTACGGTCATGGAGTCGGACGCACTACAGATGTAGTTCCCCTTCCGAGGAGCCCTCATGGAACAGCACCGCGCCCTCGTCGTCGGAGCGGGCGTCGGCGGGCTCACCGCCGCCGTCGCCCTCCACCGGAACGGCTGGCAGGTCACCGTCCTGGAACGCGCCGCCGACCTCGCCCCCGTCGGCGCCGGCATCGGCCTCGCCCCGAACGCGCAGCGCGCCCTGGACGTCATCGGCCTCGGTGACCACGTCCGTGACCTCGCCGCCTGGCAGGGCGACGGCGGCATGCGCGCCCCCGACGGCCGCTGGCTCGCCCGGACGAACGCCAAGGCCGCCGCCGCGCGCTTCGGCGGCCCGCTCGTCCTCCTGCACCGCGCCACCCTCGTCGAGATCCTCACCTCGGCCCTCCCCGACGGAACCGTCCGCACCGCAGCGCCCGCCACACTCGTCGACCCCGGCGACACCCGCCGCCCCGCCCGCCTCACCACCCCGCAGGGCGAGATCGAGGCCGAACTCGTCGTCGGCGCCGACGGCATCCGCTCCGCGATGCGGCACGCGCTCTTCCCCGAGCACCCCGGCACCCGGTACTCCGGCTGCACCACCTGGCGGGTCGTCGTCCCCGCCCCCGAGCGGCCCTTCGCCCCGCACGAGACCTGGGGAGCGGGACGACTCTGGGGCACCCAGCCCCTCAAGGACGGCCGGATCTACGCGTACGCCATGGCCACCGCCCCCGCCGGCGGCCGCGCCCCCGACGACGAGAAGGCCGAACTGCTGCGCCTCTTCGGCGACTGGCACCACCCCGTCCCCGACATCCTCGCCGCCTCCGACCCCGCCCAGGTCCTGCGCCACGACGTCCACCACCTGCCCGACCCGCTGCCCGCCTTCCACCGCGGCCGCGTCGCCCTCCTCGGCGACGCCGCGCACGCGATGATGCCGAGCCTCGGCCAGGGCGGGAACCAGGCGATCGAGGACGCCGTCGTCCTCGCCCACCACGCCCGCTCCGCCGCCGAGTTCGTCCCGGACCGCGCGCTCGCCGCCTACACCGCCGACCGTCTGCCGCGCACCACCGCCATCGTCCGCAAGGCCGCCCGCACCGGAGCCCTCACGATGCTCTCCGCCCGCCCCGCCGTCGCCCTGCGCTCCACCGTCGTCGGCGCCGTCTCCCGATTCGGGCCCGGCCTCGTCCTGCGCGGCTTCGACGGCATCGCCGACTGGCACCCGCCGGTCGCTGACGCCTCCCGCGTAAGCTGACCGGCGCGAACGACCCGCGTCGGCGGGCCGGTGGACACGACAAGGGAGACCCCGTGAAGGTTGGCTGCATCGGACTCGGCGACATCGCGCAGAAGGCGTACCTGCCCGTCCTCGCCGCCCTCCCCGGGGTCGAACTCCACCTCCAGACCCGCACAGCCGCCACCCTCGACCGGGTCGCCGACGTCCTTCACCTGCCGGCCGCCCAGCGCCACCGCGACCTCGACTCGCTGCTCGCCGCCGGGCTCGACGCGGCCTTCGTCCACGCGCCGACCGCCGTTCACGCGGAGATCGCCGCCCGCCTCCTCGAAGCGGGCGTCCCGACGTACGTCGACAAGCCCCTCGCGTACGAGTACGCCGACTCCGAGCGGCTCGTGGAACTCGCCGAGAAGCGGTCGGTCTCCCTCGCCGTCGGCTTCAACCGGCGCCTCGCGCCCTCCTACGCCCAGTGCGTCGAGCACCCGCGCGAGCTGATCCTCCTGCAGAAGAACCGGGTCGGCCTGCCCGAGGACCCCCGCACGTTCGTCCTCGACGACTTCATCCACGTCGTCGACACCCTGCGGTTCCTGCTCCCCGGCGAGGTCGACCACGTCGACGTACGGGCCCGGATCCGCGGCGGCCTCATGCACCACGTCGTGCTCCAGCTCTCCGGCGACGGCTTCACCGCCATCGGCATGATGAACCGGATGAACGGCTCCACCGAGGAGATCCTGGAGGTCTCCGGCCAGGACACCAAGCGGCAGGTCCTCAACCTCTCCGACGTCGTCGACCACAAGGGGCAGCCGACCCTGCGGCGGCGCGGCGACTGGGTGCCGGTGGCCCGCCAGCGCGGCATCGAGCAGGCCGTCCTCGCCTTCCTCGACGCCGTACGCGACGGGCGGGTCCTCGACGCACGGGACGCCCTGCTCACCCACGAGCTGTGCGAGCGCGTCGTACGCGAGGCGCTGGCCCAGGCCTCCTGAAGGCCCCGGCGCCCTCGGCGGCGCACACCGCCCCCACCACGACGAGCGCCCCGTACAACGGCCAGTCGCCCCACCGGACATAGCCCGTCGTCGTCCCCGACAGCGGCAGCTCGCGGACGGCGACGGCGCTCGCGTCCGTACCGAGGACGGGCCCGATCCGGCGCCCGTCGGGGCCGTACGCGGCGCTGACGCCGGTGAGGGTCGCGTGGACGACCGGCCGGCCCGTCTCCGCCGCCCGCAAGGCCGCGAGGGAGGCGTGCTGGGCGGGTGCCCAGCTCTCCTGGAAGGTGCTGGTCGCCGACTGGACGACCAGGAGCCCGGCACCGTCCTTGACGAGACGCCGGCTCATGTCGGGGAAGGCGGACTCGAAACAGATCAGCGGTCCGACCCTCAGGCCCTGGGCGCCGTCGGGGCCGGGGGCGGGCAGCGTCATCACGACCGGCGTCGTACCCCGCCGCCGGTCCTCCTGAGCGGCCTTGCCGACCGACGTCACCCAGCCCAGGACCTCGCGCGCCGGGACGTACTCGCCGAAGGGCACGAGCCGCATCTTGTCGTAACGCTCAGCCGTGAGCCCCGTGGGGGCGACCAGGACGGCGCTCTTGAAGATGCCCGAGCGGTCGGCGCGCCGCGCGTCGACGTTCACCAGGATCGGCGCGTCGACCGCGCGGGACAGGGCGGTGAGCCGGGCGGCGAGTTCGGGCCGGCCGGCCGGATCGACGCCGACGCCGCTCTCGCCCCAGACCACCAGATCGAGTCGCTGCCCCGCGAGGGCGCGTGTCAGCTCCTCGGCCCGGGCCAACCGCTGCTCGGGCCCGTCCGGGCCGCCGAACACCCCCGGCTGTACGAGGGCCACCCGTACCGTCCCGTTCTCGGCCGGCGCCCCGACGCCCCAGGCGGCGGTGCCCGCGACCAGCGCGCAGGCCGCGAGCCCCGCGACCCCGACGGCGCGCGGCCCCGGCGCCGCCACGAGCAGGACCACGGCGGTGTTCACCGCCACCACGAGCAGGCTCACCAGCCAGATCCCGCCGACCGAGGCGAGCCGCAGCGCCGCCGGAACCTCCCACTGACTCGCCCCGAGCAGCCCCCACGGGCCACCCAGACCCTCCCAGGAACGGACCAGCTCGATCAGCAGCCAGCCCGACGGCACCGCCAGCAGGGCCGCGGCGGCCCGCGCCGGAGACGGCACACCACCGAGCAGGGACCGTACGAGCCAGCCCCACGGCAGCCACAGCAGCCCGAGCAGCGCGGCGAGCGGCAGGAGGAAGACGTGCAGGCTGGGCAGCAGCCAGTGATGGACGGCGAGCACGAAACCGACGCCACCCAGCCAGCCGTCGAGGCCGGCACGGCGCGCCCCCGGAGCCGTACGGAGGAGCAGCAGCCACGGGACGAGCGCGAGATACGCCCACCACCACAGCCCGGGCGCGGGAAAGGCGAACGCGGGCAACGCGCCACAACCGACGGCGAGCACCCCCCGCCCACCACCACGCCACCGTCCCGCCCCGGACACGGTGGCGCGCCCGCCCCATCGGCCCGCCCCGGAGGCGGTGGCGTGCCCGCCCCGCCGGCCCGCCCCGGAAGCGGGAGCGCTTTCACCCCGCAGCGCCGACCCCTGGCCCGAGCTGGGCGACCGGGTCGGGCCGGGCGTCCGGCCACCCCGGCGCAGCCGTGCCCAGCCCCGGACCGGTCCGGAACCCTGAGCCGCGGCCTCGGCCGGGTGCCGCTCCCCGCCCCCGAACGGACTTCGCATGGCATGCCTCCCGCCCTTGCCTTCAGTGTCGGGCGTGACGGGGCCGGGCGCGGCCTGGAGGGAACCTGCGCCGGGCGCCGCGCCAGGCATGGCCGGACCGGCGGATTCGGCGCCGCCCGGCGCGTGCGCGGCCCCCGGGCCCGGCGGGGTACGGCCGGACCGGCGGTACGTCGCCGGGCCGGCGCGGGCGCGGCCCGGCCCGGCTCATGCGTGGCGGCGCCAGCGTTCGTCGACGACGACCGAGCGCAGCCGCCAGCCCTCGGCGGTCCGCAGGGCCGTGAACGCGTAGCGGCCCCCGCAGACGAAGTCCTCGCCGGAGGCGAACCGCATCGGGTTGACGTAGTCGGCGCGGACGTCCGCCGCGTCGCCCGCTTCCGGATACCCGGGCGGCTCCCGGAAGAGGACCCGCCGGTTCACGATGAGGTGCTGGCGTACGGGGAAGAGCGTCATCGTCTCGGCGAGCCAGTCGGCGACCTCGGCGGCCGGGCCCTCGATCCCGCCCGACCCCCGGTAGTCGGCCCGGCCGGCCGGGGCGAACAGGGCCCGGTAGGCGGTCCAGTCGGCGTCGTCCACGGCTGCCGCGTACCCGGTGATCAGGTCGTCGACGGCGATTCGGTCCATCACGGTCGCGAGGTCCACGCGCTGCGTCATCGGCTCAGTGTCGGGCAGCCGGCGCCCGGGGCCAAGAGGCGTGCGCGTCCCGCGCCGTCGCCGGGGGTGCTGGCTTCGAAGCACACAGGGCGGGAGCCCCCAGGAGATCCTGGGGGCTCCCGCCCTGTGCGAGGGGTGGTACCGGTCACGCCCGGAGCAGCCGTTCCGTCACCTCACGGTAGGTCCGCAGGGTGAGCCGGAGCTGCTCGGTGTCCGCGCCCCGGCCACCCGCGTCGCCCGCGGGCTGCCAGCCCGCTCGCAACGCCTCGCGACGGTCCTTCAGCGCGGCGATGAGCTGCTGTTCCGCCTCGGCGAGGATCTCGGCCGCCTCGGCGACCGAGTCGTGGGGCGAGTCGACGAACCCGGCGAGCGCGTGATGCAGACGCTGTCCGAGAACGTCGCGTTCGACGTCACCGAGCAGCTGCGTGCCGGGGCCGTCACCGGCGCCGGGCGCCTGCCCCGTACCGGATGCGGGGCCACCCACACCGCTGACCTGCTCGCTTCCGTCACCGCGCCCCAGGCTGTGGCCGTCGTCGGAAGCGTGGCCGACGTCCTGCCGGTCCGTCGTGTCCCGTCCGCGCGGTGCGGCGGGGGTCGGGGCGGGAGCGTCGGTGCGGCTCCCACCGCTCCGGCCCGTGGCACCGGGGTCCTCGGACGGCACGGCGGACTGTGGCGCCTGCGACAGCGCCACCGGAGGCGAGGTGAGCGGGGCGGGCGGCCGGGGCGCGTCCGCCGGAGGTGCGGGCGGGGGTTCCGCCGGAGAGCCGGCGCGCCGGGCGAACGCGGCCGGGGAAGGGACACCCCCATTGCCGGCGGACGCCGGTGCACCGGCGCCACCCGCGGCGGCCTGGGGCCTGGACGGCGTGGATGCGCGCCGCCCGTCTCCCTCGGCCCCGCCCACTGCCCGCGGATCCCGGTTCTCCCGTTCCATCACGCGCCACTTCCCTTCGGCTTGAGGAGATGCCCGCGGTCACGCGCGGACGACGTGCGCGTCCGAGCGGCCTTGGTACCGGCCGGACTTCCGGCTCCTGTCAGGTCCTCGAACAGGGCCCGTGCGTGCACCAGTGCCTCCCGCAACTCCTCGGTGGAGGCGGATTCGGAGTGCGCCGCACGGCGTACCGTGCGCAGGCCCTCCACATGGTGCGGATGGTGCACCGACAGGGCGTCGAGCTGTTCCTCACGCCGCTGGGGATCCGGGAAACCCCGGGACGCGGCGGTATGCGCGAGGAGCTCGTCGGCGTCGGCGACGGCCTGCCGCGGCGCGTCGACGAAGCGCTCCTGGAGCGTGGTCCATCGAGCGACGTACTGCTCGCGGACCGCCGGCTCCAGCGGCAGAGGCCGGATGCCACCGTGCCGCTCGACCCGCCCGAGCAGGTCGCGGTGGGCGGACTCGCTGTCGCCGTCGTGCCGTTCGAGGGTGCGGTCGTACTCGGGGCCGAAGCGTCGCCGGAGGGACCGCGCGCCGCTGCCCGCGCCCTTGCGGGCCCGGAGCAGCACAGCGGCTCCCACGACGACGGCCACCAGCACCACGAGAATGAGAACTATGGTCAGGGTCGACATGACTGCCTTCCTGGACGGTGACTCCTGGCTGGCTGTTCGTCAGTGCTTGCTGGGCGCCTGTGAACTCGCCTTGCCGCTTGTCGCCCGGTCAAACCTGACCGTGTTCCGGGCCGTCCTCAGGAGGGCAGGTTCTGTTCCGCCCAGACCACCTTGCCGGTGACGGTGCGGCAGGAACCCCACCGGCGGCACAGCATGTTGATGAGCTGCAGCCCCCGGCCGCCCTCGTCGCTGAGATCCGCGTGCTGGATCTGGGGCAGGTCGGGGCCCGTGTCCGAGACCTCCACGACGAGGCGCTCACCGCGCAGCAGCCGGAGTCGGCCCGGACCGTTGCCGTACCGCAGGGCGTTGCCCACGAGCTCCGAGACGACGAGTTCGCACGCGTCGGCGAGTTCCGTCAGGTCCCACGCGGCGAGCTGGTCCTTGACGAGGCCTCGGGCGACGGACGCCGCACGCCCTTCCTGCGGCAACTGCCACTCGCGCAGATCCGCGGGATCGTCCGAGGCGTCCGAGGCATCCGAGACGTTCGCGGCGTTCGTCGCGACGAGGAGCACGGCCTCGTCGAAACGGGCGGCGCCGGCAGGGGCGCACCCGATCAAGCCGCCGCCTTCGAGAGCCCCGGGCGCCAGTCCGCGCACGGCCGAGCGCAGCCGGTCCAACTGGTGGTCCAGGTCCTCGTGCCGGGACTTGACGAGGCCGTCCGTGTACATGACCAGGTTTCCGCCCGCCGGTACCTTCAGACGGATCGGGTCGTACGGAATCACCCCCGCGCCGAGCGGCGCGCCGACGGGTACGTCCGCGAACTCGGCGGAGCCCTGCCCGTCGAGGAGCAGCGGGGGCAGATGCCCGGCGCTGGCCAGCGTGTAGGTGGAGTCGGCCGGGTCGAACACGGCGCAGAGGAAGGTGGCGACCTGCTCGTCCTCCAGGTCACGCGTGGCGAGGTCGAGCCGGGCCAGGACACGCTCCGGAGCCATGTCCAGGGTCATCAGGGTGCGGGCCACGGTCCGCAGGCGCCCCATGGTGGCGGCGGCGGGCAGCCCGTGGCCCATGACGTCCCCCACCATGAGGGCCGTGCGTCCGCCGGGCAGGGCCATGACGTCGTACCAGTCCCCGCCCACACCGTGATGGGCCCTCGAGGGCGCGTACTCCGCCAGCACGCGCAGCCCGGGCGTCACCGGGGTCGCGCGCGGCAGCAGAGTGCGCTGGAGTGAGACGACGTGCTCGCGCTCGCGCCCGTACAGCCGCGCGTTGTCGATGTAGACGGCGGCCTGGGAGGCCAGCTGTTCCGCCAGGGCGAGGTCGGTGGGGGAGAAGGGCGGCCTTCCGGGGCCGCGGACGAAGTCCGCGCTGCCCAGCAGCAGCCCGCGGGCGATCAGCGGCACCGCGAGATAGCTGTGCACTCCGGCGGCCCGCATCTTCGCCGCGGCACTCTCCGTGGGCGCGATCTTGACGTAGTCGTCGTGCCTGATACGGCTCACCAGCACCGGGCGGCCCTGCCCCAGGCAGTAGCGGTGGAGCAGCGTCTCGTGCGGTTCTTCGGCACGGGCGGAGGCCTCGCCCACCGGAGTGGGCTCGAGGGAGGACAGCTCCTCGACGGCGGAGAGCGCGGTGGCCCGCATGGGCGGCACGCCCGTACCCGTCCACCGTGCGCCCTCGTCTCCGCGGAGGACGCTCTCCAGGATGTCGACGGCGGCGCCGTCGGCGAAGCGGGGCACGGTGAACTCGGCCAGCTCCTGGGCGGTGCGCTCCAGGTCGAGGGTGGTGCCGATCCTGGACCCCGCGGAGTTCAGCCAGGCCAGCCGACCACGCGTGGTGATCCGGTCGAGGGGGACCTCACCGCCGCTCGGCCCGAGCCGTCTGCGGGCACCGGCCGAGCGGCGCGCCACGGCGCCCCTCCCTGCCGCGGCGCGGCCGGGCAGGCGCCGTCTCCCCTTGCCGCCGTTCACTCCTTCGACCTCCAGACAGGAACTCGATCGGTGTTGAGGCCCAGCATGCACCTGTTGCCGGCGGATTGGCTCGTTTCAGCCCCAGGACTCGGCGGGTACGGCGTGCGGAAGCGGGCAGGGCGGGCGGTCGAGGCCGGCTGATCAGCCGGCTGACTCGCCCGCGTGCGGGCTCAGGACGTCCGTGCCGACCAGGATGAAGAGGAGGATGCCGAGGAGGATCCGGTAGATCACGAAGGGCATGAAGCTCTTGGTGGTAATGAATTTCATGAACCAGGCGATCACCGCGTAGCCGACGACGAAGGCGATGATCGTGGCGAAGATCGTCGGGCCCCAGGAGACGTGGCCGCCCTCGCCCGCGTCCTTCAGTTCGAAGACGCCGGAGGCGAGGACCGCCGGGATCGCGAGGAGGAAGGAGTAGCGGGCGGCCGCCTCACGGGTGTAGCCCATCAGCAGGCCGCCGGAGATCGTCGCGCCCGAGCGGGAGACGCCAGGGATGAGGGCCATCGCCTGGCAGAGGCCGAAGATCAGGCCGTCCTTCACGCCGAGCTCCTTGAGCGTCTTGCGCTCGCGGACCACTCGGTGGCGCCCGCCGGCCTCGTCGCGTGCGGCCAGCCGGTCCGCGATGCCGAGGACGATGCCCATGACGATCAGCGTGGTGGCGATCAGCCGCAGATCGCGGAAGGGGCCCTCGATCTGGTCCTTGAACGTGACACCGAGGACACCGATCGGGATCGAGCCCACGATCACCAGCCAGCCCATCTGGGCGTCGTGGTCGGAGCGCATCGACTTGTCCCTGAGGGAGCGGAACCAGGCCGAGATGATCCGGGCGATGTCCTTGCGGAAGTAGATCAGGACCGCGGCCTCCGTGCCGATCTGGGTGATCGCGGTGAAGGCCGCGCCCGGGTCGTGCCAGCCGGCGAACGCCGCGGTGAGTCGGAGGTGCGCGCTGGAGGAGATGGGAAGGAACTCCGTCAGCCCCTGGACGAGTCCGAGGATGAACGATTCGAACCAACTCATGGGGCTAGGGCCGTCCCGTTATGTACGTGTGCGGTCAGAAGGTCGTGCGCAGCGTACCGTCCCGAGGTGAATCGCCCGTGCTCAGGCCTCTTGAGGGTCCGTCGGGCCGCCGTCGTCCAGCCGGGCGCCCTGACATGGGCGCGGAGCGTCTCGCGGTCGGCCTCGCCGCCGCAGTGGGCGCAGATGAGCCGGGGACTGAGGACCTCGCCGCACTCGTGCTCCAAGACGACGGTACGCGCCTCGGCGGTGAGGAGACCGGAGCCGATCCGGCCGAGGTCAACGTCCACGGCGGTGCCATCGTCCTCGCCAACGCGATGATCGTCGAGGCGCTCTGACCCGGTCGTCAGGGGGCGGCGCGATCTAGCGCGCGCTGCCCACCGGCTCCGGCTCCGGGGCGCCGTCCGGGGACGGGCCGGGAGTCGTGGCCGTGGCCGGACCCGTGGCCGGGGCCGGGGCCCGCAGTGTGTGCCGCTTGCGCCAGGCCACCACCGCGGCCGCCAGACCCGACAGGACGATGAAGCCCGCGGAGAAGAGGAAGGCGGGGGAGCCCGGTGAACCGGCCTGGGCGCCCGCCACGACGTACGCCGCCGTGTTGGGCACGGTGCCGAGCGCCGTCGCCAGGAGGAACGGCGCGTACCCCATCCGGGAGACCGCGGCGCAGTAGTTGGCCGCCGCGAACGGCACCCCGGGGAACAGCCGGATCGCCAGCATCGAACGGAACCCGTGCCGGCTCAACTGCCCGTCCGCCGCCATCAGCCAGCGCCCCCGCAGCAGCGGCCGCAGCGCGTCCTGCCCGAGGAACCGGCCGAGGGTGAACGCGATCCCGGCGCCCAGGACCGTCCCCGCGACCGCCGCCGTCAGACCGGCGGCGGAACCGAACAGCGCGCCCGCCGCCAGATTCAGCACCGGCCGCGGTACGAACGCCGCCGTGCACACCCCGTACGCGAGGCCGAAGAGGAGCACCGCTCCGACGCCGCTCGTCCGCGGCGGCCAGCCCGAGGCGAGGAGCCGCTGGGGCTCGTACAGCAGCACCAGTGCCGCCGCAGTGAGCAGCAGCAGCGCGAGCACGGAGAGCCGCGCGCGGGGCGCGAGCAGGGCCCGGGAGCAGCGGACGGCGAGGGTGCCCGGCGGCCGGGGCACGGGAGCGAGCATTCGGGGAGAGTAACGGACGCGTCCGTATGATCGCCGTAATGTGCGTCATGTCCGGGCGGACGCGCGTGATGGCCGGGCGGACGCGCGCCACGTTGGGACGGACGCGCGTGATGTCCGGAGGGCCGTGGCCCCGACGGGCCGTAGCCCCGACGACCCCGCGCAGCCCGGACGACCCCAGGGCAGGGAGACCCATGACCGACACCGCGCCGCAGCACGCCGGCCTCGGAGACGTGCCCCACAGCGCCCTCGCCGACACCGTCCTCGACCGGCTCACCACCGTCTACCCGGCCGCCGGAAACCCTTTCCGGGCGCAGGAGATGGCGGCGTACATGCAGGGCATCGCCCCTTTCCTCGGCGTACGCACCCCGGAGCGCCGGGCCCTGTCCCGTACCGTCCTCGACGGCACACCGCGCCCCGACGAGGCCGACTGCGTCGCCGTCGCCCTGCGCTGCTTCGCGCTCCCCGAGCGGGAGTACCACTACTTCGCCGTGGACTACCTCCGTCGCCATGTGAAGCGCTGCTCCTCGGGCTTCCTGCCCGTGGCCCGCCGGCTCGTGACCACCGTCTCCTGGTGGGACACCGTCGACCACCTCGCCGCCCACGTCGTCGGCGGCCTCGTCGCGGCCGACCCCTCCCTCGGTGCCCGCATGGACGAGTGGATCGAGGAGGAGGACGTGTGGGTGGCCCGCACCGCGCTCCTCCACCAGCTCCGCTTCAAGGGGGCCACGGACGCCGACCGGCTCTTCGCCCACTGCCTGCGCCGGGCCCCCGACACCGACTTCTTCCTCCGCAAGGCCATCGGCTGGGCCCTGCGCGAATACGCCAAGACCGCACCCGGCGAGGTCCGCGCCTTCGTCACCACGCACACCGGCCGTCTCTCCCCCCTCTCCGTCCGCGAGGCCCTCAAGCACCTCTGAGGCCGCGACCTGCCGTCCCCCGGCTCTGGGGCCGTCGCCCGCCGCCCGGACCGGCTGACCCGCCGCCCCCGCCCCACCGGCGCCCCCGGCACAATGAGCGCGTGAACGAGCACATCCCCGTCATCCGCGAGGTCGACCAGGGCACCGCGCGCCTCATGCCCGACGTGGACCGGGAGCGGGCCTGGCTCCTGACGGTCGACGGCGCGCCCCAGTCGTACGTCGACCTCGACGACCCGGCGTACCTGGAGTTCGAGTACGCGCGCCGGCTCGCGCACGTCGTCGACGGCGCCGACGACGACGGCGCACCGCTCGACGTCCTGCACCTGGGCGGCGGGGCGCTCTCCCTGCCCCGGTACGTCGCCGCGACCCGGCCCGGCTCGCGCCAGGACGTGGTGGAGGCGGACCGGGGTCTGCTCGCCCTCGTCGCGGAACACCTGCCGCTGCCCGCGGACTCCGGGATCAGCGTGCACGCCGCGGACGCCAGGCGGTGGCTGGCAGCCGCCCCCGCAGCCTCGGCCGATCTGATCGTGGGGGATGTGTTCGGCGGCTCGCGTGTCCCCGCCCACATCACCTCCGTCGAGTACGCGCGCGAGGTGCGGCGCGTCCTGCGAGCCGGCGGGATCTACGCCGCCAACCTCGCCGACGGGGCGCCCTTCGCCTTCCTCCGCTCCCAGCTCGCCACCTTCGCCGCCGTCTTTTCCGAGCTCGCCCTGGTCGCCGAACCGGCCGTACTGCGCGGCCGCCGCTTCGGGAACGCGGTCCTGGTCGCCTCCGGCCGGGAGATCGACATCGCCCACCTCGCGCGACGGGCGGCGGCGGACGCGTTCCCCGCGCGCGTCGAGCACGGTGAGACGCTCGCCCGGTTCACCGGAGGCGCGGAACCGGTCCTCGACGCCGGGGCCGTACCCTCACCCGTCCCGCCGGACGGCGCCTTCGGCATCGGCTGAGACGGGAGGGGCAGTCGAAGCCGACACGGGGGCCGGCCCAGGCAGCGGCGCGGGAGTCGGAGCCGGGCCCGGGATGGCCTTCGTGTGCGGACGCCGGGTCAGGTTCCGCACGTCCGGCACCACCAGGACCAGGGCCGTGACGAGCACCATGAGCGCCGCCGCGCCCCACAGCGCCTCGCTCCGGCCGAACGCGCTCTCCGCCGGGCCCGCGAGCGCCGTCGTCAGCGGCAGCAGGGCCGTCGAGCCGAACCAGTCGTAGGCCGAGACCCGGGACAGCTTCTCCTCCGGGATCTCCTGGTGCAGGGCCGTCATCCACGAGACGCCGAAGACCTCGATGGCCACACCGCTCACGAACATCGCGGCCGTCAGACCCACCGCGTCGAGGGGTACGGCGAGCGCCGCCGACGGCAGGGCGATCGGGAACACGCACAGCGTCCCGACGAACAGCATCCGCCGTGGCTTCCACCGGGACATCAGGACGGCGCCCGCGAGCGTCCCCACGCCGTACGCGGCGAGCGCGATGCCCCAGGGCCGCGCACCGCCCAGTTCGGCCCGCGCGACCAGCGGCCCGTACACGGACTCGACCGCCCCGAGCAGCCCCACCACCACGGAGAACTGGGCGACGATCGACCACAGCCAGGGTCGGCCGACGAACTCGTGCCAGCCCTCCCGCAGATCGGCGAAGAGGCCGCCGCTCGGAGCACGCTCGGGGATGCCGCTCACGTCCAGGAAGGCGCGCAGCCCGGCCGCGACGGCGAAGGCGACCGCGTCGATCAGCAGCACCCAGCCGGGTCCGACGAAGGCGACGAGGGCGCCACCGAGCGCGGCGCCGCCGATGGTCGCGCTGTGCATGGCCATCCGGTAGACGGCGAAGGCACGGCTCGCCTGCTCGCCGCTGACGCTCGACAGCAGCATGCCCTCGGCCGCGGGGTTGAAGAAGGCCTGGCCGGTGCCGCAGAGCGCGGTGAGCACCATCATCTGCCAGATGCGGGCGTCGCCGGTGAGGACGAGGGCGGCGAAGACGGCCTGCGAGACGCAGTTGAGGGCGTTGGCGGCGACCATCACCCGGTGCCGGGGCACCCGGTCGGCGACGGCGCCGCCGATCAGCAGGAAGAGGACGAGCGGCAGGAAGCGCGCCATCGCCACGAGCCCCACGTCGCCCGCGTCGCCTCCGGACTCGAAGACCGCCCAGGTCGTGGCGATCAGGGCGCCGTGCGTGCCGAGGTTGGTCACGATCGTGGCGGCGGTGAGGAGGACGTAGTTGCGGCCGGCCCACTCGGGGCGGCGGGAGCCGAGCGGGGTACGGCGGGGGGAGGCGGCGGGTCTGTTCACCCCGGGACTATCCCTGCCGACCCGCCCCGAAGCCAAGCCGTTATCCGGACGGCGGACCGCCCCGTCAGCCGTTGTCCGGACGGCGGATCCGCTCGCGAGCCGTTGTCCGGTCGGTGGATCGGCCCGCCAACCGTTGTCCGGACGGCGGACCGGTCCCGCGACCGGTCCGCCGACCTGGCGGCGGGTCAGGAATCCGGTGCCAGGCGGACCGTCGAGAGGATCTGACGGATGGTGGCGTCCGGCAGCTCGCCGGTGACGCCGTCGGCCGCGTAGAGCACCCAGGTCGTGAAGTCGCCCACGGCGTTCTTGAAGGTGAACGCGATCGACTTGCCGTCCGTCTCGCACTTGTTGCGCTTCTTGACGCCCGGCGCCGTGGCGGTCGACATGCTGCCGGTGAGCCCGGACGTCGTCTTGTAGGGCACGGCCTTGGTGATCTTGATGGTGCCCTTGGGCATGTGCTGCGCGTAGCCGCCCCACACCCACGAGCCGGCCTCGCCGTACGCGGCGTCCCCGGTGTTCTTGGCGCCCTGGCCGCCCTTGGTACCGGCGGTGCTCAGACCCCAGGTCTCGTTGGTGCCGTTCTTGTCGACGTCGTACGTGCACCACTCGGCCTTGAGGCGCCCCGGCGACGTCATCGTCATCAGGGGGCTGCCGTCGTTCTTCTTCTCGTCCTCGAAGGCGGTGATCATCCCGGGCTTCAGGACCTCCCACTCCGGCGGTACGTCGAAGAGGGTGTTGTACTTCGGGTTGTAGACGACCTTCCAGCCGGGGATCGTCGGCTGGTGGGCGGCGCCGTCGCGCGGGTTGGCGATCGACGGGGAAGTGCTCGGGTCCGTCGACGGGTCCGCCGACGGGGCCGCAGGCGCGGACGAGTTCTTGCCGCCGGCGGTGGGCTGCCCGCCCTCGTCCTTGCCGAGCACGAGGAAGCCGGTGACACCGGCCGCGGCGACCACGGCGATCGCGGCGACGATCGCCACCAGCGTCGTCTGCTTCTTCTTCCCGCCGTCGGGGCCGCCGGGCAGGCCCGGGCCCGGCACCGCGTACTGCTGCGGCACGGTCGGCTGCTGGTACGGGTTCGGCTGGCCGTAGCCGGGCTGCTGGCCGTACCCCTGCTGCGGGTAGCCGGGCTGCTGCGGATAGCCGGGCTGGGCCGGCGGCTGCTGCGGGTACCCGGGCTGGGTCGGCTGCTGCTGATACGGGTTCGGCTGCTGGTTCGGCTGCTGGTATCCCGGCTGCTGGTAAGGGTTCTGACTCTGGTCCTGCGGGTTCTGCTCGCCCCCGGGCGGCTGCTGTCCTGGCCACATGGCCAGTAACCATAGAGGTGCGCGGGCCCTTCGACCACGCCCGGCCCCGCACCGTGGCTCCGCGAGGGTATGGCCAAGGCTGCTACTGGTGGGTAACATCACGGCCATGAGCGCAGACCAGATGTCCGTCGGCGAGATGCTCGCCGCCACGGTCCCCATGGCCGGAACCCTGAACCTGGAGTTCCTGGAGACCACCGCCGAGCGCGCCGTCGTGCGCCTGCCGGACCAGCCCGCCTATCACAACCACCTCGGCGGCCCGCACGCCGGAGCGATGTTCACGCTCGCCGAGTCCGCCAGCGGCGCCATCGTGCTCGCCGCCTTCGGCGACCAGCTGGGCCGCGCGGTGCCGCTCGCCGTCAAGGCCGAGATCGGCTACAAGAAGCTCGCCAAGGGCGTCGTCACCGCCACCGCCACCCTGGGGCGCCCCGCCGCCGAGGTCGTCGCCGAGCTCGACGCGGGTGAGCGGCCCGAGTTTCCGGTGCGGATCGACATCACCCGCGAGGACGGCGCCGTGACCGGCGAGATGACCGTCGTCTGGACCCTGCGCCCGAACGCCTGACCCCGGACGCCACGCGCCGCCCCCGTACCCCCTGGGTACGGGGGCGGCCGTGTTCCGGACCGCCCGGCACCGGACCGGCCACCCCTCCGCGACCGGGTAGGCTGCCCCGGCGTGCCGCCGCGGCGCGCGCCGGCGCCAGGGCCCCCGACCACGGGCCGGCGCGGCACGGCAGTCGAAACGGGAGGAAGCCGCGTTGCACGTCCAGGAGTGGCTGGAGACGATCCCCGCGGTCGCCGTCTACGTCCTTGTGGGGGTGGTGATCGGGCTGGAGAGCCTGGGCATCCCGCTGCCGGGCGAGATCGTGCTCGTGAGCTCGGCACTGCTCGCCTCGCAGCACGGCGACATCAACCCGTGGGTGCTCGGCGGCTGCGCCATCGCCGGCGCGATCATCGGCGACTCGATCGGCTACGCCATCGGCCGCAAGGGCGGGCGGCCCCTGCTCGCCTGGCTCGGCGTGAAGTTCCCCAAGCACTTCAGCGAGGCGAACATCGCTCTCGCGGAGCGCTCCTTCCAGAAGTGGGGCATGTGGGCGGTCTTCTTCGGCCGCTTCGTCGCCCTGCTCCGCATCTTCGCCGGGCCGCTCGCGGGCGTGCTCCAGATGCCGTACTGGAAGTTCCTCATCGCCAACGTCTTCGGCGGCATCCTCTGGGCCGGCGGCACTACGGCCGTCATCTACTCGGTCGGGATCGTCGCGGAGGCGTGGCTGAAGCGCTTCTCGTGGCTCGGCCTCGTCCTCGCGGTCCTGATCGGTGTCGCGTCGATGCTGATCATCAAGAACCGCGCCAAGAAGGCCGCGGCGGAGCACGCGGAGGCCGCCGAGCCCGCGCCGGAGCCGGTCGGCGTCGCGGACTGACGTCCCCTGGTCGTACGGGGAGGAGGGCGGCACCCGCCGGCGGGTGCCGCCCTCCTCCGTGTCCCCGGCCGTACGGCTGAGGGCTCAGTCCTCGAAGACCTCGGCGTGAGCCTTGGCGAGGTGCAGGTACATCTCGGCGTTGAGCCTGATGCCCGCCTGCTCCTCCTCGGTCAGCGGACGGCGCACCTTCGCCGGCACGCCGGCGACCAGCGAACCCGGCGGGACCACCATCCCCTGCGGGACGAGCGCCTGCGCGGCGACGAGCGAGCCGGCGCCGATCCGCGCCCCGTTGAGGACGGTCGCGCCCATGCCGACGAGGACGTCGTCCTCGATGACGCAGCCGTGCACGGTCGCGTTGTGGCCGACGGTCACGCGGGCCCCGATCGAGACGGGAAAGCCCGGGTCGACGTGGACCGTGCAGTTGTCCTGGATGTTGGCGTCCTCGCCGATCTCGATGGGACCGCAGTCCGCCCGCAGCACCGCGTGGTACCAGATGCTGGCGCGGGGGCCGAGTGTCACCTCGCCGAGGATCACGGAGGTCGGGGCGGTGAAGGCGGTCGGGTCGAGCTGCGGCTCCTTGCCGCCCACACCCTTGATCAACGCCTCTGTCATGGTTCGCTCCTGATCGTCAGCCGTCGTGTCACGCCCGGGGGTTCCCACCCCCGGCCGCACCCTATGCCGTGCTCATGACGGACATCACAGGGCACCGCACCGATCAGGTACGAAGGCGCCGACTACGGTGTCCGGGTGCCCAGGAACAGAAACACGTTCTCCTCCCTCGCCGCCTGGCGGCGCCGGGTCCTCGCGCGCGCCGTGCAGCGCGGCTGGCGCTGGGTGCAGGAGGCCGGCTCCGTCACCGCCGAGCACCCCGGGAAGCTGCGCTTCCGCCGTCTCGGCGCGGGCACCCGGCTCGCCTTCCCGCAGGGCACGGTCTTCGGCGAGCGGTGGATCGAGATAGGCGAGTGCTGCATCGTCGCCGAACAGGTCACGCTGACGGCCGGGATGCTGCCGGGCCTCGACCTCGGGACGGACACCGTACTGACGCTCGGTGACGGGGTCGTCCTCGGCCGGGGCAGCCATGTCATCGCCGACGCGAAGGTGACCATCGGCTCCGACACGTACTGCGGCCCGTACGTCTACATCACCTCGACCAACCACAGCTACGACGACCCGGACGAGCCCGTCGGCCGCCAGTGGCCCCGGTCCGAGCCGGTCACCATCGGCCCCGGCTGCTGGCTCGGCACGGGCGCGGTGATCCTGCCCGGCGCCCGGCTCGGCCGGAACGTGGTCGTCGCCGCGGGCGCGGTGGTACGGGGCGAGGTGCCGGACCACTCGGTCGTGGCGGGCGCCCCGGCCAGGGTCGTCCGGGGCTGGGACCCGGAGAAGGGCTGGCAGCCCCCGCTGCGCACCCCTGCCCCCGTCCCGATCCCGGAGCACGTCACCGCCGCACAGCTGGAGGCCCTCGCCGCCTGGGAGGCCGGGCGCACCGGCAGCTCCGAGACCGTCCCCTCGTGAGGCGCGGGCCGATCGGGAGCTGAGGCGCTAGCCGGTCGCGAGCAGGACCGTGCCCACGAGGGCGAGGCCAGCGCCGGCCGCCTGGATCGCGCGGAGGCGTTCCTTGAGGACGCCACGGGCCGCGAGGGCCGTCACCACCGGGTAGAGGCTGGCGAGGACGGCGGCGACGGTGACCGGCCCCTGCTGGGCGGCGATCGCGTACGTACCGTTGGCGGCGACATCGGCGAGACCGACGAAGGCGAGCGCCGGCAGGGCCGCGCGGATCACCTGGGGGCCGCCCTCGGGGAGGGCCCGGCCGCCGCGCCGCACCGAGGCGTACAGGGCTGCGCCGCCCACCAGGACGTTGGTGACCCGCTGGACGAACAGGGCGAGGAAGAGGCCGGTGATCGTCGTGGAGGCCTCGGCGATGAGTGCCATCACCGACCCGAAGCCGAAGGCCGCGACGAGGGTCAGCAGGACCGCCTGGCGCTGGACGGGCGCCCCGCGCAGCTCGGGTCCGCCGGCGAGGAGCACGCCGACGATCGCCACCGCGATCCCGGCGAACTGGAGCAGCCCCGGCCGGTCGCCGACGAGGAGGCCGACCGAGACGGGGACGACGACGCCGAGCGAGCCGAGCGGGGAGACCACGCCCATGGGGCCGAGCGCGAGTGCCTTGTAGAAGGCGAGCATGGCCGCGGGGCCGACCACGCCCGCCCCGACGGCGTACCAGAGCTGCGGGCTCGCCTCCGTCCAGGCGCCGGTGGCGAGGACGACGGTACCGAGGACGAGGACCGCGAGGACCTGGGAGACCACGACGACCGTGAGCGCGGGGATCCGGCGGGTGAGCAGCCCGCCGCCGAAGTCGGCGAGGCCCCACAGGAGGCTGGTGGCCAGGGCGAACAGGGCGGTCATGGGTCCTCGCAGTCACGGACGGCAGTACAGTGCAGTGAACAATCGGGTGCACCCCACCGTAGTTCAGTTCATTGAACTCTGTCATCCAAAATATTGGACGGAATGTGTCGGACCTCGATCAGCTCACGCAGTCGCTCGCCCGGAACCTGAAGCGCTGGCGCAAGGAGCGGAGCCTCACCCTGGACGCCCTCGCCGCACGGGCGGGCGTCAGTCGCGGCATGATCATCCAGATCGAGCAGGCGCGGACCAACCCCAGCGTCGGCACCACCGTGAAGCTCGCCGACGCCCTCGGCGTCTCCATCACGACCCTCCTCGACTACGAGCAGGGCCCCCAGGTCCGGCTCGTCCCGCCCGACCAGGCCGTCCGCATGTGGTCCACCTCCACCGGCAGCCACACCACGCTCCTCGTCGGTACCGAGGCCCGCGGTCCCCTGGAGCTCTGGTCCTGGACCCTCATGCCGGGCGACGGCAGCGCCTCCGACCCGCACCCCGACGGCACGGTCGAGCTGCTGAACGTCACCTCCGGCGTCCTCACCCTCGTCGTCGACGGGGAGGAACACACCCTGCCGGCCGGCACCTCCGCCGTCTTCGAGGCCAACACGGCGCACGCCTACCGCAACGACGGCACCGAGCCCGCCGAGATGACCATGGCCGTCTCCATCCCGCCCGTACGCTGAGACGGGCGGCCGCCCGCCCGGCTCCGGTTGCTAGCGTGCGAGGCATGCGCGCACCCATCGGAGACTTCGACGACGCCACGCCCGCCCAGGACCGCCTCGACCTGCTGACCGGCCCCGTCGCCGCCGCGGTCCGCGCATGGACCGGGCCCGTACCGGCCGATCAACTGCTGTACGTGGACACCGACCCGGCCATCGCCGACACCGCCGTCTTCGTGGAACACCACGGACCCGAGCTGCTCGACCGGTCCGCCAACTGCGTGATCGTCGCGGGCAGGCGCGGCGACACGACGACCCTGGCCGCGTGCGTCGTGAAGTCGGCGGACCGGGTCGACGTCAACGGGGTCGTACGCAAGCATCTCGGCGCCCGCAAGGCCTCGTTCGCGCCGATGGACACCGCGACGGGCGAGACCGGCATGGAGTACGGCGGCATCACCCCCGTCGGCCTTCCCGACGCCTGGCCCCTCCTCGTGGACGCCGCCGTGGTGGACACCGAGTGGGTCCTGATCGGCAGCGGCCGCCGCCGCGGCAAGCTCATCCTGCCGGGCAAGGCCTTCGCCCAACTGCCGGGCGCCGTCGTCCTGGAGGGGCTGGGCGTCCCGGTCGGCTAGGGCGTGTCCGGCGGATCATGGCCGGGGTCGCGACGCCTGGCCCGCGGCCCCCGTCAGGTCAGGCGGGGGATCTCGATCGCGGGGCAGCGGTCCATGACCATGTCGAGGCCCGCCGCGCGGGTGCGGGCGAAGGCGGACTCGTCGATGACGTCCAGCTGGAACCAGACCGCCTTGGCGCCGATCGCGACGGCCTCGTCGGCGATCCCGCCGGCCTGCTCGCTGTTGACGAACACGTCGACGACGTCGACCGGGAAGGGGATGTCGGCGAGCGAGGCGTAGCCCTGCTCGCCGTGGACCGTCTCCGCCTTCGGGTGGACCGGGACGATCCGCTTCCCGAAGCGCTGGAGGACCGCCGCCACGCCGTACGCCGCCCGCCCCTGGTTCGAGGAGAGTCCCACCACCGCCCACGTGTCGCCGGTGGACGTGAGGATCCGCCGAACGGTCTCCGACGCGGAGTACTCGGTGGGTTCCGTGGTCGTGGTGTCGACGCTCATCGTTTCTGCTGCCCTTCCTCGGCGCGGCCTGTCTCCCCGGTCAACGAGCCGCCCCGGGCCGTGATTCCCCGGGGCAATGAATTGCCCCCCGTGCCGTGCTTCCCCCGTACCGGGTACGGACCTCAGGTCCCCGCTCCGTCATCGACCCGCACCTCCCGCTCACCGTCGGAGTGCCGGACCAGCGCCCGCTTCAGGACCTTGCCCGTCGGGCCCAGCGGCAGTTCGTCGACGAAACGCACGATCCGCGGGTACTTGTGGCGGCCGAGACGCTCCCGCGACCAGTCCACGAGTTCCTCGTCGGAGAGCGGCGCGGCGCCCTCCCGGCGTACCACCACCGCGCACACCTCCTCGCCCTTCGCCTCGTCGGGGACGCCGATCACCGCGACCTCCGAGACCGAGGGGTGGCGCACGAGCACCTCCTCGACCTCGCGCGGGTAGATGTTGAACCCGCCCCGGATGACCAGGTCCTTCTTCCGGTCGACGATCCGCAGGAAGCCGTCCTCGTCCCGTACGCCGAGGTCACCCGTCCGGAACCAGCCGTCCACGACCGCCGCGGCCGTCGCCTCCGGGTCGTCGAGGTACCCGGCGAAGACGTTGTGCCCGCGCACCACGACCTCCCCGGTCGCGCCGTCCGCGAGCAGCACGATCTCCCGGTCGACGGCCGCGTCCGCGACGCCGACCTCGACGCCCCAGACCGGGTGCCCGACCGTACCGGGCCTCCGGCCGATGTGCGGCTGGTTGAACGTCGCGACCGGCGAGGTCTCCGTCAGGCCGTAGCCCTCCAGGACCTGGGTGTCGAACGTCTCCTCGAAGCGCTCCAGGACGGCGACCGGAAGCGCCGCCCCGCCCGACACCGCGGCGCGCAGGGCCGCCGGACGTACCTCGGAACCGGCCGCCGCCTCCACCAGGGCGTGGTACATCGTCGGTACGCCCATGAAGACCGTGACGCCCTCGTCCGCGAGCACCCGCAGGGCCGCCGGGCCGCTGAACCGGGGCATCAGGACGAGCGTCGCGCCCTGCCGGAGGGTCCCGTTCATCGCGCAGGTCTGGCCGTAGCTGTGGAACAGCGGCAGACAGCCGAGGACCACGTCACCGGCGCCGAGCCCGAGCAGGTCCTGCGAGGTCACCGAGGCGTTCATGATGATGTTGAGGTGGGTGAGCAGCGCGCCCTTGGGACGGCCCGTCGTCCCGCTCGTGTACAGGATCACGGCGATGTCCGACGGCTCGGCCGGCTCCGGCGCGGCCAGCGGCTCCGCCGCGCTGGGCGCCCCCGGGAACGCGCGCGCCCCGGCCGCCCGCGCCGCCTCGTCGGCGACCGCCCACAGCGGCCCGCCGCTCACGATGCCGACCGCGCCGCTGTGCTCCAGGACGTACCGCACCTCGTCGGCGACGAGCAGCGCGTGCACCGGGACGACCGTCGCACCGGCGGCGAGCGCGCCGTAGTACACGCGGAGGAACTCGATCGTGTTCGGCAGCAGGACGGCCAGCCGGTCTCCCGGCTTCACCCCGGCCTCGCGGAGCCCGGCGGCGCACCGCAGGGCCTCCGTCCACAGCTCCCCGTAGGTGAGCCGGGTCGCGCCCTCGACGACGGCGATCCGGTCGGGGAAATGGCGGGCGGACTCGCCAAGCACGCCGGCGACGCTCAGTGACATGACACGCTCCAGGGACGCGGAGTCAACAGCTCTGTTGACGATCGGTGACACGGCCCAGAATCCGTCGGCGCACCGCCCGCAGGCCATGTGCAATCGCCCATCATGCGGCGCGCCCGACTGGGCAGCGGCCCCGCCGGCCCGCGCGAGCCGTGGCATTCGCCAAATCCGGGCGCTACGGTGCCAGCCATGACGCACAGCTCGGCCGCACCCCGCGAGCCCACGGGGGCGCGCCCCGGCGCGAACCGCACCACCACGAGTGGCACCGGCACACACCGCACCCCCCTGAGCGGCTCCGGCGGCTCCGGCGGAAACCGCACCCCCCTGAGCGGCTCCGGCGGTTCCGGCGGAGCCCACACCCCCCTGAGCGGCTCCGGCGCGCTCCGCCGTTCCCTCGCCACGGCGATGCTCGCCGACGTCGACCGGCTCACCGACCGCGCCGTCGACGACATCCGCGCCCACTCCGGTACGTACGCCTCCGACGCCCCCGTCACCCGCGAGGACCTCTGGGAGATCTGCCGCGACAACCTGCTGCGGGCCCTGGAGGACTTCGGCGGGCTCACCGCGACCGGCGGGGACTTCGAGTGGGCGGCCCGCGA
Organism: Streptomyces sp. NPDC093795; assembly: GCF_044764665.1. Classification (NCBI taxonomy): domain Bacteria; kingdom Bacillati; phylum Actinomycetota; class Actinomycetes; order Kitasatosporales; family Streptomycetaceae; genus Streptomyces; species Streptomyces sp. NPDC093795. The sequence continues at coordinate 123,945 of NZ_JBIWIO010000003.1, forward strand.
GACCGGCCGCCGCCGTGCCGAACAGGGCGTGCCGCTCGACACCGTGCTCCAGGCCTACCGGCGCGGCGGCCGCGTGCTCTGGCAGGTCATGGCCGAACACCTCAGGGTCAGGGCCGGGCGGGACTCCGACAGCCGGGACGTCGAGCTCGACATGGCGAGCGGTGTCTGGGAGACCATCGACCGCTACTCGGTCGCGATGGCCGACGCGTACCGGATCGCCCAGCTGGAACTCCAGAGCCGCCAGGACACCCGGCGCGTCGCCCTCTTCGAGGCGCTGCTCGACGGCCGCGCCGACGACCCGGCCGTCGCCTCGGCCGCCGCGGCCGCGCTCGGAGTCCCCGCGGTCGACCGGTACGTCGTCGTGGTCGCCGCCCAGGACCCGGCCGCGCCGCCGCACCCCTCGCCCGTCCTGGAGGCCCAGGGCATGTGGTCCTTCTGGCGGCCCCGCTCCGGCCGGTACGCGGGCATCGTCCGCCTGCCCCGCCGCGACGCCCCCGCCGGCAGAACCGCGGCGGCAGGCCCGGGGGCCGACCCCGCCACGCGCGCGCTCCTCGCCGCCCTGCGGGAACGGACCGGGGCCACCGCGGGGGTCTCCCCGGAGTTCGAGCGCCTCTCCCAGGCGGGCCGCGCCCTGCGACTCGCCGAGCAGACCCTCCGTACCCTCCCGGCGGGCAGCGGCGAGATCGCCGTCTTCGACGACCGGCTCGCCCAGGTGCTGCTCAGCGGGCGCGCCGACATCGCCGAGCGGATCGTCACCGTCCACCTCGGGCCCGTGCTCGCCACCGGCGGCGAGAGGACCGCGCTCCTCTCCACGCTCCGGGCCTGGCTCGACCACGGCTGCTCCGCCTCCCGGGCCGCGGACCAGCTCTACTGCCACCGCAATACCGTCCTCAACCGCATCGGCCGCGTCGCCGAGCTCACCGGCCGCTCCAGCGAGTCCGGCGAGGCCCGCCTCGGCTGGGCCCTGGCCCTGCGCGCCCTCCCGTACGCCGGCCTCGCGACCGCCCCCGAACCGGCCGCGGGGGAGCGCGTGCCCGACGGGCCGTAGCTCGCCCCGACCGGCCGCCCGAGAGCGCGACGCCGCCGGAACGTAGGCTGGCCGGATGCAGGAGCAGTACCGCACGGTGGCCCACGAGGGTGTGCACGAGACCGAGATCAACCGCTCGCGCTTCCTCTGCGCGCTCGCGCCCGTCGCCGACGAGCGGGAGGCGCAGGAGTTCGTCGCACGCATCCGCAAGGAGCACCCGACCGCCAGCCACAACTGCTTCGCGTACGTCATCGGCGCCGACGCCTCCGTCCAGAAGGCGAGCGACGACGGCGAGCCCGGCGGCACGGCGGGCGTCCCCATGCTCCAGATGCTCCTGCGCCGCGAGATGCGGTACGTCGTCGCCGTCGTCACCCGCTACTACGGCGGCGTGAAGCTCGGCGCGGGCGGTCTGATCCGCGCGTACGGCGGCGTGGTCGGGGAGGCGCTGGACGCGCTCGGCACGGTGACCCGGCAGCGTTTCCGGCTCGCGACCGTCACCGTCGACCACCAGCGGGCGGGCAAGCTGGAGAACGACCTGCGGGCGACCGGGCGGGCCGTCCGCGACGTGCAGTACGCCGACGCCGTCACCATCGAGATCGGCCTCCCGGACAGTGACGTCCCCGCCTTCCGCGCCTGGCTCGCCGACGCCACGGCGGGCACGGCCTCGTTCGAACCGGGCGGCGAGGCGTACGGCACCCTGTGAGGCGTACGGCACCGTGTGAGGAGGCGTACGGCACCGTGTGAGGCGTGAGGGTGTCAGGCCCGAGGCGCGCGCGGGCCCCCCGCCGGGTTGCGCGAGCGGCCCCGACCACACCCCCCGGCGGGATAGCGTGGAGGCCGCACACGACGGGAACCAGCGGCGAGGAGCGGCGCACATGCGGGGTGGGACGGCATCGTGAGGCTCCTGCACACCTCGGACTGGCACCTCGGCCGGTCCTTCCACCGCGTCGGCCTCCTCGGCGCCCAGGCCGCCTTCCTCGACCACCTCGTCGCGACCGTCCACGAGCACCGGGTCGACGCCGTCCTCGTCGCCGGTGACGTCTACGACCGTGCCGTGCCCCCGCTGCCCGCCGTCGAGCTGTTCGACACCGCGCTGCACCGCCTCGCCGAGGCCGGCGTGCCCACCGTCATGATCTCCGGCAACCACGACTCGGCCCGCCGCCTCGGCGTCGGCGCCGGACTCATCCAGCGGGCCGGCATCCATCTCCGTACCGACCCCGCCGGCATCGGCACCCCCGTCGTCCTCACCGACGCCCACGGCGAGATCGCCCTCTACGGCCTGCCGTACCTCGAACCCGCCCTCGTCAGGGACCAGCTCGGCGCCGAGAAGGCCGGTCACGAGGCCGTGCTCGCCGCCGCCATGGACCGGGTCCGCGCCGACCTCGCCGGCCGGCCCGCCGGAACCCGCTCCGTCGTCCTCGCCCACGCCTTCGTCGCCGGCGGCGCGCCCAGCGACAGCGAGCGGGACATCACCGTCGGCGGCGTCGCCGCCGTCCCCACCGGGGTCTTCGACGGCGTCGACTACGTCGCCCTCGGCCACCTCCACGGCAGCCAGACCCTCACCCCGCGCGTGCGCTACTCCGGCTCCCCCCTCGCGTACTCCTTCTCCGAGGCCGACCACCGCAAGACGATGTGGCTGATCGACCTGGGCCCCGGCGGCCCCGACGGCGCCGTCATCGCCGCCGAACGGCTCGACTGCCCCGTGCCCCGCCCCCTCGCCCGGATCAGGGGCCGGCTCGACGACCTCCTCGACGACCCCGCGCTCGCGCGCCACGAGCAGTCCTGGGTCGAGGCCACGCTCACCGACCCTGTACGCCCCGCCGAACCGATGGCCCGGCTCACCGCGCGCTTCCCGCACACCCTGAACCTGGTCTTCGACCCCGACCGGACCGGCGACGACCCCGCCGCCTCCTACGCCCAGCGGCTCCGGGACCGCACGGACCAGCAGATCGCGGAGGACTTCGTGGCCCACGTACGCGGCGGCGCGGCCCTCGACGGGGCCGAGCGGACGGTCCTGTACGGCGCCTTCGACGACGTACGGGTCGACACGGCCGAGCGTGAGGTGGGCCGATGAGGCTGCACCGCCTGGAGATCACCGCGTTCGGCCCCTTCGGCGGCACGCAGACCGTCGACTTCGACACCCTGTCCTCCGCCGGGCTCTTCCTCCTCCACGGACCGACCGGCGCCGGGAAGACGTCCGTCCTCGACGCCGTCTGCTTCGCCCTGTACGGGAGCCTGCCCGGCGTCCGCCAGAACCCCGGCACCTCCCTGCGCAGCGACCACGCCGCCGTCGGCACGTCCACGGAGGTCGTCCTCGAACTGACCGTGGGGGAGCGGCGCCTGGAGATCACCCGGCGCCCCGCCCAGCAGCGCCCCAAGAAGCGCGGCGAGGGCTTCACCACCGAGAAGGCCCAGACCTGGCTGCGGGAGTACGACCCCGCCGCCGGCACCTGGGCCGGTCTCAGCCGCTCCCACCAGGAGATAGGGGAGGAGGTCACCCAGCTCGTCGGCATGAGCCGCGAGCAGTTCTGCCAGGTCGTCCTCCTCCCGCAGGGCGACTTCGCCCGCTTCTTGCGCGCCGACGCCGAGGCCCGCGGCAGGCTCCTCGGCCGCCTCTTCGACACCCGCCGCTTCGCCGCCGTCGAGGAGCGCCTCGCCGACCTCCGGCGCGCCGCGCAGCAGCAGGTCGAGGAGGGGGACGAGCGGCTCCTCGCCCTCGCCCACCGCATGGGCCAGGCGGCAGGCGGCCTCGCCGTCGCCCGTACCTCCGTCGAAGGCCGCCCCGGCGACCCCGGGCTCGCCGAGGCGGTCCTCACCTGGGCCGCCGTCGCCCGCACCGAGGCCCGCGAGGCCCTCGACATCGCGGGCGTACGGCTCGCCGCCGCCGAGGCCGGGCAGGGCGCCGCGCGCGCCGCCCTCGACGCCGAGAACGACCTGGCCGCCCGCCAGGCCCGGCACGCCGACGCGCTCCTCCGGCAGGAGCGGCTCACCGCCCGCGCCCCCGAGCGCGACCGGCTCCAGGCTGCCCTCGGCCGCAGCCTCAAGGCGGACCGGGTGGCGCCCGCCCTCGGACTGCGCCAGGACGCCGAGCGCGAGCACGCCACCGCGCACATTGCCCGGGAACGCTCCCGTGCCCAGCTGCCCCCCGACCTCGCCGACGCCGGGGCCGACCACCTCTCCGCGCTCGAACACCGGCTCCGTGAGGAACTCGGCGGCCTGGAGGCCGCCCGCCGCGCCGAGCGCCGCGCCGCCATGATCGCCGAGGAGCACACCGCCCTCGCCCGCGAGGCGCGCGCCGACGACGATGTCCTGCGGGATGCGGCCGACTGGCTCGCCGACTGGGAACCCCGGCGGGCCGCGCTCACCGAACGCGTCGAGGCCGCACGGGACGCCGCCGCCCGTGCCGAACACCTCGCGGGCCGCTTGGAACCCGCCCGCCGCCGACTCGCGGCGGCCCGCCGCCGCGACGCCCTCGCCGAGGACACCCGGACCGCCGAGACCCGCCTCGCGGACGCCCGCGAGCGCCGGAACACCGCCCACGAGAGCTGGCTCGACGTCAAGTCCCGCCGCCTGGAGGGCATCGCGGCGGAACTCGCCGTCACCCTCGCCGACGGCGACCCCTGCCAGGTCTGCGGCTCCACCGCCCACCCGGCTCCCGCCCGCACCACCGCCGACCACGTCGACCGCGCCACCGAGGACGCCGCCTACGCGGCCTACACCGGCGCCGAGGAGACCCGTACGGCCGCCGAACGCGATCTGGCCGTCACCCGCGAGTCCTGGTCCACGGCCCGCACGGAGGCCCTCGCGGGCGCCGCACCTTCCGACGCGACCGACCCCACCGTCCGTGAACTCGCCCACGAGGTGGAGGAGTTGACGCTTCTGCACGCCGAGGCCCACGCGCTCGCCGGACAGAGCCACAGCGCGCGGGAGGCGCTCGCGCGGGCCGAGCGGGAGTACGAGGAGCGGGTCGGCGCGCAGCGGGAGGCCGAGCGGCGGGTCGCCGCCAGGACCTCGCGGCGCGAGGCCCTGGAACGGGAACAGGCCGCGCTCGACGAGGAACTCGCCCTGGGGCGTGGGGCGTTCGCCACCGTGGCCGAGCACGCCACCCGCCTGGAGCGGCGGATCGCCCTCCTGGTCGACGCCACCGGAGCCGTACGCACCGCCGAACTCGCCGCCCAGCGCCTCAAGGAGGCCGACGACCGGCTCGCCGACGCCGCCTACCGCGCGGGCTTCGCCACCCCGGCCGAGGCCGCCGCCGCGCTCCTCCGCGAGAGCGAGCGCCGGGACCACCAGCACCGCGTGGACGCCTGGCAGGCCGAGGCAGCCGCCGTCGCGGACCGGCTCGCCGAGCCCGGCACCGCGGCCGCCGCGGCCCTCCCGCCCGCCGACCCCGCTGCCGCCGGGGCCGCCCACACGGCGGCCGAACGCGCACTCCGCGAGGCGTCCTCCGTCCTGGCCGCCGCCCGCGAGCGGGTGACGGACCTCGCCGGCCTGTCCCGCCAGGCGGCGACCGAGGTGCGCCGCCTCGGGCCGCTCCGCGAGGAGTACGACCGCGTCGCCCGTCTCGCGGGCCTCACCGCCGGCACCTCGGCCGAGAACGAGCGCCGGATGCGCCTGGAGTCGTACGTCCTCGCGGCCCGCCTCGAACAGGTCGCCGCCGCCGCGACCGCCCGCCTCCAGAGGATGTCCTCCGGCCGCTACACCCTCGTCCACTCCGACGCCCGCTCCGGCGGCAAGCGGGCCGGACTCGGGCTGCACGTCGTCGACGCCTGGACCGGCAACGAGCGCGACACCGCCACGCTCTCCGGTGGCGAGACCTTCTTCGCCTCGCTCGCCCTGGCGCTCGGCCTCGCCGACGTCGTCACGGACGAGGCGGGCGGCGTACGGCTCGACACCCTCTTCATCGACGAGGGCTTCGGCAGCCTCGACGAACAGACCCTCGACGAGGTCCTCGACGTCCTCGACTCGCTGCGCGAGCGGGACCGCAGCGTCGGCATCGTCAGCCACGTCGGCGATCTGCGCCGTCGGATCCCGGCCCAGCTGGAGGTCGTCAAGGCACGGCAGGGCTCCGCGGTCCGGCTGCGCACCGGGGGCGACGCGCTCAGCGGCTGAGTGAACGCCGGGGCAGCGGCGAGGAGTAGACGATGCTGGTGGTCACCGCGCCGAGCGTGGAGATCTTCCCGGTGGTCTCCTCCAGGTGCTTCATCGAGCGGGCGGCGACCTTGAGGACGAAGCAGTCGTCGCCGGTGGCGTGGTGCGCCTCCAGGACCTCCGGCGTGGTGCCGAGCAGGTCGTGGAACGGCTTGTAGTTGCCGTGCGGGTAGCGCAGCCGTACGAAGGCGAGGATGGGAAGGCCGAGCCGGTCCTGGTCGACGATCGCCGTGTACCCGGTGATCACCCCCGCCTCCTCCAGGCGCCGTACCCGCTCGGTCACCGCGGACGGTGACATCGACACCGTACGGGCGAGCTCGGCGAAGCTGGCGCGGCCCTCGGACTGGAGGGCTTCGAGGATGCGCCAGTCGGTGGCGTCGGGGGTGTAGTCGGTGGTCATGGACGAGGAATAGCAGGGGAATCCCCGGCCGATCAAGTGATCGGCCGGGGAAACCAGGTGGTCACCGTCTACAGGCGCGAGAGTTCCTCGACCAGGTCGTCGAGGCCCAGCGGCCCCTGCGAGAGGGCCGCCATGTGCCAGGCCTTCGCGTCGAACGCGTCACCGCGCGCCGCCCGCGCGTTGGCGCGGCCGAGCAGCCAGGCACGCTCGCCCAGCTTGTACCCGATGGCCTGCCCCGGCATCGACAGGTAGCGGGTCATCTCGCTCTCCACGAACGACGGCGGCCGGCTGCTGTGCCGCTGGAAGAACTCCTGGGCGAGCTCCGGGGTCCACCGCTCGCCCGGGTGGAACGGTGAGTCCGCCGGGATCTCCAGGCCCAGGTGCATGCCGATGTCCACGATGACCCGACACGCGCGCATCATCTGGCCGTCCAGGTAGCCGAGCCGCCGCTCCGCGTCGGGCAGGAAGCCGAGCTCGTCCATCAGGCGCTCCGCGTACAGGGCCCAGCCCTCCATGTTGGCGCTGACCTTGCCGATGGTCGCCTGGTAGCGGGAGAGCCGGTCGGCGACGTGCACCCACTGCGCGATCTGGAGGTGATGGCCGGGGACGCCCTCGTGGTACCAGGTCGACACCAGGTCGTACACCGGGAAGCGGGCCGTGCCGTCCACCGGCAGCCAGGTGCGGCCGGGGCGCGAGAAGTCCTCGGACGGGCCGGTGTAGTACGGCGCGGCGGCGCCGCCCGGCGGGGCGATGCGGGACTCCACGCGGCGGACCGGGTCGGCCAGTTCGAAGTGGGTGCCGTCGAGGGCCTCGATGGCCTCGTCCATGAGCTGCTGCAGCCAGCCCCTGACCTCCTCGACCCCCTCGATGTGCGTGCCGTGCTCGTCGAGGTGGGCGAGCGCCTCCCAGGGGTCGGCGCCCGGCAGGATCCGTTCGGCCTCGGTCCGCATCTCGCCGAGCAGCCGGTGGTACTCGGTCCAGCCGTACGCGTACGCCTGGTCGAGGTCCAGGTCGGTGCCGTTGAAGTAGCGGGTCCAGCGCTGGTACCGCTCGCGGCCCACCGTGTCGGGGGCGTCCGCGACGGCCGGGGCGTACACGTCCCGCATCCAGTCCCGCAGTGCCGTGACGGATTCGGTCGCGCTCCGCCCGGCCCGCGCGAGTTCGGCGCGCAGTTCCCCGGGCAGGGTGTCGGGCCGCGCGGCGGCGAACTCCTCGAACCAGCCCGGCCTTCCGCTCTCCGTGCCGGACCACTCGGTGAGCTGGTCGACGAAGGTGGCGGTGGGCCGTGGCCCGCCGAACAGCTTGCGTTCCAGACCGAGCGCGAGCGAGGAACGGTACCCCTCGAGGGCCGCCGGGACCGCGCGCAGCCGGGACGCGACCGCCGTCCAGTCCTCCTCGGTCTCCGTCGCCATCACGGTGAAGGCGATCCGGACGCTGTGCGCGGGCGAGCGCATGTTGCTGACCGCGCACAGGCCCTCCTCGGCCTCGTGCATGGCGAGTTCCGCCGTCAGACGCTCCCGCAGCAGCCGGGCGCACCGCCGCTCCGCCTCGCTGTCCGCGCCCGGCGCGCGCTCGGCCTCGTCGAGCCGGGCGAGCGTCCGGCGGGCGAGGTCGGCCACCGCCCGCTGACCGGCGGGCGAGAAGTCGGGCAGCAGTCCGGCGCTCTCCTTGACTCCCAGGTACGTACCGGTGATCGGGTCGAGGGCGATGAGTGCGTCGACGTGGTCGTCGGCGACCTGGCGGGGCAGCGTGCTGCTGGAAGTCTCTGGCATGGGGGCCATCCTGGCCTCTCCCGCACGCCCCGTCACCCACGTCCGGCCCTAGTCGGCTGACAAGGAAGGGCCCGCCGAGGGCGGCAGGAGCGGACCGCACTCCCACTCCTGGAAGATCAACCGGGTCTCGACGCGGGCCACCTCGCGGCGTGAGGTGAACTCGTCGAGCACGAGTCGTTGCAGGTCGGAGGGGTCCGCGACGGCCACGTGCACCAGGTAGTCGTCGGGGCCCGTCAGATGGAACAGCGCACGGGACTCCGGCAGGGCCCGGATCCGGTCGACGAACGGACCGATCAGTTCCCGCCGGTGCGGGCGGACCTGCACGAGAAGGAGCGCTTCGAGCCCACGGCCGAGTTTGGCCGGATCTAGTCGTAGCTGATGTCCGAGGATCACGCCTGTGCGACGGAGCCGCGCCACCCGGTCCAGGCAGGTGGAGGGCGCCACCCCGACCTCGGCGGCGAGTTCACGGTAGGTGGTCCGGGCGTCGTTCTGCAGAAGGCGAAGAATGTGCAGATCGACCGCGTCCAGTACGACAGAATCGGCCATCGGTCGAACGTAGCACGGCGTTTTCCCCCTACTTCCCGGTATCCGTTCACAGTGCCGCCATGGACGCCATGGACTACGGCCTCTCGGCCACCCCGAGGGCCCTCGCCACCGAAGCCGTGCACGCCGGCCGCGACGACCTCGCCTCGCTCGGTCTGCACGCCCCGCCGATCGACCTGTCCACCACCTACCCCTCGTACGACGCGCGGGCCGAGGCCGCGCGGATCGACGAGTTCGCCACCACCGGCGCCCGGCTCGACGGGCCGCCCGTCTACGCCCGGCTCGACAACCCCACCGTGGCCCGCTTCGAGGAGGCCCTCGCCCGCCTTGAGGGGACCGAGTCGGCCGTCGCCTTCGCCAGCGGCATGGCGGCCCTCACCGCCGTGCTCCTCGCCCGGGCGAGCCAGGGCCTGCGGCACGTCGTGGCGGTCCGTCCGCTGTACGGCTGCAGCGACCACCTCCTCGACGCGGGACTGCTCGGCACCGAAGTGACATGGACCGATCCCGCGAGCGTAGCGGCGGCGATCCGGCCCGACACCGGCCTGGTCATGGTGGAGTCACCCGCCAACCCGACCCTCGCCGAGGCGGACATCCGCGCCCTCGCGCACTCCTGCGGCTCCGTGCCGCTCCTGGTCGACAACACCTTCGCCACGCCGGTGCTCCAGCGGCCCGTCGAGCAGGGCGCGCGCCTCGTCCTGCACAGCGCCACCAAGTACCTGGGCGGGCACGGCGACGTCATGGGCGGAATCGTCGCCTGCGACGAGGAGTTCGCCCGTACCCTCCGCCAGGTGCGCTTCGCCACCGGCGGCGTGCTGCACCCGCTCGCCGGCTATCTGCTGCTGCGCGGTCTCTCCACCCTGCCGGTACGGGTACGGGCGGCGTCCGCGACGGCCGCGGAGCTCGTACGGAGGCTGGCCACCGATCCCCGGATCGCCCGGGTCCACTACCCGCGGATCGGCGGCGCGATGATCGCCTTCGAGGTGTACGGCGACCCGCACGACGTGATCGCGGGCGTCCGGCTCATCACCCCCGCCGTCAGCCTCGGCAGCGTCGACACCCTCATCCAGCACCCGGCCTCCATCAGCCACCGGATCGTGGCCGAGGGAGACCGGCGCTCGGCGGGCGTCAGCGACCGGCTGCTGAGGATGTCGGTCGGCCTCGAGGACGTCGAGGACCTGTGGCGGGACCTGACCGAGGCGCTCAGCGCTCCGCGCGCCGAGGCCCCTCCGACCGCTGCTCCTGCTGCGGTTCCTGCTTCTGCGGGCGGCCGGCCGGTCGCGGTGCCGCGGCCAGTCGGGCCGTGATCACCAGGGTGCCCTCCTCGATCTGGTAGTCGAGGGGCAGGTTCAGCGCCCGCATCGCGGCCACCATCCCCGTGTTGGACGACTGGGTCACCGCGTAGACGCTGGCGCAGCCGGCCTCCTCGGCCAACGCCACCAGTCGGCCGAGGAGCTCGGAGCCGATGCCGCGCCGCTGCCAGTCGTCCTCGACCATCAGCGCGACCTCGGTCTCGTCGCCGTCCCAGAGCAGATGCCCGAGGGCGACGAGCCGGCCGGAGGTCGTCTGCACGGCGAGGGTGCGCCCGAAGCGGGGGCTGAGCAGATGGTCGAGGTAGCGGTCGGCGTCGCCGACCGGGCCGTGGTAGCGCAGACCGAGGGTGCGGGCCGAGCAGCGGTCGTGCATGGCTCGCGCGGCGGACAGGTCGCGCTGGTCGGCGCGGCGGACGGTGATCTCGTTGCCCTCGGGCAGGGTCAGTACGTCCTGGCTGCGCGGGACGCGCGGGCCGAGCCGGGCGTCGAGCTCGACCAGGGCGCGGGCCCGGGCGAACTCGGTCGGGGTGAAGGGGAGATAGGGCCTCTCCACGATGAGCGTGCCGCCGTGCGGGTCGCGCAGCCGCATCACCGTCTCCTCCAGGACGCCTTCGACCGGGGCGTGTTCGCCGGTGGGGCGGCCGGTGAGCGAGACGGCGGGCACGGAGTGGAGGGTGCAGCGGCCGAGGAGCTGGCGCAGCGCGAGCGGCAGTTCCGCCGCGTCGAGCGCGGTGCGGGTGGCGAGGCCGAGGACCCGGGTGGGGGTGTCCACCAGGTCATGGGCGTCGGCCCGCTCGGTCCAGGTGTCCCGGCCGCCCGCCGCGGCGGTCTCGCGGCTGAGGGCATGGGCGGAGAGGTCGGCGGGGGCGCGCAGCAGGAACTCGTCGACCGTGCCGTCGGCGAGCGGATGCGTCTGGAGGGTGAGGATGTCCACGCCCAACCGGGCGAGGACCGTGCACAGGGCGGCGAGGCTGCCCGGGGTGTCCGCGACGGTGGTACGCATCCGCCACAGCGCGGTCTCGACGGGCACCTCCTCCGCGTGCTCCTCCGCCCGGTGCGCCCCCGTCTCCGCCGTCCTCGCCGCGTGGGCCGTCGCGGCCGGGCGGGCCGCGGGGGAGTGCCCGCCGGTGGGACCGGCGGGCGGGGCATGGCTCGCATGGCTGTGCCTCCGTGCCCACCAGGTGTGGAAGCCGGCGGTGGCGACCAGCGCGATCGCCGAGAACACCAGCAGGTAGTGGCCGTCGGGGCCCTTGGCGATGGTCTTGGCGATCGTGTCGGCCACCACCACGGCGGTGAACAGGGCGGCGAGTTCGATCAGGTCGTGCCGCCAGTGGTGGGGGCGGCGGGCGCTCTTCGAAGACGTCACATCGGTCATGACCTCACTGTGACCCAGTGGTGTTGCGTGATCACGAACGCTTTGTGACTGACGGGTTAAGCGCCCATCTGGCGGCTTAAAGTCTGATTCAGGCCGTTTCTGTCAGGCTCTGATCGGCCCCTTGGCGGAGTGCGTTCAGCAGACGCTTGGCCTGCACCACCAGCTGCGAGGAACCCCGCCCCGAGGCCACCGCCTCGAGCCCGGCCACCTCACCGCGGCCCCCACACCGCTCCGCACAGTCCGCCGCGACGGCGAGGACCTCACCGAGCCCCCGCACCGGCTTCCCCGCGCCGAGCAGGCCCGGCAGCATCGCGGCCAGGACCGCCCACACCGTCCCGTACGCCCCGGTGGCCGCCGCCGTCCGGACCGCGTCCGCCAGCCGGTTCGGCTTGACCGAGCCCTCCGCGACCAGCCACACCAGCTCCCCGCCGAGCTGCCGGGCGTCCAGCTCGCCCCGCGAGGCCAGGACGAGCACCGCGTCCACCGCGCGCAGCCGGTCGTCCGCGTCCATACAACCGAGACCGAACGCCAGGGCCAGATGGACCGCCCGGCCGACCGGGCCCTCGGCCTCGGCCAGCGCCGTCAGGGGTTCGGTCAACCCGCGCGAGTCCCCGTCGACACAGCCCGCCAGGGTCGGCAGGAGACAGGCCGCGAGCACCTCACGGTCCCCCGGCAGCACCGGGGACCACTGTGCCCGGTTGTTGTCCCAGTGGTAGCAGCGGCGCGGCGTCGCCCCCAGGGCGCTGCCCAGCCATTGGAAGGCGGGCGGCATCTCCTCGCGCACCACGGGACGTACACAAGTCCCGACCACGATCCGGTCGATCAGCCACCACTTCAGCGAGGACCGCCCCTCGCCCCGGGGAAGGAGCTCCACGGTCGCCCCCACGGCCGCCTCCTCCCGCAGCCATACGGCGAGCCGCCGGCCGGCCGAGGTACCGAGCGCCGCCGCCTCCTCGGCCGCCCGCCCCGCCGACGGGTCGGTCCGCGGGACCCGGAGCAGGGCCTGGGTGAAGTCGGCCGGAGCGGGCTCGACGCCCGCGTCCCGGTAGGCCCGCAGCCGCTCCACCAGGACCAGCGGGTCGACGGCGCCGGTGTGCCAGGTCGGCGTGGCGAGGAGGAACGGCAGCGCGTCCGTGCCGACCAGATCGGCGGCCTCCCACAGGCGCGCGTCGAGGACCCCGGCCAACGACTGCTGGAGACAGCAGGTCGGGCCGCGCCCGTTTCGCCGACCGAGTTCGACCCGCGTCGGGTTCAGCAGACCGAGCAGTCCCGCGAGCACCACCTCGACCCCATAGGTGTGGTGCGTGAAGTAGTAGCCCTCCTGCCACTCCGTCCGGGGAAACGCCTCCCGAACCGCGTCCACCACGGCCGCCCGGTCCCGGTGCGCGAGCCGCACCAGTCCGTCGAGCGCCCGCTCGAACGCCACGGGCTCTTCGACGAGCCCCTTCACCACCAGCTCCTCCATCAGCGCCTCGACCGTCGTCGCCGGGGGCGCGACCAGCTGCCGCTCGGCCACCGGCGGCAGGATCTCCTCGTACGGAGCCCCGGACTCCTCCTCCAGGTCCGCCCCGAAGAGCGCGGAGGCGGCCGGCCGGTGTGCCGGGCTCAAAAGACCCGCCTGCTCCGCCAGCTCACGGCGTACGGAGGCGTCCACCGCGGCCGCGTGACGACCCACCAGCTTCAGGGCCCGCTCCTGGATCGACGTGTCCTCGTGCCCGAAGGCCTCGGCCACGGCGGGCAGCAGCTCGTCCGCCGCGCCCGGCTCCCGCGCCAGCACCTTCCCGACCAGCGTCAACTGGGCCCGCACCAGCTTCTTCTCGGTGCGGAACAGCACCCCGCCCGTCATCTCGGCGAGCGCACCCGTCGACAGCGCCCCCTCGGCGGCGAGACCCGCGAGGATCTCCTGCGCGTACCCCGCGACCGGGGACGGCGCGTCCGCCGTCATCCCGACCCAGTCCGGGACCCGCTCCCGCAGCTCGCCCGCCTCCGGTTCGAGGAGCCGCACCATCTCCAGCGGGAAGCGCAGGTTCCGCAAGGGGCCGCCGCGGAGCAGACGGGAGACGCACAGGTCCAGGACCTGGGCCCGGTCCAGGATTCCCTCCGCGACGAGCGTCCTGAGCGCCGTGGGCCAGTGCCTCGGTGAGTCGGGGCGGACAGCCCGCGTGAACCGTTCGGGGGTCTCGGCCATCGCGAGCGCGTGTGCCACCAGAGCGGGCGTCTGGGGGTCCTCCCGGAGCCGCTCCACGAGACGGTCGTCGGTGATGTGCCAGATCCATCCGGTGACGTAACCGTCCGTCGGGGCGACCTGGTACCCGGAGCGGACCACGAGTCCGTGGAGCAGGGGGTAGCTGTTCTCCGCGACTGCCTGTCGCCTGGCCAGGCGCCCGGCCAGGTCCGCCGCCCACTCCGGGTCCCGCTCGCCCAGCGCCGCGAGAGCCAGGGGGCCGTTCGTGTCCCACATCAGCAGATCGCGCGCGCCGAGCCAGCTCGCGGCCGCCGCGGCCCCCGACAGGCAGCCGGCGCCCGCCACGTACAGCGCGCTGCGGATGCGGTTCGCCAGGTACGGGGGCGTCGCCCACTCCCCGGCGCGCACCTCGGCGCGCAGCACCTTCAGCTGCCCGAGGGCGGCCTTGCGCGCAGTGGCGTCCAGCGGTTCCAGGAGCTCCGGCACCTCGGCGGCCAGGCCCGCGCGCACCGCCGCGAGCAGCTTCTCGATCCCGGAGCCGTCCGGCCCCCCGCTGCCCGGGCCCGCCGCCGCGCCCACCTCTTCGTCGACCCCCACGCCGTCACCCATACCGATCCCCACGCCCTTCCCCGTTCCGTTGTCCACGCCGTCCCCCATGATCCCCTTCGCGTCCCGCCCCTCCGGCCGGGGCGCCGTCAAAGCCCGGCTCCGACGGCGACCGTCGCGCCCCGCCGGACCATCCGTACCGCGAGCGCGTGCTTGCACGGGCCCCGCCGGCCCCGGTAGTCCGCCCACCACTGGCAGGTGCAGCTCAGCACCCCGTCCGACGACCGCACCCGGTAGCGCCGTTCTCCCGAGGCCACCGTCGCCAGATCGCCCTCGAGGGTCACCGCGCCCTCCGCCACCAGCCGACGCGCGCTCACCAGACGCGGGTTGTGCCGCTCGGCCCGGTCCGCGTCGTACGGCAGCTCCCGGTGGAAGTACGCTGCGTCCGCCACGTCGTACCCCACTCGGCCGGCCGTGCCGAGCCGGGTCAGCGCCGCACGCACCCGGTCGACCGTCAGCCCGGCCTGCGCCGCCAGGTCGGCCAGGTCGATCCGCGGCTCCCAGGCAAGGAGGACCGCGACCAGCTCGGCGTCCTGCGCCGCCTCCTCCGTCGCAAGCGCCTCCAGGACCCCGCCCTCACCGGAGAAGCCCCGCGCGGAGTCGGGCGACAGCGTCAGCGTCAGCCGCATGCCGGGAAGGGTCACCTCCCAGGCGCTCGCCGTGGGCAGGGTGCCGTCCGGCACCGGCCCGTACACCCGCAGGCCCGTCGCGTGCCGCAGCACCCGCTCCAGGGCGATCAGCCGGTCAGGACCCGGCAGGCACACCGCGCCGGCGCCCGGCCGGGTCGTCGGGCGCAGGGTCCGGCCGGACTGCGTGATCCACAGCGGACCGCGCCCGCGCCCCTGGTTCCGGGGCAGGGACCGGAGGAAGCGGACGGCCTCCGCCCCGCTCAGCTCGGCCCGCAGGTCGAACCGGGCCGAGGCGACCTGTGCCTCGGCGAAGCCCCGCAGCCAGCGGTCCGGCAGCGGGACCTTCTTCTCCACGACCGCCCCCGCGAGCGTGGTCACCGCCATCTCCTCGGGGCCCACCCGCAGATGCAGCGGATCGTCCCCCGACATCCGCGACAGCGCCTCCCGCAGCGGATCGTTCACGTCGACGTTGGTGGTGCCGTGCCCCGTCTCCGTACCCCCGAGCCCCTCGTCGAGGACGTCCAGACGCGCGTACACCCCGCCGCAGCCGGAGAAGGACTCGAACCGCAGCCGGTCCCCGTTCCCCGTCACCACCGGATCCAGCGACCCGGGCCGTATCCGCTGGTGGTAGCGGGCCGCGGCCACGTCGGCGACCGCGAGCAGCCCACGGGCGGCGACCTGCGGGGAGGCCAGGAAGCCGGAGAAGAAGCGGGGATGGGCCTCGGCCCCACGGGGCGTGAGACCCCCCGCCGTCTCCAGACCGAGCAGCCGGCCGGAGCCCGTGGACTCCAGCGCGGACGGGCGGACGTAGGCGAGTGCCTGTACGGATCGCGTCATGGATACGACGTTAGGACCCGGCACTGACAATCATCAGGACAACAGCCCCCGCACCACGTCTGACCAGGTGTTACTGTCCGACACGACCCGGCCGCAGCACCTTGCTGAACAGTACGGACCCGCCCTCGGCCCGCAGACGCACCGTCAGTTCCCCGCTGTGGCCGTCGATGTCGACCTCGCCGAAGTACTGCGGGCTCTCCATCGGCGACAGGTTGGCCCGCTCCGGCGCCCGGACGAACACCCGCTCCGGGCCGAAGGTCCCGTCGAGGGCGTTCGCCGGGAACCCGCCCGCCGCCAGCGGCCCGGACACGAACTCCCAGAACGGCGCGAAGTCCTGGAACGCGGCCCGCTCCGGCGCGTAGTGCTGCGCCGAGGTGTAGTGCACGTCCGCAGTCAGCCACAGCGTGCCGGTGATCCGCCGGTGCTTCACGAACCGCAGCAGCTCCGCGATCTGGAGCTCACGGCCCAGCGGCGCGCCCGGGTCGCCCTGCGCGATCGCCTCGAAGTTCGCCGCGCCGTCCGGTACGACCAGGCCGAGCGGCATGTCGGCCGCGAGCACCTTCCACACCGCGGTGGAGGCGGCCAGCTCTCGCTTGAGCCAGGCCAGCTGCTCGGCGCCGAGGATGCCGGTGGTGTCGTCGGCCTGCCGGCCGGGGGAGTTGGCGTTCCGGTGGGAGCGCATGTCGAGGACGAACACGTCGAGCAGCGGCCCGTACCGCACGACGCGGTGCATCCGGCGTTCGCGGCCGTCCCCGCGCGCGTGGAGGGTGGAAACCGGCGTGTACTCGCCGAAGGCGCGCAGGGCACGCGCGGCGAGGACGTCCACGTCCTTCTCCGTGTAGCGCGGGTCGTCCAGGATCTGGCCCGGGTACCAGTTGTTGCGCACCTCGTGGTCGTCCCACTGCATCACCGTCGGCACCTGCGCGTTGAACGCCCGGACGTTGTGGTCGAGGAGGTTGTAGCGGAAGTTGCCCCGGTACTCGTCGAGCGTCTCCGCGACCTTCGACTTCTCGGGCGTGGTGACGTTCCGCCAGATCCGCCCGTCGGGGAGCGTCACGCTGGGCTGGAGCGGCCCGTCGGCGTAGACCGAGTCGCCGCTGCACAGGAAGAAGTCCGGGTCGAGGCGGCGCATCTCCTCGTACGCGCGGAAGCCGCCGATGTCCGGGTTGATGCCCCAGCCCTGCCCGGCGATGTCGCCCGACCACAGGAAGCGGACGCCGTCCCGGCGCCGGTCGGGGGCCGTACGGAAGGTACCGGTCAGGGGTTCGCCCGTCCGGCGCGGATCGTCCGGGTCGGCGAGGGTGACCCGGTAGTGGATCTGCTCGCCCGCGGGCAGACCGCGCAGGGCGGTGGTGCCGGTGAAGTCCGTGCCCGAGCCGATCAGCGGCCCCCGGTGCCGGCGTACCCGCCGGAACGACTCGCTCGCCGAGGTCTCCACGAGCATCCGCGCCGGCCGGTCCGACCGCACCCACACCAGACCGGAGGAGGTCGTGACGTCGCCGGTCTGGACCCCCCACTCGGCGCGGGGGCGCCCCGAAAGCGCGAACGCCGGGGCGGCCAGACCGGTGCCGCCGAGGGTGAGCGCCGCCGAGGCGGCCAGCGAACCGCGCAGCACGCTGCGGCGGGCGGGGGAGGGGGAAGTTCCGGGTACGGACTGGGACATGGAAGGGCCTCCGAGGCGGTGTCCGGGCGGGGGCGGTGCGTCGCCCCATGCCTAACGGCCGGGAACGGCGCCCACACGAACCCCGCGTGAACAGATCATCGGGCCTCGCCCCACCGACTCCGCCGAACGCCCCGGCCCGGATACGCCGACGCCCCGGCCCCCGAACGCCACCCCCGCCCCCCGCCCCCCTCACCCCCCGCCCCCCTCACCCCCCGCCCGACCGCCTCCGCCGCCATCCGTATCCCGGCCGTCACGGCCGACGGCGCCAGATGCGCGTACCCGATGACGAGCCGTACGTCCCCGTCGGTGGGCCGTGCGGTGCCGTACTCCTCCAGGGGCCGCAGCGCCACCCCGGCCTCCGCCGCCCGCGCCAGGAACCGTTCCGGCGGCCCGAAAACAGCCGGTACGCGCGCGATGACGTGCAGTCCGGCCGCGATGCCGCTCACCCGGGTGCCCGGCAGGTGCTCCGCGAGCGCGGCGAGCAGGGCGTCCCGCCGCTCCCGGTAGGCGCGTTGGCAGCGGCGCAGCTGACGGTCGTAGCCGCCCCGCGCCACGAACTCCGCGAGCACCGCCTGGTCGAGTACGGGGTTGCCGAGGTCCATCGTCCGCTTGCGTTCGACGACCTCGCCGAGCAGCGCCTCGGGGACGAGCATCCAGCCGAGCCGCAGGCCGGGCGCGAGCGACTTGCTGACCGAGCCCGCGTAGACGACCCGCTCCGGATCGAGCCCCTGGAGCGCGCCGACGGGCGCCCTGTCGTACCGGAAGTCACCGTCGTAGTCGTCCTCCAGGACGTACCCGTCGACCGCCCGCGCCCAGCCGAGCAGCTCCGCACGGCGCTCGGCCGACCAGCTGATCCCGGACGGGAACTGGTGCGAGGGCGTCACGACCACGGCCCGGACACCCGAGGCGGCGAGCGGCTCGGTCCGCAGCCCCTCCTCGTCCAGGGGCAGCCACAGCGTGTCCAGACCGGTCGAGGCGAACAGCCGCCCGTGCTCCGGGCTGCCGGGATCCTCGATGCCGACCGCGTCGAACCCCCGCGCCCGCAGGACGAAACCGAGCAGCGACGACGCCTGCGCCACGCCGGAGCAGACCACGAGCCGCTCCGGATCGGCCACCACACCCCGGCGCCTGGTCAGCATCCCGGCCAGCGTCTCCCGCAGTTCGGGCAGCCCGCGCGGGTCCGGATACCCGAGCGCCGGATGGGGGAGCCGCGCCAGGACGGCGCGCTGGGCCGCCGCCCACCCGGCCCTCGGGAACAGCGACAGGTCAGGGGTCCCGGGACGGAAGTCCACCCGGACCCGGGACGCCCCGGGGGCCAGGTCGTGAGCACCGCGCACGGCCGCCCTGGCCGCCTCGCCCACCCAGGTGCCCGCGCCCCGGTCGCTGCGCAGATATCCCTCGGCGGTGAGCTGCTCGTACGCCTCGGTGACGAGGCCCCGGGAGACGCCCAGGTCGGCGGCGAGCTCCCGTGTCGACGGCAGCCGCGTCCCGGCCACGAGCCGCCCGGACCGCACCGCCTCGCGCAGCGCCTCCTGAAGGGCCCGGCCGCGCCGCCGCGCCGGGGCCCCGACGGCCGGAAGCAGCAGCTCCCAGGCCGCCTGTCCGTGGTTGCTCATGCCGTGTGTCGTCCCTTCTCCCCACCGCCCGGCCGAAGTGGTCCCCGATGACGTGTCGGAAGTGGACCTTAACGGGGGCCGCGCGGCTTCCTAGCGTCGGAGTCATGAACGCGAACGCCCTGCGCGGGGTCCTCCTGGTGACCCTCGCCTACGCCCTCGTCGGCGCCTCCTTCACCGCGAACAGCCTCCTCGGCGCCTACCCGTACGCGGGCGGTCAGGCGCTGCGCTACGGAGCCGCCTGTCTGCTCCTCCTCCCGCTGCTCGGCCGAGGCGGGCTCGCCCCGCTCCGCACCCTGACCCCTCGTCACTGGCTGCGGCTCGCCGCCCTCGCGGGGGTCGGCATGGTCGGCTTCAACCTGGCGGTCCTCGCCGCCGAGCGGACGGCCGAGCCGGCCGTCCCCGGTGTCCTGGTCGGCTGCGCCCCCGTCGTCGTCGCCGTCCTCGTCCCGCTGACCGAGGGCCGCAGGCCCGCCCCCGCCGTGCTGTACGGGGCGCTGCTCGTCGCCGCCGGAGCCTTCACCGTGCAGGGCTGGGGGCGGACGGACCTCGCCGGGATCGGCTGGTCGGTGGCGGCGCTCGCGGGCGAAGTGGGGTTCACGGTCCTCGCCGTCCCGGTACTCCGGCTACTCGGCCCGAAGCTGCTCACGGCCGCCGTCTGCGGGATCGGCGCGGCCGAGGCGGCGCTCGTGGGTCTCGTGGTGGACGGGGCCGGGTTCGTCCGCGTGCCGACGGGGGTGGAGACGGGCGCCCTGATCTGGCAGGCGGTCCTGGCCACGGTCGTCGGCTTCGTCCTCTTCTACATGGGTGTCCAGCGCGTCGGCATGGAGCGCGCCACCCTCTTCACCGGCGCGATCCCGGTCGCCGCCGCGCTGAGCGCCGTGCTGGTCGCCGGCGCCTCCTTCGGACTGCCGCAGGCGGTCGGAAGCCTGCTCGTGGGGGCCGGCGCCGCCGTGGGCACCGGCCTTTTCATCCGCCGGACGTCACCGGCTGCCGTCCAGGACGACGCGGGCGACGAGAGCCGGGTCGTCGCTCATGGGCACATGGCCGCAGCCGGGCAGCCGGACGAGCCGCGCGCCGGGCAGGGTCCGCTTGGCGCGCACGCCCTGGCGGGGAAGGAGCAGCCGGTCACGGGTGCCCCAGGCGACGGTGACGGGCACCTCGGGGACGTCGTCGCGGAAGCGCACGGCCCCGCCGGCCGCCAGGGTCTGCCGGAAGCCGGTGGCCTCGCGCAGGGCGAGCGTCTCGGCGTAGACCGCCTCGGGTGAACGGCGGCCGGGGCGCGCGTAGATGCTGCTGGTGAGCACGGTGCGCCCGGAGGGCGTACGGGAGAGGCGCTCGATCAGCGGCACGGGCATCGACCGGGCCGCGCCCCGCATCGCCCGGAGCGTCACGAAGGCGTACCGCCGCTCGCCCTCCGACCAGAAACCGGCGGGGGAGAGCGCGGTGACCGAGCGCACCCGCTTCTCCCGGCCGAGTTCCAGGGCGAGCAGTCCGCCGAGCGAGTTCCCCGCCACGTGCGGGCGTTCGACGCCGAGGGCCGCGCAGAAGGCGTCGAGCACGCGGCCGACGGTGACCAGGTCGTACGGGCAGCCTTCGGGGAGTTCGTCGGAGGCGCCGAAGCCCGGCAGGTCGACGGCGATCACGTCCCGCTCGGCGGCGAGGATGTCCAGGACGGGTTCCCAGGCCTGCCAGTGGTGCCCGATGCCGTGCAGGAGCAGCAGGGGTTCACCCGTACCCCGGCGTTCGTACGTGAGGGACGCCGTGCGCGGACCTGCCGGGGTCTCGATCGTGTACGTGATCCGTGCGGGCATGCGGACTCCCCGTCCCGAAAGCTTGTCAGACGTTCTGTCAGTGAGAATTACCGATCAGTAGCCCGGAGTTCAAGACCCTGTCCGAAACTGGACAGAGGGGGAAAGGTGGGCTGGGATGGGCCAGTGCCCATCGACATCCCGACCGACATCCCGACTGACGTTCCGACCGACCCGGCGATCGGCCTTCCGACCGATGTACGGACCGACGTACGGACCGCCACCCTGACCGAACTCTTCGAGGAGCACCGCCCGATGCTCCTCGGCGTCGCCTACCGGATGCTCGGCCGTGCCGCCGACGCCGAGGACGTCGTCCAGGAGGCCTGGCTGCGCTGGACCGCCGAGGACCGGGACGACGTCCGTGAGCCCCGTGCCTTCCTCGTACGCATCACGACGCGGCTCGCCCTCGACCGGCTCCGGCAGGCCCAGGCGCGCCGTGAGGCCTACGTCGGCCCGTGGCTGCCCGAGCCCGTGGTCACCGACTTCGGCCCGGCCGTCCCCGACACCGCTGAGCGAGCCCTGCTCGCCGACTCCGTCTCGCTCGCCGTCCTCGTCGTCCTCGAGTCCCTCTCCCCGCTGGAGCGGGCCGTGTTCGTGCTGCGGGAGGCCTTCGGCTTCCCGTACGGGGAGATCGCCACCGCCCTCGACCGCTCCGAGGCGGCCGTGCGCCAGCTCGCCGGGCGCGCGCGGCGCCATGTCGACGAGGGCAAGCCGCGCTACGACGTCGACCCGGCCGAGCGCCGTGACCTCACCGAACGTTTCCTCTCCGCGGCGTCGGGCGGCGATCTCGGCGGGCTCCTCGCCCTGCTCGCCCCGGATGTGCGTCTCGTCGGCGACAGCGGCGGCAAGGCCAGGACGCCGCGGCGGATCATCGAGGGCTCCGACAAGGTCGGCCGCTTCCTCGCCGCCACGTCCATCGGCGCGGCCGAGCTGTACGAGCTGCGCTTCGTCGAGATCAACGGCGCTCCCGCCGTCCTCGTCCTCGCCGACGGTCGGCCCGACACCCTGGTCCAGATCGAGGTGCGCGACGGGCGCGTCCAGTGCGTCTACATCATCCGCAACCCCGACAAGCTCCAGGGCTTCGCCGCTCCCGACGGACCCTGAGCCCCGCCCGCACGAGAGGCCCCGCCATCCACCCCGGAGGCGGGGCCTTGTGCTGCGCGGGGCTCACGGGGGCGCGAACGTCCTGTGAACGATCTAGGTCAGAGGGTCACATTCGGGGGCGTTCGGCAGAGGATTGGTCTTGACCAAGGGGGTGGCTCGCCTTATGGTCGCAGAGTTAGTGCAGGAACCTTTAATAAACAAGGGCGCGGAAACGCCGCGGGACACGGCGAATTGCGGAGGATCAGGGTGGGGACCACGCAGCTGGCATCGGTACCGGAGCCGAAGTACCAGCACCTCAAGACAGTGATCGGCGAAGCGCTCGACTCGGACTTCGCGGTCGGGGAGATCCTTCCCAACGAGCGCGATCTCGCGGCACGCTTCGGCGTCGCCCGGGCCACGCTCCGCCAGGCCCTGGAGCAGTTGGAGCTGGAAGGCCGGCTGCAGCGCCGCCGCGGCGTCGGCACCACGGTCGCCCCGCCGCGCGTCGGCGTCGACGTCTCCACCACCCAGCACTCCTGGCCGGGTGTCGGCGACGAGGCCTGGCAGTCCCTGGACTCCGCCTCCGCCGTGGCACCCGCCGCCGTCGCGCGCGTCCTGGAGACCGGCGCCGAGGACCGGGTGCACGTCGTCCGCCGCCTCCGCGTCAGCCAGGGGCAGCCCGTCGCCGCCGAGCTGCTGTACGTGCCCGCGGGTTCCGTCCCGGGCCTCAGCGCCGTCGACGCCCCCACCGGCCCGGCCCACGCCCGCGTGGTGCTGCGGGAACTCCAGCACCTCGCCCTCGACGGCCAGGACCGCTCCGTGGAGCTCGGCTCCGCCCGCGCCGACGACGCCAAGGAGCTCGACCGGCTGCCGGGCGCGCCCGTGCTCGTCGTGACGACCCGCTACCTGTCCGGAGGGCGTACCGCCGCCGTCTCCGTGGCGACCTACCGGGCCGACACCTGCCGCCTGACCTTCGGCGACTCCGGCGACCTGGTCATGGCCTCGTAAGGCCGCCTACCGGAAACGCCCCGCGCTCCAGCGGTCACCGGCCCGTCGCAGAACCGCCCCACGGCGGGTTCAGCGGCGGGCCGTCACCGTGCCCTCGACCGCGAACAGCTGCTCCTCGACGTGGTCGAGGGCGAGCCGCAGCGCGCCCGTGCCCACCGCGGCCTCGCCGAGCAGCGAGAGCACGACCCGCGGCGGCCGCAGGCAGAACCGCGCCAGCTCGTCCCGGAGCGGCTGGAGCACACCGTCGAGGCCGGCCGCCCAGCCGCCGACGACCACCAGCTCGGGGTCGATCGCGAGCACCAGCGCCGCCACGTCGTGCACGAGCCGCTGGATGAACCGCTCCACCGCCGCCTCCGCGCGCGCGTCGCCCTCGCGCGCCAGCGCGAAGACCTTGGCGACCGCCTGCTCGTCCAGCGGGTGCAGCGGCTCGTCCGTGGTCGAGAGCAGATGCTCGGGGGTGACACCACGGCCCAGGAGGTGCAGGGCGCCGATCTCCCCGGCCGCGCCGCCGAAGCCCCGGTGCAGCCGGCCGCCGATCAGCGAACCGGCCCCGGGGCTCAGCCCGGCCAGGACGAAGACGATGTCGTCGGAGTCGGTCGCGGCGCCCTTCCAGTGCTCGGCGACGGCCGCCGCGTTCGCGTCGTTCTCCACGATCACCGGGCACCGGAAGGAGCGCCGCAGCCGCTCGCCGAGCGCGAGGCCCGTCCAGCCGGGCAGGGCCGTGCCGAGCCGGACGGTCCCGTCGGCCTCCACGATGCCGGGGGTGCCGACGCCGACGGCCCGCAGGTTGGACCGGGCGACCCCGGCCCTGCGCAGCACGTCGGCGACGACCGTACGCACCCGGTCCAGACGCTCGTCCTCGGGCGCCGTCTCCGACACCTCGCGCGAGCCGGCGCCGATGATCCGCCCGTCCAGACCGGAGAGCAGCGCGGCCACGCGGTGCGGGCCGATCTCGATGCCGAGCAGATGACCGGCCTCCGCGCGGAAGCGGAACCTCCGCGCCGGACGCCCCTGCCGACGGGCCTCGCCCTCCTCGGGGGCCGCCTCGACGACCAGACCGCCCTCCATGAGCCCTTCGACGACGCCCTCGACCGTGGGCCGTGAGAGGCCCGTGATCCGGGTCAGATCGGTGAGCGTGGGCGCGTCGGCGCCTCGCAGCGCATGGAGTACCACCGCGGAGTTGATCCGCCGCAGCAGAGACGGATCCCCGCCGGTCAGCCGCCCCACAGTGTGTCCTCCCAGCTCGTGCACCTCTTCCGGCGGATGGTACTCAATGGGCCAGGTCGCGGCGAGCGCCGCCCCCGCGCCGGACCCCCGCCGCTCGCGCCGGGCCTCCTGACGGAACGCCAACTGTCAGTGGTGGCCGCTTTACTGGTCCCATGACCACGGCACGGCACCTGGCGACGATCGACTTACTCCGCTCCCGCGCCTTCCCGGCACGACCGGAGCGATCCGGCTCCGTCGACAGCGGTCCGGGCTTCCACGTCGGAGAGCTCGCGACGAGCGAGGACTTCTGGGAGGACGACGGTACCCGCCGCGTGCTCGCCGAGGAGCAGTACGAGGCGGAGCGGGACGGACTCACCGCCCTGCTCACCGCCCGCTGGGGCCCGCCGGACGAGCTGAGCCTGTGGTCCCTCCTCGAGCGGAACATGGAGGGCGAGGAGCTGCCGGAGCCGTGGTCCACCCTCAGCTCCCACACCCCGCGCCTGACGCTGTGGCGGGCCGACGAGCGGTGGATAGGAGTCGGCGTCTCCCAGTGGGACAAGGAGCTGCCGTTCCAGCTCCTCGCCGTGATCACCGAGGTCGATCCCCCCTGAAAAGCCGGCTGGGGACAGCTCGCCGGACAGCCCGCTACGGGATCTCGGCCGCCTCCCGGAGACGGGCGTACTCCTCCGCCATCGTCGCCGCCGTCCAGTGCGCGTTCAGTCCGCTCGGGTTGGGCAGCGCCCAGACCCGGGTGGAGCCGATCACGCGCTCCTGCGGACCGATCGCGGCCTTCGGCTCACCGAAAGCCGTGCGGTACGCGGTGACGCCGACGACCGCGAGCCAGCGCGGCGCCAGCCGCTCCACCTTCTCGACGAGCAGTCGCCCGCCCTCGCGGTACTCCTCGCGGCTCAGCTCGTCGGCCCGCGCGCTCGCCCGCGCCACCACGTTCGTGATGCCGAGACCGTACGAGAGGAGCTCCCCCTGCTCCTCCGGCCGCAGCTGCCTCGGCGTGAACCCGGACAGATGGAGCACCGGCCAGAACCGGTTGCCCGGCCGGGCGAAGTGGTGGCCCGTCGCCGCCGACACAAGCCCCGGATTGATCCCGCAGAACAGCACGGAGAGGCCGCCCGCCACCACGTCGGGAACGACACGGTCGCGAGCGGCCTCCAGCTGCTCCGGGGTGAACCGGGTCAGAGGATCGCCCCGGGCGCGTAGGCGGCGGCCTCCGGGTGCTGCTTGAGGATCTCCTCGATACGGGAGACCACGGAGGCGACCTGGTCGGCAGCGGCGCCCGTGAACGACAGCTTGTCCGCCATCAGCTCGTCGAGCTGCGCCCGGTCCAGCGGGATGCGCTCGTCGGCGGCCAGCTTGTCGAGCAGCTCGTTGCGCTCGGCGCCCTGCTCGCGCATGGCGAGGGCGGAGGCGACGGCGTTCTCCTTGATCGCCTCGTGGGCGACCTCACGGCCCACCCCGGCGCGCACGGCGCCCATGAGGACCTTCGTGGTCGCCAGGAAGGGCAGGTAGCGGTCGAGCTCACGGGCGACGACGGCCGGGAAGGCGCCGAACTCGTCGAGCACGGTGAGGAAGGTCTCCAGGAGACCGTCGAGCGCGAAGAAGGCGTCGGGCAGCGCGACCCGGCGGACCACGGAGCAGGACACGTCGCCCTCGTTCCACTGGTCGCCCGCCAGCTCGCCGGTCATCGACGCGTAGCCGCGCAGGATGACCATGAGGCCGTTGACGCGCTCGCAGGAGCGGGTGTTCATCTTGTGCGGCATCGCCGAGGAGCCGACCTGGCCGGGCTTGAAGCCCTCGGTGACCAGCTCGTGGCCCGCCATCAGGCGGATCGTCTTGGCGATCGACGAGGGGGCCGCCGCCAGCTGCACAAGGGAGGTGACCACGTCGTAGTCGAGCGAGCGCGGGTAGACCTGGCCGACCGAGGTGAAGGCGTGCGCGAAGCCGAGGTGACCGGCGATCCGCTGCTCCAGGTCGGCGAGCTTGCCGGCGTCGCCGCCGAGCAGGTCCAGCATGTCCTGCGCGGTGCCGACCGGGCCCTTGATGCCGCGCAGCGGGTAGCGCGTGATCAGCTCCTCCAGGCGGCCGTACGCGACGAGCAGCTCGTCGGCGGCCGTGGCGAAACGCTTGCCGAGGGTCGTGGCCTGCGCGGCCACGTTGTGCGAGCGGCCCGCCATGACCAGCTCCGCGTACTCGGCGGAGAGCTTGCCGAGACGGCCGAGGACGGCGACCGTACGGTCCCGCATCAGCTCCAGGGAGAGCCGGATCTGCAGCTGCTCGACGTTCTCGGTGAGGTCGCGCGAGGTCATGCCCTTGTGGACGTGCTCGTGGCCGGCGAGGGCGTTGAACTCCTCGATACGGGCCTTGACGTCGTGCCGGGTGACCTTCTCGCGCTCGGCGATGGAACCGAGGTCGACCTGGTCGAGCACGCGCTCGTAGTCGGTGAGCGCCGCCTCGGGAACGTCGATCCCGAGGTCCTTCTGCGCACGCAGCACGGCGAGCCACAGCTGACGCTCCAGCTTCACCTTCTGCTCGGGGGACCAGAGGACGGCGAGCTCCGCGGAGGCGTAGCGGCCGGCCAGAACGTTGGGGATGCGGGGCTTCGCAGTCACAGCAGTCACGTGGACAGATTCTACTGGCGGTTTCTGCAGGCCAGCGCCACGGTCCGATGTGGAGCTTGCTACGAGACGCAGCTCACGCGCAGGAGCCCCCCGACGGCTACGGACCCGTCGGCGGCTCGTACGGCAGCAGCTCCGGGCGCTTCGGGGCGCGGCCGTCGCCCGACGAGCGGCCGGTGAGGCGCCGGCCGATCCACGGGCCCAGGTGCTCCCTTGCGAAGCGGGCGTCGGCGGCCCGGCGGCTCGCCCAGCCGGGCGGGGCGGTCGGGCCCAGCGGGGTCCGCCAGTCCTCCTCGGGCGCGAGCCCGAGCGCCTGCCACACGGCCTCGGCGACCCGCCGGTGGCCGTCGGCGGTGAGATGGAGCCGGTCCACGTCCCACAGCCGGGGGTCGCCGAGCGAGGGGGCGCTGTACAGGTCGACGACGAGGGCCCCGTGCCGGGCGGCCAGCTCGTCGATGTGGGTGAAGAGCTCCTCCATGCGGGGGCGGAAGCGCTGCATGACCGGGCCGTTCCGGCCGGGGCTGCGCATCAGGACCAACTGGCCGCAGGAGGGCGCGAGCTGTTCGACCGCCTCGGTGAGCAGCCCCCGCACCCGGCCCATGTCGACCTTGGGCCGCAGGGTGTCGTTGAGCCCGCCGACGAGTGTCACGACGTCCGCCTTCATGGCGGCGGCCGTCTCGACCTGCTCCTCGACGATCTGGCCGATGAGCTTGCCGCGTACGGCGAGATTGGCGTACCGGAAGCCGGGGGCGCGGGCGGCGAGGCGGTCCGCGAGGACGTCGGCCCAGCCCCGGTAGGTCCCGTCGGACCTCAGGTCCGACATACCTTCGGTGAAACTGTCGCCCAGGGCGACGAAACTGTTGTACGTGGCATTGATCTCCATGGCGGAGCGATCATACCGAACGGTATGCGATGCGGGTGCAGGATGGGGGAGGGCCCCGGGATATCCCGGGGCCCTCCGTGCCGTATGAATCGTCAGACCCGCTACGGCGCCGCCGGGCGCCCCACCAGCTCCCGCAGCACGTCCTCCATCGCCACGAGCCCGGCCGGCTTGCCGTCCTCGTCGAGCACCGCTGCCAGGTGTGTCCGGCTGCGGCGCATCGCGGTCAGGACGTCGTCCAGCGGCGTGGCCGCCCGGACCCGGGCGATCGGCCGCAGCGCCGCCACGGGGAACGGCAGATCACGCGGTACGGCGTCCAGGGCGTCCTTGACGTGCAGGTAGCCGAGGATCCGGCGCTCGGTGTCGACCACGGGGAAACGCGAGAATCCCGTCAGCGCCGACAGCGCCTCCAGCTCCTCGGGAGTGGTGCCCACCTGCGCGTACACCACCTTCTCCGCCGGCATCACGACATCCCGCACGGGACGTCGGCCCAGTTCCAGGGCGTCGTGCAGTCGCTCGGCGGCCCGGTCGTCCAGGAGCCCGGCGTCGCCCGCGTCGGTGACCATGCGGGCCAGCTCGTCGTCCGAGAACGTCGCCGCGACCTCGTCCTTGACCTCCACCCGCAACAGCTTGAGCAGCGCGTTGGCGAAGGCGTTGATCGCGAAGATCACCGGCCGCAGCGCCCGCGCGAGCGCGACGAGCGGCGGGCCGAGGAGCAGCGCGGTGCGCGTCGGCTCGGCGAGCGCGATGTTCTTCGGCACCATCTCGCCGAGGAGCATGTGCAGGTACGTGGCCACGCTCAGCGCGATCACGAACGAGATCGGGTGCACCAGACCGTGCGGCACACCGACCGCGTCGAAGACCGGTTCGAGCAGGTGGGCGATGGCGGGCTCGGCGACGATACCGAGCACCAGGGTGCAGAGCGTGATGCCGAGCTGCGCCGCGGCGAGCAGCGCGGAGACGTGCTCCAGGCCCCAGATGACGCTGCGCGCCCGCCGGTCCCCGGCTTCCGCGAGGGGTTCGATCTGGCTGCGGCGGACCGAGATCAGGGCGAACTCGGCGCCGACGAAGAAGGCGTTGACGACCAGGGTCAGCAGACCGATCAACAGCTGGATCGCGATCATCGGCCGGCCTCCCCGGTCTCGTCCTCGGTGCTGCCCGTCACGGGCGCGTGCAGCATCACGCGCGCGGCGCGGCGGCCGGAGGCGTCGACGACGTCGAGCCGCCAGCCGCCCAGCTCCACGCTGTCGCCGACGGCCGGGATACGACCCAGCTCGGTCGCGACGACGCCCGCGAGCGTCTCGTACGGGCCGTCCGGCACCCGGAGGCCGATGGCCCCCACCTGGTCCGTACGGGCCGCGCCGTCTGCGGACCACAGCTCGCGCCCGTCCGCGTCCTCACCGGCCCGCGCCAGGTCGGCCGTCTCGTGCGGGTCGTGCTCGTCGCGGACCTCGCCGACGACCTCCTCGACGATGTCCTCCAGGGTGGCGACCCCGGCCGTACCGCCGTACTCGTCGATGACGACCGCCATCGTCTGCTTCCCGGACAGCCGGTCGAGCAGCCGGTCCACCGTGAGCGTCTCGGGGACGAGCAGCGGTTCGCGGAGCATCTCGCCGATGCGGCGGCGCGGGCGCTCCTCGGCCGGTATGGCGAGCACGTCCTTGATGTGGGCGATGCCGACGACCGAGTCGAGGCTGCCCCGGTAGACGGGGAAGCGGGACAGACCGGTCGCGCGGGTGGCGTTGGCGACGTCCTCGGCGGTGGCCTGCACGTCGAGGGCGGTGACCTGGACGCGGGGCGTCATCACGTTCTCGGCGGTCAGCTCACCCAGGTTGAGGGTGCGGACGAACAGCTCGGCCGTGTCCGCCTCGAGGGCACCCTCCTTCGCGGAGTGGCGGGCGAGCGCCACCAGTTCCTGCGGGGAGCGCGCGGACGCCAGTTCCTCGGTGGGCTCCATGCCGAGGCGGCGCAGGATCCGGTTCGCGGTGTTGTTGAGGTGACTGATCAGCGGCTTGAACGCGGCGGTGAAGACGCGCTGGGGGGTGGCCACCACCTTGGCGACGGCGAGCGGCGAGGAGATCGCCCAGTTCTTGGGGACCAGCTCGCCGACCACCATCAGGACGACGGTCGACAGGGCGGTGCCCAGGACGAGGGCCACGGACGAGGCGACCGTGGGGGAGAGGCCGATTGCCTCGGCCGGGCCCTTGATCAGCTTGGCGACCGAGGGCTCGGCGAGCATGCCGACCACCAGGTTGGTGACCGTGATGCCCAGCTGGGCGCCGGAGAGCTGGAACGTCAGCGACCTGACGGCCTTGAGCGCGCCGGGCGCCCCACGCTCGCCGCGGGCCGCGGCGGCTTCGAGTTCGCCGCGCTCGACCGTGGTGAGGGAGAACTCGGCCGCGACGAAGGCACCACACGTGACGGAGAGGAGGAGCGCCAGGAGGAGCAGAAGCACTTCGGTCATCGGTTCACCTCCGTCCCATGATCGGCCAGGGCGGGGAGGATCGCTCGATGTCGGTCGTCGAAGCGGGTGCTGTCGGAACCAGTGCTACTGGGAGGCTCGCCCATGGGCGGACGCTCACACCTTTCGGTCGTGGGGATGAGCAACCATGGTAAAGGACCGGCAAAGGGTGCGGATGATCAGCCCTGGTGCCGGGCCCCGCCGCCGGTCCCGTGTCGTTCATCCCCCGAGCGTTCCCCACGCGCGCGGTCTCATTCGGTGAGCGGCTTCACCCACCGGCGCCAGTGGTCCTGGCGGTCGTACCCGGCAGCCGTCCACAGACTCCGCCCGGTCTCGTTCGCCTCCAGGACCATGGCGTCCACCCGCCGCCCGCCGAGGGCGACGAAACGTTCCTCGGCCGCCCGCAGGAGCGCGGTGGAGATGCCGCGCCGACGGTACGAGGGGAGCACCGCGAGCCGGTACAGAGAGGCGCGCCAGCCGTCCCATCCCGCGATCACGGACCCCACGATCACCCCGTCGGCCACGGCGAGGATGAGCGCCTCGGGGTCCCGCTCGACGAGCCGGGTCACGCCGTGCACGTCGTCCGAGACGGACGTCCCCTCGGCGGACTCGCTCCAGAAGGCCAGGACGGCCTCGACGTCGGCACGGGTGGCGGCACGTATCCGGAGATCGATCATGGCCCGATCCCACCACGGTCGGCCGGGCCGGTGCCACGCAGTTCCGGGTGGTGGAACGCCCCGGCGGGAGGAGGCTACCGCCGGGCCGTTCCCAGCACGCACGGGGACGTGGGCAGCCGCGGTCCCTTGCCCGGAAGGTCGAAGGAGCGGTACCGCCCGAGGACGAACCCGGCCGCCTCGACGGCCGCGAGCGGGGCGCGGGAGGTGTGGCAGCCGCCGAAGAGCATCGGCCAGACCGTCCGGTCGAGACCCCGCTGCACGCGCGCGAGGCCGGCCGTCTCCGCCAGGCCGTGCTCGAAGAAGCGGAGCTCACCGCCGGGACGCAGGACCCGGTGCAGCTCGGCGAGGACCTGCGGCACGCTCCGTACCGTGCACAGGACGAGCGAGGCCACCGCCGCGTCGAAGGAGGCGTCCTCCAGCGGCAGCGCCTCGGCCGTGTCCGGCAGCAAGGTCACCGGTACGGCTGCCCGCCGCGCGCTCTCCTGGGCGAGCCTGCGCAGCCGTGCCTCCGGTTCGAGGGCGACCACCTCGGAGACCTCGGCCGGATAGTGCGCGAAGTTCAGTCCGTTCCCGGCCCCGATCTCCAGGACCCGGCCGGAGAGCCCCGCGAGCAGCTCCGCGCGCAGGTCGCCGACACCGCCCCTGGTGTCGGCGGACACGCTGAAGCGGGCGTAGAAGCGGGCGAACAGCGGATGATGGACGCGGGGCGACGAGGATCCCGGCCGTACCGGGCGCGGCGGTGTCATGCGAACCACCTCAGCAGCATCACGCTCATCCGAACCACCTCAGCAGCGTCATCCGAACCACCTCAGCCCGACACGAAGCAGAACTCGTTGCCCTCCGGATCCCGCATCACCTGGAAGGCGCCGTACTCGTCCTTCACCAGGCCGCCGACCCGGGCCGCGCCCAGCGGCAGAGCCTCATCGGCGGCCCGCTCGACGTCCTCCGCCCGAAGGTCGAGATGGACCCGGTTCTTCACCGTCTTGCCCTCCGGCACCCGCTGGAAAGCGAGCCGGACGAATCCCGGCGGGTCCACATACGACCAGTCGTCGCCCCGGTCCACCGGATCACCACCGAGGAGCTCCGTCCAGAAGCGGACGAGGGCAGCCGGGTCGGCACAGTCGAACACGATCTCCTGCACGGAAGCACGCATGCCTCCAGCCTACGGAGTCACCGCCCCGAGGGCTGCTCATCGAACAAGGAGGCGTCCCCGAAGGCGGCGGCGAACCGCCCCCCGAACTCCTCCACGTCCCAGGTGCCCCCGAGCGCGGGGCCCAGCCAGCCGCCCGCCGCCGCCCGGAACTCCGCCGGGTCGAGCGACCCCGACCCCTCCGGTACGGCTCCGAGGAGCGGCGCGCCCGCCGCCTCCGGCAGGTCCGCCAGATTGCACCGCGCGGCCAGGTCCGGCGCGGCAGGCCAGCTGCCGACCACGACGCCCAGCTGTTCGATCCCGCGCGCCCGCAGCGCCTCCGCCGTCAGGGCCGTCGAGTTGAGCGTCCCCAGACCGGCCGGGGCCACCACCAGGACCGGCGCGCCGAGCAGCGCGGCCGCGTCCGCGAGCGTGCCGCCCTCCTCGTCGAAGCGCACGAGCAGTCCGCCCGCGCCCTCCACGAGGACCAGGTCGTGCTCGGCCGCCAGCTTCCGGGCGGCGTCGGCGACCTGACGGGGCCCCACGGGGGCGAGTCCGGCCCGCCGGGCCGCCGTGCCCGGAGCGAGCGGCTCCGGGAAGCGGCCCAGCTCGGCGGAGCCCACGGCGCCCGAGAGCCGGACGACCTCGTCCGCGTCGCCGCGCTCCTCCGGCCCGACACCCGTCTGCGCGGGCTTCAGGACGGCGACCGACCGGCCGGCGGCCGTGGCCACGGCGGCCACCGCCGCGGTCACGACCGTCTTGCCGATCTCCGTACCCGTGCCGCTGACGACGACGATTCCCACTGCTGCTCCCGTTCTGCCCTGCTGCCGTACTGTCGTTCTCGCCGTTCAGCCCGCTGCCGCCGCCGCGCGCACGGCGGCACAGATCCGGGCCAGGTCCTCGTCGCCCGTCACATACGGCGGCATCGTGTAGATCAGGTCCCGGAACGGGCGCAGCCACACGCCCTCCCGGACCGCCGCGCGCGTCGCCGCCGCCATGTCGACCGGGTGGTCGAGCTGGACGACGCCGATCGCACCGAGCACCCGTACCTCCCGCACCCCGGGGAGGTCGGCCGCGGGCGCGAGCCCCTCCCGCAGTCCGGCCTCGATCCGCTTGACCTCGACCTCCCAGTCCTGGGAGAGGAGCAGGTCGATCGAGGCCAGGGCCACCGCGGACGCCAGCGGGTTCCCCATGAACGTCGGGCCGTGCGCGAGCACCGGCACCTCGCCCCGCGAGATCCCGTCGGCGACCCGGCTCGTGCAGAGCGTCGCCGCCATCGACAGGTAGCCGCCGGTCAGCGCCTTGCCCAGACACATCACATCGGGGGAGATGCCCGCCTGGTCCGCGGCGAACAGCGTGCCAGTCCGCCCGAACCCGGTGGCGATCTCGTCGAGGACGAGCAGCACGTCGTGTTCGTCGCAGGCCTCACGGAGCACCCGCAGATACGCCGGGTCGTGGAAGCGCATACCGCCCGCGCCCTGCACCACCGGCTCCACGATCACCGCGGCCAGTTCGTGCGCGTGCGTCGCGATCTCGGTACGCAGCAGCTCGGCGTACGACTCCTCGTAGGCGGCCGGAGGGGCGTCCACGAACACCTGCCGCTGGAGCACCCCCGTCCACAGCTCGTGCATCCCGCCCTCGGGGTCGCACACGGACATCGGCTGCCAGGTGTCCCCGTGGTAGCCGCCGCGCCAGGTGAGCAGCCGCTGCTTCTCCGGGCGGCCGAGGGAGCGCCAGTACTGGAGGCACATCTTGACCGCGACCTCGACGGACACGGACCCCGAGTCGCTGAGGAAGACGTGCCGCAGCGGTCCGGGCGTGATCTCGACGAGCCGGGCGGCGAGCCGCACGGCCGGCTCGTGGGTGAGCCCGCCGAACATGACGTGGCTCATCCGCTCCAGCTGGCCGCGCACTGCCTCGTTGAGCACGGGGTGGTTGTAGCCGTGGATCGCCGACCACCAGGACGACATGCCGTCGACCAACTCGGCCTGGCCCTCGGCGGGTTCGGCGAGCCGGAGGCGTACACCGGAGGCGGACTCCACGACCAGCGGGTCCGTGCGTCCCGGCATGGGGCCGTACGGATGCCAGACGTGCGCCCGGTCCAGGGTGAGGAGTTCGTCGTTGCGCACGGGCGTCACGCGTTCGGCGCGAGGTCCGTGCCGGCGCCCCGGCGCCGTACCGCCACCAGGTCGGTGCGGGCGTTGCCCGTGACCGTCTCCGCCTCCGCCGGAGCGGGCACCGCGTGACCGCCGCAGGGACCGCAGCCACCGCCGGCCTCCGCGTGCGAACCGCAGCCCGCGCCCTCGGCCGACGCGGACGAACCGCAACCCGCCGACGCGGCGGAGCCACAGCCGCCGCCCGCCGCACCGGCAGCCGCACCGGCCGCCGCGAGCGCGTCCGCACGGTGCTGGGGCAGCGTGGTCGTGCCCGCGCCCTCCACCTCGAAGCCCGCGTCCGCGATCATGTCCAGGTCGGCCTGGCCGGCCTGGCCCTCGCTCGTCAGGTAGTCGCCGAGGAAGATCGAGTTCGCGATGTTCAGGGCCAGCGGCTGCATCGAACGCAGGTGCACCTCACGGCCGCCCGCGATCCGGACCTCGACGTCGGGGCAGACGAACCGCACCATCGCGAGGATCCGCAGGCAGCGCTGCGGGGTGAGGTTCCACTCCTTGGCGAGCGGGGTGCCCTCGAAGGGGATGAGGAAGTTGACCGGCACCGAGTCCGAGTCCAGCTCGCGCAGCGCGTACACGACGTCGACGAGGTCCTCGTCCGTCTCGCCCATGCCCGCGATCAGACCCGAGCAGGCCGAGAGACCGGCGGCGTGCGCCTTCTGCACGGTGTCCACGCGGTCCGCGTAGGTGTGCGTCTTGGTGATTCCCCCGTACGTCGCCTCGGACGTGTTCAGGTTGTGGTTGTACGCGTCGGCGCCGGCGTCCTTCAGCCGTTCCGCCTGCCCGTCCGAGAGCAGACCGAGGCAGGCGCACACCTCGACGCCCTCGTTCTGCTCCTTGATGGCCTCGATCGTCCTGCCGACGCGCTCCACGTCACGGTCCGTCGGACCGCGGCCGCTCGCCACCAGACACACCCGCTTGGCTCCGCCCGCGACACCCGCCGCGGCGGCCTGGGAGGCCTCGTCCGGCTTCAGCCAGGTGTACTTCAGGATCTCGGCCTTGGAGCCGAGCCGCTGGGAGCAGTACGAGCAGTCCTCGGGGCACAGCCCCGACTTCAGGTTCACCAGGTAGTTGAGCTTCACCCGGCGCCCGAACCACTGACGGCGCACCTTGCCGGCCGCCGCCACCACATCGAGCAGTTCGTCGTCGGAGGTCGCCAGGACGGCGAGCGCTTCTTCACGGGTCGGCAGCTCGCGCCGCAGCCCCTTCTCCACCAGCGTGTTCAGCAGGTCCATAACCGCTGATCCTTACCTACCGCCCACCCCGGGGCCAAGGAGGAACCGAACAAACGCCCCCGATAGAGGTGTGTGGATGACCACATCCCGACCTCGGCACCCTCCGGTTAGGGTCTGTGCGCTGCCTACAAAAGGATCGCCGCATGTCACAGGCCGACGACGCACGGGCCGCGGGCCCGCGCCGTACCGCGTTCGACTGGACCGACGGCGAGGCGCGCCGCCGGGCGGAGGCCGGTCTCGTCCGGGTGCTGCGGCCCCGGCCGGCCGAGTCGGAGCTGCTGGACCTGGCGAGCAACGACTACCTCGGGCTCACCCGCCGCGCGGAGGTCACCGAGGTGGCGGCCGAGGCAGCGAGGCGCTGGGGCGCGGGCTCCACCGGCTCCCGGCTCGTCACCGGCACCACCCGACTGCACACCCGCCTGGAGCGCGAACTCGCCGAGTTCTGCGGTTTCGAGGCGGCTCTCGTCTTCTCCTCCGGCTACACCGCCAACCTCGCCGCCCTGACGGCGCTCGGCGGCCGGGACTCGCTGATCGTCTCCGACGCGTCCAACCACGCCTCGATCGTCGACGGCTGCCGTCTCGCGCGCGCGGAGACGGCCGTCGTCCCGCACACCGACCCCGAGGCCGTCGCCAAGACCCTGGACGCGCACCCGGGGCGGCGGGCCCTGGTCGTCAGCGACTCCGTCTTCTCCGTCGACGGAGACAAGGCTCCGCTGCCGCAGCTCGCCTCGGCCTGCCGCGCGCACGGCGCCGGGCTCGTGGTGGACGACGCCCACGGCTTCGGCGTCCTCGGCGAAGGGGGCCGGGGCGCCCTCCACGAAGCCGGGCTCGCGGGCGACGAGGACGTCGTGGCCACGCTCACCCTCTCCAAGTCCCTCGGCAGCCAGGGCGGCGCCGTCCTCGGCCCGGCCCGGGTGATCGAGCACCTGGTGAACGCGGCCCGCACCTTCATCTTCGACACCGGCCTCGCCCCGGCCGCCGCGGGCGGTGCGCTGGCGAGCCTCCGGCTGCTGGCGGCCGAGCCGGGCCTCGCCGGGCGGGCCCGTACCGTCGCCACCACGCTGTACGGGCTGCTCACCGAGGCGGGCCTCACGGCGGCCCGGCCCGACGCGGCCGTCGTGTCGGTGCGCGCCCCCTCCCCGGAGGCGGCGCTGCGCTGGGCGGCGGACTGCCGCGAGCAGGGCCTCGCGGTCGGCTGCTTCCGGCCCCCGTCCGTGCCCGACGGCATCTCGCGGCTGCGTCTCACGGCGCGCGCCGATCTGACGGACGCGCAGATCGAGCGCGCCGTGGAGACGATCCTGAGGACCGCGCCCGCCGCCCGGCAGGGGTGAACGTCGGCCCAAGGGGGTTCCCGAGGACCATAGTTCACCGCTTCGGGCGACAGATGGGGACATATCTTGGTGGAACGCCGCCCGGCGCGGCACGATCGGTGGCACTCTGACGCGAAGCGCGATCCGGGGCAGCGGCCCCGGCGGGAAAGGGACAGCGTCGCCATGGCAGATCACCAGGAAGCATCTCTCACGCTGCCGAGCGACCCCGCCTCGGTCCCCACGGCCCGGCGGTACGTCGCGGACGTCCTCACCGACTGGGGTCTCGACGGCGCCGCGGACATCGCGGACTCGATCCGTCTGATCGTCTCCGAACTGGCCTCCAACGCCGTCCTGCACACCCTCGGCCAGTCACCCACCTTCACGGTGGAGGTCCGCCTGGAGCGCGAGGAGCGGCTCCACATCGGCGTCACCGACAGCCACCCCCGCCGGCCCCGCCGCCTCCCGGCGGCGGTTCAGCAGGACAACGGCCGGGGCATGGTCATCATCCGTGTCCTGGCGGCGGAGGCGGGCGGCCGTCTCTCGGTCACTCCGACCGAGGACGGCGGCAAGACGGTCTGGATCACGATCCCGTGGACCGTGGCCCCCCTGGCGAGCTGCTAACGCCTGTCCGCCGGGTCACCGGACGCGGCCGTAGTAGACCTTCGACGACCAGATCTTGTCGAGCTTCACCCAGGACCCCGACTTGGGCGAGTGCCAGATCTTGCCGCTGCCGGCGTAGATGCCCACGTGGTACACCCTCCCGCCGGAGTGGAAGAAGACCAGGTCCCCCTTCTGCCGGGTGGAGGCGGAGATGTGCTGGGTCTTGTTGTACTGCTGCTGCGCGGTACGGGGCAGCGGCTTGCCCGCCTTCTTGTACGCGTAGAGCGTCAGACCGGAGCAGTCGAACCGGGAGGGCCCGGCGCTCCCGTACCCGTACGGGGCTCCCTTCTTGGACGCGGCGACGCTCAGTGCCTTGTTCGCGTGCGTGGTGGCTGCCTGGGCCTCCGATGCCGCACCTGGTGCGAGCAGCGTGCCGCCGACGGCGGCGAGGGTGAGAGCCGAGACGGCTCCGGCCCGGGACAGCAGGGACGGGACGTGCATCTGCGCAGTCATGCGCAACCCTTCGTCAGCCGCCTGCGAAGGATGACCTGTCGGGTTCGGGCTGGCGAAGATGCCCGGCCGCGGTCGCGGCTTCACCCCAAGGGACGGCCCCGCTGCCGAAACAGCGCGTACGCCCCGTAAAAATCGGGTCCTCCACTCCTGCCGATCCACTCCTGTCGACCAGACGTCCGGGACAGCGGCAGGACTCGGCGTCCGCCCGGACCGCCCCGCCGCGGCGGCGGGGGCTTGTCGTCGACAGGGATCTTGACCCACACCCAGGGTGAAATCCGAGCTGAAACAGCGATATGTGAGGCTCCTCACGACTGATCCGTTCGGGTGGACAGGACGCTTTCGTGATCTTCGGAGGTTTGGCCAACGAGCCCCGCACCAGGGGTGGAACGCCCCATTCCGCCAGATGTGTACACGTGGTGCGCAAGTCACCCGAGCCATTAATCGACTCGTCGACTACGCCGAACGAGGGAGTGTTTCTGCGGCAGATGTCGGCCGTACGGACCTCGACACGACACGACGAAATGTCAACTCGCGCGTGGTCCCGGGACGGTGACCCGACCGGTCCTGCGCTCCCCGTCCAACACGCGCAGAGCACGCGCCAATGTGTCCGCGTGCACCTCGCTCTCACCCCGTACATGCATCAGCGTCAGAGCTTCGCGCAGCGCCTCGGCCCGCCCCACCAGGGCCTGTGCCGCCCGTAGAGCTCCATAGGTATGCGTACCCCTGGATGGATTGATCTTCCCCAGGAGGTCGACGACTTCGAGGTACACGTCGACGAGTTCGCCCTCGGCCCGGGTCAGGGCGGGCAGCGGCGGCAGCTCGGGGACCACGGCCGGCTCACCGCGCCGCGCCGCCGGCGGCCGCGCGCCGGCTGGTGATCACATGATCCACCAGGCCGTACGCGACCGCCGCGGGCGCGTCCAGGACGGTCAGACGGTCCAGGTCGGCGTCGATCCGCTCCCGGGGCTGCCCCGTGTGCTCGGCGAACGCCCCGGCCACCAGGGCGCGCAGCCGGAGCAGTTCGCGCGCGTGGAGGTCGAGGTCGCTCGGCTGCCCCTGCATCGGCTCGTCCAGGGCGGGCTGACGGAGCGTGACCCGGGCGCCGGGGAGCATCAGCCGCTTGCCCGCCGTGCCGGCGGCGAGCAGGAGCGCGGCGGTGGAGGCGGCCTGGCCCAGGCAGGTGGTCTCCACGTCGCAGTGGAGCGAGCGCATCGTGTCGTAGACCGCGGTCGTCGCGGTGGTGGAGCCGCCGGGGGAGTTGATGTAGAGCGAGATGTCCTGGCCCGGCGCCGCGTGGTCCAGATAGAGGAGCTGGGCGATGACGTCGTTGGCCGAGGTCTCGTCGATCGGTGTCCCGAGGAAGACGATCCGGGAGGCGAGGAGCCGGGAGTAGGGGTCGAGGGTCCGGGTTCCGTAGCTGGTCCGCTCCGTGAACTCGGGCAGTACGTGGCGAGCGTGCATGACGGGCACCTCCATCTGTAAAAAATGTACAGGACGTACAGGCCGTAAGATGGGGAGCATGACCTACGAGATCCCGGTGACGCAAGCGCGAGCCGAGCTCGCCGACCTCATCAACCGCGTCGTATACGGCGGCGAGCGCGTCGTCGTCACCCGCCACGGGAAGCCGCTGGTCGCCCTGGTCTCCGCCGCTGACCTGGAGGAACTCGAAGCGGCCGAGAAGCCCGCCGACGAGCAGGTGGTCAGCTCGGTCTCCCGCTTCCACCCGCTGGACTCCGCTTCCGGCGAACAGGGCCGCTTCGGTATCGCCGCACACCACCGCGAGCCCGGCGCCTCGTAGCCCGACGATCATGGAAATGCAAAGCCGCAGTTAACGAGCCGGAAAAACTTCCGCCCTAACGTGCAATGTCTGACCGGCTGCCGCGTCTCGGCAGCTCAACAGCGTGTTGACGGTCGGTAGGGTCCGCAGCTGTCCGGGTGTCCCGGTCGACGACTGTGAGGTGGAAGAGTGCAACTGAGCCCGCACGAGCAGGAACGCCTGCTCATCCATGTGGCGGCGGACGTGGCCGAGAAGCGCCGGGCCAGGGGAGTGCGGCTCAACCACCCCGAGGCCGTCGCGCTCCTCACCTCGCACATCCTGGAAGGCGCCCGCGACGGCCGGACCGTCGCCGAGCTGATGGCCTCCGGGCGCAAGGTGCTCTCCCGCGCGGAGGTCATGGACGGCATCCCCGAGATGATCCACGACGTCCAGGTCGAGGCCACCTTCCCCGACGGCACCAAGCTCGTCACCGTCCACGACCCCATCGTCTGAACGGGCGCCGCCGATGATCCCCGGAGAGATCCTGTACGCGGACGGCCCCGTCGCCCTCAACGAGGGGCGCCCCGTCACCCGCCTGACCGTGCTCAACGCCGCCGACCGGCCCGTCCAGATCGGCTCCCACTACCACTTCGCCGAGGTCAACCCCGGCCTGGAGTTCGACCGGGCCGCCGCGCACGGGCAGCGGCTGCACATCGCCGCCGGCACCGCCGTCCGCTTCGAACCCGGCATCCCCGTCGAGGTCGAACTCGTCCCCCTGGCGGGCCGCCGGATCGTGCCCGGCCTGCGCGGCGAGACGGCGGGCCCCCTCGACCCGCCCACGACCCCCGACCGGTACCAGGACGGCGGCGACCATGCCTGACCTCCACCGCGCCGTGTACGCCGACCTGTTCGGCCCCACCACCGGCGACCGTGTCCGGCTCGCCGACACCGACCTCCTCGTCGAGATCGAGGAGGACCGCAGCGGCGGCCCCGGCCGCGCCGGCGACGAGGCCGTCTTCGGCGGCGGCAAGGTCATCCGCGAGTCCATGGGCCAGGCCCGCACCACCCGCGCCGAAGGCGCCCCCGACACCGTGATCACCGGCGCCCTGATCATCGACCACTGGGGCATCGTCAAGGCCGACATCGGCATCAGGGACGGCCGGATCACCGCTCTCGGCAAGGCGGGCAACCCCGACACCATGGACGGCGTCCACCCCGACCTCGTCATCGGCCCCGAGACCGAGATCATCGTCGGCAACGGCAGGATCGTCACCGCCGGCGCCGTCGACGCCCACGTCCACTTCATCTCGCCCACCGTCGTCGAGCAGGCCCTCGCCACCGGCGTCACCACCCTCGTCGGCGGCGGCACAGGACCGGCCGAGGGCACCAAGGCGACCACGGTCACCCCCGGCCCCTGGCACACGGCCCGGATGTTCGAGGCCCTCGACACCTTCCCGGTCAACATCGGCCTGCTCGGCAAGGGCAACACCATGT
The DNA here is from genome assembly GCF_044764665.1 of Streptomyces sp. NPDC093795. NCBI lineage: Bacteria > Bacillati > Actinomycetota > Actinomycetes > Kitasatosporales > Streptomycetaceae > Streptomyces > Streptomyces sp. NPDC093795. The sequence continues at coordinate 165,017 of NZ_JBIWIO010000003.1, forward strand.
CCCGGGAGGCCATGCACTCCCAACTGCGCGGCGGAGCCCTCGGGTTCAAGATCCACGAGGACTGGGGTGCCACCCCGGCCGTCATCGACGCCTGCCTGTCCGTGTGCGAGGAGACCGGCGCCCAGCTCGCCATCCACACCGACACCCTGAACGAAGCGGGCTTCGTCGGCGACACCCTCGCCGCCATCGCCGGACGCACCGTCCACGCGTACCACACCGAGGGCGCCGGCGGCGGGCACGCCCCCGACATCATCACGGTCGTCTCCGAGCCGTACATCCTGCCCAGCTCCACCAACCCGACCCGGCCGCACACCGTCAACACCATCGAGGAACACCTCGACATGCTGATGGTCTGCCACCACCTCAACCCGGCCGTCCCCGAGGACCTCGCCTTCGCGGAGTCCCGGATCCGGCCCTCCACCATCGCCGCCGAGGACGTCCTCCACGACCTGGGCGCGATCTCGATCATCTCCTCCGACTCCCAGGCCATGGGCCGGATCGGCGAGGTGATCATGCGGACCTGGCAGACGGCCCACGTCATGAAGAAGCGGCGCGGATCCCTGCCGGGAGACGGCCGCGCCGACAACCACCGGGTGCGCCGTTACGTCGCCAAGTACACGATCAACCCGGCCGTCGCCCAGGGTATGGACCACCTCATCGGCTCGGTCGAGCCCGGCAAGCTCGCCGATCTCGTCCTCTGGGAGCCCGCCTTCTTCGGCGTCAAGCCGCTCGTCGTCGTCAAGGGCGGCCAGATCGCGTACGCGCAGATGGGCGACGCCAACGCCTCCATCCCCACCCCCCAGCCGGTCCTGCCCCGCCCGATGTTCGGCGCGCTCGGCAAAGCCGCGGCGGCCGGTTCGGTCAACTTCGTCGCCCAGGCGGCGATCGAGGACGACCTGCCGCGCAGACTCGGGCTCCACAAGGAGTTCGCCGCCATCGGCTCCACCCGGCGGGTCACGAAGGCCGACATGCGCGAGAACGACGCCCTGCCCCGGGTCGAGGTCGACGCCGACACCTTCACGGTGACCATCGACGGCGAAGCGGTCGAACCCGCGCCCGCCGCCGAACTGCCCATGGCCCAGCGCTACTTCCTCTTCTGATGGGATCTCGATCAGCGCTCCTCGTGCTCGCCGACGGACGGTTCCCCGCCGGCGGGCACGCCCACTCCGGCGGCGCCGAGGCCGCCGTCAAGGCCGGCCGCATCAAGGACGCGGCCGACCTGGAGTCCTTCTGCCGGGGCCGGCTCCACACCACCGGCCTCACCACGGCCGCGCTCGCCGCCGGAGCCGCGTACGGACTCGACCCGCTCGCACTCGACGCGGCGGCCGACGCCCGCACCCCCTCACCCGCCCTGCGCGCCACCGCCCGCAGACTCGGCCGCCAGCTCATGCGGGCCGCCCGCGCCACCTGGCCGAGCCCCGGACTCGACGCCCTGGCGGCGGCGTTCCCCCGCGGCGCCCACCAGCCCGTCGTCCTCGGCGCCACCGCCCTGGCCGCCGGGCTCGGACCCGAGGACGCCGCGTACTGCGTCGTGTACGAGTCGGTCGGCGGCCCCACCACCGCCGCCGTACGCCTCCTCAGCCTCGACCCCTACCAGGCCACCGCCGTCCTGGCCCGCCTCGCCCCCGAGATGGACGAGGTCGCCGAGCGCGCCACCGCCGCCGCCCGCGAGGGCGTCGACGCGCTGCCCGCCGCCTCCGCACCCCTCCTCGACCTCACCGCCGAACAGCACGCGGCCTGGCCCGTCCGCCTGTTCGCCTCGTAGCGCTCCGACAGGAGAACCATGCACCTCGACCACGGACACACCCACCACGGCGCCGTCTCCGCCGACGCCCACCGCCCCGACGGCACCCGCCGCGCCCTGCGCATCGGACTCGGCGGCCCCGTCGGCTCCGGCAAGACCGCCACCGTCGCCGCCCTCTGCCGGGTCCTGCGCGACACCCTCTCCCTCGCCGTCCTCACCAACGACATCTACACCCGCGAGGACGCCGACTTCCTCCTCCGCAACGCCGTCCTGCCGCCCGAGCGGATCCAGGCCGTGGAGACCGGCGCCTGCCCGCACACCGCCATCCGCGACGACATCTCCGCCAACCTCGAAGCCGTCGAGGAACTGGAGGAGGCCGTGGGCCCGCTCGACCTCATCCTCGTCGAGTCCGGCGGCGACAACCTCACCGCCACCTTCTCCAAGGGCCTCGTCGACGCCCAGATCTTCGTCATCGACGTGGCCGGCGGCGACGACATCCCGCGCAAGGGCGGCCCCGGCGTCACCACCGCCGACCTCCTCGTCGTCAACAAGACCGACCTCGCCCCCCACGTCGGCTCCGACCTGGAGCGGATGGCCCGCGACGCCAAGGAACAGCGCGGCGAACTGCCCGTCGCCTTCACCTCGCTGCGCGCCGAGAACGGCGTCGCCCCCGTCGCCGACTGGGTCCGCGCCCAGCTCGGGGCCTGGACCGCGTGAGCCTGCGCGCCACGGCCCGGATCGCCGCCGACGCCGACGGCGGGCTGCCGCTCCTCGTGAGCGACGGGCCGCTCGCCCTGCGCCGTACCAGGGCAGCCGGACCGTACACCCGGGTCACCGTCGTCGGGGCGATGAGCGCCCCGCTCGGCGGTGACCGGCTGGCCGTCGAGACCGAGGTACGGGCCGGGGCCCGGCTCCTCGTCGACGCGGCCGCCGCGACCCTCGCCCTGCCGGGCCGGAGCGCCGAGCCCGCCGCGTACGACGTCCGGCTCACCGTCGGCGAGGAGGGCGTCCTGCGCTGGCTGCCCGAACAGCTGATCTCCGTCGGCGGCTCGGACCTGCGGATGCGTACCGACGTCGAACTCGCCGCCACGGCACGCCTTGTCCTCCGCGAGGAACAGATCCTCGGCCGCCACGGCGAACCACCCGGCACCCTCCGCACCCGCCTCACCGTCCGCCGCGCCGGACGCCCCTTGCTCGACCAGGAGCTGGCGTACGGCCCCGGTGCCCCCGGCGGCTGGGACGGCGGCGCCGTCCTCGGCGGCCACCGGGCCACCGGACAACTCCTCGTCGTCGACCCCGGCTTCGAGGAGAAGCCGGTCGCGCCCCGGCTCCTCGGCGAGCACGCCGCGATCACCCCGCTCGCGGGACCCGCCGCCCTCGCCACCGCCGTCGCCCCCGACGCACTGGCCCTGCGACGCCTCCTCGACGAGGCCCTGGAGCTGCTCGCGCCCGCCTGAGCCGAGCGGGGCGGCTCACCGCTCAGCGGGACACCGACACCGGTTATGGGTTCGGCAAAGAAACACCCGTACGGGCTTACGTCGTGCTGCCCACGGACGAAAGGATCACCCGGACAGAACGACACCCACAGGGGGAGGACTTGTGCGACGTACGGCAGCACTCGGTTCGGCCGGCACTCTGATAGCGGGCACGCTCGTCGTGGGCGCGCTCACGGCCCCGGCGGCCAACGCCGAAAGCAACCGTCATCTGCGGGACGCCGAGGCGATCGGTGTCGCCGTCGCCGCGTCGCGGGCCGCCCAGGCGGGCATCGACTGGCAGGACTGCCCCGCCGACTGGGGCCTGGAGAAGCCGATCCAGTGCGGCTGGGTCACCGTCCCCGTCGACTACGCGAAGCCGAACGGCAAGAAGATCAAGATCGCGGTCGACCGGATCGGCGCCACCGGCACACCCGCCGAGCGCCAGGGCGCGCTCCTCTACAACCCCGGCGGCCCAGGCGGCTCGGGCCTCCGCTTCCCGCGCCGGGTCACCACCAAGAACGCGATCTGGGCGAACGCCGCCAAGGCCTACGACTTCGTCGGCTTCGACCCGCGCGGCGTCGGCAAGTCGGCCCCCATCTCCTGCGTCGACCCGACCGAGTTCGTCAAGGGCCCCAAGCTCGACCCGGTCCCCGACAGCGAGGCCGACAAGCGCGCGCAGCGCAAGCTCGCCGCCGAGTACGCCCAGGGCTGCGCCGAGAAGAACGGCGACCTCCTGCCGCACATCAACACCCTCGACACCGCCCGCGACCTCGACGTCGTCCGAGCCGCCCTCGGCGAGAAGAAGCTCAACTTCGTCGGCGTCTCCTACGGCACCTACCTGGGCGCGGTCTACGGCACCCTCTTCCCGACCCACGTCCGCCGCATGGTCCTCGACAGCGTCGTGAACCCGTCGACGCGCAAGATCTGGTACGAGGCCAACCTCGACCAGGACATCGCCTTCGAGGGCCGCCTCAAGGACTGGATGACCTGGGTCGCCCAGCACGACGCCACCTACCACCTCGGCGACACCCACGAGGAGGTCCGGCAGCAGTGGGACACCCTGCGCGCCGCCGCCAAGAAGGCACCCCTCGGCGGCAAGGTCGGCCCCGCCGAACTCATCGCCTTCTTCCAGAACGCGCCCTACTACGACTCCATGTGGGCCCCGGTGGCCGAGGCCTGGAGCGCGTACGCCGCCGGTGACCCCCAGCCGCTGATCGAATCGGCCGCCGCCGACCTCACCGACACCGCGGGCAACGCCGCGGCGGAGAACGGCAACGCCGTCTACACCGCCGTCGAGTGCGCCGACGCGCCCTGGCCCACCAGCTGGAAGAAGTGGGACCGGGACAACAGCCGGCTCCACAAGCAGTACCCCTTCATGACCTGGGCCAACGCGTGGATGAACCTGCCCTGCGCCACCTGGTCCACCCCGCGCCAGCGCCCGACCGAGGTGAGGACCGGCAAGGGCCTGCCGCCGGTGCTCATCACCCAGGCCGAGCGCGACGCCGCCACCCCGTACGGCGGCGCCGTCGAACTGCACAAGCGGTTCAAGGGTTCGCGCCTGATCACGGAGAAGGACGCCGGCTCGCACGGCATCACCAACCTGGTCAACCCGTGCCTCAACACCAAGGTCGAGGCCTACCTGCTGACCGGGAAGCTGGACGCCACGGACCAGACCTGCGCGCCGCACGCCACGCCGCAGCCCTGAGGCCGGACGGGGGGAGGGGCCGTCCGGTCCCTCCCCCCGCCCCGCGTCACCGCCGGGCCGCCCGCCAGGCGTCCTCCGCCGCGTAGTCGAAGAAGTCCACCCCGTACTTCGCGAGCCCGGGGAAGGCCTCCCGCCACTCCCGCCCCGCCAGGTGTCCGGCGAGCCACTCGACCGTCTCCGGCAGCGACTCGGCGTACGACACCACCGGCCGGTATCCCAACTCCCGCTCGGCCGCCGCCATGTCGTAGACGATCGGATGCGGTGAGGCCCACGGCGTGAGCCCCACGGGTCCCTCCGGCTCGCCCTCGATCAGCTCCGTCTCGCTCGTGGCGCCCATGACCGCGTCGATCGCCGCCCCGATCTCCGCCACCGTCGGCGCCTCCGGGTCGGCGCCGTTGAGCACCCGGCTGCCCGGGTTCGCCGCCGCGAGCCGGACCAGCTCCGCCAGGTTGTCCACGTGCGCCGGGTGGAACCGTGAGGTGCCGCCGTACGCGAGGGGCCGCCACGGCCGCCCGTCGAGCACCCGCTTCACGAACCACAGCTCGCGCGGACCCGGGCAGTACGGCCCGTGGATGGCGCCCGCCCGCAGCAGCGTCGTCGGCAGCGCGTCGCCCGCCGCCAGAAGCTCCCGCTCCAGGGCCACCTTACGCGTGCTGTACGAGGTGTCGCCCGGCGCGACCGTGGGCCAGTCAGCAGCGATGGGCACCGGGTAGGCGGGGAAGCCGTCCGGCTCGCCCTGCGTGTCGAAGCTGCGGCCCTTCTCGTCCTCGTAGACGGCGCCGCTCGACACCACCACCGCCGAACCGATCCGGTCCGCGAGACCGGTCAGCTGCCTGCCGTGCCCGGAGTCGTACGCGACGATGTCGACGAACACGTCACAGCCGTCGCCGAGCCCCGCCGCGAGCGCCCCCTCCTCGGTACGGTCGAGCCGCACCGACCGGACCTCGTCAGGCCACCTCTCGTCCCTGACACCGCCCCGCGAGGCGGTCGTCACCTCCCAGCCGTCCGCGACGAGGGCCCGCACGGCCGCCCGCCCCACCTGTCCCGACGCACCCAGCACGAACGCTTTTCCCTTGATCATGGAGGCGACGCTACGGGTGCCCGGCGCCCCGGCCCAGGGCGTTGCGCCGTGCGCGGATCCGCCCTCAGCGTTCCCCTCGGGGGAACTTTCGCGGGGGCTCCCCTTCCGCCTCCTCGGCCTTCACCACCGCCGCGTAGTCGTCCACGTACTCCTGACCCGACAGGCGGAGAATCTCGTACATGATCTCGTCGGTCACCGCGCGGACCACCGCCCGCTCATCCGCGGACCCGGCGAACCGCGAGAAGTCCAGCGGCTCCCCGAACCGGATGGTGACCCGGCGGATCCGGGGCACGACCTTCCCCGGCGGCTGGATCTCGAACGTCCCCACCATGGCGCAGGGCACCACCGGCACCCCGGCCGTCAGCGCCATCACCGCCACCCCCACCTTCCCCTTGTACAGCCGCCCGTCGTGCGAACGCGTCCCCTCCGGATAGATACCGAGCAGCTCACCACGGCCGAGCACGCCGAGCCCCTCACGGATCGCCGCCTTCCCGGCCTCCTTCCCCGACCGGTCGACCGGGATCTGCCCGGCCGCCCGGAAGAACGCGGCCGTGAGCCGGCCCTTGATCCCCGGCCCCGTGAAGTACTCCTGCTTCGCGAGGAAGGTGATCCGCCGGTCCAGCACCACCGGCATCAGGAAGTGATCGGAGAAGGAGAGGTGGTTGCCCGCGACGATCGCCGCGCCGTCCTCCGGGACGTGTTCGAGCCCCTCGATCCGCGGCCGGAACAGCAGCCTCAGAAGCGGCCCGAGCAGTACGTACTTCAACAGGTGGTAGAACACCCGCAACCCCCGTTCGTCGTCCGACAAGCCCGTTGTATCCGCGCGCGGCCCCGTGGTCCACTGGTGGGGGAGCGTCACCATGACCGGCGAGCGTGGAACCAGACGCCCCGGCCGCGTCCTCACCGCGTTCCTCTGCGCGCTGACGGCGGCCGGGCTGTACGGCTGCTCCGACTCGGGCGGGTCCAAACCCACCGCGGTACCGACAGCCTCGCCCGCCACGACGGCGCCCGCGCCCACGACACCCGCGCCCACCGGCCGATCGCCCTTCACCGGACTGCCCGCGCGGCCCGCCCCGGTCCTCGCCGTCAAGATAGACAACGTGGCCGCGGCGCGCCCCCACACCGGCCTCGGCGCGGCCGACCTCGTCTACGTCGAACAGGTCGAGGGCGGGGCCACCCGGCTCCTCGCCGTGTACTCCTCCCGCCTCCCCGACCTCGCGGGACCCGTCCGCAGCGCCCGCGAATCCGACATCGAGCTGCTCAGGACCTTCGGCCGGCCGGTTCTCGCCTACTCGGGCGCGCAGTCCGCGCTGAATCCGCTGATCGCCGCCGCGCCCCTCCACCCGATCACCGAGTCCACCGCCCCCGGCGCCTTCCGGCGCTCCCCCGACCGGCCCGCCCCGCACAACCTCTACCTGCGCCCCGAGCGGGCCCTCGCCACCGACCCGGGGGCCCCGAACGCGCCGGACGTCGGCTTCCGCTTCGGCCCCGCCCCGGGCGGCACCCCGGTCGACTCCGAGACCGTCCGCTTCCCGGCCGCCCGCTACACCTTCACCTGGTCCGCCGCCGACCGGAGCTGGCGGGTGGCGATGGACGGCCGGGCGGCCCGTACCACCGACACCGGAGCGCTGAACCCGTCGACGGTCGTCGTCCAGCGGGTCGCCATCCGCGCCTCCGACTACCACGACCGGTCCGGCGCGGTCTCCCCGTACACCGAGACCGTCGGCAGCGGCACCGCGCTCGTCCTGCGCGACGGACGCGCCCACGAGGCCCGCTGGTCCCGGCCCTCGGCCTCGGCGGGCACCACCTTCACCACCTCGGGCGGAGCGCCGCTCGCCTTCGCGCCCGGACAGATCTGGGTGGTCCTCGCCCCGAAGGGCTGAAGGGCCGACAAGCTCAAGAGCCCGCGGGCCCCGGGCCGGTCGGCGGGCGGCGGCGGGACGCGCCCGCGCCGTCCGACGCGGCCATCCCGATGGTGACCACCGTCAGCACCAGCCAGCCGAACCAGAGCCAGCCGCTGCTGCCGAGCGCCACCGTGTACGCCGTCGTCAGCACCAACGCGGCGCAGGTGAGCACCGCCATCGTCTTCGTGGGACCGGACATCAGTCCGCCCTCCTCCCGACCGAGGCCACGCGAGCCGTCCCGACCATCGTGAACCCCCGAGAGGGGCGCGCGCTACTCCCCGGACGCTCCGGCGTGCGCCGGAAAGCGGATTCCGGTCAGCGCCCCCGCGCCTGGAGCGAGGCCAGATACGCGTTGTACGCCTCCAGCTCCTTGTCCCCGTCCCGGTCGGCCGCCCGGTCCAGACGGACCGCCTGCCGCTGCTCGGAGTGGTACCACTGGTAGACGAGCGCGATCAGCACGAGCACCGACGGGATCTCGCTGAACGCCCAGGCGATGCCGCCCGCCGCGTTCTGGTCGGCGAGCGCGTCGATCCCCAGTGAGGCCGGCGGACTCGCGTAGGCCTGGACCATCGGCTCCGACGCCATCATCAGCGCGATGCCGAAGAAGGCGTGGAACGGCATGCCCGCGAACAGCTCCAGCATCCGCATCACGTAACCCGGCCGGTGCGGGCCCGGGTCCACGCCCATGATCGGCCAGAAGAAGACCACGCCCACCATCAGGAAGTGGACCATCATCCCGATGTGGCCGGGCTTCGAGCCCATCAGGAAGTCGAAGAGCGGCGTGAAGTACAGCGCGTACAGGCTCGCGATGAACATCGGGATCGTGAAGCCGGGGTGCGTGATCACCTTGATGTACCGGCTGTGCAGCAGCTTCAGGAGCAGCTCGCGCGGCCCCGTCGAACCACGGCCCGCCACCGGCAGCGCCCGCAGCGCGAGCGTCACCGGCGCGCCGAGGAGCAGCAGGATCGGCGACAGCATGGAGATCACCATGTGCTGCACCATGTGCACGCTGAACATGACCATGCCGTAGTCGTTGAGCTTGGTGCACATGACGAGGGCGACGCTCAGCACGCCGACCGTGAAGAACACCGTCCGGCTCACCGGCCACGCGTCCCCGCGCCGCCGCAGCCGCGCCACGCCCCACCCGTACAGACCGAGCGCCACGAGGCAGCCGATCAGGAAGAAGGGGTCGGGAGAGAACTCCAGACCCCGTCCCAGCGTGAACGGCGGCAGATCCGTGGTCATGCCGTGCCCGCTGTGATCCATCGTGTGCACTCCTGGAGCCCGATTCGCGCTTGTTGTCCGCACCAGACTAGAACCGCCCCCGGCCGCGACTGCGACCGGGGGCGGATGTCACGAACGGGCGACGGTCAGAGCACGCACTCCGCCTCGGCGTAGCGGTCGGCCGGGACCGTCTTGAGGGTCTCCACGGCCTGGGCCAGCGGAACCATCTCGATCTCCGTGCCGCGCAGTGCGGTCATCATGCCGAACTCGCCGCGGTGCGCCGCCTCGACCGCGTGCCAGCCGAAGCGGGTCGCGAGGACACGGTCGTACGCGGTCGGGGTGCCGCCGCGCTGGACGTGCCCGAGGATCACCGGGCGGGCCTCCTTGCCGAGCCGCCGCTCCAGCTCCACGGAGAGCTGGTTGGCGACGCCGGTGAACCGCTCGTGGCCGTAGATGTCGGTGCCGGCGGTCTTGAACTCCATCGAGCCCTCGCGCGGCTTCGCGCCCTCGGCGACGACGACGATCGCGAAGCGCTTGCCGTCGGCGAAGCGGGCGCCGACCCGGGCGGTCAGCTCGTCCATGTCGAAGGGGCGCTCGGGGACGACGACGGCGTGCGCGCCGGCGGCCATGCCGGAGTGCAGCGCTATCCAGCCGGTGTGACGGCCCATGACCTCGACGACGAGGACCCGCTGGTGGGACTCGGCGGTGGTCTTGAGCCGGTCGAGGGCCTCGGTGGCGACGGTCACGGCGGTGTCGAAGCCGAAGGTGACGTCGGTGGAGGCGATGTCGTTGTCGATGGTCTTCGGGACGCCGACGATCGGGAGACCCGCCTCGGAGAGCAGGTTCGCCGCCTTCAGGGTGCCCTCGCCGCCGATCGGGATGATCGCGTCGAGCCCCAGGTCGGCGACATGGCCGCGGGCGCGCTCGACGCCGTCGACCAGGTGCGCGGGCTGGACCCGCGAGGAGCCGAGGATGGTGCCGCCCCGGGCCAGGATGCCGCCCACCGCTTCGAGGTCGAGCTTGCGGTAGTCGGCCTCCAGGAGGCCCTTCCACCCGTCGAGGAAGCCGATGACCTCGTCGCCGTGGTCGACGACGGCGCGGTGCACGACGGAACGGATGACAGCGTTCAGACCGGGGCAGTCTCCGCCGGAGGTGAGCACGCCAATGCGCATAGCCCATAAACCTTTGCAACGTGGGCCGACTCCCGGACCCCGTCGTCCGGCTGGATTCCCGCCACCCTATCGCCGCAGGGTGGCGGGGCCGAACCGGATGTCCGCACAGTGGACAACGCACGTTCGTACGAGAGAGGGGCGGCGGCGGCGCCCGGGACGGCTCAGGCGGGCTGCGTGGCCGCCGCGATGCGCTCGGCGCGCAGCGCCTCGTACCAGCGGTCGTCGGTCGGCGGCAGCGCGTTCACGTCGAGGGCCAGCTTCAGGAGCAGGTCCGCGATCTGCGGGTTGCGCGCCATGACGGGGCCGTGCATGTACGTACCGAAGACGGTGTCGTTGTACGCGCCCTCGGTGCCGTCGCCGGTCCCGTTGCCCTTGCCGAGGACGGTCCGGGCGAACGGGCGGGCCGTCGGGCCGAGATGGGTGATGCCCTGGTGGTTCTCGAAGCCCGTCAGCTGGGGCAGGCCGAGGCGCGGGTCGATGTCCGCGAGGACGTCGCCGACGCACCGCTCGCCCTCGCCGCGGGTCGAGATCACGTCGATGAGACCGAGACCGGCCTCCCGCTCGCCCAGGTCGTTGATGAACTCGTGGCCCAGGATCTGGTAGCCGGCGCAGACCGAGAAGATGATCGCGCCGTTGGAGGCGGCCCGGCTCAGACCGCCGTCCCGGCGCAGCCGCTCGGCCGCGAGCCGCTGCGGACGGTCCTCGCCGCCACCGATCAGATAGATGTCGCCCGAGGTCGGCACCGGCTGGTCGCTGCGGACGTCGACGCGCTCGACGCTGAGACCGCGCTGCTCGGCGCGGCGCTGGACGACGAGGACGTTGCCCTGGTCGCCGTAGGTGCTGAGCAGGTCCGGGTAGACCCAGACCAGGCGCAGGCTGCTGTCACTCATGCTGCAAGTCCTCTACGGGTCAGTTGCCGACGCGGCGGCGGACGTCCTGGAAGGCGGTGTAGTTGGCGATCAGCTCGATCTGCCCGGGCGGGGCCATCGCGACGGCCTCGTCGAGGGTCTCGCAGACGCGGAAGTCCACGCCCGCGACCTCCAGGCGGACCGCGAGGTCCAGCTTGCGGTCGCCGATCACCATGATCGGGTGGCCGGCGAGCCGGCCGTAGTCCACGTCCCACAGCCAGGAGGTGTCCGTCCCGTCGGCGCCGCGCGCGTTGACGGAGAGGATCACCGGGGCGGGCGGCCCGTCGATGAGGGAGAACGTCTCCAGCCAGCCGGCCGGGTTCTTCGCGAGCAGCAGACGCAGGTCGCGGCCCTGGAAGGAGACCACGTCGTAGCGTCCGGCGACGGCCTGCACCTGGTACATGCGCTCCAGGGCCACCTGCGGCGGCACCCCGAACACGGCGGCGACGGCGGCCGAGCTGGTGGCGTTCGCCTTGTTGGCGCGGCCGGGCAGCTGGAGCCGGATCGGCCAGGCCGAACCGTGCGGGTCGAGCACGTGGTCGCCGCTGAGCGCCCAGCTCGGCGCGGGACGGCGGAAGCCGCACTCGCCGCAGAACCAGTCGTCACCCGGGCGCTGCATCACACCGCCGCAGGCGGGGCACGACCAGGCGTCGTCCTTCCACTCCTGGCCCGCGGCCACCCACACCACGTTGGGGGAGGAGGAGGCGGCCCACACGATGAGCGGGTCGTCGGCGTTGGCGACGACGACGGCCTTGGTGCCGCTGAGGCCCTCGCGCCACTTCTCGGCGAGCATCCGGGTCTCGGCGGCGCGGTCGAGCTGGTCGCGGGAGAGGTTGAGCAGCGCGATGACCTTCGGCGTGGTGTCGCGGGCGACTCCGGCGAGGTACTTCTCGTCGACCTCGATCACGCCGTACTTCGAGTCCGAGCCGCCGGCCAGCGCCGAGGTGATGCCGGCGGGCATGTTGGCGCCGAGGGCGTTCGAGACGACGGGGCCGGCGGCGCGCAGGGCCTCCGCGATCAGCCGGGTCGTCGTCGTCTTGCCGTTGGTCGCCGACACCAGGACGACGTCCAGATGCTGCGCGAGCCGGCCCAGGAGGTCGGGGTCCAGCCTCAGCGCGACCTTGCCGCCGATCACCGATCCGCTGCCGCGCCCCGCCGCACGCGACACCGCGGCCGCGGCCCTGCCCGCCGTCACGGCCAGCTTGGCGCGCGGCGACAGCGGCTCTGGATTACCGGGGTGTCCTGACATCGTTCTTGTTCCTCCTCGCGTCGGTCCGGGCTCAGCCTATCGAGATCCGGCCAGCAGCCCGAACAGCGGCACCGCCGAGCGACCGTGCGAAACAGCCTGGTCACGGCGGACCGTACCCTTACCGCCATGCGAAACCGCCCCATCCCCGGCAGTTCCGGCCGCGTCCGAGCGATGACCCTGCTCGGCGATCCCGTGCTGCACCGTCCCTGTGAGCCCGTCACCGACTTCGGTCCCGAACTGGCCCGGCTCGTCGAGGACTTGTTCGCCACGATGTACGCGGCGAACGGCGTGGGCCTCGCGGCGAACCAGGTGGGCGTGGGCTTGCGCGTCTTCGTCTACGACTGTCCCGACGACGAGGAGAACCGCCATCTGGGCCATGTGGTGAACCCGCGCCTGGTGGAAGCGGACGGCGACGTGATCCGGGGCCCTGAGGGCTGTCTCTCCCTGCCGGGGCTCGAAGCCCCGACGCCCCGTCACGACCGCGCGGTGGTCGAGGGCGTCCGGACGGACGGGACGCCGGTACGGGTCGAGGGCACGGGTTTCTTCGCCCGCTGCCTCCAGCACGAGACGGACCATCTGGAGGGCCGGGTCTACGCGGACCGGGTCACCGGGTGGCGCAAGTCACGTCTCCTCCGGTCGATCCGCAAGGAGCCGTGGGCGGCCGAGCAGCCGTGGGGGGCCGGGGCAGACGTCCCGGGGGCCTAGAAGCCGGGTCCGCCGGGGCGGTCGTCGGCCTGGGCGAGGCGGCCCCAGAGGAGGTCCGCGAGGCTGTGGACGAGTTCGGCGCGGGTGCAGGGGCGCTCGCCGAGCCACCAGTCGCCGGCCGCGTGCATCATGCCGACGATGCCGTGACCCCAGATCCGGGCCTGGGCCTCGGCGGCGGGGCCCAGGTCGACGCGCTCGGCGATGACCTGGCCGAGCTCCTCGCCCATGCGCCGGAGCAGTGGGGCGGAGTGGCGGCCGACGTCGAAGCCCTGCTCGGTCTGGTGCGTCTCCTCCGCCGGGTGCATGAGGAAGCGGTAGACCTGGGGCATCGCCTCGATCGACGCCAGATAGGTGTCGAGGGTGGCCTCGACACGGCGCCGCCGGTCGGCGGGCGCGTCGAGCGCGGCCCGCAGGGCGGAGAGGAGGGCGTCCGTGTGCCGGATGGCGAGGGCGCGGTACAGGCCGCCCTTGTCGCCGAAGTGGCGGTAGAGGATCGGCTTGGTGATGCCGGCCTCGGCCGCGATCGCGTTCATGGAGGCCTTGGGGCCGTCCCGGAGCACCACCCGGTCCGCCGCCTCCAGCAGCTCGCGTCGCCGCTGCTCGGCGGGCGTCTGCGGGTCGGTGGTCCGGTGTGCGATGTCCATAGCGTGTCTCCCCGCCCGTGCGATTCCGTGAGGCTGTCGCAACGTAACACCCGCTCGGTGCCCGGTGCTGGGCGGGCCGGAGGCTCCGCCGCTGGTTGACAGCCCATACCCACCGGTAACAGACTGGTGTTACCGCAAGTAACGTACTCCGTGGAGGGAAAATGGGCGAGTTCACGCTCGAACTCAACGAGGACCAGAAGCAGGTCCGCGACTGGCTCCACGGCTTCGCCGCCGATGTGATGCGCCCCGCGGCCGCCGAATGGGACGAGCGTGAGGAGACTCCCTGGCCGATCATCCAGGAAGCGGCCAAGCTCGGCATCTACTCGCTCGACTTCTACGCCCAGCAGTTCTTCGACCCCACCGGTCTCGGCATCCCGATGGCGATGGAGGAGCTCTTCTGGGGCGACGCGGGCATCGCCCTCTCCATCGTCGGTACGGGCCTCGCCGCCGTCGGCGTCCTCGCCAACGGCACCGAGGAGCAGATCGGCACCTGGGTCCCGCAGATGTACGGCGACGCCACCGACATCAAGGTCGCGGCGTTCTGCTCCTCCGAGCCCGACGCCGGCTCGGACGTCGCCTCCATGCGGACGCGGGCCGTGTACGACGAGGCCAAGGACGAGTGGGTGCTCAACGGCACCAAGACCTGGGCGACCAACGGCGGCATCGCCAACGTCCACGTCGTCGTCGCCGTCGTCGACGCCGAGCTGGGCTCCAAGGGTCACGCCTCCTTCATCGTCCCGCCGAACACCCCCGGTCTCTCCCAGGGCCAGAAGTTCCAGAAGCACGGCATCCGCGCCTCCCACACCGCCGAGGTCGTCCTGGAGGACGTCCGCGTCCCCGGGCACTGCCTCCTCGGCGGCAAGGAGAAGCTGGACGAGCGCCTCGCCCGGGCCCGCGAGCGCGCCCAGAGCGGCGAGCGCGTCAAGAACGCCGCCATGGCCACCTTCGAGGCCTCCCGCCCCGCGGTCGGCGCCATGGCCGTCGGCACCGCCCGCGCCGCGTACGAGGTGGCCCTCGACTACGCGAAGACCCGGGTGCAGTTCGGCCGGCCGATCATCGAGAACCAGGGCGTCGCCTTCCAGCTCGCCGACATGGCCACCCAGATCGACGCGGCCCGCCTCCTCGTCTGGCGCGCCTCCTGGATGGCCACGGCGGGCAAGCCCTTCACGGCGGCCGAGGGCTCCATGTCCAAGCTGTACGCCAGCGAGGTCGCCAAGCAGGTCACGGCCCAGGCCATCCAGATCCTCGGCGGCAACGGCTACACCCGCGAGTACCCGGTCGAGCGGATGCACCGCGACGCCGCGATCTACACCATCTTCGAGGGCACCAGCGAGATCCAGCGCATGGTGATCAGCCGCGCGCTCGCGAAGTAGCGGCAGGCCCCGGGCCCGGTGCGCGCCCGGGGCTCCGCAGGCGGGCCCGCTCACACCAGACAGAACTCGTTGCCCTCCGGGTCCTGGAGGACCACCGCGTAGTAGTCCATGCCGTTCGGCTCGTCCATGGCGTACAGGATCGTCGCGCCGAGCGCCGTGAGCCGGGCCACCTCGCCGTCCACCCGCTCCCGGCGCAGAGCGAGCGGGACGTCGCGGCCGCCGCCGACCTTGAGGTCCAGATGGACCCGGTTCTTGACGGTCTTGGGCTCCGGGACCTGCTGGAACCAGACCCGGGGCCCGACGCCCTTGGGGTCCACGATGGACTCCGGCAGCTCGCCGGCGTCCTCGCCCAGCTCCTCCTCGGGGACGCCGATCGCCGCCCAGTACTCACGCCAGGTGGCGTGCCCGGCCGGCGGCGGATCCGGGACGTACCGCAGGGCCTCCAGCCAGAAGGGCACCAGCCGCTGGGGGTCGGCGCAGTCGATCGTCAGTTGCAGGGTCAGCTCCGGTCGCTCCATGGGACGAGCCTTTCAGACGCCACTGACAACCGGCCAGATACGGACGGGTGTTCGCCACCTGTCATCCGCTACTACCCGCGGGTCACTTCCTGGGGGACAATCGCCCCGCAGGTGACGATCGAGGGGGAACCGTTCATGGCCACCACCACCGGTACCGAAGCGCCCGAACTCGCGGGACTGCCGTTGCTCGGCTCCCTGTTCGACCTCAAGAAGGACTCCCTGGGTACGTTCCTGCGCGCCCGGCGCGAGCACGGAGACGTCGTACGGATCGCCGCAGGACCGCCCGGATTGCGCGCCGTCGTCTACGGCGTCTTCTCCGCCGAGGGCGCCCAGCAGGTCCTCGCCGGAGAATCCGCCAATTTCCGCAAGGACAACCGGTTCTACCAGGAGTTGCGCGAGTCCTTCGGCAACGGACTCCTCACGAGCCAGGACGAGGACTACCTCCGTCAGCGCCGGCTCGTCCAGCCCCTCTTCACCCGCCGCCGTGTCGACTCCTACGCCTCGGCCGTCGCCGCCGAGGTCACCACCCTCATCGGCGAGTGGCAGGACGGCGGCGACGGAACCGTCGACGTCCTCCAGGAGATGACCCGCCTCGCCATGCGTGCCGTGACCCGCATCCTCTTCGGTACGGACGTCGACACCGCCGTCGAGATCGTCGAGCGCAGCTTCCCCGAACTGGGCGCCTACGTGCTGCGCCGCGGCTTCTCCCCGGTCAACATCCCCCGCGACTGGCCCACCCCGGGCAACCGCAAGGCCGCCGCAGTCCACCGGGCGCTGTACGAGGTGTGCGACCGCATCATCGCCGAACGCCGCGGCTCCGGCGCGGCCCCCGGCGACGGGCAGGACCTGCTCAGCCTCCTCGTCGAGGCCGAGAGCGCCGAGGACGGCAGCTTCGACGCGACGGAACTGCGCGAGCAGGTCCTCGTGTTCCTGCTCGCCGGTCACGAGACGACCGCCAGCTCCCTCGGCTTCGCCCTGCACCTCCTCGCCCTCCACCCGGAGGCGCAGAAGCGCGCCCACGAGGAGGTCGACCGGGTCCTCGCCGGCCGTGTCCCCGGCGCCGCCGACCTGGACGCGCTGCCGTACGTCACCCAGGTCCTCAAGGAGGCCATGCGGCTCTTCCCGGCCGCCGCGGTCATCGGCCGCCGCGCCGTCGCCGCCACCGAGATCGGCGGCGTCACCATCCCCGCGGGCGCGGACGTCATCGTCGCCCCCTGGGTCACCCACCGGCACCCGGGGTACTGGGAGGACGCGGAGCGCTTCGACCCGGACCGCTTCACGCCCGAGGCGGAGGCGGCCCGCCCCCGGTACGCGTGGTTCCCCTTCGGCGGCGGCCCGCGCGCGTGCATCGGCCAGCACTTCTCGATGCTGGAGTCGGTGATCGCCCTCGCGATGATCCTCCAGCGGTACGGCTTCGAGGCCGTCGACACCGAGGTGCCCGTCCTCCCCGCGATCACCCTCCAGGCGACGGGCCCGGCCCGCTGCCGCCTCACACCCAGGACGGCCTGAGCGGCGACCTAGCGGCGGGTCGCGACGACGACCGTCGCCCACCACTCCTCGGAGGTGATCACCTCGGGGGCGAGCAGGCCGCCCGAGACCTCCGCGACGGCCTTCACGGCCCACTCGGCCTGCCGTTCGCTCGTCTCCATGAGGAGATGTCCGCCGGGCGCCAGCCACTCCGGCGCCTCTGCGGCGACCCGGCGCAGCACGTCGAGACCGTCCGGGCCGCCGTCGAGCGTGACGAGCGGCTCGTGGTCCCGCGCCTCCGGGGGCAGAAGCCCGATCTCCTCGGTCGGTACGTACGGCACGTTGGCGACCAGGATCTCGACCCGGCCCCGCAGCTCCGCGGGCAGCGGCGCGAACAGATCGCCCGCGTACACCCGGCCGCCGCGCGGCTCGACGTTCCGCCGGGCGCAGCGCACCGCCGCCGGCTCGATGTCCGCGGCGTGCACCTCCGCGCCCGGGACCCGGTCGAGCAGCACCGCGCCCGCGGCGCCCGAGCCGCAGCACAGGTCGACGCAGACGGCTCCCGATCGTGCCAGCCCCACCGCGTGTCCGACGAGGAACTCCGTACGCCGCCGGGGGACGAAGACCCCGCCGTCGACCTCGATCCGCAGCCCGCCGAACTCGGCCCAGCCGACGATGTGTTCCAGCGGCAGACCCGCGGCCCGCCGCTCGACCATCAGGTCGAGTTCGTCGGGTCCGGCCGCCGCCGCGAGCAGCATCTCCGCCTCCTCCTCGGCGAAGACACAGCCCGCGGCCCGCAGCCGTTCGACGACGCGTGGGTCAGACAAGCTGGGCCTCGATCGCGGCCAGGACCTCGGGGGCGTCCGGCTCGGTGCGCGGACGGAAACGGGTGACCCGGCCGTCGCGGCCGATCAGGAACTTCTCGAAGTTCCACTGGACGTCACCGGCCTCGCCCTCCGCGTCGGCGACCTTCACCAGCTCCGCGTAGAGCGGGTGGCGGGCGTCCCCGTTGACGTCGGTCTTCGCCAGGAGCGGGAAGGACACGCCATACGTCGCCGAACAGAAGGTGTGGATCTCCTCGGCGCTGCCCGGCTCCTGTCCCGCGAACTGGTTGCAGGGCACACCGAGCACGGTGAAGCCGCGCTCCCCGTACTCCTTCTGCAGCCGCTCGAGACCGGCGTACTGCGGGGTCAGCCCGCACTTGGAGGCCACGTTCACCACCAGGACCGCGCGGTCCCGGTAGTCGGCGAGGGAGACCGGATCACCGGTCAGGGTCTTCAGCGGAATGTCGTACAGGCTCATGGACTGCTCCTCATCGGAATAGGGTTTGATCTCAACATGGGAGACGAACCACTGGCAATCGAGATCGATTCCGCGCCGGAGAAGGGGCCGCGCCCGGTCCGCTGCCGCCTCTGCGGTCGCCCCCTGACGGGCGCGGACTCCCGCCGCACGGGCCTGGGCCCGACCTGCGACGCGAAACTCCACCCCCCGGCCCCGGACATCCGCACCCGCCGCCACGAGGTGGAACAGGACACCCTGCCGGGCATCGACCGGGCCCTGTAGGGCCGTTGAGCCGGAACCCGGCGACGCTACCAGCCCGCAAACCAGTGGCCCAGCCGTTTCCCCGGACAGCAGAGTGGGCGCCGATGAGACCGAGATCCGAGCACCCGGAGCCCTGAGATGTCCACCCTGCGCGTCACCGCCGAAGTCCTCACCGTCCACCCCCACCCCAACGCCGACGCCCTGGAACTGGCGCAGGTCGGGCTCTATCGGGCCGTCGTCGCCAAGGGCGCCTACCGGACCGGTGAGGTCGCCGTCTACATCCCGGAGCAGGCGGTGCTGCCCGCGGGGCTCGTCGACGAGCTCGGGCTGACCGGGCGGCTCGCCGGGAAGCAGTCGGACCGGGTGAAGGCGGTGCGGCTGCGTGGCGAGCTGTCGCAGGGGATCGTGTGCCGGCCCGGTGCGCTCGCCGGCGTCGACCTGACGCGGGCCGCGAGCGAGGGGACCGACTTCGCGGAGACGCTCGGCATCGTCAAGTGGACGCCGCCGATCCCGCCGACGATGAGCGGTGACGTCGAGGTCGCGCCCGACCTGCTGCCCTGGGTCGACATCGAGAACCTCCAGCGCTACCCCGGCATGTTCGAGCCCGGGGAGCCCGTCGTCCTGACGGAGAAGCTGCACGGAACGGCCTGCCTGCTGACGTACCACGCCGAGGAGGGGCGCGTGCAGGTCTCCTCGAAGGGCTTCGGGGCCAAGGGGCTCGCCCTCCAGGAGGACCCGCGCAACCTGTACTGGCGCGCCGTCCACGGCCACGGCCTGCCCGCCGTCGCCGAGCGGCTGGCGAAACGTCTCGGCGCCCGGCGCGTCGGCGTCTTCGGCGAGGTGTACGGCTCCGGGGTGCAGGACCTCGCGTACGGCGCCGACGCCCGGTCCGAGACCGTCGGGTACGCGCTCTTCGACGTGTCGGCCGAGATCGACGGCCGGGTGCGGTGGCTGGACCCCGCCGACGTCCTGGAGGCCGGCGAGGTCCCGCTCGTACCGCGGCTGTACTCCGGCCCGTACGACCTGGACACCGTCCTCGCGTACGCCACCGGCCGCGAGACCGTCTCCGGGCGGGAGACGCACCTGCGGGAGGGCGTCGTCATCCGGCCCGCGACCGAGCGGTACAGCCCGGTCACCGGCGGCCGGGCCATCGCCAAGGCGGTCAGCCCGGCCTACCTGACCCGTAAGGGCGGCACCGAGTACGAGTGACCGGGGCGGCCTACAGCGCGCGGAACAGGCCCTCCTGCACCACCGACACCAGGAGCCTGCCCTCGCGGTCGTAGATCCTGCCCCGGGCCAGTCCCCGGCCGCCCGTCGCGATCGGGGACTCCTGGTCGTAGAGGAACCACTCGTCCGCGCGGAACGGGCGGTGGAACCACATCGCGTGGTCGAGCGAGGCCATGTCGAAGCCCCGCGGGCCCCAGAGCGGCTCGATCGGGATCCTTACCGCGTCCAGGAGCGTCATGTCCGAGGCGTACGTCAGGGCGCAGGTGTGGACCAGCGGGTCGTCTCCCAGCGGACCGACGGCCCGCATCCACACCGCGGAGCGCGGGTCCGCGTCCTTGACCTCGTCCATGGTCCAGCGCAGCCGGTCGACGTACCGGATGTCGAAGGGCTGCCGGCGGGCCATCCGCTCCAGGGCCTCCGGCAGCGCGCCGAGGTGTTCGCGGATCTCGTCCGCGAGGTTCGGCAGGCTCTCCGGGTCGGTCAGATGCCGCGGCGGCAGCTGATGCTCGAAGGCGCCCTCCTCCGGCTTGTGGAAGGAGGCCGTCAGATTGAAGATCGTCCGCCCTTCCTGCACGGCCGTCACCCGGCGGGTCGTGAACGAACGCCCGTCCCGCACCCGCTCCACCTGGTAGACGATCGGCACCCCGGGCCGGCCCGGCCGCAGGAAGTAGGCGTGCAGCGAGTGCACCGGCCGGTCGCCCTCCGTGGTGCGTCCCGCCGCCACCAGGGCCTGCCCGGCGACCTGCCCGCCGAAGACCCGTTGCAGCGACTCCTGCGGGCTGCGCCCACGGAAGATGTTGACCTCGATCTGCTCCAGGTCGAGCAGGTCCACGAGCCTCTCGGCGGGATTCGTCACGGCTGAGCTCCTTCGGGGGTGTCTACAGCTGTCCGACGGACGTCACGCGGACCACCGCGCGGCCCTCCTCGTCGGAGGCCGCGAGATCCACCTCCGCGCTGACGCCCCAGTCATGGTCGCCGTTGGGGTCGGCGAAGGTCTGCCGGACGCGCCACAGGCCGTGCGCCGCGTCCTCCTCGATGGCGAGCAGCTTCGGACCGCGCGCGTCCGGTCCCGTACCGAGGTCGTCGTACTCGTCCCAGTACGCGTCCATCGCGTCGCCCCACGCGTCCGCGTCCCAGCCGGACTCGGCGTCCAGCTCGCCCAGCGCGGACACGTTGTCGAGAGCGGCCAGCTCCACCCGGCGGAACATCGCGTTCCGCACGAGGACCCGGAAGGCGCGGGCGTTGGCCGTGACCGGCTTGACCTGGTCGGCCTTCTCCTGAGCCTCCTCGGCCGTCTGGACCTCCGGGTTCGCGAGCTGCTCCCACTCGTCGAGCAGCGAGGAGTCCACCTGGCGCACCATCTCGCCCAGCCAGGCGATCAGGTCCTCCAGGTCCTCGGTCTTCAGGTCGTCCGGGATGGTGTGGTCGAGCGCCTTGAACGCGCTCGCCAGGTACCGGAGCACGATGCCCTCGGTCCGCGCCAGCTCGTACCAGGAGGTGAACTCGGTGAAGGTCATGGCCCGTTCGTACATGTCACGGATGACCGACTTCGGCGACACCGGGTGGTCGCCGACCCACGGGTGCGACTTCCGGTAGACGTCGTACGCGTGCCAGAGCAGCTCGTCCAGGGGCTTCGGGTACGAGATCTCCTGGAGCCGCTCCATCCGCTCCTCGTACTCGACACCGTCCCGCTTCATCTGGCCGACCGCCTCGCCCCGCGCCTTGTTCTGCATGGCGGCGAGGATCTGGCGCGGGTCGTCGAGCGTCGACTCGACGACGGAGACCATGTCCAGGGCGTACGAGGGGGACTCGGGGTCGAGCAGGTCGAAGGCGGCGAGCGCGAACGTCGACAGCGGCTGGTTGAGCGCGAAGTCCTGCTGGAGGTCGACCGTGAGCCGGATCGTGCGGCCCTCGGCGTCCGGGGTGTCCAGCTGCTCCACCACTCCGCCGTCGAGCAGGGAGCGGTAGATCGCGATGGCCCTGCGGATGTGCCGCAACTGCGCCTTGCGCGGCTCGTGGTTGTCCTCCAGGAGCCCCCGCATCGCCTCGAAGGCGTTGCCCGGCCGGGCGATCACCGAGAGCAGCATGATGTTGGTGACCTTGAAGCGGGAGGTCAGCGGCTCCGGCTCGGCGTCGATCAGCTTGTCGAACGTCGCGTCGCTCCAGGCGACGAAGCCCTCCGGGGCCTTCTTGCGGACCACCTTGCGGCGCTTCTTCGGGTCGTCGCCGGCCTTCGCGAGCGCCTTCTCGTTCTCGATGACGTGCTCGGGGGCCTGGGCGACCACGTAACCGGCCGTGTCGAAGCCGGCCCGGCCGGCCCGGCCCGCGATCTGGTGGAACTCACGGGCGCGCAGGGTCCGCACCCGGGTGCCGTCGTACTTGGTCAGGGCCGTGAAGAGCACTGTACGGATCGGCACGTTCACACCGACGCCGAGGGTGTCCGTCCCGCAGATCACCTTCAGGAGACCGGCCTGAGCGAGCTTCTCGACGAGCCGGCGGTACTTCGGCAGCATGCCCGCGTGGTGCACGCCGATGCCGTGGCGGACGTAACGCGAGAGGTTCTGGCCGAACTTGGTGGTGAAGCGGAAGTTGCCGATCAGCTCGGCGATCCTGTCCTTCTCCTCGCGCGTGCACATGTTGATGCTCATCAGCGACTGCGCGCGCTCCACGGCCTGCGCCTGCGTGAAGTGCACGATGTAGACCGGCGCCTGCCGGGTCTCCAGGAGCTCCGTCAGGGTGTCCGTGATGGGCGTCAGCCGGTACTCGTACGAGAGCGGCACCGGCCGGGTCGCGGAGCGGACCACCGAGGTCGGCCGACCCGTGCGCCGGGTCAGGTCCTTCTCGAACATCGACATGTCGCCGAGCGTCGCCGACATGAGGACGAACTGCGCCTGGGGGAGTTCGAGGAGCGGGATCTGCCAGGCCCAGCCGCGGTCCGCTTCCGCGTAGAAGTGGAACTCGTCCATGACGACCTGGCCGATGTCGGCGTACTTGCCGTCCCGCAGCGCGATCGAGGCGAGGACCTCGGCGGTGCAGCAGATGACCGGCGCGTCCGCGTTCACGGAGGCGTCACCGGTCAGCATGCCGACGTTCTCGGTGCCGAAGATCTTGCACAGGTCGAAGAACTTCTCCGACACCAGCGCCTTGATCGGCGCGGTGTAGAACGTCACCTGGTCGTTCGCGAGCGCGGTGAAGTGCGCCCCCGCCGCGACCAGCGACTTTCCCGAACCGGTGGGGGTGGACAAGATCACGTTCGCCCCGGAGACGACCTCGATCAGCGCCTCTTCCTGGGCCGGGTAGAGCGTGATGCCCCGGTCCTCGGCCCAGGAGGAGAAGGCCTCGAAGAGGGCGTCGGGGTCGGCGGTCGGCGGCAGCTGATCGATAAGGGTCACGCCCCCATCTTGCCTGGATTCCGCTCGGATGAGGGAACCGGCCACCGGACGCCAAGATCACGGACGATAGGCTCGTCCGTCGACCGGTCGTCAACTGAGCGCCGGCAGGGGAGAAACGGGGCGGGTCGACCATGATGGGACCGGCGCATTCGCTGTCCGGAGCGGCGGCCTGGCTGGGCGTCGGAGCGGCTGCGGCGGCCTTCGACCGGCCGATGCCCTGGCCGGTTCTCGTCGTCGGCGCGCTCATCTGCGCGGGCGCCGCCCTCGCCCCCGACCTCGACCACAAGTCCGCGACCATCTCCCGCGCCTTCGGGCCGGTCTCCAAGGGCCTCTGCGAGATCGTCGACAAGCTGTCGTACGCCGTCTACAAGGCGACCCGCTCCTCCGCCGACCCCCGCAGGTCGGGCGGCCACCGGACGCTCACCCACACCTGGCTCTGGGCGGTCCTGATCGGCGGCGGCGCCTCGGCCGCGGCGGTCGGCGGCGGCCGGTGGGCGGTGCTCGCGATCCTCTTCGTCCATCTGGTGCTCGCCGTGGAGGGCCTGCTGTGGCGGGCCGCGCGGATGTCCAGTGACGTCCTGGTGTGGCTGCTCGGCGCGACCAGTGCCTGGATCCTGGCCGGCGTCCTCGACCAGCCGGGCAACGGCTCGGACTGGTTCTTCACCGGCCCCGGCCAGGAATATCTGTGGCTGGGGCTCCCGATCGTCCTCGGCGCCCTCGTCCACGACATCGGCGACGCCCTGACCGTCTCCGGCTGCCCGATCCTGTGGCCGATCCCGGTCGGCCGGAAGCGCTGGTACCCGATCGGCCCGCCGAAACCCATGCGCTTCCGGGCCGGCAGCTGGGTCGAGCTCAAGGTCCTGATGCCGGCGTTCATGCTGCTCGGCGGAGCCGGGGGCGCTTCCGCGCTCGGCTTCATCTGACCCGAGCCGCTCTCAACCGTTCCGCGGTACCCCGAGGGTCGTCACGAGCCGGAGGAGTTCTTCCTGGAAGAGCTTGTCCGGGCTCACCGCCTGACGGCCGAGATGCCCGTACACCTCCAGGGTCACGAGTCCGTGCAGGTGTCCCCAGAGGCGCAGGGCGAGGGCGACGCCCGCGGGCGGCAGTTCGGGGAAGGCGGGGCGCACCTTGTCGAGGAGCCCGGCGTCGAAGTCGGACCAGGCGAAGGCGCTGTCCCGGTAGAGGGGTTCGGCGTACGGCCAGGCGACCCCGGCGAGTCCGGCGAGGCCGGTGCACACCCGGCGGGCCGGGTCCGGGGCGGGGCCGCCCTCGGGGGGCCGGTAGCCGGGCACGGGGTCTCCGTACACGAGCCGGAAGCCCTCGGGGTTCGTCAGGGCCCAGGTGCGGAAGGCGCGGGCCCACGCCAGGATCCGGGCGGCCGGGTCCCCGGCGGGGGCCTCGGCCCAGGCCGCTTCCACGGCGTCGGCGAGCGCCCCGTACACGTCGTCGATGAGCGTGGTCACCAGGTCGTCGCGGGTGGCGAAGTAGCCGTAGATCGCGTTGGCCGTCATGCCCATCTCGCGGGCGATGGCCCGCAGGGTGATGGCATCGGGGCCGCCCGAGGCCATCAGGCGCAGGGCCGTGCCCTTGATCTCGGCCGTGGTCTCGGCCCGGAGCCGCTCACGGCGTCCGCGCCCGGCCGGAGCCGTCCCGGGTCTCGGCGGAGGACGCGGCCGTGGCCCTCGTCGACGAGGCGGAACTGCCCCGCTTCGTCCAGCGCCGCTTCACGATCGGGTACTGACCGCCGCGGGGGCGGGGGGGGGGGGGGGACCCCCCCCCCCCCCGGGGGGGGGGGGGGCGCCCCGCGGGGGATCACGGGCACGACCCCCCCCACCAGCCCGAAGGCCCCCCACCCGCGACCATAT
>NZ_JBIWIO010000003.1:190221-574511 GCF_044764665.1 Streptomyces sp. NPDC093795
GGGCGGGGCGGGCCCCCCCCCCGTGTGCGCCCCCGCCGCGCGGGGGGGGGGGGGGGGCCCGCGGGGGGGGGGGGGGGGCCCCCCCCCCCCCCCCCCCGCGGCGGCTCGGTGCGGTCGCCTCGGCGGTCAGCCGTGCCAGGACCGCCACAGCGCCGCGTACGCCCCGTCCGCCTCGACGAGTTCCGTGTGGCTGCCCAGCTCGCTGATCCGCCCCGACTCGACCACCGCGATCAGGTCGGCGTCATGCGCGGTGTGCAGCCGGTGCGCGATGGCCACGACCGTGCGCCCGTCCAGGACCCGGCCGAGCGAGCGCTCCAGGTGCCGGGCCGCGCGCGGGTCGAGCAGCGAGGTCGCCTCGTCGAGGACCAGGGTGTGCGGGTCCGCGAGCACCAGCCGGGCCAGCGCGATCTGCTGGGCCTGCGCCGGAGTGAGCGTCCGGCCGCCCGAGCCGACCTCGGTGTCCAGGCCCTCGTCGAGACCCCGGGCCCAGACCTCCGCGTCCACCGCCGTGAGCGCCGCCCACAGCTCCGTATCGGAGGCACCGGTCCGCGCCAGGAGCAGGTTGTCCCGGAGGGTGCCCACGAAGACGTGATGCTCCTGGTTGACCAGGGCCACGTGCTCACGGACCCGCTCGGCGGGCATCCGCGCCAGCTCGGCCGCGCCGAGGGTGACCGAACCGGTCCGGGGGGCGTACACGCCCGCCAGCAGCCGGCCGAGGGTGGACTTGCCCGCACCGGAAGGGCCCACGAGCGCGAGCCGGGTGCCGGGCGCCACCTTCAGGGTCACCTCGTGCAGCACGTCGACGCCCTCGCGGTAGCCGAACCTGACCTCGTCCGCACGGACGTCCCGGCCCTCCGGCCGTACCTCCGCGTCGCCCGCGTCCGGCTCGATGTCCCGGACGCCGACGAGCCGCGCCAGCGACACCTGGGCGACCTGGAGCTCGTCGTACCAGCGGAGCACGATCCCGATCGGGTCCACCAGCATCTGCGCGAGCAACGCGCCCGTCGTCAGCTGCCCCACGTCGATCCAGCCCTGGAGCACGAACACCCCGCCGAACAGCAGCACGGAACAGAGCACCGTCATATGGGTGATGTTGACGACGGGAAAGAGCACCGAGCGCAGGAAGAGCGTGTACCGCTCCCACGCCACCCACTCGGTGATGCGCCGGTCCGACAGGGCGATCCGGCGGGCGCCGAGGCGGTGCGCCTCGACCGTACGGCCCGCGTCGACCGTCTCCGCGAGGGCGGCGGCCACCGCCGCGTACCCCGCGGACTCCGAGCGGTACGCCGACGGCGCCCGCTTGAAGTACCAGCGGCAGCCCACGATCAGCAGCGGCGCCGCGAGCAGCGCGACGAGCGCGAGCGGCGGCGACGTCACCGCGAGGCCGCCGAGCAGCAGCGCCACCCACACGACACCGATGGCCAGCTGCGGCACGGCCTCGCGCATCGCGTTGGACAGCCGGTCGACGTCCGTGGTGATCCGGGAGAGGAGATCGCCGGTGCCGGCCCGTTCCAGCACGCCGGGCGGTAGACCGACCGCGCGGACGAGGAAGTCCTCCCGCAGATCCGCCAGCATCTCCTCGCCGAGCATCGCCCCGCGCAGCCGGACGAGCCGCACGAAGAACGTCTGCACGAGCAGGGCGACCGCGAACAGCGCGACCGTACGCTCCAGATGCAGCTCGCGCGCCCCCGAGGCCAGTTCGTCCACCACCGAACCGAGCAGGTACGGGCCGGTCATCGAGGCGATCACGGCGACCGTGTTCACCCCGATGAGCACGGCGAACGCCCGGCGGTGGCGGTGCAGCAGCTCGCGGACGTAGGCGTGGACGGTCGCGGTGGCGGCGACGGGCAGTGTCGTCGCCGTCGTCGGGGCCGCCGGGTCGTACGCGGGCGGCGCCAGGCCGATCATGCCGATTCCCCTTCCAGTGCTTCGATCTCGCCGAGGCGGGGGCCCGCCGTGTCGAGTTCCTCGTCGGTCTCGCGGGTCACGACCGCGCGGTAGCGGGGCTCCCGTGCGAGCAGCTCGCGATGGGTGCCGACGGCGACCGCCTGGCCCTCGTCGACCAGGACGACCCGGTCGGCGCGGTCCAGGAGCAGCGGTGAGGAGGCCAGGACCACGGTGGTCCGTGCCTCGCGCAGCTCGCTGATGCCGGCGGCGACCCGGGCCTCGGTGTGCGCGTCGACCGCCGAGGTGGGCTCGTCGAGGACGAGCACCTCCGGGTCGGCCATCAGGGACCGGGCGAGCGCGAGCCGCTGCCGCTGGCCGCCGGAGAGCGACCGGCCCCGCTCGGTGATGCGGGTACGCATCGGATCGCCGTCGCTGTCCACGGAGGCCTGCGCCAGCGCGTCGAGGACGTCCTCGCACCGGGCGGCGGCCAGGGCCTGCGCCGGAAGGACCTCGCCGGAGCGGGGCACATCGAGCAGTTCGTGGAGGGTGCCCGAGAGCAGGACGGGATCCTTGTCCTGGACGAGGACGGCCGTACGGGCGGCCCCGAGCGGCAGTTCGTCGAGCGGGACCCCGCCGAGCAGGACCGAGGTGTGGTCGGCGCCCGGCTCCGCCGGGTGGCCGCCGAGCCGGTCCGCGAGCCGCCCTGCCACGTCCGGGTCGCCGCAGACGACCGCGGTGAAGCGGCCGGCGGGCGCGAGCAGCCCGGTCAGCGGGTCGTACAGGTCCCCGTGCGCCGTGCGGTCCTCGCCCCCGGCGTCGGTCGCGTCGGTGGTGGTGGACGTACGGGTCAGGGCGAGCACCCGGGCGGCCCGCTTCGCGGACGGCCGGGAGAAGGAGAAGGCCATGGCGATCTCCTCGAAGTTCCGCAACGGGTAGAGGGTCAGGGCCACGGTGCTGTAGACGGTGACCAGCTCACCGACCGTGATCCGCCCGTCGAGCGCGAGCCGCGCCCCGTACGCCACCACGACGATGAGCAGGATGCCGGGCAGCACGACCTGGGTCGCGGAGATCAGCGCCCACATGCGCGCGCTGCGCACGGCCGCCCTGCGGACCTCCTGGGAGGCGGCGCGGTAGCGGCCGAGGAACAGCTCCTCGCCGCCGATGCCGCGCAGGACGCGGAGGCCGGCGACGGTGTCGGAGGCCAGCTCGGTGGCCTTGCCGGCCTTCTCGCGCTGGACGTCCGCCCGGCGGGTCGCGCGGGGGAGGAGCGGCAGCACGGACAGGGCGAGGAAGGGGATGCCGACGGCGACGACGACGCCGAGGGACGGCTCGTAGACGAAGAGGCCGACGCAGATGATCACAAGCACGACGGCGCCCGCGACGAACCGGGAGAGGGCCTCGACGAACCAGCCGATCTTCTCGACGTCGCCGGTGGAGACGGCGACGACCTCGCCCGCGGCGACCCGCCGGGTCAGGAGCGCGCCCAGCTCGGCGGTCTTGCGCGAGAGCAGCTGCTGGACCCGGGCGGACGCCGTGATCCAGTTGGTGACGGCCGTACGGTGCAGCATCACGTCACCGACGGCGATCGCGGCGCCCATGACCACGAGCAGCACTCCGGCGACCGCGAGCCGCCCCCCGTCGCGGTCCACGACGGCCTGCACGGCGATGCCGGTGCCGAGCGGCAGTCCGGCGATGCCCAGGTGGTGCAGGAGTCCCCAGAGCATGGACTTCACCTGCCCGGCGAGCTGTTGACGGCCGAGCCAGATCAGGAACCGGGTGCCCGAGCGGACATCGGGGACCCCTGGGTCGGCGTAGGGAAGATCTCGAATCTGCATGGCGTCCCAGGGTCTCCGGGTCTTGTCCGGTGATACGCGCGCCGGGGGTGTGCGACGGCGATGTGCGGATGGCGGTGTGCAGCATGGCGGTGTGCGGGATGGCGGGATGGAAACCGTGCAAGGTTCGCTTTTTCCCCGCCCGGCGGCAATCGATTTTCCCCATGACGGAACAGATCGCGCCATGTCCGCTCATCGCCCTCTGGACCGCACGACGCCGACCACGCTTCACTTCCGCCCCATGAGATCACTCAAGATCATGAGCATGCTCAGCGGTCTGGCCCTCGCCGCGAGCGCGCTCCTCACCGCCCACCCGGCCGCCGCCGACGGTCCGAACGGCCCGACGCCCCCGGCCGAGTTCACCAGCGACTGGCACGACCCGGTCACCGCCGGGCCGCCCGTCGACACCCCCGGCACCCGCAGCTGCGAGGTGACCCTCGCCGTCGCCCAGTTCCGTGACTTCACCCCCTACCAGGGGAGTTACGCCCCGCCGAAGGAGTGCGGCACCCGCTGGAACAAGGTCGTCCTGCGCCTCGAAGGCAGCGTGAAGGGCCGTCAGTACGACCGCCTCGGCCACCTCACCGTCGGCGGCGTGGAGATCTTCCGCACCTCCACACCCCAGCCCTCGCCCGACGGCATCACCTGGTCCGTCGAGAAGGACGTCACCCGCTACCGCGACACCCTCAGCCGCCCGCAGCCCGTCGAGATGCTCATCGGCAATGTCGTGAAC
This sequence comes from Streptomyces sp. NPDC093795, assembly GCF_044764665.1. Taxonomy (NCBI): domain Bacteria; kingdom Bacillati; phylum Actinomycetota; class Actinomycetes; order Kitasatosporales; family Streptomycetaceae; genus Streptomyces; species Streptomyces sp. NPDC093795. The sequence goes on from NZ_JBIWIO010000003.1 coordinate 194,671, forward strand.
GAGACGTACACCGGCGTCCTCGACGTCCGCGTCACCCTCACCTTCCACACCGCCGAGGGCCGCGTGAAGCCCGCAGCCGGTACGCCCGACCGGGTGATCCCGCTCACCGGCGCCACCCTCACCACCCCGCGCAACACCGAACGCGTCCTCGCCGAGGTGTACGCCACCGGCTCCGGCGGCGGCTGCGAGGAGTACTGGTACCTCTCCGTGCCCGACGCCGCCCCCTACTCCTGCCGCGCCGCCGAAGGCCCGCACCGGGAGGTCCGCGTCTCCGTCGACGGCCGCCTCGCCGGCATCGCCGCGCCCTTCCCCACGGTCTGGACCGGCGGCTGGTCCAACCCCTTCCTCTGGTACGTCACCCCCGGGCCGCGCGCCTTCGACGTCCAGCCGATCGTCTACGACCTGACGCCCTTCGCCGCCCTCCTCAACGACGGCCGCGCCCACCGCGTCGACGTCGCCGTCGCCGGAGTCCCCGCCGGTCAGGCGGGCTGGTCCACCCCCACCAACGTGCTGCTCTGGCAGGACGAGGGCAGCCGGGTCGTCACCGGTGGCCTCGACCGCCACGAGGAGACCACCCCGCACAACTCCTCCCGCTACACGGCGGGCTCGCCGCACCGTCTGGACACGGACGCGGACCACCGGCTCACCGTCGCCGGGCATCTGAACACCTCGCACGGCCGGATCGTCACCACCGTCGACCGGACCGTCGCCCACACCTCCGTCCACCGCTGGGGCGAGGGCGAGAACCCGGACGCGTTCACCGCGCGCTGGACCGACCGGGAGACCGTCACCGCCGGCCGGACCGTCACCCGCACCGACCGGACGTACACCATGGACGGAGAGACGACGATCGGCGCGGGCGACCGGCTCCGGACGGTTCTCACCCTCGGGGACCGCGCCGCCACGAGCGTCGTGCGCGACGGACGGCGACTCTCCTGGTCGTGGCTCGACGACACGTACACCGGGGACGCCACGTACACCACCGGCGTCCCGCGCGACCAGCGGCACGCGGTCGGCACCACGAACGAGCGGTACCGGCTGTACGGCTCCGACGGCTGCCACGACCGGAGCGTCACGACCGTCCAGGGCACCGTCACGCAGGACCTGCGGCGCTGCTGAGAACGGCGGTGCCCGGGCCCCGTACGCGGGACCGGGCACCGTACGCCAGAGCCCTGGCCCGTACGCCGGGCCGGGTAACCGCCCCCCTCAGGCAGGTTTCGCCGAGTCCAGGCCCGCGCGGGTCCTGGCCCACTCGCCGCGCGTGAAGTCGGGGATCTCCTGCGGGGCGCCCTTGGCCTTGATCGAGGCGTCGCTCAGCGGCAGCGGCGCCGTCCAGGTGGCGGCGTCGTACACGTCGAAGTCCGGCGTGAGCCCGAGCCGCATGCACTGCATCAGCCGGAACACCATCAGGTAGTCCATGCCGCCGTGGGCGCCCGGCGGGTTCGCGTGGTCCTTCCAGAGCCAGTGGTCGAACTCGGCCGCGTACGCCGAGAAGTCGCCCCACTCGTCGTCCTTGTGGTCCGGCTCGATGTACACCCGGGCGGGGAAGTCCTCGAAGACGCCCCGCGTACCGCCCAGGCTGTTGACCCGGCTGTACGGGTGCGGGGTGGACACGTCGTGCTCGAGGCGGATCACCCGCCCCTTGGCCGTCTGGACCAGGCTGATCGTCCGGTCGCTGCCGGTGTACGACTCCTTCCAGCTCGGGTCACCGGCCGGCATGTTCTCCTCGCGGTACTCGGCGAGGCTCAGCGCCGGCGTGCCGAAGCTGCTGATGCTCACCGCCCGGTCGCCCCGGTTGACGTCCATGTAGGCGGCGACGGGACCGAAGCCGTGGGTGGGGTACAGGTCGCCCCGCATCCGCGTGTGCCACAGCCGGCGCCAGGGACCCTCGTAGTACGTCGGGGAGAACAGCAGCGCACGCAGGTCGTGGTTGTACGCCCCCGCGCCGTGCAGGAGCCGGCCGAACTTGCCGGCGTGCGCCATCCGCAGCACCCGCAGCTCGTTCCGGCCGTAGCAGCAGTTCTCCAGCTGCATGCAGTGGCGGCGGGTCTGCTCCGACAGGTCGACCAGCTCCCACAGCTCGTCGAGCCGCATCGCGACCGGGCACTCCACGCCGGCGTGCTTGCCGTTCAGCATCGCCGCACGGGCGATCGCGAAGTGACTCTCCCAGGGGGTGGCCACGTACACGAGGTCGACGTCCGAGCGGGCGCAGAGCTTCTCGTAGTCGCTCTCGCCGTTCGTGTACAGGGCGGGGGCCGGGTGTCCGGCGGCCGTGACCTTGGCGGCCGCTCGTTGCGCCTTGTCGCGTACGGGGTCGCAGACGGCGGTCACACGGACCCCGGGGAGCGAGAGGAAGTGGCCGATCATGGCGGCGCTGCGGTTGCCGTACCCGACGATGCCGACCCGGACCGTGGAGCGCTTCTCGAAGGGGACTCCGGCCATGGTGGCCCCGCGGCGCTTCGGCGCGGCCACGACCCCTGAGGCCTCGGCGGCCCGGGCGGACGGGCCGCCGAAGGCGCCGGCACCGAGCCCCGCACCGGCCGCCGCGGCGGTCCCGAGGACCTGGCGGCGGCTCGGAGCCCCCGGCGTCTGCTCGTTCATGGAACCTCCCGGACCGAGTGCACGGCCGTCCCGTCGGATGGTCGGACTGTACGGTGCCGGACATCGCGCCGAGCGGTACGGATCACCCGGCGTCACCCGAATGTACGAAGGCCCCTCACCAGGTCGGGGTGAGGGGCCGTCAGGGACGCCGCCCGGGCTGAGGGCCGTCGATCAGCCGGCCCGGCGGGCCGTCAGGGGCGCGTCGCACGCTCCAGGGCGAGGAGCACCGACCCGTAGGTGTGGCCCGTCGCCCGGTCCATCCCGATCTCGCACATCCGGTTGGCCGAGAGATACGCGTCGAAGGACCGCGCCGTCACCTCGGCCGCCTCACGGGCGGTCGCCGAGGCCGTCAGCTCCGGACGCAGCATCCCCCGGTCGCCCGCGAAGGCGCAGCAGCCCGCGTCGGCGGGGACGACGACCTCCTCCGCGCAGGCCTCCGCGAGCACCGTCAGCTGCTCCTCGTCGCCCAGGTGCCGCATCGAACACGTCGGATGCACCACGGCGGAGGCGACACGGCGGCGGACGTCGAGCCGGGGGAGCAGCTCGTCCGCCGCCCACACCAGCGAGTCCACCACCGTCATCTCCGCGTGCAGCGCCCGGTTGTCCTCCGTCAGGTACGGCACCACCTCGTGCGCGATGCCGAGCGTGCACGAGGAGGCGTCCACCACCAGCGGGAGTGTCCCGCCCGCCGTCCACCCCCAGGCCGCCTCGACGACCCGGTTCGCCATCACCTCGTTGCCGCGCCGGTACCCCTTGGAGTGCCAGATGGTCGCGCAGCACGTACCGGCCACGTCGTCCGGGATCCACACCGGCTTCCCCGCCCGCGCCGACACCGCGACCACCGCCTCGGGGAGCGAGGGCCCCCGGTCGCCGTCCGGACCTCCGAAGATCCGGTTCACACAGGCCGGGTAGTAGACGGCGACCGCCGCCGGGCGGTGGGTGCGGGGCAGTCGCCGCGCCGCCGCGCCCGGGATCTGCGGCAGCCACTCGGGTACGAGGTCGCTGCTGACCGCCCGGCGGGCCAGGCCCGTCACCGACTCCAGGACCCGGTCCCCGATCCGGTCGGCCGCCGCGAGCGCGAGCCGCGCGGAGGCCTCCACGGCCCGGAAGTTCCTCGCCGCGAGGGCGGCGATCCGCTCCTCGCGCGGCGAGTGCCGCTCGTGCCGGAACTCCTTCATCAGGGCGCCCGTGTCGATCCCCACGGGGCAGGCCAGCTTGCAGGTCGAGTCACCGGCGCAGGTGTCGACGGCGTCGTAGCCGTACGCCTCCAGGAGCCGGGTCTCGACGGGCGAGCCGACGCGCTGCCGCATCATCTCCCGGCGCAGCACGATCCGCTGGCGCGGAGTGGTCGTCAGGTCCTTGCTGGGGCAGGTCGGCTCGCAGAAGCCGCACTCGATGCAGGGATCGGCGATCCGCTCCACGGACGGGATCGTCTTCAGACCGCGCAGATGGGCGTGCGGGTCGCGGTCCAGGACGATCCGCGGCGCCAGCACCCCGTCGGGGTCGACGGCCTCCTTGATGCGCCACATCAGGTCGGTCGCCTGCGTCCCCCACTCCAGTTCGAGGAAGGGCGTGATGTTGCGGCCGGTGGCGTGCTCCGCCTTCAGCGAGCCGTCGAAGCGCTCCACGGTCAGCTTGCAGAACTCGTCCATGAAGCGCGCGTACCGCTCGACGTCGGTGGGGTCGGCCGCGTCGAAGGCGAGGAGGAAGTGGAGGTTGCCGTGCGCGGCGTGACCGGCCACGGCCGCGTCGAAGCCGTGCCGGGACTGGAGGTCGAGCAGGGCCGCGCAGGCCTCAGCGAGCCGGGCCGGCGGCACGGCGAAGTCCTCGGTGATCAGGGTCGTACCGGAGGGGCGGGCGCCGCCGACCGCCGCCACGAAGGCCTTGCGGGCCTTCCAGTACCCGGCGATCCTCTGCGGGTCGCGGGTGAACGCGTTCTCCACGGAGGCCACCGGGGCCACCAGGTGGAGCCCGGCGAGGATCTCGTCCGCCGCCCGTTCGTACGCCTCGCGCGCCGCCGCGTCCGGCGCCCGGAACTCCACCAGGAGCGCCGCCGTCTCCCTCGGCAGCTCCGCCCAGTCCGCGGGCACGCCCGCCACGCTCACCGATGCCCGCAGCGTGTTGCCGTCCATCAGCTCGACGGCCAGCGCCCCGGCCTCGGTGAAGAGAGGCACGGCGGCCGCCGCCGCCGGCAGCGAGGGGAAGAAGAGCAGCGCCGTGGACACCTCGCGGTCCAGCGGCAGCGTGTCGAAGACGACCTCCGAGATGAAACCGAAGGTGCCCTCGGAGCCGACCATGAGACCGCGCAGGATCCGCACCGGCGTGTCGCCGTCGAGGAAGGCGTCGAGCCGGTAGCCGTTGGTGTTCTTGATGGCGTACTTGGCGCGGATCCGGGCGGTGAGCTCGGCGTCCGCCTCGATCTCCGCCTTGATCGCCGTCAGTTCCGCGCACAGCCTCGGCTCGGCGCGCGCCAGCTCCTCGTCGGCGGCCGGGTCGGCCGTGTCGACGACGGTCCCGCTCGGCAGGACGAAGGTGAGCGAGGAGACGGTCCGGTACGAGTTGCGCGTCGTCCCGGCCGTCATGCCCGAGGCGTTGTTGGCGACGACCCCGCCGATCGTGCAGGCGACGGCACTCGCCGGGTCGGGGCCCAGGACCCGCCCGTGCGGGGCGAGCGCGGCGTTGGCCCGTACGACGGTGGTGCCGGGGCGGATCCGGGCGCGCGCGCCGCCGTCCAGGACCTCGACGCCCACCCAGTGGCGGCGCACGTCGACCAGGATGTCCTCGCCCTGCGCCTGCCCGTTGAGGCTGGTCCCCGCGGCCCGGAAGACCACCGCGCGGCCCTTGCCGTGCGCGTACGACAGGATCGTGGAGATGTCGTCGATGTCCTCGGCGACCACGACGACCTGCGGCACGAAGCGGTACGGGCTGGCGTCCGAGGCGTACCGGACCAGGTCGGAGATCCCCGACAGGACCTTGTCCTCGCCGAGGAGTTCGGTCAGCTCCTCGCGCATCCGCCGTGGCGTGCCCCGGGCCTGGAGCTCCGGGACGCGGTCCGGGGCCGGACTCCGCTTCCTACCGGGGCGAAGGGCCTGCGGGTTCGGCTCGAACAGCGGCATGTCAACGGCTCCCCTTCGGCGCGTCCCCGCACCCGGGGGGTCAGCAGCAGCCCTCCGGGCCGGGGTCGACCAGGGCGGACAGCAGACCTCCGAGTACCTCGCGCTGTGCGGCGGTCAATGGAGCAAGGATGTCCTCTGCGGCCGCCCGGCGCGCGCTTCGCAGCTCCCGCAGCGTGGCGCGGCCCGCGTCGGTGAGCTCGATCCGCACGACCCGCCGGTTGCTCGGGTCGGGCACCCTGCGCACCCGGTCGACGGCCTCCAGGCCGTCGACGAGACTGGTCACCGCGCGCGGGACGACCTCGAGGCGGGCCGCGAGGTCGGCCATCCGGGGCGGCTCCCCGAAGTGCGCGACCGTCCGCAGCAGCCTGGACTGGGCGGGGGTGATGCCGACCGGCTCCAGGTGGCGCTTCTGGATGCGGTGCAGCCGCCGGGTGAGGCGGAGGAGCTGCTCGGCGAGGAGCCCGTCGGCGTCGGTCCTGGTCAGCGGGGCGGAGGTCGGCCGGTCGGAGGCGTCCAGCGGGTCGGAGGCGGTCATGCGGGAACAATATCAGGATGTAGTTCATTGTGAGTATAGGTAACAATGAGCTATGGTCTTCGTCGGCCCCGCGCCCGCGGCGGTCGACCCGAACCCCTCGAAGGAGCCCATGCGCCCCCACGACCAGCCCGACTGGACGCCCCCGCCCCGCGACTCCGCACGGCCGAAGGAGCCCGCGCAGCTGCGGCGCATCCTGGGACTCTTCCGCCCCTACCGCGCCCGCCTGGTCGTCGTCGGTCTCCTGGTCGGCGCCGCCTCGCTCGTCACGGTCGCCTCACCCTTCCTGCTCAAGGAGATCCTGGACACCGCGATCCCCCAGGGCCGCACCGGGCTGCTCAGCCTGCTCGCCCTCGGCATGATCGCCACCGCCGTCCTGACCAGCGTCTTCGGCGTGCTCCAGACCCTGATCTCCACCACCGTCGGCCAGCGGGTCATGCACGACCTGCGCACCGGGGTCTACGAGCAGCTCCAGCGGATGCCGCTCGCCTTCTTCACCCGCACCCGCACGGGCGAGGTCCAGTCCCGCATCGCCAACGACATCGGCGGCATGCAGGCGACCGTGACCTCGACGGCCACCTCCCTCGTCTCCAACCTCACCGCCGTCATCGCGACCGTCGTCGCCATGCTCGCCCTCGACTGGCGCCTCACGCTCGTCTCGCTCGCTCTGCTGCCGGCCTTCGTCTGGATCAGCCGCCGCGTCGGCCGTGAGCGCAAGCGGATCACCACCCAGCGCCAGAAGCAGATGGCCGCCATGGCCGCGACCGTCACCGAGTCCCTCTCCGTCAGCGGCATCCTGCTCGGCCGCACCATGGGCCGCGCCGACTCGCTGACGCAGTCCTTCGCCGCGGAGTCCGAGCGCCTGGTCGACCTCGAGGTGCGCTCCTCCATGGCCGGACGCTGGCGGATGTCCACCATCGGCATCGTCATGGCCGCCATGCCCGCCCTGATCTACTGGGCCGCCGGCATCGCGGTGAGTTCGGGCGGGACCCAGATCTCGCTGGGCACGCTCGTCGCCTTCGTCTCGCTCCAGCAGGGCCTCTTCCGGCCCGCCGTCAGCCTGCTCTCCACCGGCGTGCAGATGCAGACGTCCCTCGCGCTCTTCCAGCGCATCTTCGAGTACCTCGACCTGCCCGTCGACATCACCGAACCCGCCGAGCCGGTCCGGCTCGCCGAGGTCCGCGGCGAGGTCGCCTTCGAGAACGTCACGTTCCGCTACGACCCCGAGGGCGAGGGCCGCCCGACCCTCGACTCCCTCGACCTGACCGTCCCCGCCGGGGGCAGCCTGGCTGTCGTAGGCTCCACCGGCTCCGGCAAGTCGACCCTCAGCTATCTCGTGCCCCGCCTGTACGACGTCACCGGCGGCCGGGTCACCCTCGATGGCGTCGACGTGCGCGACCTGGACTTCGACACCCTCGCCCGCGCGGTCGGCGTCGTCTCCCAGGAGACGTACCTCTTCCACGCCTCCGTCGCCGACAACCTCCGCTTCGCCAAGCCGGACGCCACCGACGAGGAGATCGAGGCCGCCGCCCGCGCCGCCCAGATCCACGAGCACATCGCCTCGCTCCCCGAGGGGTACGACACCCTGGTCGGCGAGCGCGGCTACCGCTTCTCGGGCGGTGAGAAGCAGCGCCTGGCCATCGCCCGCACCATCCTGCGCGACCCGCCGGTGCTGATCCTCGACGAGGCGACCAGCGCGCTCGACACCCGTACGGAGCACGCGGTGCAGCAGGCCATCGACGCCCTCTCCGCGGGCCGCACCACGATCACCATCGCCCACCGGCTCTCCACCGTCCGGGACGCCGACCAGATCGTCGTCCTGGAGGCGGGGCGGATCGCGGAGCGCGGCACCCACGACGAACTGCTCGCGCGGGACGGGCGGTACGCGGCCCTGGTGCGCCGGGACGCGCGCGGCGCCTTGGCCGCCACGGGAGTGACGACCGAGGCCGAACAAACGAACGTGGGAGCGGTTGTTCCCCAGAACGTGTGATCGTTCCAGGAATCGTTGCCCCACTCCCGTACGGCGTCGGAAGATTGCGGTGCGCGATCGACGGGCTGCAGACCGTGACCGCGCAGTCCCGCTGAACGCAGCAGTCCCACTGCTGTACCTGTACGAGGAGAAGCACCACCATGAACGTCATCACCGATCTGCTCGCCGGCGTCCTCCACTTCCTGGGATGGCTCGTCTGACGCTCGCAGTGCCCGGCGCCGTCGGTTCCCCGTCCCAGGGGGCCGGCGGCGCCGCCGCGTGCGCGGGTTCCCCGGATTCCGGTACGGACCGGGTTAGCGTGCGGCCATGACGTACCGGCCGCCGTCACCGTACGCACCCTCGCGTCGCCGCCCTCGACTGACCAGGCGCGGCAAGGCAGCGCTCCTCGTCGGAGCGGCTCTCGCCGTGGCCGCCGCGGTCACCGTCCCGCTGCTCCTGACCCGTGACGATCCCGCCGTCGAGCAGCCCCGGGCGCTGCTCGTCCCCGAGGGCTGGCGGGCCGGCCAGGTGTACACGGCCGTCGACCGGGCGCTCGGCCTGCCCGAGGGGACCTCGCGGAAGACCGCGACCGCGCCGGGGACGGCCCTTCCGCTGCCCGCGGCCGCCGGCGGCAACCCCGAGGGCTATCTCTTCCCCGCCACCTATCCGGTGCTCAAGGCCACCACCCCGGAGGGCCTGCTGCGCTTCATGGTGGACACGGCGGGCAAGCGTTTCGGTGCCGCGCGGGTCGTCGAGGGGGCCAAGGCGCGGCGACTGAGCGTGTACGAGACGGTCGTCGCGGCCAGCATCGTGCAGGCCGAGGCGGACAACCCGGAGGACATGGCGAAGGTCGCCCGGGTCGTCCACAACCGGCTCGCCCGTGGCATGGCGCTCCAGATGGACTCGACCCTCAACTACGCGCTGGGCCGCAGCACTCTGGACACGACGCACGAGGACACGCGGACCGAGAGCCCGTACAACACCTACGAGCGGAAGGGCCTGCCGCCGACGCCCATCGGCAACCCGGGGGACATGGCCCTGGACGCGGTGATCCGGCCGGCGGACGGCGACTGGCTCTACTTCGTCACGGTGGCACCCGGAGACACCCGCTTCACGGCCGACTATGCGGCCCACCAGGCCAACGTGGCCGAGTTCAACGCGATCCGGGGCGCCACGAAGGGCTGAGCCCGGCCGTACGACCGGGCCGGTGCCATCGGTTCACCCGGCCGGGGCGGTGGCGGTGGCGGCGGCGGTGACCGGAGCGGTGGCCGTGGTGACGGCCGCCGAGGCCGTCACGGGGGCGCCGCGGAGGAGGCGGCGGATGTCGGAGACGGCCGCGCGGCCGGCCCGGTTGGCGCCGATCGTCGAGGCCGAGGGTCCGTAGCCGACGAGGTGGACGCGCTCGTCCCGTACCGCACGCGTCCCCTCGACCCGGATGCCGCCGCCCGGTTCGCGCAGCCGCAGCGGGGTCAGATGGTCGATCGCCGCCCGGAAACCGGTCGCCCAGAGGATCACGTCCACGTCGATGCTTCGGCCGTCGTCCCAGGCCGCGCCGGTCGGGGTGATCCGGTCGAACATCGGGAGACGGTCCAGGATCCCGCGCGCGCGTGCCGAGCGGATCGCGTCGTTGAGCGGGAGCCCGGTGACCGAGACGACGCTCTGCGGAGGCAGCCCGCGCCGCACCCGCTCCTCGACGAGCGCGACGGCCGCCCGGCCCTCCGCCTCCCCGAAGGGGCCCTCGCGGAAGACGGGTTCGCGCCGGGTCACCCAGAACGTCTCGGCGGCGACGTCCGCGATCTCCATGAGGTGCTGGGTGCCGGAGGCGCCACCGCCGACGACGAGGACCCGCTTGCCGGCGAACCCCGCCGGGCCCGGGTATCCGGCGGTGTGCGTCTGGAGCCCCCGGAAGGTCTCCTGGCCGGGGTAGCGCGGCCAGAAGGGACGGTCCCAGGTGCCGGTGGCGTTGATCAGGGCCCGGGTGGCGTACGCGCCCTCGGAGGTCTCGACGAGGAGCCGTCCGCCGTCCCCCTCGCGGACGGCCGTCACGTCGACGGGACGGTGGATCCGCAGGTCGAAGGTGCGCTCGTAGGTGTCGAAGTAGGCGCCGATCACCTCCGACGAGGGGCGCGCGGGATCGGCGCCGGTCAGCTCCATGCCGGGCAGCGCGTGCATCCCGTGGACCTTGCCGTACGTGAGGGAGGGCCAGCGGAACTGCCAGGCGCCGCCCGGCCGCGGGGCGTGGTCGAGGACGACGAAGTCCCGGTCCGGTTCGAGCCCGGCGCGGCGCAGATGGAAGGCGGCCGAGAGGCCCGCCTGTCCGGCCCCGATGACGGCGACGTCCACCGGCGCGGGCTGCCGCCGCGCGACCGCCCGGGCGGCTGCCTCTTCGACCACGAAATCGTTCACGGTTCTACCAACAGGGGTAGGGGTGCGGTTCTTCCCCGAGGTTCCGCCGTGACTGCGCGAAGGCGGTCGCGAGCTTGGCCGGATTCGGTCTTGCGGGCGGCCTCGCGGACCCCCCTTCCGGTGATCGGTAAGGTTAGGCTAACCTCTGCGACGTGCAAGCAGCTGAACAGACCGCCGCGACCCCGCGTCCCCACGGTCACGAACTCTCGGCCACGGGTGTCACCGTGGCGTACGAAGGCGTCGACGTCGTCCACGACGCCGCCATGACGCTGCGCCCCGGCGAAGTGACCGTCCTCGTCGGGCCGAACGGCAGCGGCAAGTCGACGCTGCTCCGCACGATCGCACGGCTCCAGCAGCCGCGGACCGCCACGCTCGTCCTCGACGGAGCCACCGACTGCCTCGCGATGAGCCCCCGTCAGTTCTCGCGCCATGTCGCCCTGCTCACCCAAGGGCGCCCCACACCCAGCGGACTGACCGTACGGGACCTGGTCGAATTCGGCCGCTACCCCTACCGCGGACGCTGGGGCAAGGCCGACCCGGACGGCCGGGCCGCGGTGGACCGCGCCCTCGCCATGACCGGCGTCGCCGAACTCGCCGGACGCGGAGCCGAACACCTCTCCGGCGGCCAGCTCCAGCGCGTCTGGCTCGCCGGCTGCCTCGCCCAGGAGACGGGCGTCCTGCTGCTCGACGAACCGACCACCTATCTCGACCTCCGCTACCAGGTCGAACTCCTCGACCTCATGCGTGACCTGGCGGACGACCACGGCATCGCCGTCGGCGCCGTCCTCCACGACCTCGACCAGGCCGCCGCCGTCGCCGACCGGATCGTCCTGCTCGACGCGGGACGGGTCGTCGCCGACGGCAGCCCCGTGGACGTCCTGACGCCGGAGCGCCTGACCGGCACGTACGGCATCCGCATCGAGGTCGACACCGATCCCCTCACCGGCCGGCTCCGCACCCGTGCGCTGGGCCGCCACCACTCGCGAAGCGAAAGGCTCAGCACCACCTCATGAGACGCCTCCTCCTCACCGCGGCGGCCGCCACCACCGCGGCCCTCACCCTGACCGCCTGCGGCACCACCGAGCCCGCCGCCGACGACGCGAAGAAGACCACCGAACGCATCACCCTCACCGACTCCACGGGCGCGAAGGTGGAGCTCGACGGCCCCGCCAAGAAGGTCGTCGGCACCGAGTGGAACGTCGTCGAGCACCTGATCACGCTGGGCGTCGACCCGGTGGGCGTCGCCGACGTCAAGGGCTACAAGACCTGGGACACCGCCGTCCCGCTCAAGAACGAGCCCAATGACATCGGCACCCGCGGCGAGCCGAGCGTGGAGACCGTCGCGGCCCTGAAGCCCGACCTCATCGTCGCCACCACGGACCTGCCGCCGGCCGCCGTGAAGCAGCTGCGCAAGGTCGCCCCGGTCCTCACCCTCAAGGCCGCCGACGCCGCCGACCCGATCGGCCGGATGACCGCGGACCTCGACGCCATCGCCGAGGCCACCGGCACCACGCAGAAGGCCGACGAGCTCAAGAAGCAGTTCCAGGCGAAGCTCGACGAAGGAAAGAAGAAGCTCGCCGACGCCGGCCTCGCCGGGAGCGCGTACGCCTTCGCCGACGGCTACGTCATGTCCAACCAGGTCTCGATCCGCCCCTACACCAGCGGTTCGCTGATCGGCGCCGTCAGCGAGAAGCTCGGTCTGAAGAACGCCTGGACCGTCAAGGGCGACCCGGCCTACGGCCTCGCCGCCACCGACGTCGAAGGCCTCACCAAGCTCGGTGACGTGCAGTTCGCGTACGTCGGCAACGACGGCGACGCCGCCAGCACGCCGTTCACCGGTGTCCTGGCCAAGGACAAGGTGTGGACGTCCCTGCCGTTCGTCAAGAAGGGCAACGTGCACCGGCTGCCCGACGGCATCTGGATGTTCGGCGGCCCCCGGTCGATGAGCACGTACGTCGACTCCGTCGTCGCCGCCCTGACGAAGTAACACCATGGCCGTCACCGCAACCACCCCCGCCACCCGTCCGCCGGCGGCCCCGTCCCGCACGGGCACGGCCCCGGTGACGGCCGCCCTGGTCCTTCTCGTCACCGCGCTCGCGCTCGTGGACATCACCCAGGGCACGGCCGCCGTCGGCGCCCCCGAGGTGTGGAAGGCGTTCACGGGCCAGGCCGATCCGGCCGACGCCTCCGTCGTCGTCGCCTCCCGTCTGCCGAGGATGACCGCCGGCCTGCTGGTCGGCGCCGTCCTCGGCATCGCGGGCGCCGCCCTCCAGGCCGTCAGCCGCAACGTCCTCGCCTCGCCCGACACCCTCGCCGTCAACGCCGGCTCCTACTTCGCGCTCGGCCTCACCGCCGCCTTCGGCCTCTCGCTCCCGCTGTTCGCGTCCTCGGCCTTCGCGTTCGCCGGCGGTCTCGCGGCGGCGGCCGTCGTCCTCGCCCTCTCGGGCCTCGGCGCCGGAACGGTCCGGCTCGTCCTCGCGGGCAGCGCCCTCACCCTCGGCCTCACCGCCGTCACCGAGGGCCTGCTCCTCCTGTTCCCCCGGCAGACCGAGGGGCTGTACGAGTGGAACCAGGGCAGCATCTCCCAGAACGGCTTCGGCGGCGTCCTGCAGATGGCCCCGATCGCCCTCGTCGGCCTCGTCGGACTGCTGCTCATCGCCCGCCGGGTCGACGCCCTCGCCCTCGGTGACGACGCCGCCCGGGGGCTCGGCGTCCCCGTCCGCGCCACCCGGGTCACGGCCGTCGTCCTCGCCGCCCTGCTCTCCACGGCCGCCGTCACCCTCGCCGGACCCGTCGGCTACGTCGGTCTGTGCGCCCCCGCGCTCGTCCGGCCCCTCGCCCGCAGGTTCCGCGGCTTCACCCGCTCCCGGGGCTTCCTGCCCGCCGCCGGTCTCGCCGGCGCCGCCCTCGTCCTCGGCTCCGACGTCCTGCTGCGGGCCGTCGTACCGGCGGACGTGGCGGTCGCCGTCCCCACCGGCGTCGTCACCAGCCTCGTCGGCGCCGTCTTCCTGATCGTCATGGCCACCCGCGTCCGGGACACGGCCGGAGCCACCGCCACCGAGCGGCTCCGCATCAGGAGCCGCGCCCGTTTCCTCACCGTCACCGCGGCCCTGGTGGCCGTCCTGGTCGGCATCGTCATCGCGGGCGTGCTCCTCGGTGACAGCAAGCTGCTCCTCGGCGACGTCGTCAACTGGGCCCAGGGGCAGGCCGGCCGGACCGTCACCTTCGTCCTCGACACCCGGGTGCCCCGCGTCCTCGCCGCCCTCCTGGCGGGCGCCGCGCTCGCCCTGGCCGGCACCCTCGTCCAGGCCGTCACCCGTAACGCGCTCGCCGAACCCGGCATCCTGGGCGTCTCAGGCGGCGCCGCGCTGGGGGCCGTACTCCTCGTGACGACCGTGCCCCTGGCCAGTTCGTGGGGCGTCGCGGCCGCCGCCTTCGCGGGCGCCGCCGCCAGCTCCGTGCTCGTCTTCGGACTGGCCGCACGGGGCGGCTTCCAGCAGAACAGGCTCGTCCTCGTCGGCTTCGGCGTCGCCATCGGCGCCGCCGCCCTGATCAGCCTCCTGATCATCCTCACCGACCCGTTCAACGCGACGAAGGCCCTCACCTGGCTCTCGGGCTCCACCTACGGGCGCTCCCTGCCCGACGTGGTGCCCCTCGCCGCGGTCCTCGCCGTCGGCGTGGCCGTCGCGGCCGCCCGGCGTACCGAACTCGACCTGGTGTCGCTCGACGAGGACACCCCACGGCTGCTCGGCCTGCGCCTCGGACGCGGCCGCCTAGGCTTCCTCGTCCTCGCCGTCCTGCTCACCGCCACCGCCGTCGCCGCCGCCGGCACGATCGGCTTCGTGGGGCTCGTCGCCCCGCACGCGGCCCGCGCCCTGGTGGGCCGCCGGCACGCCCGCGTGGTGCCCGTCGCGGTCCTCCTCGGCGCGGTCCTCGTCTGCACCGCCGACCTGGTGGGGCGGACCGTGATCGCACCGGCCCAGCTCGGGGCGGGCCTGATGACCGCCGCCATCGGCACCCCGTACTTCCTCTGTCTGCTGCTACGCAGCAGGGGTGGACGTGGCTGACCGCGCACACGGGTCCGTCCCGGCCTGCACAATACGAGGCGTGACCGATGACGATCCGTACCTGTGGCTGGAAGACATCTCGGGCGAGCCCGCCCTCGCGTGGGTGGCCGAGCGGAACGCCGAGACGGCGCGCACGGTGGCCGGGGACGCCGGGTTCGGCGCGTTGAAGACGCGCCTGCGGGAGGTGCTCGACGCCTCCGACCGGATCCCCTACACCGTGCGGCGCGGGGCGTACCTCTACAACTTCTGGCGCGACGCCGAGCATGTGCGCGGGGTCTGGCGGCGCACGACCCTGGAGCGGTACCGGGAGGAGGTGCCCGAGTGGGAGATCCTGCTCGACGTCGACGCGCTGGCCGCCGCCGAGGGCGAGAAGTGGGTGTGGGACGGGGCGCGGGTCCGGCGGCCGGAGTACGACCGGGCTCTCGTACGGCTCTCGCGGGACGGCGGCGACGCCGTCGTGGTCCGTGAATTCGACCTCGGGACCCGTGAGTTCGTCGACGGCGGCTTCCGGCTTCCGGAGGCCAAGACGCGCATCGGCTGGGTCGACGCCGACACAGTCCTCGTCGGTACGGACCTCGGGCCCGGCTCCCTGACCGACTCCGGCTATCCGCGCACCGTCCGCCGATGGCGGCGCGGTACCCCGGTGGAGGCCGCCGAACTCGTCTTCGAGGGCGAGCGGGGGGACGTGGCCGCCTGGGGCTACCGGGACACCACACCCGGGTTCGAGCGGGAGTTCGTCGGGCGTTCCCTCGACTTCTTCCGCAGCGAGACGTACCTCCTGCGGCCCGACGGCACGCGCCTCCGGATCGACGTGCCCGACGACGCCGTCGCCTACGCCCACCGGCGCCATCTGATCGTCACCCTCAAGTCCGCGTGGCTCGGGCAGCCGACCGGCTCGCTCCTCGCGTTCGACTTCGACGCCTTCCTGGCGGGCGACCGCACGCCCCAGGTGCTCTTCACGCCAGACCGGCGGACCGCGCTCGCCGGGCACAGCTGGACCCGTAACCACCTGATCCTGGAGACGATGCGGGACGTCAGCACCCGCATCGAGGTCCTCACCCCCGGCGCCGACGGGAGCTGGACGCGCGAGCCGCTCGTCGGGGTTCCGGAGCTGTCCGCCGTCAGCGTCGTCGACACCGACCCCGACGTGTCCGACGAGTACGTCCTCGACGTGTCCGGGTTCCTCCAGCCCTCCACCCTCCACCTGGGCCGGATCGGAGCCGGCTCGGAGGTGCTCAAGCAGGCCCCGCACCGCTTCGACTCCGCCGGGCTCACGGTCGCCCAGCACTTCGCGACCTCCCGCGACGGCACGCGCGTGCCGTACTTCGTCATCGGCCCCGACCGCGCCGCCACCGGCCCCGGCCCCACCCTGCTCTACGGCTACGGCGGCTTCGAGGTCTCCCTCACGCCGTACTACGGCGCCGTGACGGGCCGGGCGTGGCTGGAGCGCGGCGGCACCCACGTGATCGCGAACATCCGGGGCGGCGGCGAGTACGGCCCCGACTGGCACCAGGCCGCACTCGGCGCCGAACGGCCCCGGGCCTTCGAGGACTTCGCCGCCGTCGCCGAGGACCTCGTCGCGCGGGGCATCACCACCCCGGCCATGCTGGGCGCGTCGGGCGGCAGCAACGGCGGGCTTCTCATGGGCGCGATGCTCACCCGCCACCCCGAGCTGTTCGGCGCGATCGTCGCCCAGGTGCCGCTCCTCGACATGACCCGCTTCCACAAGCTCCTCGCGGGCGCGTCCTGGATCGCCGAGTACGGCGACCCCGACGACGAGGCCGACCGCCCCCACCTGCGCGCGATCTCCCCGTACCACCGGCTCGCCGCCGACCGCGACTACCCGCCGGTCCTCCTGATGACCTCGACCCGCGACGACCGCGTCCATCCCGGCCACGCCCGCAAGACCGCGGCGCGACTGAGGGAACTCGGCCACCGCGTCCTGTTCCACGAGAACACCGGCGGCGGCCACGCGGGCGCCGGCGACAACGAACAGGCCGCCCACAACAGCGCGCTCGTCTACACCTACCTGTGGCAGCAGCTCACCGGCGCGGGACAGCCGGCCACGGAGGCCCCGGTCGTCCCGGAGATCCCGGCCCCCGCCGTCCCGGAGGCCCCCGCCCCGGCCGCCCCCGTCGAGGCGGCGACCGTCACAGCCACCCCGAGCGCTGCGCCTGCAACGCCATCTGGAACCGGCTCGTAGCACCGAGCCGCGCCATCAGGACCTGCACCCGGCGGAAGAGGGTGCGGCGGCTGACCCCGATCTCCCGGGCGATGACGTCGTCGGCCGCCCCGGCCGCGAGCAGCCGGAGCAGCCGCCGGTCCGCCGGCGGCAGACCGGCGGGACGCGGCGAACGGCCGTGGAAGGGCAGCGCGTTCTGCCAGGCCTGCTCGAACAGCGCCACGAGCGCCGAGAGGAGCCCGCACGGCTGCACGACCAGCATCGTGTTGTACACGTCCGTCTCCCTGATCGACAGGGAGACGAGCGCGTACGCGTCGTCGATGATCACGAGCTTCACCGGCACCGACGGCAGGACCCTCGCCTGCTCGCCCGCCTCGATACAGGGCTCGATGGAGTTCTCCAGCTGCCCCGGATGCTCAAGGGACTCCCGTGAGTACACGACCCGCTGGGTCACCCCGCGGGCGAGGGTGGCGAGCGCGTCCTCGGTGGCGCCTTCCAGCGGGAAGTACGGCGGCGAGTCGAACTGCCGGATCTCCTCCCGGGCACTGGCCCAGGCCTGCCGCATCCGGAGACCGATCGCGTCCCCGGTGACGACCTCCACGAGCCGGTCGTCGTACGCGGCGAGCCGCTGCCGCCGGAACGACTCGAACGCGCCCCCGACGGTGATGCGGGACTCGTCGATCTCGGCCGCCCGGTGCCGGCCGAGGATCTCCAGACCGGCGGCCGGCGGAACCGGCGCCACCAGGTCCGCGTCGTCCTCGGCGGCGCTCGCCAGACCCGAGTCGATCAGTTCGCCGTACGCCGCCGAGAACGCCGCGCCCTCGAGACCCGCCCCGGAGCTGATCGCGCTCAGCGGCGCGGGGCCCCGTTCGATGAGCTCCAGATAGACCCGTACGGCCTCCTCACCGATCCCCAGAACCCGCAGGGCCTCGCTGAGCTTGTGGTTCGCCATGCCCCGCATTATCGCCCCGCCGCCCCAGGGCGGTGTCCGATCCGTGCCAGTGGCCGATCCGGGCACCCGGGGCGTGCCGGGCGGAGTACCTTCCGGGAACCGCCGGACCGCCGGCGGACGAGCAACTCACCGAACTCACCGGGAAGAAGGTTCAGGACGTGGCGAAGGGTCGCAAGAACGGCCTCTACGGAGGCGGCGTCAGCGAGGAACTCTCCGCGCTGATGAGGACGGGGTGGGCGGACACCGAGCGGCACGGACTCGAACCCGACGAGCAGGCCCCGTACGCGGCCCGCCGCCGCGCCGCGCTCTCCGCACGCTTCCCCGGCGAGCGTCTCGTGGTCCCCTCCGGCAACCTCAAGACCCGCTCCAACGACGACACCTACCCGTTCCGCCCGTACTCGGGCTACGTCCACATGACCGGGGACCAGGCACGCGACGGCGCCCTCGTCCTCGAACCCCGCGCCGACGGCGGCCACGACGCCTACTGCTACCAGCTGCCCCGCGACAGCCGGAACGACGACGAGTTCTGGACCGGCAACACGGCGGAGCTGTGGATGGGCAGGCGCCGGTCCCTCGCGGAGGCGGAGCGCGTCCTCGGACTGCCCTGCCGGGACGTCCGTACCGCCGCCGAGGACCTCGCCGCCGGGTCCGGTGTCCCGACCCGGATCGTCCGTGGCCACGACCCGGCCCTCGAAGCGGCCGTCACCACCGACGAGGGGCGCGACGACGAGCTGGAGGAGGCGCTCAGCGAACTCCGGCTCGTCAAGGACGCCTGGGAGCTCGGCGAGATGCGCAAGGCGGTCGACTCCACCGTGCGCGGCTTCACCGACTGCGTCGGCGAACTGTCCCGGGCGATCGCCTCCTCCGAGCGGTGGATCGAGGGCACCTTCTTCCGCCGGGCACGCCTGGAGGGCAACGCCGTCGGCTACGGCACCATCTGCGCCGCCGGCGAGCACGCCACGATCATGCACTGGACGGACAACGACGGCCCGGTCAGGCCCGGTGAACTGCTCCTGCTCGACGCCGGCGTGGAGACCCACTCCCTCTACACCGCCGATGTCACCCGCACCCTCCCCGTCAGCGGCACCTTCACCCCGGTCCAGCGCCAGGTGTACGACGCGGTGTACGAGGCCCAGGAGGCCGGCATGGCCGCGGTCAAGCCGGGCGCCCCGTTCCGCGACTTCCACGAGGCGTCCCAGCGTCATCTGACGGCGCGGCTCGTCGAGTGGGGCTTCGTCGAGGGCCCCGTCGACCGCGCGTACGAGCTCGGCCTCCAGCGCCGCTTCACCATGGCCGGCACCGGGCACATGCTCGGCCTGGACGTCCACGACTGCGCCCACGCGCGCACGGGGGAGCACGTCGACGGCGTCCTCGAAGCGGGCATGGTGCTCACCGTCGAGCCGGGTCTCTACTTCCAGCCCGACGACCTGACCGTGCCCGAGGAGTGGCGTGGCATCGGTGTCCGGATCGAGGACGACCTCGTCGTCACCGACGACGGCCACGAGAACCTGTCGGCGGGCCTGCCCCGTTCCTCGGCCGAGGTCGAGGCGTGGATGGCGCGCTTCGCGGGCTGATCCCGGAGCGCCGACGAAGCCCCCGGGGACCCCGCACGCGGCCCGCGTCTCACGCGTCGGCGCCGAGGTCCCCGTACAGGGCGAAGAGGCGGGGAAGCGGCGACCCGGACTCCGGTTCGGGGCGCCGCGCGAGCGCGGCCCAGGCGGTGGCGGTGAGTTCGCGCGCGCGTGCGCCGGGCCAGGGCCGGGGGAGCAGCTCGGGGGGCAGCAGGGGGTCGGGCCGCATGGCGTACGTGAACGCGGCGGCGAGCTGGACGGCGAGCGTCAGCCGCTCGGCGTCCGCCAGGGCCTCCGGGCGGGCGAGCCGGTCCAGGCAGGAGCGGGCGAAAGCCGCCAGCTCCTCGTGCCGGCCGGCGATCTCGTCCAGGGGCCAGAGCGCGGCGGCAAGCTCCCGTGGCGCGGCGGGCTCCCCGACCCGCAGGTCGGTGCTGGTGAGGTAGGTGACCTGGGCGGCGACGCCCAGGTGCTGGGCGTGGGCCTCGACGAGCGGTTCGATCGGGTTCGCGGCCACGTACAGGCCGCCCTGGACGGGGGCGGCGCCGAGCCCGACGAGGGTGTCGCGGAGCGCGTCGCGGGCGGCCCGCGCGGACTCCGGGACGGCGAAGGCGAAGAGGTGCCAGACGCCGTCCCAGGGGGCGAGCCCGTGGTCCTGGCGGTAGGCGTAGCGGACGTGGGCGGCGTCGGGGGCGAGGGCGCCGCTGGGATCGGCGACCGCGCGGAGGACGGCCTTGCGGCCCCTGCCCTCGTGGGTGAAACGCCCTTCGGCCATGAGCCGCTTGACGCAGAGCCGGACCTGCTGGTCGGTCATCGCGAGCAGCCCGGCGACGGCGTAGAGCTCCCCGGCGTCGACGGTGCCGTCCTCGCGGACGAGGGCGTGTACGAGGGTACGGGTGGGGATCGGGTTCCAGGGGGTCGCGGGCTTCACCGGCCCTCCCCACCGAGGCCGTCGCCGTCGTGGCGGGAGCCGAGGCCGGCGCCGGTCCGGGGGTCGGAGTCGGGCCGGGGGTCGGAGTCGGGCCGGGGGTCGGCGCCGGCGGCGGGCCGGGGGCCGGAGTCGGCCGCGGTGACGGGCCTGTGCATCGTCGTGACGGCGCCGAAGCCCATCAGGCCGCGCAGATAAGGGGTGTTCTCGGTGCGCACGGCGGTGAAGCCGTGCCGCTCGTACAGCGCGCCGGCCCGCGGGTTGACGTCGATGACGTCGAGCCGGATGCGATGGCAGCCGGCCTCGGCCGCGACGGCCGCGATCTCGCTCAGGAGCCGGGCGCCGATGCCCGCGCCCCGGTGCTCGGGGGCTACGGCGATGCCGTCCATCACGAGTTCGTGGGCCGCCGGGCGCCGCTCCAAAAGGGTGAGGAGGGCAAGCCGTGGCAGCCCGCGCAGCACCCCGTACGCCGCGAGGACGTCTCCCGCCCCGCCGCCGGTGAGCCCGCGGCCGTCGAGCTGGTAGCCCGCCACCCCCGCCACCTCGCCGTCGACGAGTGCGGTGACGCCCCGGTCGTGGTGGAGGTGGGCCGCGAGGAAGGCCCGGGCCTTGTCGGGCGGGTTCAGGGCGGCACCGAGCTTCCGTCCGAACGCCTCCCAGTACAGCGCGGCGACCCGCGCCTCGCTCCCTGCGGGTACGCCCCTGCGCACCACCGGCCGCGTGTCCATCGGCGCTCCTTCTCGTGGTCGGCCCGGCCGCCTGGCCGGGAATGACGCTTGCGCTATCGATGGTAGTACGTTCATTCTCGAAACGAGCGTTCCGTCCGCGATAGTTTTTGGGGGAAGATCATGAAGCAGTTGCCCACTCGGACCAAGGGGCAGGTCACCGAACCACGGGCGAGCCCGGAACGCCTGGCGCACGTCGACGCCCTGCGCGGGTTCGCCCTCCTGGGCATCCTCGTCGTCAACATCGGCTACATGGCGTCGACTTACCACGGCACGGGGCTTGAGGACCCCCGCTTCGCCTCGCCTCTCGACGACGCCGTCCGCTGGGTGGTCGCGGTGTTCTTCGAGGCCAAGTTCTTCCTGCTGTTCTCGTTCCTCTTCGGCTACAGCTTCACCCTCCAGCTCGCCTCCGCCGAGCGGAGCGGCGCCCGCTTCGTCCCGCGCTTCCTGCGGCGCCTGGCGGGCCTGTTCGTCCTCGGTGCCCTGCACGCGACCCTGCTGTTCACCGGCGACATCCTCACCGCGTACGCCGTCCTCGGCCTGGTCCTGCTCGCCGCCCGCCGGATCCGTCCCCGCACCGCCGTCCGTACGGCCGTGGTCCTCTTCGTCGTGACCGCCGCCGTGTACGTGCTCCTCGCGGCGGGCGTGCATCTGACGGGCGGTGAGGCGGGAGTGGCTCCCGGGGTGGCGGCCGAGGCCGAGCGGGTCGCGGCGGAGCTGCGCGGCGGCCCCGGCTCCGTGATCCGGGCGAACCTGGGGCAGCTGCCCGAGATGGCTTTCCTGCTCGCCTTCTTCCAGGCCCCGGCCGCCCTTGCCGCCTTCTTCCTGGGCTTCGCCGCCGGGCGGGTCCGGGCGCTCGCGGATCTCGCCCGCCACCGGGCACTGCTGGTCCGCCTGCAGTGGGCGGGCTTCACGGTCGGGCTCCTCGGCGCCGTCGTGTACGCCCACGCGAGCCTGGTGTGTCCGGGAGGCGCGTACCAGATCCTCGCGATGGGGATCGATGTCGTCACCGCGCCGCTGCTCGCCGCCGCGTACGCCGCCACCGTGCTCCGGCTCACCCAGGGGCGGCTCGGGAGGCGGACGGTGGCTGTGCTCGGCCCCGTGGGCAGCATGACCCTGACCGGCTACCTCACCCAGTCCCTCGTCTGCGCCCTGCTGTTCACCGGGTACGGGGCGGCTCTCGTGGGCCGGGTGTCGCCGCAGGTGGTCCTGGCCGTCGCCCTCGCGCTGTTCGCCGCGCAGGTGGTGATCGGCCGGTGGTGGCTCAGGCGTCACCGGTACGGGCCGGTCGAGTGGCTGCTGCGGGCGTGGACCACGCTGAGCCGGCCGCCCCTCCGGCGGGCCCCTCTGGCGACGCCCGAGGGCTGATCGGCGGCGGGCGCGGCCCGTCACTGGACGGGACGCGAGCGATGCGGTTAGCTGCCTCTGCACCTATTCAACAAGTTGCATATGGAGGCGTCTGATGCATCCGTTCCGCAAGGCCGTGGAGGCCCAGGACCACGCCGCCGTCGAGGCACTGCTCGCCGAGGACGTCGTCTTCACCAGCCCGGTCGCCTTCCGCCCGTACCCCGGCAAGGCCATCACCGCCGCGATCCTGCGCGGAGTCATGCGCGTCTTCACCGACTTCCGGTACGTCCGCGAGATCGCGAGCGCGGACGGCCGGGACCATGCCCTCGTCTTCGTCGCGAAGGTCGGCGACAAGGAGATCAACGGTTGCGACTTCCTCCACTTCGACGAGGAGGGCAGGATCGACGACTTCACCGTCATGGTCCGGCCCCTCTCGGCCGCACAGGCGCTCTCCGCCGCCATGGGTGCCCAGTTCGACCGCATCACGGCGGAGGCCTTGGCGGCGACGCCTGGGGGAGCCGACCAGTCGCACACGGCGGGCTAGCGGACTGGCGGGCAGACGGTCAGCGGTTCGGACTTCGACGGCGTCGTCAGGGAAGTGGGGCGTACGGGCGCCCCGCTCGTCCTCCTGTGTGGATCTCGGCCGTACGGACGGGACCTGGCGGCCCGCACATTCACCGATTCAGGTGACAGCTGCCGAGGCGAAACGTCCCTCCCCGGCGAGGGGCGGCCACGCTCGAAGCTACACATGGAGCCACCCTGTGGAGCGTCCGATGCAGCTGATCCCCCGTCATGACCCGTACCTCGTCGTCCACTCGACCGGCGATCTCACCGTCGCCGCCCTCCGGGGCGAGCTCGACCTCGTCCTCGTACGGCACCTGCGGCCCGAGCTCGACGCCCTCGTCCGGGAGTCCGACGCCCTGACCCTCGACATCCGGCGCCTCACCTTCTGCGACGCCACCGGGCTCGGCCTCCTCGCCCACTGCGCCGGGCGCACACGACAGCGCGGCGCGCGCTGGAGACTCGTCTGCGACCAGCCCCGGATCCTCCGGCTCATCCGCCTCACCGCGCTCGACGACCTCCTGCGCCCGGAGGCGCCGCTGCCGGACGACCTGCCCGACCCCTGGCCGGACGGGCCGTCGGACGACCTGCCGGATGCCCTGCCGGGCGGGCTTCCGGGCGTGCTGCCGGACGGCCCGTCGTTCGGCCTGGTCGCTCAGTCGGAGCCGGCCGGGCTCCGGCTGTCCGGGCCCGGCGTGACGAGACCCGTCTCGTAGGCGGCGATCACGGCCTGGGCCCGGTCGCGCAGCCGGAGCTTCGACAGGATGCGGGCGACATGCGTCTTCACCGTCGCCTCGCTCACCCGGAACCGCGCGGCCAGCTCGGCGTTGCTGAGGCCGCGCGCCAAAGCTTCGAGGACCTCCAGCTCGCGCGGCGTGAAGGCGGCCAGTTCACGGTGCGGGGCGCCCGGACGCCCACCGGAGACGGCGAAGCGCTCCACCAGTCTGCGGGTGATCGCCGGGGCGAGCAGCGCGTCACCGGAGCGGACGAGACGGACCGCCGCCGTCAGGTGCTCCGGCGCCACGTCCTTGAGCAGGAAGCCGCTCGCGCCCGCGTCGAGCGCCGCGTACACGTACCGGTCGAGGTCGTAGGTGGTGAGGACGACGATCCTGGGCGGTGCCGGCTCGTCCGCGACGATGCGGCGGGTGGCCTCCAGACCGTCGGTGCCCGGCATCCGGATGTCCATCAGGACGACGTCCGGCCGGGTCCGTCGCACGGCCCCCACCGCCGCCTCGCCGTCGGCGGCGAGGATCATCCTGAAACCGGTGCGGACCAGCGCCTGTTCGTCGACGATCACCACACGCGGAGCGTCGCTCACGGAGCCTCCCACGGAATCACCGCCCGGACCCGGAACCCGCCGTCCGGGTGCTCCACGGTGACCGAAACGCGTGCGCCCGCCGCGTGCTTCACCACGTTCACCGGCCTGGTGGCGGGCGCGCTCGGGGTGCCGCTCGGCGTGGCGCTCCACCACTGGGTGATGCCGGCGATGGGCCGCGCGGTCGGCGCCGGCCGACATCGACGTGTACACCACGCCCCTGCTCGCGCTCCTCGCGACCGCCGGCGTGGTGATCGCGACGGCCGGCGCCCTGCTGCCGGCCGGCTGGGCGGCCCGCACCGCCACGGCACGGGCCCTCCGGGCGGAGTAGGCGCGCCCACTCCGGGGCTCTCGGACTTCACGCGGAGCCCCTCATACACTGACAGGCATGGCATGCCGCATCAGTGAACTGGTCATCGACTGCGCCGACCCCGAACGGCTCGCCGCATTCTGGAGCGAGGTCCTCGGTTACGTCGAACTCGGCCGGGAGGACGACGGAAGCATCGAGATCGGGCCGCCCGACGCCGGTTTCGGCGGTCCGCAGCCCACGCTCATCCTCAGCCCCAGTGGCGACCCGCGGACCGGGAAGCTCCCCCTCCACATCGACGTCAACCCCACCGACCGCGACCAGGAAGCCGAGCTGGAGCGGCTGCTGGCGCTGGGCGCAAGGCCCGCCGACGTCGGTCAGGACGGCACCGAGAACTGGCACGTCCTGGCCGACCCGGAGGGCAACGAGTTCTGCCTCCTGCGCAAGCGGCTCCCGCCGCTCTGACGCGCCCCTCTCCGTCTCCGGTGCCCCCGGCGCCTCCCGCGCCGTCAGGCCGGGTCGCCGCGACGGAGCGAGAGCAGGATCAGCAGCGCGAAGGCGGCGAACGCGGCGGCTGTGCGGGCGTAGTTGAACACCTCCCAGCGGGCCAGGATCTCGGCGTGGTCGGCGGGGGCAGAGGTGACCGCCCACTCCTTGATGCGGCCGTTGATCGGGACGTTGCCGAGGCGGGTGATCAGGAAGGACGCGATGGCGAGGAGCCCGGCCCCGCCGGCCAGCCACCGGGCGGACCCGCGCGTCATGGCGGCGAGCGTGAGGGCGCTGAGCGCGGAGATGCCCATGGCGCCCTGCATGGTGATGCCGTTCATCTGCATCAACTGGGCGTGGAAGGACAGCCTCATGTCGAGCGGTACGGCGTTGAAGGTGGGAACGAGGTTGGCCGCTCCGTAGCCGAAGGCGCCGGCGAGGGCCCCGGTGGACAGCAGGGCGAGGCCCTGGACGACTCGGACGCGTGGGGCCATCACTTCTCGGTCTCCGATGCGACGGTGGTGACGGCGGCGGCGGCGGCGGTGGTGGCGGGGACGGGGATGGGTCGGGTGAGCTGTTCGGCTCGGCGCAGCAGGCCGTCGGGGGTGAATTCGGCGAACATGTGGACCCGGGTGGAGACCGGTCCGCCCTTGCGCATCCGGGCGTGGATCGTGAAGCGGGCCGCGATCCGGTCGCCGTCCGCGAACGCCTCGTGCACCTCGAACCGGAACGCCCGCAGGTTTCTGCGGACCGGGCGGAGGTGGGCGAGGAGGCGGTCCCAGTCCAGGGTCACGCCGTCGGCCACCTGGACGACATCGTGCGTGTAGTACCGGGACATCAGGTCGGCGGGGTCCTCCGCACCGTGCACCACGGCTTCGGTGAAGGTCGTGAGGAAGTCGGCGACGAACTGACCGGGGGGTGTGGTGCGAAGAGGGTTCACCGTGCTCCTGCCGTGCGTGGGGCCTGGGCTGAACTCTTACATGCCCGTAAGATATAGGGAGCCATGTATTTCTGACAAGGGTGTAAGAGTTGACTGCTGCCGAGCCCACCGACGAAGAGAGTCCCGGCGCGTCGCCCCGGGCGTCGCGGCCCCGCCGCCGCGCCGACGCCGAGCGCAGCCGGGCCGCGGTCCTGGACGCCGCGGTACGCCTGCTGGCCCGGCGGCCCGACGCCGGAATGGCCGCCATCGCCGCCGAGGCGGGGGTGACCCGCCAGACCGTCTACGCGCACTTCGGCACGCGGGACGCACTGGTCGACGCCGTCGCCGACCGGATCACCGACCAGGCCATGGCCGCGATGGACGAGGCCGAGGAGGAGGGCGGGCCCGCGCTGGACTCGCTGCTGCGGCTCCAGGACATCGGCTGGCGGCTGTTCGCACGCAACCCGGTGCTCCTCCAGGTCGGGGGCACCCGCGTCGGCGCCTCCGCCGACGAGACCCGGCACGAACCCGTCGCGGCCAGGCTCACCCGACTCGTCGAACAGGGCCAGGCGTCGGGGGAGTTCGACCCCGCACCCCCCGCCGGCTGGCTGGTGGCCGCGGTCACCGCCCTCGGCCACGCGGCGGGAGACGAGGTCGGGGCGGGCCGCATGCCGGTGGAAGAGGCGGCGACATGGCTCCGCGCCGCCACCCTCGCCCTCCTGGGAGTCGACCCCGGGGAAGAGGCGCGCCAGACCTCATGAGGCTCTGGATCTCATAAGGCTCCAGACCTCAACACGCTCCAGAGCTCCTCACGCTCCAGGCCTCGTCACGCCCAGGACCTCGTGGCGCTCCTGGGCGGCCATCACCTCGTCACCGTGCTCGAAGGCCCGTGCGCCGAACGCGTCGATCGGTCCGAGCAAGGTCCGCCCCAGGGGCGTGAGTACGTACGTGACGCGGGACGCCGCAGCCGTCCGGCGCTCCACGAGTCCGTTGTACTCCAGTCGCCGCAGCGTCTCGGTGAGGACCTTGGAGCTGATCCCGCCGATCCGGTCACGGAGTTCACCGTGGCGGCTGGGCCCGTCCCGAAGCGACCAGAGCACCACCGAGTTCCAGGTGTTCGAGAGCAGGTCGAAGGCGAGGCGAGCGCGGCAGTCGGCCAGGTATCCGTCGGAAGTCACGTACCAGATGGTGCCCGAACCGCTCCCTAGTGTCGTTCCGGATGCGCCGGCCGCCGTCAACGGGACGGCGGCGGGCGCGGCGAGAGGACGGAACCATGAGGATCGGCGTACTGGGGACGGGGAACATGGCCCAGGCGCTCGCCACCCACTGGGTGCGGGCGGGGCACGAGGTGCTCGTCGGCGGCCGTGACGAGCGGAGGGCTCGCCTTCTCGCGAGCCGGCTCGGCGGCGGTGCGCGGTACGGGGACCTGGGCGAGGCGGCCGGCTTCGGCGAGGTCGCCCTCGGCGCGCTGCCGTACGGCGCAGGGGCGGATGTCGTCGGGGGCGTACGGGACCGGCTGGACGGGCGGGTCCTGCTCGACTGCTCCAACCCGGTCGGCCCCGGCTTCCGGCTGCTGACGGACGGTGGGCCCTCGGCGGCCCTGCGGCTGGCCCGGGCGGCCCCCGGCGCGCGGGTCGTCAAGGCCTTCAACCTCTGCCACGAGGACGTCTGGCGGATGACTCCGCCGGTCTTCGACGGACGGCGCCTCACCGTCCCGCTCTGCGGCGACGACGCGTCGGCGCTCGCCCGCGCGGAGGAGCTGGTCCGGGACGCGGGCTGCACGCCGGTGGCCGGCGGCGGTCTCGACCGTGCGGGCCTCCTGGAGGCGACCGCCGCGCTCTTCATCGGCCTGTGGGTCGGCGAGGGCGCCGACGCCCAGGCCATCGCACCGCCCCTGGCGTTCGCCACGGGACCGGGAGGCGAGGGGGCAGGTGCCTAGGGACAGGCCGTAACGCCCGGCGGACCGAGGGCGGGACAGGGCTCCACGACAGCTCCAGCGGGCCCCTTGTGCCGCGCGGCGGCTAGGGCGTACGCGCGGCACCCGCAATGGTCAGGACCGCGACCGGCAGGAGGAGAATCCACTGCGGCAGCCGGAGCAGTGGCTTCGGCCAGTCGACCGACAGCGTGACGACCAGGAAGGCGACCGCGTACGCCACGAAGTGCGCAGCCACGAACCACGCCATCAGGCCGGTCGCTGACGTACCGTCCGCCAGCGCGAGGTGGACCAGGGCGGCTGCGGAGAGCACCAGGTCGATGCTCACCATGTGCCACACGGCATGAAGGACGCGCTTGGGTTCGTCTGCGAGTCCGCAGGACAGCAGCGGGCGCACGACATCCCGGTGCCCGCCGATGATGTGTGCCGCGGCCACACCGAACGTGGTGATGCCCGCTGCGAGAAGCCAGCCGTTCATGGGATCTTGATTCCTTCGGCTATGACAGCAGCCAGCCGGCCGGCCAGCTGACGGTCGGGTTGTTCCCCGACCAGACCGACGTGGAAGAACACGGCTCCTGCCAGTGTGTCCAGGACCAGATCCACGGGGGTGTCGGCCGCGATCTCCCCGCGTGCCACGGCACGTTCGAAGACGATCAGCAGTCGCTCCTTCGAGGGGGCCAGGAAGTCGCCGCGGATGCGAGCCTTCAGCACCGGATCGGCGGCGAAGTCGGCGAGCAGCCCGGGGAGCGCGGCTGCGGCGGCAGGTGCGTGGAACTCGTCGACCAGGCCGCGCAGCAGTGCGGTCAGGTCCCCGGTCAGCGTTCCGGTGTCCGGGGTCGGAGCATGGTCGGTGGTCGTGAACACGGCCTCGAAGACCAACTCCGGCTTGCCCCGCCACCGTCGGTAGACCGTGTCCTTGCCGACACCGGCACGGGCGGCCACCGCCCCGATCGACGTCGCGGCGTAGCCGACCTCGATCAACAGCTCTGTGGTCGCGCTGACGATCGCCTCGTGCGAACGGGGGTCCCTGGGGCGTCCTCTGAAGGAGGGAGAGCTCATAGAGATTTACGATACGGGTCGACCCGTTTGGTAAGCAACCCTAGCGCCGTACGAGAGAGGACTTCCCTATGCCGAGGGCGCAGCCTGCGGGCGGGCGGGCGAAATACCGTGGCCGTGGGGGCGCTTGGGCGTGATGATGGCCGGATGGACCAGCATGGTGACACCGCCCCGCCGCACGCGCGGCCCGTCGACGCGCTCATCGTCGTGGACGTGCAAACGGCCTTCGTCGTCGGTGACGGGGCCGTGCCCGGGGCCGTACGGCTCGTCGACCGTACGGCCGACCTCATCGCGCGGGCCCGGCAGGGCGGGGCGTTCGTCGTCCATCTCCAGAACGACGGGGACCCCGGCGCGGAGGACGAACCGCACACGCCGGGCTGGGAGCTCCACCACCCCGTCCGGCACGGGCCGGCTGAGGTGGTCGTCCGCAAGCCGTACGACGACGGCTTCCGCGAGACCCCACTCGGCGGCCTGCTCGCGGACGCCGGCGTGCGGGCGGTCGCCGTCTGCGGCGTGATGTCCGAGATGTGCGTCCAGGCGACGGCCCGTACGGCCCTGGAGCGCGGCTACCGTGTCGTCGTGCCGCACGACGCCCACGCGACCCAGGACGTCCCGGCCGCGCCCGGGATCAGCGGGGTCGTACCGGCCGCGACGGTCTCCCGGGTGGCGGCGTACGCCCTCGGGAGCGACGCGGAGGTGACCGTGCCGGCCGCCGCCGTCACGTTCACGGCGCCGGCCGGCGCGCTCTGAGGACGTCGGAGGGGCCCGGCGGCGGTCGGCGTCAGCCCCTGAACGCCTCCGAGCGCTCCGGGGAGGCCCCGGCCAGCGCCTGCGTCACCGCGTCCACGCCCTCCCGGAGGCCGTACACCGGGGTGTTCGGCTGCTGGCGCCAGGACTCGTCGATGCCGCCCGCGTCCACGGTGTCGAACCCCAGCTCGTCGATGAGGAGCCGCACCTTCTTCTTCGCGGTCTCGTCGTCCCCCGCCACGGGCAGGGCGAGCCGCTCGGGGTCACCTGCCGGGCGGGGGCGATCCAGGATGTCCTGCGCGTAGGTGCCGTTGAACGCCTTCACCACCGGGTGGCCGATCTGCCGCTCCGTCCACCGGCTCTCCGTGAGGCCCTCGTCCTCGATGGCGTCGATGCGGCCGTCGCGCTCCCGGGGGTAGTAGTTGCCGGTGTCGATGACGACGAAGTCTTCGGCCGCGCCGTCGAGGAGCCCGGCCGGGAGGTCCGGGACGTTCTTCAGCGGGACGGTGACGACGACGACCTCCGCGCCCCGCGCGGCCTCCGAGGCGTCGACCGCGGTGGCGCCCGTCTCCTCGACGAGCGCGGCGAGGGTCTCCGGGCCGCGGGAGTTGGCCACGGACACCTCGTGACCGAGGGCGGTGAGACGACGGGTCAGATTGCCGCCGATGTTGCCGGCGCCGATGATGCCGATCTTCATGGTGCTTCCTTCTGTTCCGGCTGTACGCGACCACGGACTGTCCTGGGCCGCCTCCGAACGGATACGTCGGCGGCGGCCACGCCACCACGTCAACGGATCACACCCGCGCCTCATTCCGTCAGCCGACGGCGCCGCCCAGGGGGCCGTCGAGTCCCTGCTCGTCCCGATCGACGACCGGTGCCCACCCCGGGGTGCGGAACGTTCCGCCGTACATCGGGAGGTGGATCTCCTCCCCGTAGCGGGCGAGCTGGGACCAGGGGCGGTTGAGTCCGCTGGAACCGTGCTGCCGGACCCGGGCCACCGTGTCGAGGTCCAGGACGTCGACGAGGATTTCTTCCCCGGGGCCCGCCTGCTGGCGGACGATCCCTTCCGGGTCGACGAGGGCGCTGGCGCCGACGCCCGCGGGATCGGCCGTGTTGACGTTGAGTACGTACACCTGGTTCGTCCACGCGTTGGCTCGGGCGCACACCAGCTCCATCTCCCGGTCGCGGGTCGTGGTGAGGGTCGGCTGCACCACGATCTCGGCGCCCAGCCAGGCCAGTTGGCGTGCGGTCTCCGGGAACGAGCCGTCGTAGCAGATCGCGAGGCCGACCCGGCCGGCGCCGGGGATGTCGAAGACGGTGAACTCGGTGCCGTGCGCGGTCCTTTCGTACGGCTGCCAGGGGAAGATCTTGCGGTAGCGGGCGACGATCTCGCCCTCGGGGGAGACGGCCACGGCGGTGTTGAAGATCCGGCCGTCCTCCGCTCGCTCGAAGAGGGTGCCCGGGATCAGCCAGAGGCCGGTCTCGCGCGCGAGCGCGCACACCCGGTCGGTGGCCGGGCCGGGAATCGGCTCGGCGATCTGTTCCATCCAGCCCTCGGGGGACGGCCCGAGCAGCGGGCCCTCGGCGGCGAGCAGCAGCTCGGGTACGACGACGAGCTGGATGTGCGGGAAGAGGGACCGGGTGGCGCGGACCTGGTCGGCGTACCGCTGCCAGGTCGCTTCGAGGTCGTACGGGACGGGGGCGGTCTGCAGGGCGGCGACGGCGAGAGTGCGCATGGGGCGGTGGGTCCTTGGTGAGAGTCGTGAGGGAGAGGGAGTGGGTGGGGGGGGGGAGGGCGCGCGGTGCGGTGGCCCGTGGTGGTCAGTCCTCGGTGGTGACGAGCCGGGCGGTCACGGTCGTACGACCCGTGCGGAAGAAGACCGGGAAGCGGGCCCTGGCGGTGAGGACGGCCAGCCCTCCGGCGGCGAGCGAGCCCGCGCCGAGCAGGAACACGCCGCCCACACCGTGGAACGAGGTGCTGCCGTAGGCGGGGTCGATCATGTCGTACGCGCTGCGGGCGAAGGCCGCGAACATGAGCAGGCCTCCGGTGAGCGGCAGCACCCCGCGCAGCAGCAGGGAGCGCGGTGAGTCGCGCAGGCGCTTGCGGAAGTACCAGACGCAGGCGAGCGCCGTGGTGCCGTAGTAGCAGGCGATGAGCAGCCCGACGCAGAGGATGGCGTCGCCGAGGAAGTCGCGGGAGATCAGGGAGAGCGCCACGAGCACGGTGGCTGTCGCCGAGCCGAAGAAGAGCGTGCCGAAGGCGGGCGTGCGGTGCCGGGGGTGGATGCGGGCGAACACGGCGGGCAGTGCGCCGTGCGTGGCCATGGAGAGGGTGCCGCGGGGGCTGCTCACGAGGCAGGTGAGCAGGGCGGAGGCGGCGGAGACGCAGACGGCGAGCTCCATCACCTTGGCGAGCGCCGGCCCGAGGACCGGTGGGGCGAGGGAGGCGAGGACGTCGGTGGCGTTGTCGGGGTTGCCGAGTCCGATCCCGGCGGTCCCCGTCCCGGCGAAGGACAGGGCGGCGAACGCGGTGAAGAGGTACGTGCCGAGCAGGACGAGGGTGGAGATGACGGCGGCCTGGCCGGGGACGCGGCCGCTGTCGCGGGTCTCCTCGTTGGTGGTGATCAGCGCGTCCCAGCCCCAGTAGATGAAGAGGCAGAGCAGTACCGCCTGCGCGAACGGGCCGAAGCCGTCGACGGCGAGGGGGTTGAGCCAGCTCGCGGAAGGGGCCGCGGCACCCTCGCGGACGAGCGCGGCGGTCCCGAAGCCGAGGAGGGTGAGCAGCTGGAGGCCGAGCAGGACGTACTGGACGCCGGCCGCGAGCCGCAGGCCCCGGCGGGCGACGGTGGTGAGGACGGCGATCAGCAGCACGGCGACGGCGGTCACGGCGATGCCGTCGCCGGCCACCCCGTCGAGCCCGAGGAAGCTGAGCAGATAGCCGGCGCTCACCTGGGCGAGAGCGGCCATGGCGATCAGGGTGGCGATCTGCGGGACCCAGCCGCCGGCGAGCCAGCCGGTCCCGGAGCCGAACGCCCGGGTGTTCCAGACGAAGGTCGTACCGCAGTCGGGCATCTCGCGGTTGAGCTCGCGGAAGGCGAAGGCGGTGAGCAGGATCGGCACGAAGCCGAGGAGGAGCGCGGCCGGGGCGAGGTCGCCGACGACCAGGGCGACGGCGCCGAGGGTGACGGTGATGCTGTAGGCCGGGGCGACGGAGGACAGGCCGAGCGCGACGGAGGAGAGGAGGCCGAGGGAGCCGCTGCGGAGTCCCTTGTCCGTCCTGCCGGGGGGCGTCGTCATTGACGTACTCCTGGGGAGGGGGAGTTTTGTTAAATGCAGATTTAAGAGATGGGGTCTGTGTACGTCAAGGTCTAGGGGATATTGTTTGAATCTGTATGTAGGAGACGGTGAGAGGTGAGGGCGCGGTGGCGGCGAAGTCCACGAGGGCGAAGAAGGCCGGCGGCGGGGGGAGGGAAGCCCGCAGGGCCGAGCTCGCGGAGGCGGTGCAGCGTGCCCTCCTCACCCGCGGGCTTGAAGGGCTGCGGCTGCGCGATGTCGCCGACGAGGCCGGGGTCACGCCGGCCGCGGTGCTCTACTACGGAGACCTCGACGCCCTCGTCCACGAGACCTACCAGCAGGCCATCGCCCGCTACAGCCGGGACCGCGAGGCCGCCGCGGACGGCTTCACCGACGCCCGGCTCAAGCTGAGGGCCTGCATCGACCAGGGCGTCGCCGCCGGACCGGACGACGCGCTCACCCGGCTGCTCTTCGAGTACTGGCCACGGTGTCTGCGTGACGCCAAGGCGGCGGCTCTCGACAGCGCCCTGACGGAACGACAGATCTCCGTCTACGCCGAGATCCTCGTCCTGGGCAGAGCGCAGGGGTACTTCGTCCTCCAGGACCCCCCGCGGCTGATCGCCGCCAACTTCGTTGCGATGGAGGACGGTTACCAGATGGAGGTCCTGGCGGGCCGCCGCACCCGCGGAGAGGTGATCGCCGCCCTCTCGTCGTACGCCCGCGCGGTCACGGGCCACGACCCGAGCGCTCCGGTCGACGGGGGCCCGGAGGGGGGACGTGCCGGCGGGGGGCTGGAGGGCGAGCGTGTCGACGGGGGGCCGGAGGGCGAGCGTGTCGACGGAGGGCCGGGCGGACGCCTCGACGCGGGCCCGCAGGATGGCGGCGGCGGCCCCGGGGGCCGCTGACCCCGCCCGTTCCGTGGCTCTCCGTCCCGTCAGTCCTCGGGCTTCGGCTGGATACCCGCGAGCAGGTTGAAGGCGCCCGTCAGGAGGTTGAGGGTGACCACGCCCACCACCTCCGCGATCACCCGGTCGCTCCAGCCGTGCCCCCGCACCTCGGCGACGTCGTCGTCCGACAGGGACCCCGGCTCGGCGAGGACCCGGAGCGCCAGGCCGATCAGGGCGGCCTCGCGCGGGTCGGTCGACGTGCCCTGGCGGGCCAGTTCGATGTCGGTCTCGCTCAGGCCCGCCGCGCGGCCGGCCTCCCGGTGCGCCTCGCGGCAGGTGCCGCAGCCGATCCACTCCTGGACCGCGAGCGACAGCTTCTCGCTCAGGGCGCGAGGGATCCTCACCCGTTTCATCGCCCGGGACAGGCTCAGATAGCCGTCGAGCAGCGCAGGTGAGTGCGCCATCGTCGACACCATCTCCCCGACGGAGCCGTGCCGTTCGACGATGTCCGTCAACAGCTCGCCCGCCCTGCCCGGTGCCTGCTCAGGGGTGAGCGCGGTCAGTCTTCTCGTGGTCATGGAGCCTCCTCGATATACCCGTAGGGGGTATAACGAGGAGGGGGTGGAGGAGGTTCCCGGGGCCCCGGTCCCCATACCGGTCCCGGCCCCGGCCTCGTCCGCCCGCTCAGCACCCCGAGCAGCCCCCCGACGACGAGCAGCGGGAACGGCGCGGCGAACCCCTCGACCAGCTCCACCACGGGCCGCCGGGCGAGCGGCCGTACGAGCTCCTCAGTCGGCAGCGGGATTCGGCCGTCTGTGCCACCCGGGGCGCCGCCGGGAGCAGGGCAGAGTCCGGCCTCGGAGCGCGCGGCGAGGCCGGACGGGCCCGTCCCGCACGGCAGACACCGCTGGCCGGACACGGCAGACACCGCTGGCCGGATCAGTACGCCGGGACGCGAGGTTGTCCCCAGGTACCGGGCCGTTCGGCGCTGGTCGCCCCTCCCGGAGAGGTGTCTCCGGCTCACCCGCCCGGCGGAACGTGGCCAGTTGTCGCCACGGGTACGCCCTTTCGGGCGAAGCGCCCGGGGGTCGTACCGACGAGCCGCTTGAAGGAGCGGCTCAGATGCGACTGGTCGTAGAAGCCCGTCGCCGCCGCCACCTCCCCGGGCGGCTGCCCGTCGAGCAGCAGCCGACGGGCCCGGTCGAGCCGGCGGGCCGTCAGGTACTGGTGCGGCGCGATCCCGAAGGTCCCGCTGAACGCCCGTACCAGGTGCGTGGGATGGGCGTGCAGGAGCCGCGCGGCCTCGTCAAGGGTCACCCCCTGGAGCAGCCGGGCGTCGAGGAGCTCACGCAGCCGGTGGGCCACCCGGGGATCGGCCGGACGCGCGCGCGTGGCCGGACGCGGCCTGAGGTGGGTGCGCAGCCGTTCGTGGATGAGGGCGAGGCGGCTCTGCGCCTCCAGATCCCCGCCCCGGTCCGCGAGTGCGGCGTGGAGTTGGCCCACGCGCCGGCGCAGCAGCGGATCGACGAGGTCGGGCCCGTCCGCCGCGGCGCCGATGAAGCTCTCGTCCAGCTGGCTGAGGTCCAGGTAGAGGACCCGCTTGCGAAATCCGTGGGGTGTGGCGGGCGATCCGTTGTGCGGCACCTGCGGCGGGAGCAGGGACACCGTGTCGGCCGGCGTGCCGCGCTCGCGCCGGTTCAGGTCGTAGCGGACGACGCCGTCGTCGACGATGAGAAGCGTCCACACGTCATGGACGTGCATCGGGTACGTGTGCGCGGTGAAATGGGCGTGGAAGACCTCCACGATCCCCGGAACGCGCGGGCGCCACGCCGTGACCTCCTGCCGTGCCGCCATGCAAGGAATGTACAAGACGGGCCGGGCGGGCGATCGGCAGTCTCGGAGCATGACGACCACGACCGACGCCCCCGTCCGCTTCGACACCAAGATCGCCGTCCTCCTGCGGGAGGACCTGGAGACCTGGCAGCGCCTGAACGTGACCGCGTTCCTGGTCAGCGGCCTCGGCCCCGAGCTGCCCGAGGTGATCGGCGAACCGTACGCCGACGCCGACGGCACCCCTTACCTGCCCATGTTCCGGCAGCCCGTCCTGGTCTTCGAGGGCACGAAGGAGACCCTGGCCGCCGCGCACGCGCGCGCACTCTCCCGCTCGCTCCCGCGGGCGCTCTTCACCGCGGACCTCTTCACCACCGGCAACGACCGGGACAACCGCGCCGCGGTACGGGCCGTGGGGAAGGACCGGCTGGACCTCGTGGGTCTGGCCGTGTACGGGCCGCGCAACGCGGTCGACAAGGTACTCAAGGGCGCCCGGATGCACCCCTGACACCCGCACAACCGGAGAACTCGAGGAAGACAACGCCCCCATCGATCGGCCGCACTGCGCAGCGCCCCCCTCGCGTACTCGGCTAGGGTGATTCGATAGGGAATCGCCCCCCCGGGGCCGGGCCGATGCGTAGGTCGATGCGTTGGAGACTCACCAGTCGTCGAGCAGGGTTCCGCAGCCGCCCCGGGCGGCCGTCGGGGACGCGGGCGTGCTCCGTGAGCTGCTGCCGATCGCCCTGTGGCGGGAGGACGCCGACGGCCACATCGTCGAGTGGTCGCTCGCCGCCCAGGACCTCCTCGGCCACCGCCCCGAGCACGTCCTCGGACGCCTCGCCACCCCGCTCCTCGTCCCCGACGCCAACCGTGAACTCGCCGAGCGGCTCACCCACCGCGTCCAGGCGGGCGAGACCATGGTCGGCACGCTCCCCGTCCGCCACCGCGACGGCCACACGGTCGCCATGGAGATGTGGATCGTGCCGGCCGCCGACCCGGCGGGCCGGCCGGGGGCGATGCTCATCGCGGTGGAGACCTCCGAGGTCCTGCGCATGCGGGAGAACCTGGCGGCGATGGAGAGCCTCTTCACGCAGTCCCCGATCGGTCTCGCCCTGCTCGGTCCCGACCTGCGGTTCCTGCGCGTCAACGACGCCCTGGCCCGGATGAACGGAGTCACGGCCGCCGAGCACGTGGGCCGCCGCCTCACCGAGGTCGTGCCCGGCGTCAACGCCGACTCGCTGGAGTCCCTGATGAGCCAGGTCCTCCACAGCGGTACCGCCGTCGTCGACGCCCGCCGGGTCGGCCGTACCCCCGCCGACCCCGACCGCGACCACATCTGGTCCTGCTCGTACGCCCCGCTGATCGACCGCACCGACCGCCGGTCCCTCGGCCTGATCGCCTCCCTCGTCGACATCACCGAGAGCCAGGAGGCGCACACCGAGGTCGAGCGGGCCCGGCACCGCTTCGCGCTGCTCGCGGAGGCCGGGGCCCGCATCGGCACCACCCTCGACCTGAAGCAGACGGCGGAGGAGGCGGTACGTTTCCTCGTGCCGCAGCTCGCCGACTCCGCGGACGTACAGATGCTGGAGTCCGTCCTCGAGCCGGACGACCCGGCGGCCTCCGCCCGCGGGGTGCTGCGACGGCTCGCGGCCCGCTTCCCCGACCCCACGGCCCCTACGTCGATGCTCGCCCCCGGTCAGACCTTCCAGCTCCCGCTGGACTCCGTGTACGAGCAGGTCGTCGCCCGCGGCCGGCCCACCAACCTCTACACGTCCGACATCCCGGCACTGTTCACCGACCCGCGCACCGAAGCCCTCCGCACCTACTTCGCCACCCGGATCGGTTCGGCGCGGCTCGTGCCCCTGGTGGCCAGGGGCCAGGTGCTCGGTGCGGTCACGGTGACCCGGCTGCGGACCCGCGAGCCCTTCGACGCGCAGGACTGCGTCCTCATCGACGAGGTCGTGGCCCGCGCCGCCCTCAACATCGACAACGCCCGTCTCTACACCACCCAGCGGGAAGCCGCCCTCACCCTCCAGCGGAGCCTCACCAACAGCGAGCTGCCCGCCGTCGCCGGGCTCGAACTCACCGGCCGCTACCTGCCCGCGAGCGCCCATGACGTCGGCGGCGACTGGTACGACGTGATCGCCCTGCCGGGCGGCAGGACGGGGCTCGTCATCGGCGACGTCATGGGGCACGGCATCCACGCGGCGGCCGTCATGGGCCAGTTGCGCACGGCGGTACGGACCCTGGCCCGCCACGACATCCCGCCGGCGCGGATGCTCAGCTCCCTCGACGCCGTCGTCGCCGACATCGGCGAGGACACCATGGCGACCTGCGTGTACGCCGTCCACGACCCGGCCACCGGCGGCTGGGTCATCGCCCGCGCCGGCCATCCGCCACCGGCCGTCGCGACCCCGGACGGCACCATCACCTTCCTCGACGGACCGCCGGGGACCCCGCTGGGCACCGGCGCCCACGACTTCGGTACGGAGGAGGTCTCCCTGCCGGCGGGCGGACTCCTCGTCCTCTACACGGACGGTCTCATCGAGGCGCGCGACCGTGACCTCGACGAGGGGATGCGGCAGCTCGCCCAGGCGCTCCGGCACCTCGACCAGCCCCTGGACACGCTGTGCGACGAGGTCCTGGACCAGCTCCTCGCGGGCCCCGCCCAGGACGACGTGGCGATGCTGCTCGCCCGTACGACCCGCTGAGACGCCACCCGTAGGGGAGTTCACAGGGGTACGACGGTCACCTCGGTCGCCTTGACGCCCGTCCAGACCGGCACCCCGTCCGCGAGGCCCAGTTCGGCGGCGGCCTGCGGGGTGATCTCGGCGACGAGCGCGGGCGCCCGGTCCGAGGTGACGAGGACCCGGAGCCGGCTGCCGCTCGCGGTGATCTCGCGTACGGTCCCGGGCCAGACGTTACGGGGGCTCCCGCCGGGCCTCTCGCGGTGCACGGCCACGGCCTCGGGCGCGATGATCGCGAGGGCGGGCGTTCCCGGCGGCGGCTGCTCGGCGGTGACGAGGGTCCCGCCCCCTTCGAGGTCCAGGCCCGTGGCGGTGGCGGTCCCGGGCCACGCGTTGCGGCCGAGCATGCGGGCCACCCACGGCGAACGGGGATGACGGGACACCTCGGCGGGCGAGGCGTCCTGGAGCGGCCGGCCGTCCTGGAGGACGAGGACGCGGTCGGCGAGGGACACGGCTTCGACCGGGTCGTGGGTGACGATCAGACAGACACCGCCGAAACCGGCGAGGTGGCTGCGCAAGGTGTGCCGGACGTGGGCGCGGGTGGTCTGGTCGAGGGCGGCGAGCGGCTCGTCGAGGAGCAGCAGCCGGGGCCGCGCGGCCAGCGCCCGCGCCAGGGCGACCCGCTGGGCCTGGCCGCCGGACAGCTCGGCGGGCCGGCGGTGGGCGAGATGGCCGACACCGAGGCGGTCGAGCCAGCGCTGTGCCTCCCGGCGGGCCTCGGCGCGCGGCACTCCGCGCGCGCGCAGCCCGTACGCGGTGTTGGCGAGCGCGGACAGGCGCGGGAAGAGCGCGCCGTCCTGCGGGACCCACGCCACCTGACGGCGGTGCGGCGGCAGCCCGGTCACGTCGGTGTCGCCGAGCCGCAGCACGGCATGGGCCCGGGGGGTGAGCCCGAGGAGGGCGCGGAGCAGGGTCGTCTTGCCGGCGCCGTTGGGGCCGACGACGGCGATGGTGGTACCGGGTTCGGCGTCCAGGACCAGCTCGGTGAAGCCGTCGACCTGGGCGTGCAGCGCCCATCGGTCGCCCGGCCCGGGAACCCTGTCCTGCGTCTCAGGGCCTTGCGCGGCGGGCACGGCTGCCGCCTGCCCGATGGCCTCGTCGACCGGAACCACCGGCGTGGGGGTACGGCGAGCGGACGGCCCGCCGGTCCAGTTGCCGCGCAGCGCGAGGAGCACGGCCATGGCGATGGCGAGCAGCAGCAGCGAGACGGAGGTGGCGGCCTCGGGCTCCTCCTGGAGCAGCAGGTAGACCTGGAGCGGGAGGGTCTGGGTGGTGCCGGGCAGGTTCCCGGCGAAGGTGATCGTGGCGCCGAACTCGCCCAGCGCCCGCGCCCAGGTCAGCGCGGCACCGGCGAGCAGCCCCGGAGCGACCATCGGCAGGGTGACGGTGAAGAAGACCCGGACCGGCGAGGCGCCGAGCGACGCCGCCGTCTCCTCGTACCGGGGGCGCAGACCGGCCAGCGCGCCCTCCAGGCTGATGACGAGGAACGGCATGGCGACGAACGTCGCGGCGACCACGGCCCCCGAGGTGTGGAAGGGCAGTGTCACCCCGAAGGTGCTCTCCAGCCAGGGGCCGACGAGTCCGCGGCGCCCGAAGGCGAGCAGCAGGGCCACGCCGCCGACCGTCGGCGGCAGCACCATGGGCAGCAGGACGAGGGACCGGACGATCGCCTTCCCGCGGAACGGCACCCGGGCGAGCAGCCAGGCCAGCGGCACCCCGAGCAGCAGCGAGAGACCGAGCGCCCAGAAGGAGACGACCAGGGACAGCGTGAGGGCCTCGACGGTGGCGGGACTCGTCAGATGCGCGCCGAACGCTCCCCATTCGGTGCGGGCCAGGACCCCGACGAGCGGCAGCAGCAGGAACGCGACGGCGAGCAGCGCGGGTACGGCGAGGAGGAGCGGGGCGCGGGCAGCGCGCCCGGGGGGCCGACCGTGGAGGCGTTTCATCGTTCGTTCCAGGCGTCGAAGGAGCGGGGGAAGGGCGGGAGAACGGGGGCGGGGGCTGTCCGTCCCCCCGGACGCGGACACCCCCCACACGCGCTTCCGGGACTACGGCTTCTGGAAGCCGGCGTCCTGGAGGATCTTCTGCGCCTCGGGCGAGGACAGCCAGGCGACGAAGGCCGCCGCGGCCGCCGCGTTCTCGGAGTCCTTGATCGTGGCGGCGGGGTAGGCGGCGATGGCGTTCTGCGCGTCCGGGATCTCGACGGCTTCGACCTTGTCCTTGGCGCCCTCGGCGTCGGTGCGGTAGACGAGCCCGGCGTCGGCCTCGCCCAGTTCGACCTTGCTCAAGACGGCGCGGACGTTCGGCTCCTGGGAGACCGGCCTCACCGTGATCTTCTGGGCGTCGAGGATCTTCGCGCTGTACTTGCCGGCCGGGACCTCGGGGGCGGCGAGGACGACCTTGAGCTTGGCGTCCGCGAGGTCCTTCAGCTCGTCGACCTTGAACGGGTTGCCCTCGGCGGTGGCGATGACGAGCCGGTTCCTGGCGATGACGGTCGGGGCGCCGGTGTCGGCCTTCACCTTGTCCATGCTCTTGGTGTCGGCGGTGACCAGGGCGTCGGCGGGGGAGCCCTGGGCGACCTGGGCCACGAGCTCCTGCGAGCCGGCGAAGGAGAAGGTGATGCTCGTGCCGGGGTGGGCCTTCTCGTACGCGGCCCCCGCGGTCTTGAACACATCGGTGAGGGAGGCGGCGGCGAGCACCGTCAGCTGGGCCGCGGGCGCTCCGGAGCCCGTGGAGCCGGAGGCCGGGGACCCGGTGCTGGGCTTCGACGTTCCGTCCTGGGGGCCGGTGTCGCTGCCGCAGGCAGCCAGCGGCAGCAGCAGTCCGGCCGTGGCGGCGACGGCGAGGGCCCGGCGGCCGGTGAGGGAGCGGATGTGGCGCATCAGGGTGGGACTCCTTGAACGCGGGGCGGCGCTGCCGCCCGGACAGGTGGGGGAGCCGGACAGGGGGCTCCGGACCGGGGGCTCTGGACCGGGGCGGGATCAGGTCCGGTCGATATGCACGCTGGTCGACTTCACGCGGGCGGTGGCCTGCATGCCGACCTCAAGGCCCAGCTCCTCCACGGCCTCGCGGGTGAGGAGCGACACGAGCCGGTGCGGCCCCGCCTGGATCTCCACCTGCGCGGCGATGTCGCCGAGCTTCACCGCCGTGACGATGCCGGGGAACGCGTTGCGCGCCGAGGTGTACGGCACGTCCTCGTCGCCCGGGCCGTTCTGCGCGACCTCGACGGAGAAGGCGGCCAGGTCGCGGCCGTCGATGAGACGCCGGCCGTTCTCGTCGCGATGGGTCGCGACCCGGCCGGCGTCGGCCCAGCGGCGTGCGGTGTCGGGGCTGACGCCGAGCAGACGCGCCGCCTGTCCGATGGTGTAGGACTGCATGTGCGACACGTTAGGCGGCATGAGCTCTCATCTGCAATGAACTGGGGATCATCTCATCGCATCTGCCAACCCGCCTGGAGGAATCACCAAGAGGGCGGTCAGGGGCGAGGTCTCAGCGAGGGCCGGAGCCCGCCCGCCGCCCCACCGCCTCGACCAGCGGCAGCAGCCGGTGCGCCACCCGCTCCCGCAGCGCGATCTCGGTGCGGGTGCGGACCACTCCCGGCAGCTGGATCAGACGCTGGATGACGTCCTCCAGGTGTCCCGCGTCCCGGGCCACCACCCGGGTGAGCAGATCCCCGCCGCCGGTGATGGAGAAGGCCTCCACGATCTCCGGCACGGTCGCGAGCGCGTCGCCGACCTCGTCCAGATGCCCCTGGGTCACCTCGATGTGCACGAACGCGAGCACCGGGTGTCCCAGGGCGGCGGGGGAGAGGACCGGGCCCGTCGCGGTGATCACGCCGTCCCGCTCCAGACGGTCCATCCTGGCCTGTACGGTGCCCCGCGCCACCCCCAGGATCCGCGCGTACTCCCGCACGCTCGTCCGCGGCTGCTCGATGAGCAGCCGCAGGATCCGGGTGTCGAGCTCGTCCACCGCCATGCTCAGCCGGCTTCCTCGGAAGGGGTCCGCAGCGCGCTCTCGCCCCGCGACCAGGCGCCCACCAGCCGACTGGTCAACCGCTCGTCCAGGAGGCAGGTCGCGGCGATGCCGAAGGTGACCTCGGGCGCGAGTTCCGGTTCGTCCTCGAGGAGGCCGCTCACGACCTCCCTGCGTACCACCTGCTCGTGGACGGCGTCCGCCTCCACGTGCTCGTCGTAGTACCGCTCCGCCGCCGGCCCCGCCCCGGACCGGCGCAGAGCGGCGGCGAGCCGCGAGGCGGCGGGCGACGAGGTGATCTCCAGGACGGCGAAGTGCCCCACGAGCGCCCCGCGCAGCCTCCGGTGCAGGCCGAACAGCGACATCAGGTTCGAGGCCGCGAGCGTCTCGGCGCCGGCCAGGTCCGCGTACCGCCCGTACGACGGGTCGAGACCCAGAGCCGTCATGAGGTCCGCGTAGAGCCCGGCGTGCATCCTTTCCGTCCGTCCGCTGCCGTACTCGTCGTACGCGATCGCCACCATGGCCGCCTTGGCGCGCCCCCGCAGCCGGGGGACGACCCAGAGCTGCGGATCGGTCTCCCGGAGCTGCGTCACGGAGCGCAGCACCGCGTGCTCGCGCAGCTGCCACGGCTCCCCCTCGGACATGAGGAAATAGGAGACGCCGGTGCCCTCGGCCGGTTCGACGAGCAGGGCGGCCAGCGCCTCGTCCACATCCGGCCGGTCGTGGCAGTCGTGCCGCAGCGCGCTCTCGAAGCGGTGCTCCAGAAGGGCCCGCGTCCCGAGCAGGCCGGCATCCCATTCGAGCGTGTCGGGAACACCCTCGAAGCCCTGGTAGTGCTGCTCGTAACAGAGGTGGAGGGCGAGCTGCAGATCCTCTCCGTACGGGGAGCAGCGCGCGATCCGTGCCTCGCTGGGCAGCTCCCCGGCGCCGCCCCCGAGCAGCCGTTTTCGAACGGCGTACGACACGTCGCCGCGCGCCTCGGGCACGGGGGGCGCCGCCCTCGCGAGCGGCGGGACGACAGTCATGGGGTACCGGCCTCCTCGGTCGGTTCGCCGGGCGCGCGCGTCGTCGTGGTGCGGGAGCCGCGCCTGAGGCGGGGGCGGTGGCTCGTGTCGCAGAACGGCGCCCGCAGGCTCCGGCGGCAGGTGCACAGGGCCATCATGGGGCGGTCGCAGTGGACCACCGACCCGTCCGGCATGACGATGTCCGCCGGCCCCTCCATCAGGAGCGGGCCCTCGGCGAGGGGCTGGACCCGGGGGGCCGGGGTGCGGGGACCGGCGGGCTCGGACGCGTCCCGCTCGTCCCGCCGGGGGGCGTTCCCGTCAGGGGAAGCAGACATCACACACCACCGATCGCGTGAACTTCACGGACGTCGCGCGACTGCCCGGGCCGCCGCGCCGCAACCACGGCCTCCGTACCCATCACGGCCTCCACGCGCGGATCACCACGAGCTCTTCCGTGCGCGCGCCCGCCGGGATCAGGCCCTGGTCCGCCAGCCAGTCCGAACGGGACGACAGCACCGGCCCGAAGGACTCCGTACGACGGTCCACGACACGGGCCTCCAGACCGCGCCGCACGAGCGCCTCCAGAGTGGCGTCGACGC
The DNA here is from genome assembly GCF_044764665.1 of Streptomyces sp. NPDC093795. Taxonomy (NCBI): domain Bacteria; kingdom Bacillati; phylum Actinomycetota; class Actinomycetes; order Kitasatosporales; family Streptomycetaceae; genus Streptomyces; species Streptomyces sp. NPDC093795. The sequence continues at coordinate 238,721 of NZ_JBIWIO010000003.1, forward strand.
CCGACAGCGACGACTGGACGAGCAGCAGGACGCCCGAGGGCGTCAGGAGCCGCGGTGCCCGCGCGCAGACCCGGTCGAGGAGCAGCCGGCCGTCGGTTCCGGCGTCCCAGGCCCTTCGCGCGCCCCGGGCGGGCACGTCCGGGTCCTCACTGGGCACGTACGGGGGGTTCACGGTGACCAGGTCGAAGCGTTCGCCGGGCACCGCCGCGTCCAGGTCGCCGCGCAGGACCCGGATCCGGCAGCGGTGCAGCAGGGCGTTGAGCCGCGCGGTGGTGATCGCGGAGCGTGAGATGTCGACGGCGGTGGCCCGGGCGCCGTGCCGGGCGGCGACGAGGGCGAGCGCGCCGGTGCCCGTGCACAGGTCGAGCGAGCGTGCGCCCGGCCGCAGCTCCTCGCGCCGTACGTGCGCCGCGAGCAGGCCGGTGTCCGTCTGGGGCGCGTACACGCCGGGGAGACGCCACACCCGCGGGATGGACGCCGACGGCGCGAGGCCGTCCACCGGCGCGAGCGCTTCCCCCGCACCCGTCGTCAGTATCTTCATCTCCGGTCTCCTTCTGTCGTGTCGTCCGCGAATACCCCTGAGCTGCTCCGCCATGCCAGGTCCCCCCGCCGAGGCCGACGCGTCGTCCTCGTACGCATGAGGTGCGCTTCGTCGGGTACGCGCGGGTTGATCGCGAAACAGACCGTGACGACTCGGAGGAGGAAGCACCATGAGCAAGGTCGAGCAGACGATCGATGTCGACGTACCGCTGCGGACCGCGTACAACCAGTGGACCCAGTTCGAGGAGTTCCCGAAGTTCATGGAGGGCGTCGAGGACGTCCGCCAGATCGACGACCGGCACAGCCACTGGCGGACCAAGGTGGCGGGCGTGCGGCGTGAGTTCGACACGGAGATCGTCGACCAGCTGCCCGACGAGCGGATCTCGTGGCGGACGGTCGCGGGGGACACCAAGCAGAAGGGCGTGGTGAGCTTCCAGCCGCTCGACGCCGAGCACACCCGCGTGCGCCTCGCCATGGACGTCGAGGCCGACGGCATGATGGAGAAGGTCGGGGAGGCGGTCGGTGTTCTCGACCGGCGCGTCAAGGGCGACCTGAAGCGGTTCAAGGGCTACGTCGAGGAGCACGGCCACGAGACCGGTGGCTGGCGCGGCCGGGTCCGTCCGGCGGACGCCGACACCGCCCAGGGCACCACGGGCGGCCTGATGGACGAAGGCCCCGGACCGGTACGACGGGACTCCGGCCCCGAGGACCCGGGCATGGGCCGGCTCTGACCGAACGGCCAGACACCTCTGGCCGTACGCCCACCCCGGGCGCCCACCCCGGGCGCACGCCCACCCCCGGGCGCACGCCCACCCCCGTCCGAACGACCATCCCCGACCCCACGACGGCCCCGGCCGCTCGAAGGGAGCCCCGGACATGGACCGCGTCGCGCTCTTCGACGTCGACGGAACCCTCGTCGACTCCAACGCCCTGCATGTCGTCGCCTGGTGGGAGGCCCTGCGCCAGGGTGGACACCACGTCCCCACGCACGCCGTCCACCGGGCGATCGGCCTGCCGGGAGAGGACCTCCTGGAGCACCTGCTCGGCCCCGGGAGGGACCGGTCGCAGGACGGGCGTCTCAGCGGCGCCCACGACGCCCTGTACGGGACGTACTTCGAGCGGCTCACCGCCTTCGACGGCGCCGCGGACCTGCTGCGGACCCTCGCGGGAAGCGGCTGGAAGGTCGTGCTCGTGACCTCGGCCAAGGACCGGGAACTCGACGCGCTGCGACGGGCCCTGGACGCGGACGACGCGATCACGGCCACGGCCACGGCCGACGACGTCGAAGAGGGCAAGCCCGCCCCGGACCCCGTCGAGCACGCGCTCTCCCTGGTGGGAGGGAGCGCGGACGGGGCCGTCTTCGTCGGCGACAGCGTCTGGGACATGAAGGCCGCCGGCCGCGCCGGCGTGGTCTGCGTCGGGCTGCTGTGCGGCGGCCTCCCACGGGAGGACCTGACGGAGGCGGGCGCCGCCGCCGTGTACGACGACGCGGCCGACCTCCTCTCCCATCTCGGCACCGGCCCGCTCGCGAGCGGCCACGCCGTCGCCGACTCCGCGTAGACGCCGGACCGGCCGACCGCCCCCGAGAGGAGCGCTCATGCGCGCAGACCGGAACTCGTACTGGATGGAGTCGGCGCCGCCCGGCGGCCTCCACCCACCGCTGGACCGCGACCTCAGCGCCGACGTGGTCGTGGTGGGCGCCGGGATCGCCGGACTGTCCACCGCGCGCGCACTGGCCCACGCCGGGCGCGACGTGGTGGTCCTCGAAGCCGGCCGGATCGCGGCCGGGGTGACCGGTCACACCACGGGCAAGCTGACGTCCCTGCACGGCATGTGTTACGAACGCCTGCGCCGCCGCCAGGGCGCCGAGGCGGCGGCCCTGTACGCCGACGCCCAGGAGAACGCCCTGCGCGAGGTGGTGCGGCTCAGCGAGGAGCTGGGCGTCGACGCGGAGATCGAGCACCGTCCCGCGTACACCTACACCCTCGACGAGGAGCGAGCGGGGGACGTCAGGGCCGAGGCGGCGGCAGCCTCGACGGCGGGCCTGCGGGCCACCACGGTCACCGAGACAGGGCTCCCGTATCCCGTCGCGGCGGCCGTCCGGGTGGAGGACCAACTCCAGTTCCACCCGCGCCGGTTCCTGCTCCGCCTCGCGGCCGACCTCGTCGCGCACGGCGGCCGTGTCCACGAGAACACCCGCGTCACCGGTCTGCACGACGGCGCCGAGTGCCGCCTCACCGTCGAGGGCGACCACACGGTCCACGCCCGCGACGTCGTCCTCGCCACCCACTTCCCCCTCCGCTGTCACACCACCCTCCTGATGCGGCTCTCGCTGCACCGCGAACTCGTCGTCGCCGCCGCCGTCGAGGAACGCCACGACCCGCACGGGATGTACCTGACGCCCGAACACGGCACCCGCTCCGTGCGCACCGCCCCCCTGGGCGACGGCAGACGGCTGCTGATCGTCGCGGGCGAGAGCTTCGAACCGGGCAGCGGAGGCGTACGCGCACGGTACGGGCGCCTGGAGGCCTGGGCGCGCGAGCGGTTGCCGGGCTTCGCCGAGGCGCAGACGGTCCATCGGTGGGCGGCCCAGGACATCCACACCGCCGACGGGTTGCCCTGCATCGGCCACGAACACCCCGACACGGAACACGTCTTCATCGCCACCGGCTTCGGCGGCTGGGGGCTCAGCAACGGGGTCGCCGCGGGCGAGCTGCTCACCGCGCATCTGACCGGCGCCCCCCGCCCGGCCTGGACCGAACTCGTCGACCCCCGCCGTCGGCTTCCCGCCCGCGAGGTTCCCGGGGTCGTACGCCATCAGGGCACCGTGGCACGCCACTTCGTGGGGGGCCTGCGAACCGGCCGGCGCTGCACGCACATGGGGTGCGAGCTGGGATTCAACGAGGCCGAGCAGACCTGGGAGTGCCCCTGCCACGGCTCCCGCTTCGCGGCGGACGGGCGGGTGCTCCAGGGCCCGGCGACCCGCCCCCTCAAGAAGTGATCGACGAGTCAAGAAGTGACGACGAGAAGTGATCGACGCGAAGTGACGACGAGAAGACGAGACGTGACGACGAGAAGACGACGCGCAGTGATCGATGCCCGGCGGGACCAGGACGGAGGGACGCCATGAGCACCGGAGAGAGCGAGTACCGGATCGCCCGGCTGAGGGACCGGCTCGCGCGCGAGGAGGTGGCCGAGCTCGGGGTGCGGATCGAGGTGCGCGGGGCGGTCGTCCTCCTGACGGGAACCGTCCCGACGGCCGACCGCCGTGACGAGATCCTCCGGATCGCCGAGGCGGAGCTGGCCGACCTCCCCGTCCGCGCGGACCTCCAGGTCGCCTGCGCGGACCCGCCCGACCGACCCGAGGAGCTGCTGTGACATCCCCTGGCGCGACTTCCGCCGGTGCGACTTTCCCCGGAGCGACGCCCCCCGGCGCGACTTCCCCCGGGGTGATCTCCCCCGGCGCGACCACCCCCGATGTGACGTCCCCGGGTATGACGGCCCCCGGCCTGGCCTCACCCGCGGCGGCTTCCCCCACCGCGCAGGACGGCGCCGTCGTCCGGGTGGCCGCGGTGGGCGACATCCACCTGGGCCCGGACTGCCGGGGCCTGCTGCGCCCCTCCTTCGAGACCCTCCACCACAGCGCGGACGTCCTCCTCCTCGCCGGCGACCTCACCCGCCACGGAACCGTCGCCGAGGCGGAGGTCGTCGCGGAGGAGGTACGCGACCTGGGCGTCCCCGTCGTCGCCGTGCTCGGCAACCACGACTACCACTCCGAGCAGGAGGCGGACGTCGCACGGGTCCTGACCGAGGCCGGGGTCACCGTCCTGGAGGGCGAGAGCGTCGTCCTGCCGGTCGCCGGGGGCAAGGTCGGTATCGCCGGCACGAAGGGATTCTGCGGCGGCTTCGCCGGCCGCAGCGCCGGAGAGTTCGGCGAGCGCGAGATGAAGGAGTTCGTCCGCACCAGCCGCCGGGGCGCCGACGGCCTGCGCCGGGCCCTCACCGCGCTGAACGCCGACGGCTGCGGCGCACGGATCGCCCTCACCCACTTCGCCCCCGTCCCCGACACCCTCGCCGGCGAACCGGTCGAGATCTACCCCTTCCTGGGCAGTTACCTCCTCGCGGAGGCCATCGACGAGTCCGGCGCGGACCTCGCGGTGCACGGCCACGCCCACCTGGGCACCGAACACGGCATGACGGCCGCCGGGGTACGCGTCAGGAACGTCGCCCAGCCCGTCATCCGCAGGGCCTTCGCCCTCTACCACCTGCCGCTCGCCCGGACGACGCCCGTGCCCGTGGTGACGCGTACGCCCGGCTGAGGCGGCGGTCCCGTACGCCTGTTCGGAGTGACCCCTGTCGGAGTCGGCTCCACGTTTCCGGTGGCGGCCACGGGCAAGACGCGTGGGGAACCCGAGTGGCCGCCCTCACCCCGAGGGCGGTCCCGAACTCGCGCCGTCCGGCCTTGGGAGGAACGATGGACCAGTCACGTGCTCCGGTACTGGAGGCCCTGCAGGAGTTCCGGCGAAGGAACGACGTCGTGTACGGGCCGCCCGGTCACAAGCAGGGGCGCGGGGCGGACCCCCGGGTCGCGGACGTCGTCGGGCTCGACGTGTTCCGCTCGGACGTCCTCCTGCTCAACGGGCTCGACGACCGCAGAGAGTCCCAGGGGGTCCTCAGCCACGCCCAGGAGCTGATGGCCGACGCGGTCGGCGCCGAGCGGACCTTCTTCTCGACCTCCGGCAGCTCCCTCTCCGTCAAGACGGCCATGCTGGCCGTGGCGGGCCCCGGAGAGAAGCTGCTGCTCTCGCGCAACGCGCACAAGTCCGTCATCTCGGCCGTCGTCATCAACGGCGTGGAGCCCGTCTGGGTCCACCCGAAGTTCGACGCGGAGCGCCACCTCGCGCACCCGCCGGAGCCGGACGACGTACGCCGCCGCCTCAAGGAGCATCCCGACGCCAAGGGGATGCTCCTCATCACCCCCACCGACTGGGGAACCTGCGCCGACATCCAGGGCGTGGCACGCGTCTGCCACGACTTCGACGTGCCCCTCATCGTCGACGAGGCGTGGGGCGCCCACCTGCCCTTTCACCCGGGCCTGCCGCCCTGGGGCATGTTCCACGAGGCGGACCTGGTCGTCACGAGCGTCCACAAGATGGGCGGGGCGATCGAACAGAGCTCGGTCTTCCACCTCCAGCACGACCGGGTGTCGCCCGAGGTGCTCATGCAGCGCGAGGACCTCCTCGGCACCACCAGCGCCTCCTCCCTCGTCTACGCCACGCTCGACGGCTGGCGCCGGCAGATGGCCGAACACGGCCACGAACTGCTCGACACGGCCCTGCGCCGCGCGGGAAGGATCCGCGCCGCGATCCAGGAGCTGCCCGGACTGCGGCTCATGGACCGCGAGGTCGTCCACGCGGGGCTCGCCGCCGACCTCGACCCGCTGAAGCTCGTCATCGACGTACGGGAACTGGGCGTGACCGGCATGCAGGCCGCCGAATGGCTGCGCACGCACCGCCACGTCGACGTCGGAAGCTCCGACACCTGCCGCATCAGCGCCTCCCTCACCCACGCCGACGACGACGAGACCGAGGCCACCCTGCTCGCCGCGCTGCGGGCGCTCGTCGAGGGCGCCGACTCCATGGAGCGGCAGCGGCCCGTCCACCTGCCGCGCCCCTCGGCACTGGAACTGGAGCAGGCGATGCGGCCGCGCGACGCGTTCTTCGCCGAGGCGGACCACGTACCGGCGGAGCACGCCGCGGGCCGGATCGCGGCCGAGCTGATCACCCCCTACCCGCCGGGCGTGCCCGCGATCGCGCCGGGCGAGGTCATCACCGACGAGGTCGTCGACTACCTGCGCAGCGGCGTCGGGCACGGCATGCTCATCCCGGACGCGGCCGACCCCTCCCTCCGTACGTTCCGTGTCGTGGCGACCCACGGATCGACCGGGTGAGCGCGCCGGGTACGACCCCGCGGGGCCTTCGTCTCCATCCGTGGCATGCTCGTTCCATGACGGCCGAAGGAGCGCGCACCACCGCCCCCACGGCGTCCGTCGTCCAGGAGCTGTTGGACGGCCTTCCCGGCTCGGTGACCTTCCTCGTACCGCTCTTCGGGGCGGACGGTGAGGTGGAGGACTTCCGGGTCGAGGCGGCCTCGCCCGACGCCGTGGACATCGGGGGCCGCAGAGGCAAGGAACTGGTGGGAGTCAGCGTCGTCGAGACGTATCCGACCGTGCGGGGCACGGCCCTGTGGCGCGGGTACCTCGGCGCGCTGGAGGGCGGCGCCCGCTACGACGCCGAGAGCTTCGAGTACGAGGAGCTGCTCGCCGGCGTCCCCCGCCGCTCCCGGTACAGCGTCCGCGCGGCCGCCTGCCAGGGAGGTCTGATCGTCTCCTGGGTACGCCTCGACAGCGGCGAGCGCGAGCAGCGCCGCCTGGAGGTGATGCAGCGCCTCGGGAACCTGGGCTGGGCGAACTGGGACCTCGTCCGCTCCACCCTCACCTGGTCGGAACAGGTCTACGACATCTTCGACCGGGACCCGTCCCGCGGCCCGATGACGCTGGAGGAGCTGCCCCGGCACGTCGTCGCCGAAGACCTGCCCGCCCTGGGCGACGACATCCGGCGCCTCCTCGGAGCCGGGCAAGCCGTCGACCACACCTTCCGCATCACCACGGACCGCGGGGAGGTCCGGCACGTCCGGCTCGTCGCCGAGGCCGAGACCGACGCCCTCGGCACGCCCGTCGAGATCCACGGCTTCTTCCAGGACCTCACCGCCAGGACACGGGCCGAGGAGCGACTTCTCGGGCACGAGCGGACCGCCCTGGCACAGCAGGGGAGACTGGCGGCCGAGCGCGGCCTGGCCGCCCGGCTCCAGCACGCCCTGCTGCCCCTTCCGCAGCAGTCGCTGCGCCTGGCCGGCCTCACCGTCGACGTCGCCTACCAGCCCCACCAGGAGGGCATCAACGTCGGAGGCGACTGGTACAGCGCCATCGAACTCCCCGACGGCAGCGCGCTGCTCGTGGTCGGAGACGTCGCAGGCCACGGGCTCGACGCCGTGGCCACGATGGCCCAGCTGCGCTTCACCGCCAAGGGCATGGCGATCACCGGGATGCCGCTCGCCACGATCCTCGCCCGGCTCAACACGCTCCTGTGGCACAGCGCGGAGCGCGCCTTCAACACCGCCACGGTGATCATGGCGCGGTACGAGCCCGCCACGGAACTCCTCACCTGGGTGCAGGCCGGCCACCTGCCGCCGCTCCTCCTGCGCCAGGGCGAGGCCCGCTACCTGCCGTCGCCCCACGGCGTCCTCCTCGGCGCCACGACCGCCACGCGCTACGACTCGTCCACCATCCGGCTGCTGCCCGGAGACCATCTGCTGTTCTTCACGGACGGCCTGGTCGAGGCACCCGGGCAGCTGCTCGACGACGGTCTGGCCCGCCTGGCCCGTACGGCGGTCGAGCACAGCGGCGGCGACCGTCTGCTCGACGACGTGATCGACTCCCTGGTCGACCCGGACACCCGTCGCGACGACATCTGCGTCATGCACATCAGCGTCTGACCGCGCCCCGCGCGCGCCTCCGCCCCGCACGCCGCCCTCACGCGAGAGGACCCCGCATGGACACGTCCGGCCTTCAGGTCCTCTACGCGAACCTCGTCTCCGATCTCGCGGTGGACCTCGAACAGCGCGAGGTGCTCGGCGCCTGGGCGGAGCAGGCGCCCCGTGAGGTGTGGCTGCTGCGCCCCGGAGACATCCTCGTGACCCCGGTGCCGGTCGGTGAGGCGTTCCTGGAGTACGCCTGTGCCCTGACCGGCGTTCCCCGCCGATCGGTGACGGTGATCACCCTGCCCGGCGGCTTCGTGTCGGCGGACGGTCGGGCGCCGCTCCGCGCGGCCGTCGACGCGGTGCGCGGGGCGTCCGCCGGCCGCCCCGTGGCCGCCGTCCTCCCCACGGCCCTGGACACCGCGGCCGTCGGCCTCGCCCGCGGCCTGGGAGCGACCGTGACGCCGTACACCTCCGCCGAAGCGGCCGAGGCCGCGCTCGACGTGACCAGGCTCCTCAACACGAAGGCCGGGTTCCGGCGTACGGCACGGGCCCTCGGCATGCGGCTGCCGGACGGCCGCGTCTGTCGCCGCGCCGAGGTGGCGGGCGTCGTCAAGGAGTTGCTGGGCTCGCACGAACGGGTCGTGGTCAAGCCCGACCGGTCCGCCGGGGGCCACGGTCTGCTGTTCCTCTCGTCGGCGGACGCCCCCTGGGCCGGGGACGAGCTCGCCCCGGTGGGCGGGACGGAGGGGCTGTGGGTCGTCGAGGAGGAGATCGACGTGGCGCGGTCGGTGAGCGTCCAGCTGGAGACGGGCCCCGAGGGGCCGAGGACGCTGTTCACCGGCGAGATGCGGACCGTGGAGGGCTGCTTCACGGGCTATCTGTCACCCCTGCCCGCCGCCGCGGCGGAGTGCGCGCCGACGCTGGAGTCGTGGGGGCGCGCGCTGGGCGGCTTCCTTGCGGAGCACGGCTACGCCGGGCCCTTCAGCATCGACGCGATGGTGTCGGCCGACGGCGGACTCCACGCGGGCGAGAGCAATGTGCGGCGTACGGCCACGACCACCCCGCAGGCCATGGTGACCCGCCTGGCCGCGAGAGCCGCAGTCGCAACAGGCGCCACATCCGGAGCCGTTGACCCCACCTGGGCGACGGGCCGGCTGCGGGCGCCGGAGCCGTACTCCTTCGAGGAGGCCGTGGACCGGCTGCGCACCGGCCGGATCGCCTTCGACCCCGCGCGCGGCGAGGGGATCGTCCTGTACGCCGGGACGCCGACCGACGGCCTGACCTGGCGTTACGCCGCGATCGCGGTCGACCGTGACGGCGTGGCGCGGTACGAGGAACAGCTGCGGTCCTCGTGGGCCCCGGAGCGCCCGACGGCCCGTTAGGCCTTCGGAGGCCTCGGCCGGGCGTGGAGTGGCGCGCGGCGGGCAGGCGGGTCGAAGGGCACGTTGCCCGGAGGCCGGGGAGGCGACGGTGGAGATCTCAGGCGTGATCAGCGCGCTGGTCATCGGAACGGCCGTCGGTGCGCTGGGGCGGCTCGTCGTCCCCGGGCGCCAGCACATCGGCGTGCTGTGGACCGTCGTCGTCGGCATCACGGCCGCACTGGTCGGTACGGCCATCGCCCGGGTGGCGGGGCTCTCCGACACCTCGGGGGCGGACTGGACCGAGTGGCTGGCGCAGGTGCTGCTCGCGGCCCTCGGCGTCGCGGCGCTGTCGCGGGTGAACGGCCTGCGCTGACCCCCACCCCACAAGTACGGGACGTTTCAACCGGTTTGGGGATGGAACACCCGGCAAGACGAGAGAGGAGAACGTCATGGCCCATTCATCGGAAAGCGGGACGGAGAGCAAGGCCGCGCAGACGGAGAAGGAACGGCATCCACCGGTGGCCGAGGTGATCCGGACGGTGATGGAGCAGCTCGCGCTCCTCCTGAACCAGCCGGCGGAGGCCGTCAGCTCCTGCGGACGCGGCGAGGACGGCGACTGGCACCTCACGGTCGAAGTCCTGGAACTGCAGCGCGTACCGGACACGATGAGCCTGCTCGCCTCGTACGAGGTCGAAGCCGACCACAGCGGGCACCTCATCGGCTACCGGCGCGCCCGCCGCTACGAGCGGGGACGTGCGGACCGCCGCTGAGCGACGCGGCCCCGCCCCTTCCCGTACCCGTCCGTCCCGAGACGAGAGGGAGACCGAGAACTATGACTGTCATGCCCACCCAGACCGCCGCTCCGGCCACCTCCGGGGGTGGCTCCAGCGGTCTGTACGACGTACTCGAACTGGTTCTTGACCGTGGCCTGGTGATCGACGCGTTCGTGCGCGTCTCCCTGGTCGGCATCGAGATCCTGAAGATCGACGTACGGGTCGTCGTGGCGAGCGTCGACACCTATCTGCGCTTCGCCGAGGCCTGTAACCGCCTTGACCTGGAAGCCGGTCCGCGGAAGAACCCCGGCCTGCCCGAACTGCTCGGCGACGCGACCGAGTCCGGCGCCCGCGCCAAGACCAAGGGCGCGCTGAGCGGCGCCGCGCAGAGCATCTCCGACGCCTTCCACCAGGCGAAGGACGACGCGACGGAGGAGAAGAGCAGCAGTAGCAGCAGCGGCGGATCGCGTCGTCGCACCTCGACCCGCCGGGAGGAGAAGGAATGAGCACGTACGTCTACGGCATCGCCCCCGCCGACCGGAAGCTGCCCGACCCGATCGAGGGCATCGGCGAACCCCCGCGGCCCGTCCGCACCGTCCGCAGCGGCGACCTGGTGGCCCTGTGCAGCGACGCGCCGCCCGAACTGAAGGCGAAGCGCCGCGACCTGCTCGCGCACCAGCACGTCGTGATCCTGGCCGGCAAGGACGGCCCGGTGCTGCCGCTGCGGTTCGGCGGGGTCTCGCCCGACGACGAGACCGTCGCCGCCATCCTCGAGGAGCACCACGACCGCTATCTGGAGCGGCTGGAGAAGCTCGACGGCAAGGAGGAGTTCAACGTCAAGGTCTACCACGACGAGGAGACCGTGCTGCATGTGGTGCTCGCCGGAGACCCCGGCCTGCTGGCCCGGCACGCCGCCCAACGCGCGGCGGGCGGTGCCAGTCACGAGGAGAAGCTCGCCTTCGGCGAACTGGTCGCGCGGGCCGTCGCCGAGCGGGAGAAGACCGACGCGGCGCTCGTCGAACAGACCCTCGCGCCGTACGCGGCTGCGGTCGTGCGCGGACCGGAGGGCAGCGGCTGGCTGGCGAACCTGTCGTTCCTCGTGGAACGCGAACGCCAGGAGGAGTTCCTCGGCGCCGTGCGCGCCCTCCACCAGGAGCACGAGCACCTCAAGGAACAGGTGACGGGACCGCTGCCCGTGTACAGCTTCGTCGAGACGGAGTGACCCCATGGGACTGCTCACGGAGGTCCTCCTGCTGCCGGCCGCGCCGGTGCGGGGCACCGCCTGGGTGCTGCGGCAGGTCGTCGAGGTGGCGGAGCGGGAGTACTACAACCCCGAGGTCGTCCACCGAGAACTGGCGGGTCTCGTCGCGGCGTTCGAGGCCGGTGAGATCGAGGAGGCGGAGTTCGACCGCCGCGAGGACGAGCTCCTGGCCCGCCTGGACGCGGCGCGGAGGGACGGCAGATGAGCCACACCGCGCGGCTGGTCATCGGCGCCGCCCGGGTCATGGGCCGGTCCTCCGCCCGGTTCCATGACGTCACCGGCCGCCTGCGCCACCTCAGGGGCACGCTCGGGGAACGGGCCGTGCCGCCCGCCTCGCTGGTGGCCACGGTGCAGGTGGCGGTGCCGGTGGCCGTCGCGTACGAAGGATGGGTCGACCACTGGTCGGGCCGGGGGCGCACGCCGAGTGGCCCCCGGCCCGGCCGTGGGCGGCCCGCCCGGGTGACCCGGCGGGACCGGGAGCGGACCATCGCCTGGACCCGCGACGGGGCGAAGGGCCCCACCCGTGGCGCCGTGAGCTTCCACGAGGCCGCCGAGAACCTCACCTCCGTCGTGCTCGCCGTGGAGTACCGGCCGCGATGGCCCGGCGGCCGTGCGGGCGGAACGGGGAGGATGCGCCGCCGGATCGAGGACGAACTGCGCCACTACGCCGGCTCGCTGATGCTCGACGAGGCCGCCGTGACGCCCACGGAGCCTGAAGAGGACCGGGAAGACGACCCGGAAGAAGAGCTGGAAGAAGACCCGGAAGACGACCCGGAAGACGACCCGGAAGAAGAGCTGGAAGACGAGGAGGACACCGTATGACGATGCCGTCGGGGCTTCCGCGTCCGTACGACGACCAGTCGGCCAACCTCGCCGACATCCTGGAACGCGTCCTCGACAAGGGCGTGGTGATCGCCGGGGACATCCGTATCAACCTGCTCGACATCGAACTCCTCACCATCAAGCTGCGCCTCGTCGTGGCGTCGGTCGACCGGGCCAAGGAGATGGGCATCGACTGGTGGGAGCAGGACCCCGCCCTGTCGTCCGGAGCCCGCCGCAACGAACTCGGCCAGGAGAACGAAGAGCTGCGCCGCCGGATCGCCGAACTGGAGGCGAGGCAGGAGTCATGAACGACGAACCGCTGCTCTACGTGTACGCCGTCGTCCGGTCCTCCACCACCACCGGGGCGCCTCCCGGCCCCCCGGCCGGCGAGACCCTGGGCGCGGGCCTCACGACCGTCGCGCACCGGGGCCTGACCGCCCTCGTCGAACCGGTCCCGGCGGCCGACTTCGACGAAGCGCCTCTGCGCCGACGCCTTGAAGACCTGGACTGGCTCGCGGAGGTCGCCAGGGCCCACCACCGCGTGGTCGCCGCAGCGGGCCGGCACGTCACCACCGTGCCGCTGCGGCTCGCGACCGTCTGCCGCGGGGAACCGGGAGTGCGCCGCCTCCTCGAAGACGGCGCACACCGCCTGTCGGAGACCATCGACCGGCTGACCGGCGCCCACGAGTGGGGAATCAAGCTGTACGTCGACGAGACACCCGCAGAACCCGCGTCCACGAGCGCGGACAGCACCGCCACCACCGCCGGCTCGGGCAGTACTGGCCCAGGCGCCGCGGCCCCGGGAGGCTCCGGGCGCGACTACCTGCGCCGCCGTCTCGGGGACCGGCGGGCCCGCCAGGACGTCGAGGACACGGCGGCCCTCACCGCGCGGCAGCTGCACGAGGTGCTCGCGCGCGTGGCGGCGGAGACGGTGCTGCACCCGCCCCAGCAGGCCCGGTTGTCCGAGGGGCCCGGCCGGAACGTCTTCAACGCCGCCTACCTCGTCCCCGACGAGAGGCGGCAGGAGTTCCTGGACGCGGTCCCCCCGCCCGAAGACGTCCACGTCGGCCTGCGCGTGGAGATCACCGGCCCCTGGGTGCCCTACTCGTTCACACGGACCGGGGCCGACGAGGGGCCGGACCGATGACCGACCAGCCGGCCCGACCGATGACCGACCAGCGGGAGATCGCGCTCGTCGACCTGCTCGACCGGCTGCTCGCCGGCGGTGTGGTCCTGGCCGGCGACATCACCCTCACGATCGCCGACGTCGACCTCGTCCGCGTCGACCTGAAGGCGCTCATCAGCTCCGTCGGCGACGCCGTGCCCTCCCCGTGGAAGCAGGTGACCCCATGACGACCCGGCCGCGACGGGTGGAACTCGACCCCGACACCGTCGAACGCGACCTCGCCTGTCTGGTCCTGACCGTCATCGAGCTGCTGCGCCAGCTGATGGAACGCCAGGCCCTGCGCCGGGTCGAAGTGGGCGATCTCACCGAGGAGCAGGAAGAACGGCTCGGTCTGACCCTCATGCTCCTGGAGGACCGGATGGGGCTGCTGCGCGACCGCTTCGGGCTCGAACCGGAGGACCTCAATATCGATCTCGGTCCGCTCGGCAAACTCCTGTGAAGAGGGGTTTGTTTCGGCCGGGTCCGGCTAGACGGTGTTTATGAGTGCATCGGAGAAAAGCAACGAGACCCCGTCCGGTCGGAACAATTCGCGTGCTGCTTCGGAAAGCACCGGAACGCGAAACCGAACGAGCCGAGCTTCGGACGAGGCGAAGAAGACCGTCCACGCGGTGGAGGAGAGTGGGGAAGCGGCCGCCGGGACCTTGACGGCGCTTCCCGCTCCTCTCGCCGAGAAGACCTTGGCGGCCGTCCATGCCGTCCGCGGCACCGGTGGCACGCTGCTGACCGCCGTACGGGCCCGCAAGGCTGTGTCCGGCAGCGCCGCCGTGAGCGCGGCGGCCGTGCTCACCGGCGCGTACGCGCTGGGGCGCCGGGCGGGGCTGCGGTCCCGCGGTCCGGTCTCCCGGCTCACGGGCGGCCGTCTCTGACACGCGGTGATCCGGGAAATGCCGATTGCATTTCCCTGCCACCGAAAAGGAAATCGGAATTCCGGAGGTTGTTGACACATGGTTCCCCTGCTGCTGGTTCTCCTGCTGGCGCTGATTCTGTTCGGTGCCGGATTCGCGGTGAAGGCCCTCTGGTGGATCGCCGTGATCGTGCTCGTCGTCTGGCTGCTGGGCTTCGTGGCCCGGCCGAAGGGCGGCACGGGGCGCTGGTACCGCTGGTAGGGCCACCCCCCGTTCGCATACACCCGACCGCGCCCGCTGCCGACTCCGGCGGCGGGCGCGGTCGCGTAGGTGTGCAGGTCGTGTAGGCGGGGAGCAGGCCGGGATCCCGCCCGGGAAAAGCCGAACCCGGCACGGTCCTCCTACCGAGGGCCGTGCCGGGTTCGGCTGTGCTGGTTTCAGGCCATCAGGACCGAGTCGTCCTCCGTGCGCGCGCCGGGCAGACGGTGGCGGGCGGCGATCAGAGCTGTGTCCACGTCACGCGTGCCCGTGGAGACGCACAGCGTGTACGCGATGTCGTCCATGCGCCGGCGTACCTCGATGCTGCCGTTCTCCGCGTGGAGCATCCTCAGCGTCTCGTACTGCTCGATCAGATTGCTCAACACCGCGGGATGGGCCATCAACACAGTGCTTCTCCCTTCGCCGTCAGGGCGCCGACCGCCCGGATCGAAGCGCCGCGTACCCCCCTTCCCCGCTTCCATGCGGGTTGAGCCGGGACGGCCTGGGCAAGTAGGCCTCCGGGGGGCGCGGGGCGGGCCGGGACGCTCCGGGCAGCGACTCGTTCCGGCCGCCTGATCCGCTACCGCTCTCCTCGTGTCGATCACAGCGGGGTAGTGTCGTCTTTATTGCCGTACGGCAACGGTCGAGGCCGGAGCCGTACGGGAGGGGCAGCGGCCCGGACCAGCGTCCGTGACGTACGACCCCTCAGTGGGTGCCTGGTGAGCGAACGAGGATGAGGCATGTCTGAGACGACGATCGAAGGCTCCTCGGCCGCGCGGCGGCCGGGGCCGGCCGCGGTGGGGGAGTCCGAGCTGCGGCAGCTCCTGGCGGGTCTCACCGCCGTGCGGGACGGGGACTTCGGCACCCGTCTGCCCGACGAGGCGAGCGGCCTGATGGGCGAGATCTCCAGTGTGTTCAACGGCATGGTCGACCAGCTCTCCCTCTTCACCTCCGAGGTGACCCGGGTCGCCCGCGAGGTGGGAACCGAGGGGACCCTGGGCGGCCAGGCCGACGTGCCCGGTGTCTCCGGCACCTGGGCGGATCTGACCGACTCCGTGAACGCGATGGCCGGGAACCTCACCACACAGGTCCGTGACATCGCCCAGGTCGCCACCGCCGTCGCCAAGGGCGACCTCTCGCAGAAGATCGACGTCGACGCCCGCGGCGAGATCCTGGAGCTCAAGAACACCATCAACACGATGGTCGACCAGCTCTCCTCCTTCGCCGACGAGGTCACGCGCATGGCCCGTGACGTCGGCACGGAGGGCATCCTCGGCGGTCAGGCCGACGTCAAGGGCGTCTCCGGCACCTGGCGCGATCTGACCGACTCCGTCAACTCCATGGCCGGGAACCTCACCGCGCAGGTCCGGGCCATCGCGCACGTCGCCACCGCCGTCGCCACCGGCGACCTGTCCAAGAAGGTCGACGTCGACGCCCGGGGCGAGATCCTGGAGCTGAAGACCACCATCAACACGATGGTCGACCAGCTGTCGGCGTTCGCCGACGAGGTCACCCGCGTCGCCAGGGAGGTCGGGACCGAGGGCAACCTGGGGGGCCAGGCCACCGTGCGGGGCGCCTCGGGCACCTGGAAGGACCTCACCGACAACGTCAACGTGATGGCGTCCAACCTGACCGGGCAGGTGCGCTCGATCGCCCAGGTCGCGACCGCCGTGGCCCGCGGTGACCTCTCCCGCAGGATCACGGTGGAGGCCAAGGGCGAGGTCGCCGCGCTCGCCGACACCATCAACACGATGGTGGACACCCTGTCGGCCTTCGCCGACGAGGTGACCCGGGTCGCACGCGAGGTGGGAACCGAGGGCCGCCTCGGCGGCCAGGCGAGGGTGCCGAACGTGGCCGGCACCTGGAAGGACCTCACCGACAACGTCAACTCCATGGCGAACAACCTGACCGGGCAGGTCCGCAACATCGCCCAGGTCACCACGGCGGTCGCCAACGGCGATCTGTCCAAGAAGATCGACGTCGACGCCCGGGGCGAGATCCTGGAGCTGAAGACCACCATCAACACGATGGTCGACCAGCTGTCGGCGTTCGCCGCCGAGGTCACCCGCGTCGCGAGGGAGGTCGGCAGCGAGGGCCGCCTGGGCGGTCAGGCCGAGGTCGAGGGCGTCTCCGGCACCTGGAAGCGGCTCACCGAGAACGTCAACGAACTCGCCGGGAACCTGACCCGTCAGGTCCGTGCCATCGCCGAGGTAGCGAGCGCGGTCGCCGAGGGCGACCTGACCCGCTCGATCACCGTCGACGCCTCCGGCGAGGTCGCCGAGCTCAAGGACAACATCAACTCCATGGTCGGCTCGCTGCGCGAGACGACCCGGGCCAACCAGGAACAGGACTGGCTCAAGTCCAGCCTCGCCCGGATCTCCGCCCTCATGCAGGGCCACCGAGACCTGTCCGTCGTCGCCGAGCTCGTCATGGACGAGCTGACCCCGCTCGTCTCCGCCCAGTACGGCGCCTTCTACCTCGCGGAGGACACCCCGGAAGGCATCGAGCTCGGCCTCGTCGGCTCCTACGGCCGCCCGGCGAGCAGCACGGGCCACGACCGGTTCCGCCTCGGCGAGTCCCTCGTCGGCCAGGCCGCGCGCAGCCGCCGTACCATCGCCGCCGAGAACGTACCCGAGGACTACGTGTCCATCTCCTCGGGGCTTGGCCGGACGGCGCGGGGCAGCCTGATCGTGGTGCCGATGGTGGTCGAGGACCAGGTCCTCGGCGTCATCGAGCTGATGTCCTTCACCCCCTTCACCTCCGTGCACCGGGACTTCCTGGAGCAGCTCATGGAGACGGTCGGCGTCAACGTCAGCACGATCGTCGCCAACGCCCGTACCGATGAACTCCTCGACGAGTCCCAGCGGCTGGCCGACGAGCTGCGGGCCCGCTCCGAGGAACTCCAGGTGCAGCAGGTCGAACTGCAGCGCTCCAACGCCGAACTCGAGGACAAGGCGGCCCTGCTCGCCTCGCAGAACCGCGACATCGAGGCCAAGAACCTGGAGATCGAGCAGGCCCGGCAGGAGCTGGAGGACCGGGCCCAGCAGCTCTCCCTCGCGTCGAAGTACAAGTCCGAGTTCCTGGCCAACATGAGCCACGAGCTGCGCACCCCGCTCAACAGCCTGCTGATCCTCGCCCAGCTGCTCGCCCAGAACCCGACCCGCAACCTCACGGCCAAGCAGGTCGAGTACGCCGGCATCATCCACTCCGCCGGATCCGACCTCCTCCAGCTGATCAACGACATCCTCGACCTGTCCAAGGTCGAGGCCGGGAAGATGGACCTCAACCCGGAACGGGTGCCGCTGCGCAGGCTCCTCGACTACGTGGAAGCGACGTTCCGCCCGCTCACCACGCAGAAGAGCCTCACCTTCACCGTCTCCACCGCCCCCGGCGCACCCGCCGACCTGGTCACCGACGACACCCGGCTGCGGCAGGTGCTGCGCAACCTGCTCTCCAACGCCGTCAAGTTCACCGAGCGCGGCAGCGTCGACCTGTGCATCGAGCCCGCGTCCGACGACGAGCTCCCCGCGACCGTCCACCGCGGCGGCGCCGTGGTCGCCTTCCGGGTCAAGGACACCGGCATCGGCATCCCCTCCCAGCACCTGGAGGCCATCTTCGGCGCCTTCCAGCAGGCGGACGGCACCACCAACCGCAAGTACGGCGGCACCGGCCTCGGCCTGTCCATCAGCCGGGAGATCGCCTACCTCCTCGGAGGCGCCCTCACGGCCGCGAGCGAGCCCGGTGAGGGCAGCACCTTCACCCTCTATCTGCCCGTGGCCCGGGCCGACTTCAAGGAACAGTCCATCCACGCCCCGGCGGCCGGGCTCGAACGGGAGCGGGGCTCCGCGGAGCACGCCGACGATGCCCCCACCACCCGCCCCGGCCTGCCGGCCGCCCCGCAGGCCCGGCAGACCAGGCGCCTCCTCGTCATCGAGGAGCGCCCGCGCGGACTGCTCTCGCTCGTCGCGGAGAATGCCGTCACCGAGCTGACCGCCGACCGCTCCCACGCGGACCGGGAGGACATCGAGCTGATCGCGGTCGTCGGACCCCAGGAGGCGGCGACCGCCCTCGCCACCCAGCCGTTCCACTGCGTCGTGCTCGACGTCGACATGGCCCACGGCGAGGCGCTGCGCTTCCTCGACGCCATGGACGGCGACGAGGCGCTGCGGACCGTCCCCGTCCTCGCCCACAACAACCGCAGGCTCGCCGACGAACAGGAACGGGCCCTCCAGACGCTGGCCCGCCAGCGGCCCCTCGAACTGCTCTCCAGCCTCGACGAACTGCGCGAGCGGATCGCCCTGCACCTCTCCGCGGACCAGCCGGGCGACGTCGTACCCCTGCTGCGCGGCGAGCACCGGCCGTGGGCGCCGCAGACCATCGACAACACCCTGCACGGCCGCACGGTGCTCGTCGTCGACGACGACGCCCGCAACCTCTACGCCCTCAGCGGCATCCTGGAACTGCACGGCATCAAGGTCCTGCACGCCGAGAACGGCCGCGAGGGGATCGAGGCGCTCACCGAGCACCCCGGCATCGACCTGGTCCTGATGGACGTCATGATGCCCGAGATGGACGGATACACGGCCACCTCCAGGATCAGGCAGATGCCCGCGCACGCCGGACTGCCCGTCATCGCGGTCACCGCCAAGGCCATGCCCGGGGACCGCGAGAAGAGCCTGGCCTCGGGCGCCAGCGACTACGTGACCAAACCGGTCGACGCCGACGAGCTCATCGCGTGCGTCCGCCGGTGGCTGATCGACGGATAGCGTCATGGGTGTCCCCACCGGCCCGCACCGCCCCACCCGGCAGGCCCCGCGCCCCGCGCGGCGCACCATGTCCCCGTCCGCCCCGCGGCCCACGGCCGCCGTTTCCGAGGAGTCCCCGTCATGAGTGCTCCCCACCCCCGCGGCGGAGACACCGCCGCCGGTCCCCACGGGGACGGTGCTCCGACGCAGGCCGCGCCCACGCTGCCCGCCGCCCCCTCACCGCGGCGCCCCGACGCCCTCACGGATAGCCGCCCGCCGGAGGACCACTCCACCGTCGGCCGGCTGGCCGCGACGGTGGAACGACTCCGCGAAGAGGTACGCGCCGCCCACGCCGCGGCCGAGGGGCGCGCCCTGATCGAACTCGCCAAGGGCGTCATCGTCGAGCGCCTCGGCTGCGGCCCCGCGCCCGCGGCACGGCAACTCGCCGAGCTCGCCGAGCAGGCCGGGCTCTCGCAACTGGAACTGGCCGCGGAGATCATCAACCAGGCCGCCCACGACCGGGTCGCCGAGGTCGCCGGTGACTTCGTCAGGCGGACCATCGGCGAGACGGACGAGCCCGGCGAGGGCGCAGGACCCGACGCCTCGGTCGCGGTGCGCCTGCGTACCGCCGAGAGCGCAGCGCTCAACGCGGGGGACAGCCAGGCCGTCGCGGAGTCCCTCCTGGCACACGCCCTCGCACCCCTGGGCGCCGTCGCCGTCGCCATCTGGATCACCGGCCCCGATGCCTCGCTGACCCTCCGCGGTCACGCGGGCTTCGGCGCCGACGAACCGGCCCGCTGGCGCTACGTACCGCCCGGTGTGGCCACCGCGGCCCGGCAGGCGCTCACCGGCCGCCGGACCGTATGGATCCCGTCGCTCGGAGCCGCCGGCATCCCCTCGATCGGCCACGCACGACACCCCGACGGCGGCCGGGTGGTGGTGCCCGCCGGCACCGGCGGCCGCATCCACGGCGTCCTGGAGATCTGCTGGTCCCGCCCTCTGGAACCCCAGCCCCAGGCCGTGGAGCGCCAGATCGAGGCCCTGGCGGAACTCTGCGCCCACACCCTGGAGACCCTCCCCGTACCGCCGGCGCCGGTACGGGCGTACGCGGCCGCGCCCGACCGGTCCTCGGAGCTGGTGGAGCTCGCCGAAGGGCTCTACGACCCCGCCCTCGTCCTGGTTCCGTACCTGGACGACGAAGGCCGCCTGCGGGACTTCCGCATCCGCCACGCCAACGCGCACTTCCAGGACCCGGCGGGCCGCTCCCGGAGCGTCGTCGACGGAACCCTGCTCCTGGAGGCGTACCCCGCGACGGCCGGCGAGAGCGAGCTCTTCGAACAGATCGAGCGCGTCTACGCCACCGGCGAGCCCTTCCGCGCCCGGCGGACCCGGATGACCGCCCTCGTGGACCAGGTGCCGCTGTCGTCCGTCGCCGACATCAGCATCAGCCGCCACGGGGACAGCGTCCTCCTCATCTGGCGCGTCGAGGACGAGTCCGCGCGGCTCGCGAGCCTGTTGCAGCACGCCCAGCGCCTCGGCCGTATCGGCGGTTTCGAGGAGGACGTCCTGACCGGGGAGATCACCTGGAACGGACAGCTCTTCGACCTCTTCGGCCGGGAGACCACCGAGCAGCCGGTCTCCCTGCGTGACCTCACGGCGTACGCCCACCCCGACGACGCGGTCGCCATCGGGCGCTTCCTGCGGGCCGTGCTGCACCAGCGGCGGGCGAGCTCCACGGCCTTCCGCATGCTGCGCCGCGACGGGGTCACCCGCCACATCCGGGTGATCGCCGAACCCGACCTCGACACCGACGAGCGGCTCCTCGCCGTGCGCGGCGCCTACCAGGACATCTCCGCGCAGCACTGGACGGAGGTCGCCCTGGCCGCCACCCGTGACCAACTCGCCGTCACGGAGCAGGAGTCGGCGGAACGCAGCCGTCTGGCCCTCCAGCTGCAGCACGCCATCATGCCGCCGACCAAGCCTCCGCTCGACGCCCCCGGCCTCGATGTCGCCGTACGCTACCGGCCGGCCGAGACCGAGTCCCTGGTCGGTGGCGACTGGTACGACGCGGTCGTGCTGCCGTCCAAGAAGATACTGCTGTGCGTCGGGGACATCGCGGGCCACGGGATCGAGGCCGCCACCGGGATGGTCGTCCTGCGCAACGCCATGCGCGGCCTCGCCGTGACCGGAGCGGGCCCCGCGCAGCTTCTCTCCTGGCTGAACAACGTGGCGCACCACCTCACCGCCCACGTCACGGCCACCGCCGTCTGCGGGATCTTCGACCCCGAGACCCGAACACTGCGCTGGGCGAGGGCGGGGCACCTCCCGCCGGTCCTCGTACGGGGCGCCGAGGCCAGCAACCTGCCGCTGCTCAGGGGGATGCTGCTCGGAGCCCTCGCCGAGGCCGAGTACGAGGAGGCGGAGATCCAGCTGGAGGCGGGGGACACGGTGCTGATGTACACCGACGGTCTCGTCGAGCGGCGGGACACCTCCGTACAGGACTCCGTGGCCCAGCTCCTCGCCACGGCCCAGGCCCCGGCCGGCAGCCTCGAACGACGCCTGGACCTGCTGCTCACGCACAGCAAGTCCGACACCGACGACGACACGTGCCTGATCGGTGTGCGGGTCAACTGACCGCATGCCCGACCCGACCGTATGCCCGACCGTTCCTCCACCGTGGAAAGCAGGGAGTATGCCCGAGAGAGAAGTGAACCTGGATGTCGAAGTGGACATCCGAGACGCCGGTACGGCGGTGCTGTCCGTGGGAGGCGAACTCGACATCGAGACGGCCACCCTGCTCCACCACCACCTGGCCAACCAGTTCCTGCACGGCCGCCGCCACCTCGTCCTGGACCTCTCCCCGCTGGACTTCATGGACTCGTCCGGTCTGAATGTCCTGATCAGGGCGGCGCGGGACGCACGGGAGGCCGGCGGCGACCTCCATCTCGCCGCGCCGACCCCTGCCGTGCGGCGCATTCTGGAGATCACCGGACTGACGATGACGACACCCCTGCACGCCGACGTGGCGGAAGCGCTGGCCGCGGCCGGCAGAGCGGCCTAGACGAAGGACGGTGCGGTCCCGCCGTGGGCGGGGCCGCACCCGGCACAAGGAGAAGCGGGAACACGTGGACGAGAGCACCGGAGTCGAGCAGGCACTGCGCCAGGCGGCTCCGCACCTCCTGGTGGGCGTCCTGGAGACCGCCCTGCTGGAGCACTACGGCGCGCTGCGGGTGGAACTCCGGCTGGCGGACTACGGGCTGCGCTCGCTCCAGCTCGTCGGAGGCGCGCCCGACGCGCCACGACAGGTCCCGATCCACGACAGCCCGCAGGGCCGTGCCTTCGGCGCCCAGGAGCCGCACGTCACCCAGGAGGCCGACTCCGTCTTCGTACACCTGCCGGTCACCGTCAGGGGAGACAGGATGGGCGTCCTCACGGTGGGCCTGCGGGCGGGGACCGACCTCGTGCCGCTCCTGCCCGAGCTGCGCCACCTCTGCGAGGCGCTCGGCCACGAGATCCTGGTGGCCGAGCGCGACACGGACGTGTACGTCCTGGCGCGGCGGGCCACGCGGCTGACGCTCGCGGCCGAGATGCAGTGGCAGCTCCTTCCCGGCCGCTCGTGCGCCCGCCCCGAGTTCGCCCTCGGCGCGCACCTGGAACCCGCCTACGCGATCTTCGGCGACAACTACGACTGGTCGGCCTCGGCCGACCATCTGACCCTGACGGTCACCAACGGGATGGGGGAGGGCATCGAGGCCGCTCTCCTGACCCACCTCGCCATCAACGCCCTCCGCAACGCCCGCCGGGCCGGTCTCGGCCTCGCGGACCAGGCGGCGCTCGCGGACCAGGCGGTGTACGCCCAGTACCGCGGCAGCGCCTTCGTCTCGGTGCTCCTGCTGCGCTTCGACCTCGCCACGGGCGAGGTGGAGGCCGTCGACGCCGGCTCGCCACGCCTGTGGCGCCTGCGCGGCCGGGCCGTCGAGCGGGTCTCCCTGGAGGCCCAGCTGCCCCTGGGGATGTTCGAGGAGACCGCCTACACCCCCGAGCGGTTCACGGTGAGCCCGGGGGACCGGCTGCTGTTCGGCAGCGACGGTGTGTACGACGCCGCCTCCCCCGAAGGCGAGAGTTACGGGGAGCGGGCGCTGGCCCGCGCGCTCACCGCGACGCGGCTGCTGCCGCCCACGCAGGTCCCGGGGGCGGTGCTGCGTGAACTCGCCACCTACCACGGCGGCACCCCGCTGGAGGACGACGCGCTCGTCGTCTGTCTCGACTGGAAGGGGCGATAGCGTCGGCCCGTGCCGACAAGTGGGGCATGGGGCACGTGGCCGGACGGAGCGCACGGCGCGCAGAGGTCAGGCGGACCGGACGCCCTTCAGCGGCGCGCCCCCGTGCGAGCCGTTCGACGCGGGGCCTTCGCCCAGCGCCTCCTGGAACCCCGTGAGCCCGCGCAGCAGCGCCTTGCGGCTCGTCGGCGACATCGCGGAGATCACGGCGAGCAGGGCCTCCTCCCGCTGGACGCGAAGGTCACGCAGGTACGTCTTTCCCCGGACGGTCAGGTGCAGTTCCAGCTGCCGGCGGCTGACGGGGCTGGGCAGCCGCTGGACGAAACCCAGCGCATCCAGGCGGTCGCACATGCGGCTCACCGAAGGAGGGGCGGAACCGAGCAGCTCCCCCAGGGCACGGAGGTTGATGCCCTCCTCGCGATCGAGGATGTACAGCACGCGCAGCTGAGACGCCGACACCGGCGTCGACGACACCATGTCCCGGCCGCGCTCCCACAGCACCTCGAGAAGCTCGATGAGCTCACGGGCGGCCTGCGTCGTCTCCTGCGGCTCCCGCTGGGATTCGGCGGGGTTGGTGTTCATGACTACCGACACTCCTCGGACGTCCGGGGCCGAGGGCGTCGGCCGTGCGACACACCGGTCATCTCCACATCTCTCCAGAGGGCGGTACGCGTTCGGGGCGCCGCCACACCGCCTTCTGGACTCCCTCCGTGTCAATCCGGCACAGCAACTCGCCGCGCTTGGGGTCAGGACCCGCCGGCCGCGCCTTCGCCTCACAACAACCATATCTTTCCGGTGATGACGGGCCCACGGCGACCGCGTACCTTCCTGTGACGGTTCGTGGCGCACGATGCGGCGTTCTCGTGGTCGTCGTGCTCTGTCCGGACCGGCGGGGGTCGGCATTCTCCGGTGCGAAGGGAATGGAAAGGGTAAAGGGGGGAAGGGCGGAGTACGAGGTGTGTGCGGAGCACGGCACGAAGCCGTGTGAGAAAGGGGGAAGCCGATGACGGACGCGATCGCCACCGAGCGTGCGACGCGAGAGCCCGTGCTGTCCGTGAGTGTCGACTACGACGTCGGGGACGCCGACGACGGCATGATCGCGTCCGCGCGTGCCTTCACCGCGGACTTCCTCGCCGCTTCGCCGGCCATGGGGCGTGAGCCGGTGGCCCGTGAGCGGATCGACCTGGCACGTCTGGTGGTCAGCGAGCTGGTGACCAACGCGGTACGGCACGCGCCCGGCCCCTGCCGGCTGCTGCTCGAACTGTTCGAGGACGCGCTGGACATCTCCGTGTTCGACCGGGTCGAGACGTCGCCCGTCCCGCGGGGCCACGACCCGGGCCGGATCGGCCAGCACGGGGTCGAGATCGTCGTCGCCGTCTGCGAGAGCGTGAGCGTGGAGCCGCAGCACCCGACGGGGAAGCGGGTCAAGGCGCGGCTGGCCCTCGCCGGGACCGGCTGAGCCGGGAACGACAGGACGGAAGTCCCGTTTCAAAACTCCTGTGCATGATCCGGGAGAGCCGGGGTAGGCGAGCCGCCCGGGGGAGATACGGGTTGCCTACGAACGAAGGGGACAGCAGAGTGTCGACTGCAGTGCAGACGGAGACGAAGGACCGCACCGAAGCGACTGTGGGGGGCCTGCCCGTCGTAGAAGCTCCCCGTGCGATAGCACCGAAGGACGCGCGTGAACTGTCGAAGCTGTTCTTCGGCAGGATGGCCGTACTGGAGGAGGGCACCCCCGAGTACCAGTACGCGCGCAACACGCTGATCGAGATGAACATGTCGCTCGTGCGCTACGCGGCCGGCCGCTTCCGGGCCCGCGGGGACGACATGGAGGACATCGTCCAGGTCGGCATCATCGGGCTGATCAAGGCCATCGACCGGTTCGACATCTCCCGCGAGGTGGAGTTCACCACCTTCGCCGTCCCCTGCATCGTGGGCGAGATCAAGCGCTTCTTCCGCGACACCTCCTGGGCCGTCCACGTACCGCGCCGGCTCCAGGAAGCGCGGGTCGAACTGGCCAAGGCCACGGAGGAACTCAGCTCCCGCCTCGGGCGGGCGCCGACCGTGGCGGAGCTGTCGGCCCTGATGGACCTCTCGGAGGACGAGGTCATCGAGGCGCGGATCGCCTCCAACGCGTACCGGTCCACCTCGCTCGACGCGGCCATCGGCGGCGACGAGGAGGACGGCGGCGCCATGCTCTCCGACCTCATGGGCGAAGAGGACCCGGCACTCGAACTCTTCGAGGACTTCCACGCCCTCGCACCGCTCCTGGAGGAACTCGGCGAGCGGGACCGTCTGCTGCTCCACCTCCGGTTCGTCGAGGAAATGACGCAGTCGGAGATCGGGAAGAAGCTCGGCGTCTCCCAGATGCAGGTGTCACGACTGCTCTCGCGCAACCTGGCCCGCCTGCGCAAGGGGATGCTGGCCCCCCTGGAGGCCTGAGCCCTCCAGGAGAACCGAACGAACGGCCTCACCGGATCCCCCCCTACCGGTGAGGCCGTTCCCCTGCGTGCACCGCACGGCGCAACCGCCGCTTCAGAGACCGGCGTTCGTCGTCGTCGAGCCCGCCCCAGACCCCCGTGACCTGGCGGGAGTCGTCCATGGCCCAGCGGAGGCACTCCTCACGCACGGGGCAGTGCCGGCAGACCTCCTTGGCCTCCTCGGCCTGGACCAGGGCGGGGGCGCCGGTCCCCACCGGGAAGAAGAGATCGGGGTCGACGTTCTGGCAGGCCGCGGCTGCGCGCCAGCTTTCCATGGGTCCTCCTGACGTGTGGGTGGACAAGTCGTTACTTCTCGGCTGACCGGTCGGCGGCACTTGAAACGCCGCTTTCGGCGGATTCAGCGGATTCAGCGCGGATCCGGCCGATTCGGCGGCTGCGGCGCCTCCGGCGGATTCGGTGGGGAAGGGCGGGGAACCCGAAGGTTCTGACCCAAGGGGAGGACCGGACATGACCACAACGGGTTCGTCGGCGGCCGTGGCGAGAAGGGCCGCACGTGGGGAGTTCGTACGAGCGGGCGCCCGGGCCGGCTTCGCGGCGCGCGGTGTGCTGTACCTGCTCATCGGGGCACTGGCCGTACGGATCGGCGTGACGGGTTCGGACGAACAGGCCGACCGGGGCGGGGCACTCGGGGACGTCGCCGCGACGCCCTTCGGTGCCGTACTCCTCTGGGCCCTCGGCATCGGTCTCGCGGGCATGGCCTTGTGGCGCCTTTCCGAGGCCCTCTTCGGTGCCGCGGGGCCGAAGGGCGACCGGGCGGGCAAACGCGCCCTGTCCGGCTGCCGCTTCGTCTTCTACGCCGTCACCTCCTTCCTCGTCCTGTCCTTCGCGGCGGGGGACCGGGGCAGCGGCGCGGGCTCGACCGACCGGCAGAGCCAGGACGTCACCGGACGCCTTCTCGCTCTCCCGGGCGGCCAGTGGTGGGTCGGCGCGGTCGCGGCCGGCTTCCTGGGGGCCGGGCTGTGGATCGCCGGTCGGGCCGTGGCGCGGAAGTACCGGAAGCATCTGGCGTGGGGTCGGATGCCGTCGTACCAGCGCCGCTTGATGGACGTGACGGGCGTGGCGGGCGGGGTCGGCCGCGGGCTCGTCTTCGCCGCCCTCGGCTTCTCCGGCCTGAAGGCGTCGTTCGCGTTCGACGCGGGCGAGGCCAAGGGCATGGACGACGCGATCCGTTCGTTCGCGCAGACCCCGGCGGGCCCGTGGCTGCTGATAGCCGTGGCCGTCGGGCTCGTGCTCTTCGGCGTCTTCTCCTTCGGCCAGGCGAAGTGGCGCGAGGTCTGATCCCTCCCGCTGAGCTCAAAGAGACTCGACTTTGTCGAGCAATTACGAAATGAGCGCGATATCTTGCGTTCACTTGTTGGGGGTGGTTGAGTGTGCCGCGCCCCACAACGCACCGGCGGTGGGGCCACCTCCACGTTCATGGCCCAAAGGGGACCACTCATGAGAAGTGCCCGGCTCCGCCGTACGCGCCGCGCCAGCGCGGTCACCCTCGTCTCCGCGCTCACGCTGACCGCACTCGCCGCCTGCGGCACGAGCAGCAGCGACGACGGCAGCGGCGGTTCCGAGGGCGGTGGGTCCTCCGACCCCACCGCTCCGCTGGACCCGAAGACCAAGGTGACGCTCACGATCGACTGCATGCCTCCGGCGGCGAAGGCGGCCGAGCTCAAGGAGTGGAAGGAGGACGTCGCGGCGTTCAACAAGACGTACCCGAACGTCACCATCGAGGGCCGCTCCACTCCCGGCCAGTGCCTGGAGCCGCCGCGCTTCACCGCGATGCTCAAGGCCAAGTCCCAGCCGGACGTCTTCTACACCTACTTCACCGACCTGCCGCAGGTGCTCTCCGAGGACGGCGCCGCGGACATCACCGCGTACGTCAACGACAAGACCGTGCCGCTCCTGGGCGACATCGACCCGAACGTCCTCGGCTCCCTCAAGCAGGACGGCAAGCTCTACGGCCTGCCCACCAGCAACTACACCATGGGCCTGCTGGTCAACCGCAAGCTCTTCAAGGACGCCGGTCTCGACCCCGACGCCCCGCCGCGCACCTGGGCCGAGGTCCGTACCGCCGCCAAGAAGATCGCCGGCCTCGGCGAGGGCATCGCCGGCTTCGGCGAGTACAGCGCGGGCAACACCGGCGGCTGGCACTTCACCGCGCAGATGTACAGCGTCGGCGGCGAGGTCGTCGACGCGACCGGCAAGAAGGCCGCGTTCAACAACGAGATCGGCAAGCAGGTCGCGCGGAACCTCCACGCCATGCGCTGGGAGGACGACAGCATGGGCAAGACCCAGCTGCTCAAGTGGGGCGACCTCCAGAAGCAGATCGCCACCGACAAGCTCGGCATGTTCCTCGCCGCCCCCGACGACATCGCGTACATGGTCCAGCAACTGGGCGCGAAGTACGAGAACTTCGGCATGGGCCCGATCCCCGGCGAGAAGAACACCCTCGCCGGCGGCAACAGCTACATGATCAAGAAGGGCATCTCCGGCGACAAGATCAAGGCCGCCGTCGCCTGGCTCAACTTCAAGAACCTCTCCGTCGGCAAGGGCCAGTTCGACTGGGCCCGTACCAAGGCCGACCAGCTGCCTGTCGGCATTCCGCAGCCCAACTTCTGGCTGAACGAGTCGAAGTCCAAGGACGACGCCGACCGCGTCACGCACGCCACCATGCCGGTCGCGAACTTCAAGTCCTTCATGGACAGCCCCGTCGCGGGCAAGGCCGAGCCGCCGAAGGCGCAGGAGGTCTACAAGGTCCTCGACAACGTGATGTCCGGACTCCTCACCAACAAGGACGCCGACATCGACAAGCTCCTCTCCACCGCTGAGGCACAGGTCAACCAGGTGCTGGCCAACCAATGACCCCACCGGGGCGGGGCGGGCTCTCGTGCCCGGCCCGCCCCGACCCGCCGGCAGACATGGCAGACCAGTACCAAGGAGCGACGATGCAGGCCCCCAGCCTGACCCCGAGCAAGGCGAGACCTCCCCGCCCCGCCGAGCCGCGAGAGGCGGCCCCCTCGGCACCCCGCGCGCCGTTCGGCAAGAGCCTGCGGCGCAACCTGACGGCCCATGGATTCCTCATCGGCGCGGTCCTCTGCTTCGCCGTGTTCTCCTGGTATCCGATGATCAGGGAGTTCTTCCTGGCCTTCCAGAAGACCGAGAGCGGACAGACGACCTGGGTCGGCCTGGACAACCTCGTCACGGTCTTCAACGACCCGGCCTTCTGGCAGGCCTGGCGCAACACGCTGCTGTTCACCCTGCTCGCCCTGGTCTTCGGCTTCGCGGTGCCGTTCGTCGTGGCGGTCGTCATCAACGAGTTCCACCACGGCCAGGGCTACCTCCGGCTCCTCGTCTACCTCCCGGTGATGCTGCCGCCGGTCGCCTCCGTCCTCCTCTTCAAGTACCTCTACGACCCGGGCTACGGGCTCCTCAACGAGCTGTTCGCCTTCCTGCACCTGCCCGAACAGCAGTGGCTCCAGGACCCGGACCTGTCGATGCTCTCCGTCGTCATCGCCTCCACCTGGATGAACATGGGCGGCGCCACCCTCATCTACCTCGCGGCCCTGCAGGGCATACCCGGGGAGCTGTACGAGGCGGCCGACCTGGACGGGGCCGGCCTGCTGCGGAAGATCTGGCACGTCACCATCCCGCAGACCCGCCTGATCCTGTCGCTGATGCTCCTCATGCAGGTCATCGCCACCATGCAGGTCTTCGTCGAGCCGTTCCTGCTCACCGGCGGCGCAGGCCCCGAGGGTTCGACCACGACCGTCGTCTACCTCATCTACCAGTACGCCTTCAACTTCAACAACTACGGTGCCGCGGCGGCGCTCGGCCTGCTCCTGCTCGTACTCCTGGCCGGATTCTCGGCTGCGTACGTGAAGCTCAGCCGCGCCGAGGACGAGTAGGACCGGGGAGACCAGCATGTCGACACGCACACTCATCTCACCGGCCACCCTCGCCAGGCCACGGGGCAAGGCCGTCTACTGGGCCGTCTTCGCCCTGGTGGTCGGCGGCTTCACCCTGGCGTTCCTCGGCCCGATGTACTGGCTGGTGTCCAGCGGGTTCAAGGACGCCCAGGAAGTCATCCAGACACCGCCGACCCTGGTGCCCGGAACCTTCACCCCGGAGAACTACACCCGGGCCTGGGAGGTCATGGACCTCGCCTCCCTCCTCTTCAACACCCTCTACTACGCGTTCGGCGCGCTCGCCTTCCAACTGGTCTTCGACGTGGCGGCCGCGTACTCGCTGTCCAAGCTGCGGCCGGTCCTCGGCAAGGTGATCCTCGGCATGATGCTGGCGACCCTGATGATCCCCGCCACGGTCCTCGTCGTACCCCAGTACCTCACGGTCCTGGACGTCCCGATCGTCGAGCGGAACCTGCTCAACACCCCGTGGGCGATCTGGCTCCCCGCGGTCACCAACGCCTTCAACATCTTCCTGCTCAAGCGCTTCTTCGACTCGATCCCGAAGGAGATCCTGGACGCCGCCTCCATGGACGGCGCGTCCCCCGTCCGGATCCTGTGGTCGATCGTGCTGCCCGTCTCGCGGCCGATCCTCGGTGTGGTGTCCATCTTCGCCGTCGTCGGCGTCTGGAAGGACTTCCTCTGGCCGATGCTCACCCTGCCCGACCCGTCGAAGCAGACCCTCAACGTCGGCATCTACTCCCTGTCCAACGGCGTGCCCGTCAACGTGCTGATCGCCGCGCTGACCATCGCCTCCGTGCCGACCCTGCTCATCTTCCTGATCTTCCAGCGCAACATCATGAGCGGCCTCACCGCCGGCGGGCTCAAGGGCTGACGCCCGCGCCGCCTCGATCCACCGCTCCACCACCAAGCCTTCGCCGCCGGCCCGTCCGAACGCCCCGCAGCTTCCGGGCCGGCGGCGAAGTACTCCTCCCTGCCCGAAAGGACCGTCACGTGGCAGCCCCTGACACCCCCCGCACCGACGACTGGTGGCGCGACGCCGTCATCTACCAGGTGTACCCGCGCAGCTTCGCCGACGGTGACGGCGACGGCACCGGGGACCTCATGGGCGTCAGAGCGAGACTGCCGTACCTCGCCGAACTCGGCGTCGACGCCCTCTGGTTCACGCCCTGGTACCTGTCGCCGATGGTCGACGGCGGCTACGACGTCGCCGACTACCGCACCGTCGACCCCGCCTTCGGCAATCTCGCCGACGCCGAGAAACTCATCGCCGAGGCCCGCGAGGCGGGCATCAGGGTCATCGTCGACATCGTCCCCAACCACGTCTCCGACCAGCACGTATGGTTCCGCGAGGCCCTGAGGGCAGGCCCCGGCAGCCCGGAGCGGGCCCGCTTCCACTTCCGGCCCGGCCGGGGGGAGAACGGCGAACTCCCGCCCAACGACTGGCCGTCGCAGTTCTCCGGGAACACCTGGACCCGCGTCCCGGACGGCGAGTGGTACCTCCACCTCTTCACCCCCGAGCAGCCCGACCTCGACTGGTCCCACCCCGACGTCCGCCGTGAACACGAGGACGTGCTCCGCTTCTGGTTCGAGCGTGGAGTCGCCGGCGTACGGATCGACTCGGCGGCCCTGCTCACCAAGGACCCCGGCCTCCGCGACTTCGTCGAGGGCGTCGACCCCCACCCGTACATCGACCAGGACGAGATCCACGACATCTACCGCTCCTGGCGCGCGATAGCCGACGAGTACGACGGCGTCTTCGTCGGAGAGGTCTGGCTCCCTGACTCCGAGCGCTTCGCCCGCTACCTCCGCCCCGACGAACTCCACACCGCCTTCAACTTCAACTTCCTCTCCTGCCCCTGGGACCCCGACCGCCTCCGCCGCACCATCGACGACACCCTCGCCGAACACGCCCCCGTCGGCGCCCCCGCCACCTGGGTCCTCTGCAACCACGACGTGACGCGCACCGCCACGCGCTACGGCCGCGCCGACACCGGCTTCGACTTCGCCACGAAGCGGTTCGGCACCCCCACCGACCTGGCGCTCGGCACCCGCCGCGCCCGCGCCGCCGCGCTCCTGACCCTGGCCCTGCCCGGCTCCGTCTACCTCTACCAGGGCGAGGAACTCGGCCTCCCCGAGGCGGACGTACCGCTCGACCGCATCCAGGACCCCATGCACTTCCGCTCCGGCGGCACCGATCCCGGCCGCGACGGCTGCCGTGTCCCGCTGCCCTGGGAGGCGGAGGCCGGGTCGTACGGCTTCGGCGCGGGCGACGAACCCTGGCTGCCGCAGCCCGAGGACTGGTCGTCGTACGCCGTCGACCGCCAGACCACCGACCCCGGCTCGATGCTCGCGCTCTACCGGGAAGCGCTGCTCCTGCGCAGGTCGGAGCCCGGTTTCGGCGACGGACCGATGGCCTGGCTTTCCGTGCCGGAGGGCGTCCTCGCCTTCGACCGCGGCCACGGCCTCCTCTGCGTCGTCAACCTCTCCGACGTGCCCGCCGTCCTCCCGCCGCACGAACGGCTGCTCCTGTCCAGCGGCCCGCTGGACTCCGAGGGCCTGCTGCCTCAGGACACGGCGGTGTGGCTCCGCGCCTGAGCACCCCACCGAACGGCCTCCGCGACGCGCTTTCGCCGGAATGTTGGCCGAAAGAGAGAACGGACGCAATCCGCTTGCGACGCTTGCGATAGTCTTGCGTTCATGACGCGACGACTTGCTCAAGTGGCGAAGAAGGTGGGGGTCAGCGAGGCAACGGTCAGCCGTGTCCTCAACGGCAAGCCCGGGGTGTCCGAGACGACCCGCCAGTCCGTACTCACGGCCCTCGACGTCCTGGGATACGAGCGGCCCACGCAGCTGCGAGGAGAGCGCGCCCGGCTCGTGGGCCTCGTGCTGCCGGAGTTGCAGAACCCCATCTTCCCGGCGTTCGCCGAGGTCATCGGCGGTGCGCTGGCGCAGCAGGGGCTGACCCCCGTGCTGTGCACCCAGACCAGGGGAGGTGTCTCCGAGGCGGACTACGTGGAGCTGCTGCTCCAGCAGCACGTCTCCGGTGTGATCTTCGCAGGCGGTCTCTTCGCGCAGGCCGACGCGCCGCACGACCACTACCACCTGTTGGCCGAGCGGAACATCCCGGTCGTCCTCGTGAACGCCTCGATCGAGGGACTCGACTTTCCTTGCGTCGCCTGCGACGACGCCGTCGCCGTCGAGCAGGCGTGGCGGCACCTCGCGTCCCTGGGCCACGAGCGGATCGGTCTGGTGCTCGGTCCCGGCGACCACATCCCGTCGCGTCGCAAGCTCGAGGCCGCGCAGGCGGCTGCGAAGGCCGCCGGCATGGAGTGGGACGAGGAGCTCGTGGAGCGCTCGATCTTCTCTCTGGAAGGAGGCCAGGCCGCGACCACGCGCCTCCTGGGGCGGGGTGTCACCGGCATCGTGTGCGGCAGCGACCCGCTCGCGCTCGGAGCGGTGCGGGCCGCCCGCCGTCGCGGACTCGTCGTCCCCACGGACGTGTCGGTCGTCGGATTCGACGACTCGGCCTTCATGACCTGCACGGAGCCGCCCCTGTCGACGGTGCGTCAGCCCATCGAGGCGATGGGCCGCGCGGCGGTCGATCTGTTGTGCGCCCAGATCCAGGGCGCGCAGTCGCACCCCGGCGAGCTGCTCTTCGAGCCGGAACTCGTCGTCCGCGGCTCCACGGCTCCGCCGCCGGCCCGCTGATCGGTCCCACGACCCTGGCTCGCGACCGACCGCCCCTCTCCCTGGCCTGACCCCGCGTCACCTCCACGGCACCGGTATCACCGCCGCCCCAGCGGCTCCGATACCGGTGCCGTCGGCGTTTCCCTCCGCCCTCTGCCGCGAACGTGACCGAACCGTTGACAAACTCGTCACGTGGTAGAAACCTGTCTGCCTGGCGACGCAAATGAGTCACAGATTCACTCAAGAATTTAGCTTAGCGCCGCCATTTCTCATTCAGAGCCTTCGTGGGCTCCGGCGCGTGTCCCCGTCCGCTCTGCCCCAGGTTCCCGCGTGCGCACGGCCCGCGGCCGGATCCGGGAGACGAGCACAGAGCATGCGCCGTGCCCCGTATCGCGGAAAGGTCACCATGAGAGGCACACATCCGAGCAGGCGGCTGGGGGCCGGTCTGCTGACAGCGGGCCTGCTGTCGGTCGGCCTGCTCCCCGTCCCCGCCCAGGCGGCGGGGGAGACGAATCTCGCGCTCGGCCGAGCGGCGACGGCCGGCGGGAGCCTCGGCGGCTACCCGGCGGCCCATGTCACCGACGGAAGCCAGCAGACCTACTGGGAGGGCCCGTTGGGGTCCTCCGGGTGGGTGCAGGTCGACCTCGGAGCCCGGGTCGCCCTGGACCGCGTCGCACTGAAGCTGCCCACGGGCTGGGAGGCGCGCTCCCAGTCCCTCACCGTCCTCGGCAGCGCGGACGGCAGCTCCTTCACCCCTCTCGCCGCCGCGCAGGCCCGTGCGTTCGACCCGTCAGCGGCGAACACGGTGAACATCGACCTTCCCACCGCCGAGGCCCGGTTCGTGCGGGTCCAGGTCGCCTCCAACACCGGCTGGAACGCTGCCCAGTTGTCGGAGCTGGAGATCTACGGGGACGAGGACGGGCCGGGGCCCGTCGACCCGCCCGTCGGGGGGACCAACCTGGCACGCGGCAAGCCCGTCGAGGCGACGTCCACGGCGCAGAACTACGTCGCGGCGAACGCCAACGACGACAACACCGGGACGTACTGGGAG
The DNA here is from genome assembly GCF_044764665.1 of Streptomyces sp. NPDC093795. Taxonomy (NCBI): domain Bacteria; kingdom Bacillati; phylum Actinomycetota; class Actinomycetes; order Kitasatosporales; family Streptomycetaceae; genus Streptomyces; species Streptomyces sp. NPDC093795. Next base: position 273,487 of record NZ_JBIWIO010000003.1, read on the forward strand.
TCGGCGGGCTTCCCGTCGAGCCTGACGGTGAAGCTCGGTGCCGACGCGGACGTCGAGGCCGTGGTCGTCAAGCTGAACCCCGACCAGGTCTGGGGACCGAGGACCCAGTCGCTCGAGGTCCAGGGGCGGCAGGGAGCGGCTTCCCAGTTCACCTCCCTCAAGGCTCGCGCCGACTACGCCTTCAGCCCGTCGTCCGGCCAGAACTCCGTCGTCATCCCGGTGACCGGCCGCTTCGCGGACCTGCGCCTGAACTTCTTCTCCAACTCCGGGGCCCCCGGCGCCCAGATCGCCGAGATCCAGGTCCTCGGCAAGGCCGCACCAGCCGCGGACTTCGTCGTCACGGACCTGACCTGGTCCCCCTCGACGCCGTCCGAATCGGACGCGGTGACGGTCAAGGCCACGGTCCGCAACGCCGGCACCGTCCCCGCCCCCGCGACGACGGTGAACGTGAGCGTCGAGGGCACGGTCGCCGGTTCCGCTCCGGTCGCCTCCCTCGCCGTCGGCGCGTCCGCGACGGTCGACGTGCCCATAGGGCGTCGCCCGATGGGCTCGTACACCCTCTCCGCCGTCGCCGACCCGACCGACACCGTCCCCGAACTGGACAACACCAACAACAGCCGGACCGCCGCGTCCAAGCTGACCGTCTCCCAGAGCCCCGGCGCGGACCTGCGCGTCACCGGCATCACCGCCAACCCGTCGGCGCCCGCCGTGGGCGCGCCCGTCTCCTTCACGGTCGCGGTGCACAACCGCGGCACCACCGGCGTCCCGGCCGGCACCATCACGCGCATGACCGTCGGCGGCACCACCCTCCAGGGCACGACCGGAGCCGTCGCCGCGGGCCAGACGGCCGACGTCGCGCTCACCGGCACCTGGACGGCCACGAGCGGCGGCGCCACCCTGACCGCCACGGCCGACGCCACCGGCACGGTCGCCGAGACCGACGAGAGCAACAACATCTTCGCCCGCTCCCTCGTCGTGGGCCGCGGCGCGGCCGTCCCGTACACCGAGTACGAGGCGGAGGACGCCCGCTACCAGGGGACCCTGCTCACCTCCGACGCCAAGCGGACCTTCGGCCACACCAACTTCGCGACCGAGTCCTCCGGCCGTAAGTCCGTGCGCCTCAACTCCACCGGTGAGTACGTGGAGTTCACCTCCACCAACGCCGCGAACTCGATCGTCGTACGCAACTCGATCCCCGACGCTCCGGCCGGCGGCGGAGCCGAGGCGACGATCAGCCTGTACGCGGACGACGTCTTCGTCCGGAAGCTGACCCTGTCCTCCAAGCACAGCTGGCTCTACGGCACCACCGACGACCCCGAAGGGCTCGTCAACCGGCCCGGCGGCGACGCCCGGCGCCTGTTCGACGAATCCAACGCCCTGCTGTCGAAGTCGTACCCGGCCGGCACGAAGTTCCGCCTCCAGCGCGACGCCGGTGACACGGCCGCCTACTACATCCTCGACCTGATCGACCTGGAGCAGGTCGCGCCTCCGGTGCCCCAGCCGGCCGGCTGCGTGTCGATCATCCAGTACGGCGCCGTGCCCAACGACGGCATCGACGACACCGACGCCATCCAGCGCGCGGTGACCGCCGACCAGAAGGGCGAGATCTCCTGCGTGTGGATCCCGGCGGGCCAGTGGCGCCAGGAGCAGAAGATCCTCACCGACGACCCGCTGAACCGGGGCATCTACAACACGGTCGGCATCCGTGACGTCACCATCCGCGGCGCCGGCATGTGGCACTCCCAGCTGTACACCCTCACCCCGCCGCACCAGGCGGGCGGCATCAACCACCCGCACGAGGGCAACTTCGGCTTCGACATCGACCACAACACCCAGATCTCCGACATCGCCATCTTCGGCTCGGGCACGATCCGCGGCAACAACGCCGACGAAGAGGGAGGCGTCGGCCTCAACGGGCGCTTCGGCAAGGGCACGAAGATCAGCAACGTCTGGATCGAGCACGCCAACGTCGGCGTCTGGGCCGGCCGCGACTACACCAACATCCCCGAGCTGTGGGGCCCCGGTGACGGGGTCGAGTTCAGCGGGATGCGGATCCGCAACACGTACGCCGACGGCATCAACTTCGCCAACGGCACCCGCAACTCCACCGTCTTCAACTCGTCCTTCCGCAACAACGGCGACGACGCGCTGGCCGTCTGGGCGAGCAAGTACGTCAAGGACACCTCGGTGGACATCGGCTCCAACAACCACTTCCGCAACAACACGATCCAGCTTCCGTGGCGTGCCAACGGCATCGCGATCTACGGCGGCTTCGGCAACACCATCGAGAACAACATCATCTCCGACACCATGAACTACCCGGGGATCATGCTGGCGACCGACCACGACCCGCTGCCCTTCTCCGGGCAGACCCTCATCACCAACAACGCCCTGCACCGCACCGGCGGCGCGTTCTGGAACGAGGACCAGGAGTTCGGTGCCATCACCCTGTTCGCACAGGGCCAGCCGATCCCCGGCGTCACGATCCGCGACACCGAGATCCTCGACTCGACGTACGACGGCATCCAGTTCAAGACGGGTGGCGGCGAGATGCCGAACGTGAAGATCACCAACGTGCGCATCGACAAGTCGGTCAACGGCTGCGGCATCCTCGCCATGGGCGGCGCCCGCGGCAGCGCGACCCTGTCCGGCGTGACCATCACCAACTCGGCGAAGGGCGACACCTGCGTCGAGCCGGGCTCGCAGTTCGTCCTCAACACGACCGGCTGACACCGGCGACACCGGTGCGGCGGCCCGGCGCCCGGGCCGCCGCACCGGTTGTGCCACTCCCACGGAATTCCTTCACCTGAGTCGCGGCGTGTCCCCGAACGCGCGACCGAAATGCGAGGACTGATGAGAACCCCCACCTGGAAGTCACGGTGCCTGAGCGCCGCGATAGCGACGAGCCTGCTGGCGCTGGGCGGTCCGATGATGACCGCCGACGCGGCGGGCGGCCCCAACATCGCCCTGGGCGACAGCGCGGCGGCGAGCACCTCCCACGCCGAGTACGGCGCGGCGAACGTCACCGACGGGAACCAGGGCACCTACTGGCAGAGCGCGGGCAGCGGCCTGCCGCAGTGGGTACAGGCCGACCTCGGGACGGCCGCCCGCGTGGACGAGGTCGTCCTGAAGCTGCCCGCCGGATGGGAGAGCCGGAACCAGACGCTGTCCGTCCAGGGCAGCGCCGACGGGACCAGCTTCACCACGCTGAAGAGCTCCGCGTCGTACGCCTTCGCCCCCGGCGCGGCCAACACCGTCACGGTCTCCTTCCCGGCGACCCGAGCCCGGTTCGTACGGATCGACATCACCGCGAACAGCGGCTGGCAGGCCGCCCAGCTCTCCGAGCTGGAGGTGCACTCGGCGGACGAGTCCTCCGTCAACCTCGCGGCCGGGAAGACCCTGACCGCGAGCAGCCACACCCAGGTCTACACGGCGGGCAACGCCAACGACGGCAACCGGGCCACCTACTGGGAGAGCACCAACAACGCCCTCCCGCAGTGGATCCAGGCCGACCTCGGTGCCTCCCGCGCCGTCAACCGCGTGGTCCTGAAGCTCCCCGCCGGCTGGGGCAGCCGCAGCCAGACCCTGAAACTCCAGGGCAGCACCAACGGCACCGACTTCACCGACCTGTCGGCCTCCCAGGCGTACGGCTTCACCGCCGCGAACGACAACACGGCGACGATCACCCTCGACGCGGCCACCACCCGCCACGTCCGGGTACTCGTCACCGCGAACACCTCCCAGCCCGCCGCCCAGCTCTCCGAACTGGAGATCTACGGGCCGCAGTCGGGCGACACCCAGGCACCGACCGCCCCGGCGAACCTCGCGTTCACCCAGCCGGCCACCGACCAGGTGCGACTCACCTGGACCGCCGCCACCGACAACACGGGCGTCACCGGCTACGACATCTACGCCAACGGCACCCTGCTGACCAGCGTCGCCGGAAACGTCACCACCTTCACCGACACCCGACCGGCGAACCAGACGGTGACCTACCGCGTCCGCGCCAAGGACGCGGCGGGCAACCAGTCGGCCGACAGCAACCCCGTCACCCGCGTCGGCGACGCCGGTGACACCCAGGCCCCGACCGTCCCGGCGAACCTCGCACTCACCGAGCCCGCCCCCGGCCAGATCAAGCTGACCTGGGCCGCCTCCTCGGACAACACCGGCGTGACCGGCTACGACGTGTACGCCGACAACACCCTCCGCGGCAGCGTCACGGGCGACGTCACCACCTACACCGACACGCAGCCCGCCTCCGCGACGGTCACCTACCGCGTCCGCGCCAAGGACGCCGCCGGCAACCAGTCGGCCGACAGCAACGCGGTGACCCGTAACGGCAGCGGCGGGACAGGATCCAACCTCGCCGTGGGCAAGCCGATCGACGCCTCCTCCACCGTGCACAGCTTCGTGGCGGCGAACGCCAACGACAACAGCACGAGCACCTACTGGGAGGGCGCGGGCGGCAGCTACCCGAACACCCTGACCGTCAGGCTGGGCTCCAACGCCGACGTCAACAGCCTCGCCCTCAAGCTCAACCCGGACTCGGCCTGGTCGACCCGCTCCCAGACCGTGGAGGTCCTCGGCCGGGAACAGAGCGGCACCGGCTTCACGAGCCTGGTCGCCGCGAAGAGCTACACCTTCGACCCGGCGGCCGGCAACACCGTCACCATCCCGGTCTCCGGCCGCGTGGCCGACGTGCGGCTGAAGTTCACCGCGAACTCCGGCTCCTCGGCGGGCCAGCTCGCCGAGTTCCAGGTCGTCGGAGTCCCGGCCCCCAACCCGGACCTCGTCGTCACCGGCCTGACCACCACGCCCGCGGCCCCCGTGGAGTCGGACGTCGTCACCGTCGCGGCGACCGTCCGCAACGACGGCCCGGCACCCGCACCCGCGCACACGGTCGCCCTGCGCCTGGGCGGCACCGAGGTCGCCACCGCGCAGGTCGGCGCCCTCGCGGCAGGTGCCCAGGCCACCGTCACCGCCTCCCTCGGAGCCCGCGACGCCGGCTCGTACGAACTGAGCGCGGTCGCCGACAAGGCGAACACGGTCGTCGAGCAGAACGAGACCAACAACACCTACACCCGCCCCACCCCCCTCGTCGTCAAGCCCGTCGCAAGCTCGGACCTGACCATCGGCTCGGTCACCACCACCCCGTCCAGCCCCAGCGCCGGTGACACCGTCGCCTTCAAGGTGCCGGTGAGGAACGAGGGAACCGAGGCGAGCGCCGCGGGCAGCCACGGTGTGACGCTTCACGTCATCGACGGCACCGGCACCACGGTCAAGACGTTGACGGGTGCTCACAACGGTGTCATCGCCCCCGGTGCCACGGCCGAGGTGACCGTCGGTCCCTGGACCGCGGCCAACGGCTCGTACACGGTGCGGACCGTGATCGCCGACGACGCGAACGAGCTGCCGGTCAAGCGCGCGAACAACACCTCCACCCAGCCGCTGTTCGTCGGGCGCGGCGCGAACATGCCGTACGACATGTACGAGGCGGAGGACGGCACGGCCGGCGGCGGAGCCACCGTCGCCGGGCCCAACCGCACGGTCGGCGACATCGCGGGCGAGGCGTCGGGCCGCAAGGCCGTGAACCTGGACGCGACGGGGGAGTACGTCGAGTTCACCACCCGCGCCGCGACCAACACCCTGGTCACCCGCTTCTCGATCCCGGACGCCCCCGGCGGCGGAGGCATCGACTCCACGATCAACGTCTACGTCGACGGTGTCCTGAAGAAGGCGATGCCGCTGACGTCGAAGTACGCGTGGCTGTACGGCTCGGAGACCGCACCCGGCAACTCCCCGGGCTCGGGAGCCCCCCGGCACATCTACGACGAGGCACACCTCCTCCTCGCCGAGACCGTCCCGGCGGGCAGCAGGATCCGCCTCCAGAAGGACGCCGCGAACACCTCCACGTACGCGATCGACTTCGTCAACCTGGAGCGCGTCGCGCCGGTCGCGAACCCCGACCCTGCCACGTACACCGTCCCGGCCGGCTTCACCCACCAGGACGTGCAGAACGCCCTGGACAGGGTCCGCATGGACACCACCGGCAAGCTCACCGGTGTCTACCTGCCGCCGGGCGACTACCAGACGTCGAGCAAGTTCCAGGTGTACGGCAAGCCCGTCAAGGTCGTCGGCGCGGGCCCCTGGTACACCACGTTCCACGCGCCTTCCACACAGGACAACACCGACGTCGGGTTCCGTGCCGAGGCGGCCGCCAAGGGCTCGCTCTTCAAGGGCTTCGCCTACTTCGGCAACTACACCTCGCGCATCGACGGACCGGGCAAGGTGTTCGACTTCGCCAACGTGTCGGACATCGTGATCGACGACATCTGGAACGAACACATGGTGTGCCTCTACTGGGGCGCCAACACCGACCGGATCACGATCAAGAACTCCCGCATCCGCAACATGTTCGCCGACGGCATCAACATGACGAACGGCTCGACGGACAACCACGTCACCAACAACGACGCCCGCGCCACGGGCGACGACAGCTTCGCCCTGTTCTCCGCGATCGACGCCGGCGGCGCCGACATGAAGAACAACGTCTACGAGAACCTCACCAGCACGCTGACCTGGCGGGCGGCGGGCGTGGCCGTCTACGGCGGCTACAGCAACACCTTCCGCAACATCCACATCGCCGACACCCTCGTCTACTCCGGCATCACCATCTCCTCCCTGGACTTCGGCTACCCGATGAACGGCTTCGGGACCGAACCCACGACCTTCGAGAACATCTCCGTCGTGCGGGCCGGCGGCCACTTCTGGGGCTCCCAGACCTTCCCCGGCATCTGGGTGTTCTCCGCCTCCAAGGTCTTCCAGGGCATCAGGGTCAACCACGTCGACATCGTCGACCCCACCTACAGCGGAATCATGTTCCAGACCAACTACGTCGGCGGCCAGCCCCAGTTCCCCATCAAGGACACCGTCTTCACGGACGTCTCGATCACGGGGGCCCGCAAGAGCGGAGACGCCTACGACGCGAAGTCCGGCTACGGCCTCTGGGCCAACGAGATGCCCGAGTCGGGGCAGGGCCCCGCGCTCGGCGAGGTCACCTTCAACTGCCTCCGCCTGAACGGCAACGCCGTCGACGTCCGCAACACCACCCCTCTCAAGATCAACATCAACCCCTGCTGACCCAGGGAACAGCCACCCCCTGAGCAAGACCGACGCCCGCCGTGGCTCCACGGCGGGCGCCGGTCACCAGCAACCACGACCGGCCGCCGGGACGACTCCACAGGTAGATCTTCTAGAAGCAGGCGTTTCCACTGGTGACGGGGTGTGCGGACGTGTAACGTCTGGGTTAGCTGTCGTGGTTCGGAAGTTCCCTGCACCCATGCCTTCGGCGTGGGTCTTTTGCTGTGCTGTGCCGCAGGAACCAGGGCGATCACCTCCGCCTTTCACATCGTGTGGAAGGCGTTCATCGACTGGAAGGCATGAGACATGGCTACGGGAACTGTGAAGTGGTTCAACGCGGAAAAGGGCTTCGGCTTCATCGCTCAGGACGGTGGCGGCCCGGACGTCTTCGCCCACTACTCGGCGATCAACTCCTCGGGCTTCCGTGAGCTCCAGGAGGGCCAGGCCGTGACGTTCGACGTCACCCAGGGCCAGAAGGGCCCCCAGGCGGAGAACATCAACCTCGCCTGACCCACTCCGCCCCGACGGGAGGAACCGCGCGTAAGGCGTTCGACTGCCTCGCGCGGTTCCGGCTGAGAGCCCGTCAGGCCGACTCGCCGCCCGCGCCTGGACGAGGCGGGCGGCGAGCGGCGCGGCGAGCGGCGCGGCCACGATTGGGGCCGGGCAGCCCGCCGCTCCAGGCCCGCGCACCGCGGCCCCAGCAGGCGGGACGCGGGCGGCGGCGCCTCGTCCGCTTGTGCGGATGCTGTCTCCTTCACGGATGATGAACCTGTAGGTCTGGGGCCCCGGCCGTGGCTCGGGCCGCTACAGAAGCGATCACGGTGCCGAGTGAAGGCGCCGATCGCCGGGCTCACCCAGTGAACGAAGCGTGATCAGCATGAGCAGTCCGCGCGAGAACCCACCGCAGTGGCAGCCCCCGCAGCCCCCCGCATCACCGGCAACGGGGACACCCCCACGTAAGAGGGCTCGCGTCTTCCTCTGGGTCTTCCTCGCCGTTCAGGTGCTCTTCCTGCTCTGGGTGATCCTGGGCGCCAGGTCCGGCGCGGGTATGCCGGACGACTGCGGGACGCTCGACCAGAAGATCTGCAACGACGCCGAGAGCGCCGGCACCGCGATCGGGGTGGGCCTGCTGATCTTCCTCTGGGCCGCTGTGGACGTCATCCTGGGTGTCTCGTACGCGATCTACCGCGTCGCGAAGCGGCCCTAGCCCACGCGAACAGCGGCAACTACTCCTGACCACCGCCTCTGGGTCCTTCGCGGCCTGATGCGGACCTCTGTCGGAGCCACCTCCCGCCTTCGACTTCTGAACACACCTGCCCTCGATAGGTAACGAAACCATCGCGTGGAGCGCGACACCTTCCGCTACTTACACGTGTCATCTACGCTCCTGCCGAACGCGTGCCCCAGCCGCGTCCCGCTTCTTCGGCACCGCCTTTCGAGGGGCCCCTCATGAGTCATTCACTTCCTGAAAACATGCCCAGCACCGTCACGGCCGATCAAGGGGGCGAGAACGCCGAGACGCCCGCCGTCTCCTCGGGCCTCGGTCGGCTCCACGTCATGCTGCCGGTCGCCAACGTCGCGCTGTATCTGCTCTGGTTCGGCGTGGGCAGCTTTCTGCTTCCCCTCCAGGTCGCGCAGATCACCGGCACCAACGACACCGCCGCCCTGTCCACCGCCAGCACCATCGGCGCCGTCCTCGCGACCGTCGGCAACCCCGTCTTCGGTCAGCTCTCGGACCGCACCCGCTCCAGGTTCGGCCGCCGTGCCCCGTGGATCCTGCTGTGTGCCCTGCTCGGAGCCCTCGCCCTGGTCGCACAGGCGCACGCGGCGAGCATCGCCCTGCTCGGACTGAGCTGGGGCGTGGTGCAGTTCATCATGAACGGCTATCAGGCTGCCCTGACCGCCACGATGCCCGACCGGGTACCGGCCGCCAGGTACGGCACCTTCTCCGCGCTGGTCGGGCTGGGCGTTCCGCTCGGCACGATCGTCGCCGCGCTGGTCATCGGCGGTGTACCCGGCGAGAGGTTCGGGTTCGAGGGCGTGATCGGCGGCTTCGACGGCCGGTTCGCCGGGGAGAACGGCTACTACCTGATCGCGGCGGTCGTCGTCGTCGCCGCCGTCGTGTTCGTGATCGTCTCCCCGGACCAGGACGCGCGTGCCCTGCCCCGGAAACGATTCTCCCTCAAGGAGTTCCTCGGCAACTTCTGGGTCAGTCCCAGGAGTTACCCCGACTTCGGCTGGGCGTTCCTGTCCCGGCTCGGGGTCATGCTCGGCTACTTCATCGTCCTCACGTACAACATGTTCCTGCTCGCCGAGTACATCGAGGTCCCGCCGCAGGACCTGTTGCCCACGGTGGGCTTCCTGATGATCGTCAACGCCGTGTGCACGGTGATCGCCTCCGTCCTGGTGGGGCCGATCGCCGACCGTGTCGGCCGGGTCAAGCCCTTCGTGCTCACGTCCGGCATCGCCGCCGCGCTCGCGCTTACCCTGCCGATGCTGTGGCCCACCGAGGGCGGCATGCTCGCGTACAACGTCGCCGCCGGCCTGGCCTTCGGGGTGTACATGGCCGTCGACATGGCCCTGATCACCAAGGTGCTGCCGCGCACCGAGGACGCCGGCAAGGACATGGGCGTCATCAACATCGCCAACGCCGGCCCGCAGATCCTGGCCCCCTCCATCGCCGGCTGGATCGTCGCCGCGGGCGGATACCAGGCCCTCTTCCCGGTCGCCGCCGTCGTCTCGCTCATCGGCGCGCTGGGCGTCCTGCGCGTCCGCGGCGTCCGGTGATCACCACCACGCAGCCAGGCCCGGCCGTACCGGCCACCGAGCAGGCCGCCGTCCGTCACTCTCGTACCGCCCCCCAGGGAGAAACACTGTGAACCGACGCAGAACACTCGCCGTCCTCGCCGCGACAAGCACCGTGCTGCTCGTCTGCACACAGGCGCAGGCCGCCCAGGGCGGGTCCGCGCCCGCGGACGCCCGGCCTTCGCTCGCGGGCATGCGCATCCTGCTCAGCAACGACGACTCCATGCAGATGGCCCGCCCCAACGCCTCCGACGGCAAGGGCCTGTACGAGGCCCGCCGTGCCCTGTGCGCGGCCGGCGCGGACGTCGTCGTCATGGCCCCGTGGGCGAACCAGAGCGGCGCCGGTACCAGCGCCACGAGCGGCGGCCAACTGACCGTCCAGCGCCGGGCCGCGCTGCCCGCCGGGTACGGGAACGACTGTTCCGGAGCGCCGAGCGGCGGCGCGGTGTACGGGGTCTGCAAGGGGGCGGGGCCCTGCGGCCCGTCCACGCCGAGCGCGACACCCGCGGACACCGTACGCCTCGGGGTCGGCGGCGGACTGGCCGCCAAGGCCGGCTGGAAGGACGGCCCGGACCTGGTCGTCACCGGCAGCAACTACGGCCCGAACGTCGCCTCCGTCGTCAACGAGTCGGGCACCGTGGGAGCCGCGCTCGCCGCCATCGACGAGGGCGTGCCGGCGGTCGCCCTCAACAGCTCGTACGACCCCGCCGTCACCGACTCCCTGGAGGTCGCGGACCACACCTACCGCAAGACCGCCGAGTACGGGGCGGAGTTCATCGCCGGTCTGCGTGCACGCGACCTGTTCACGACGGAGTACGTCGTCAATGTGAACTACCCGCACCACGCGGAAGGGCAGCGCCCCCGTGGGACGGCGTGGACGTCCGTGGGCACCCAGAAGCTGGTCAAGCTGCGTTACACGGCGCAGGGCGACACCTTCGCCGTCGGCGGCGAGCTCTGCGCTCCGGACGCACCGGACTGCCGCCCCGAGACCAAGCGTCATCCGGACTTCGCCCTGCTTCAGCGGGGCTACGTGACGGTGACACCGATCAGCCCGGACCGTACGCACGACGGCCGGGAGACCGTCGGCCTTGAGCGTTTCGTGCGCGGCGGGCGCTGAGGACCGGGGTGGGGGCGGCGGCGGCACGACGCCCGCCGCCGCTCCCACGCCACCACGAGGGCCGCGGCGCCAGGACGAAGGCGAAGGGCGGCATGGGCCGGCGGGACGACCGCGCCGGGGCCAGGTGCGCCGGCTGGTCCATCGGCCACCTTTTGGCTGTGGGATCGGCCGTGGAGGTGGGCCGATGGCCCAGTGCGCCGCGCCTCGGTTGAGCCGTCGTACCCCTTTGCCTCTATCCTGGGAGCCATCACACACCTTCGGCGCCGCGCAGCGCCGCCCGGCGACGAGGCCGGGCCGGCCCGCGGTGCCTTCGTCGTGTCCGAGTCCCCACCACCCCCGGGGAACCTCGTACGCGGCGAGGAGACAGAACAAGGGGGGCGGGATTGGCCGCCGTGCGGAAGTACTTCATGGCCCCGGACCCGGGGCGGGTCAGGCTCAGGGTCTCGCTCCGCGCCGTCCTCGGCGTCGCGCTCGCGGTCGCCCTGGCCGAGCTGCTCGGCCTGTCCCTCGTCGCCTCGATCACCGCCGGCCTCGCCGCACTGCTCGCCCTCTTCACGGTCGGCGACCCCACGGTGCGCCGGCAGGCCGTCACCACCGCGCTGCTGCCGGCGGTCGGCTTCCCCGTGCTCGCCGTCGCGACCCTGCTGCACGACGCGCCGCTGCTCCGCGACGCGACCTGGCTGCTCGTCGTCTTCGCCGGCGTCTACGCCCGCCGCTGGGGCCCGCGCGGCCACGCCCTCGGCATCTTCGCCTTCATGCAGTTCTTCGTGACCCAGTTCCTGCACGCCCTCCCCGCCCAGCTCCCCGAGCTGTACGCGGCGGTCGCCCTCGCGCTGCTCGCCGTCGGCGCGGTCCGCTTCGGAGCCTGGTGCATCGAGCGGCGCGTCCCCCCGCCCGCCGCGCCCGCCCCGTTGCCCGGCACCGGCCTGGCCCGCCCCACCACCCGCCAGGCCTACCAGGCCACGGCGGCCTGCGCCGTGGCCCTCGCCGCCGGTCAGCTGATCTCGCACGAGCGCTGGTACTGGGCCGTCGGCACCGCCTGGTGGATCTTCGTCAACACCGCCTCGCGCGGCGAGACCCTCGTCCGGGGCTTCCGCCGGGTCCTCGGCACCGTCGCCGGCATCGCCGCCGGCCTCCTGATCGCCGTCCCGCTGGGCGGCGCGACCGCCCCCACCGCACTGCTCGTCGCCGTCTGTGTCTTCGGGATCTTCTACACCGCCCCGCTCTCGTACAGCTGGATGATGTTCTTCGTGACCGTCATGGCGGGGCTGCTGTACGGACTCCTCGGCGTCCTGCATCCGGGGCTGCTGCTCCTCCGCTTCCAGGAGACCGCCGTCGGCGCGATCGGTGCGGCGATCGGCGTGGCCCTGCTGCCGGTGACCACCCACGCCGCCACCAACGCCTGGATCGAGCGGGCCGTGACCTGTGTGCACACCTGCACGACCGCCGCCGCCCGGCGCCTCGCGGGCGATCCCGGCGTCGACCCGGCGCCGCACGCCGCCGAGCTGGAGCTCCTGCTCGGCCGGGTCCGGCTCTCCGTCGCCCCCCTCGTGCACCCGCTGAGCCCGCTGCGGGCCCGCAAGGCACGCGCGCGCAGGGTGCTCGCGCTCCTGGACGACTGCGCCCGGGAGATCCGTGGTCTCGCCGCCGTCGCGGCCGACCCGGACGCCTCGCACGACGCCCGGCTCGTGGCCGCCGCCTGGCGGGTCGAGGCCGCTGTCCACGCCCTCGTCCCCCCGGAGGGGCCGGTGCGGGCCTCGGTGGCCGAAGCCGCCGGCGTACCGCGCCACCACCCCGGCGCGGAGGCGGCCCTCGGCCATCTGCACGGCCTGGAACAGGCCCTCGTCGATCTCGCGGCGCCGCTCCGGACCTCCCACCGGGCCCCGCTGGTCCCGGCCGCCTGACCCGGCGCCGCCCGGCTTTGGTCTAGACCGCCTGCTACCGTCGGCCGGACGCAGGCCGGTCGACCGCGACCGGCCCCGGGGACAGGGGAGGCGCCGTGAGCGGCACAGGGACGGTTCAGGGGCGGGCGGTACGGGCGTACATCGGCTCGTTCACCTCGGCCGGCGGGCGGGGCGTCCTCGCCGCAGAGCTGGACGCGGAGACCGGCGCACTGACCGTCACCGGCGGCAGTGACGCCCTCGCCGACCCCTCCTTCCTCGCCCTCGCGGGCCCCGTGCTCCACGCCGTCTCCGAGACCGAGGCCGGGGCCGTGGCCGCCTTCGACGTCACCGGGCCCGTACCGCGGCCGCTCGGCACCCCCGTACCCGTCGACGGCGCGGCCCCCACCCACCTCGCCCTCGCCGCGGGACACCTCCTCACCGCCAACTACACCTCCGGCAGCGTCACCGCCCTGCCCCTGGCCGAGGACGGCACCGCCCGGCCCGCCACGTCCGTCCTGCGCCACGAAGGCAGCGGACCCGTCACCGACCGCCAGGCCGGCCCGCACGCCCACCAGGTGCTCCCCGACCCCGGCGGCCGGTGGGTCCTCAGCGTGGACCTCGGCACCGACTCCGTACGGATCTGCGCCCTCGACCCCGCGACCGGGACGCTCACCCTCCACGGCGAGACCGCGCTGCGCCCCGGCACCGGCCCGCGCCACCTCGCCTTCCACCCGGCCGGCACGCACGCGTACGTCCTGAACGAGCTGGAGCCCACCCTCACGGTCTGCCGCTGGGACGCGGCGGCGGGCGTGCTCGAACCGCTCGGCGAGACCCCCGTCGTCCCAGAGGGCACCACCGGCCCCAGCTACCCCTCCGAGGTCGTCGTCGCCCCCGACGGGCGCTTCCTCTGGGCCGCCGTCCGCGGCGACGACACCCTCGCCGTGCTCGCCCTGGGCGCCGACGGCGCCGAGGCCGCGCTGGTCGCCACCGTGCCCTGCGGCGGCAGCTGGCCGCGCGACCTGACCCTCGCGCCGTCGGGCCGGCACCTGTACGCGGCCAACGAGCGCTCCGGCGACGTCACCTGGTTCACCGTCGACCCGGAGACCGGGATCCCCGCGCGCGTGGGCGCGATCGAGGCCCCGGCGGCCTCCTGCGTCGTCTTCGGCTGAGCCGGCGGACCCCCAGGACGCGGGGGTACGCCGAAGGGCCCGCACCGGTGGTCGGTGCGGGCCCTTCGACGTACGGGCGGGGTGGCGCGGCCCTCGGAGGCTCGGGCCTCTCGGAGGCGCGGGGGCCTCAAGGGCTCGGAGTCTCGAAGGCTCGGAGTCCTCGAAGGCTCGACGGCCTCAGAGCGAGGGAACGCCCTGCGGCTGCTGCGGCGGGATGCCCAGAGCGGCCGAGTACTGCGAGAGCACCAGCTTGCCGATCGCCGGGTAGGCCCCCAGCGGCTCGGCCGCGGCGCACCCGGCCTCCTTCGATGCCTCGTCGAGCAGGCCGTCGGCCAGCTCGGGGCCGATCAGGTACGGGGCGAGGGCCAGCTGCTCCGAGCCGGCGGCGCGCAGCTGCTCGGCGATGGAGGCGATCGAGCCCTCCTGGTCGAGCGCGGCCGCCATCACGGGGACGGCGAGGCGCGCGGCGAGCAGCATGCCGGTGATCCCCGCGGCCTGCACGGCCTCCTCGCCGCCGACCGTGGCCAGGATGATGCCGTCGGCGGCCGTGGTGACCGTGAAGAGCCGGGCGCGGTCGGCACGGGCCAGGCCCGCCTCGGAGAGACGCACGTGCAGCGCCTCGGCGAGCAGCGGGTGCGGGCCGAGGACGTCGGTCAGCTCGGCGGTGTTCCCGGCGTCCATCACGGCCTGGCGCACCTGACGCGTCTGGGCGCTGTCGGGGCCGGCGAGCAGGGGCACGACGACCGAGGCGGGGCCCGTCGGGGCGCTGACCTCACGGCCGGCGGCCACGGCCAGCTCGTACCGCTGGACGCGCACCGAGGCGGCGGCCGTGAGCACGCTCGTGAGCGAGGGGTACTCGATGTCGTCGCCCTCCAGGAAGCCGATCAGGGCCTCCAGACCGGGGAGCTCGGAGCGGGCGATGCTCACGACCTCTTCGGCCAGCGATCGTATGGCGGCCGACGGCATGCCGGGCACAGCGAGAACCAGTGCGGGAGCGCCCTCGGGCGCCGCCGCGGGTTCGGGGCGACGGTGCCGCCCGGACTGACGGGGTCGAGGCATTCGTACAGGCAGGCCGGAAGCAGGCCCAGTGGGGGAGCTCATGGCGCCGCATGCTACTGGTTTCGCCCGGAGCGCCGTCGGCTGAGGTGCACTCACGCGCCTTCTGCCCCTCTATGTCCCCCCTTGGCGGCGGCTCCCACCCCCGCCGACGCCGCGACACCGCCTCCCACCTGGGCGGATGCCCCGCGCCTACGACGCCACGGCGCCGAACAGCCGCAGCAGCGAGGGGTCCTCCGGCAGCCGCAGCGTGCCGGTGGCGAGCGCCGCCGCGAGCGCCACCGCCCCGGCCTCCGGATCCCCGGCCGGGTCCACGGTCCGGGCGTGCGGGATCCGCTCCCCGAGCGCGGCACGCAGCGGTACGAGCAGCGCGTCGCCCATCTTGAACAGGCCCCCGGTCAGTGCCACGAGCGCCCCGGGCCCGGCCGGGCACGCCGCCTCGGCGGCGTCGGCGATGTGCCCGGCCGCCCGCGCCAGGATGCCGGCGGCCACCGGGTCCTCCACGGCACACCGCCCCACCTCCGGGGCGAACGAGGCAAGGACCGCGGGCCGGTCCGTACGCGGATAGAGCGCGCCCGGCAGCCCGGCCGCAGGCCCGAACAGCTTCTCGGCACGGGCCAGGAGGACCGCGGAGCCGCCGCGTCGCCCGTCGTACGCGCGCATCGCCGCCTCCAGGCCGGCCCGGCCGATCCAGGCGCCGCTGCCGCAGTCGCCGAGGAGGTGCCCCCAGCCGTCGGCCCGCCGCCAGGACGTCAGGTCCGTGCCGAGCGCGATCATGCCCGTCCCGCCCGCCACGACCGCGCCCGGCCGCTGCCCGAGCGCCCCGGTGTACGCGGTGACGGCGTCGGCCGCGAGCGCGAGCCGCCGCGCCCCCCAGGCCTCGGCGAACGCGTCCGGCAGCTCGGCCCGCAGCTCGTCCCCGAGGGTGGCCATTCCCGCGGCGCCGACGGCCACGGCGACGACCGGCCGCGCGCCGTGGGGTGCCGTCAGGGTGCGGACGGCGGGCAGGACCTGCGCGAGGAAGTGCCGGGCGGAGATCCCGCCGGGACCGGTCCGCACCGGTTCACGGGAGACGTGACTGCCGAGGACGACACCGCTCGCCGCCTCGGCGAGCGCGATCCTGAGCCCCGA
The DNA here is from genome assembly GCF_044764665.1 of Streptomyces sp. NPDC093795. NCBI lineage: Bacteria > Bacillati > Actinomycetota > Actinomycetes > Kitasatosporales > Streptomycetaceae > Streptomyces > Streptomyces sp. NPDC093795. The sequence continues at coordinate 289,788 of NZ_JBIWIO010000003.1, forward strand.
ACCACCGGAGTCGACGCCCACGACCAGCTCGTTCACGGAAACCACGGTGCACCGTCCTCGTCGGGTGGAGCGGAGAGTGGGCGGAGTCTAGAAGGTCGGTCCGGCGGAGGCCGGACCGGGGGAGGTCGGCCGGGGCAGGCCGGACCGCGGTGTCACTGTAGGCCGGTAGAGTGACGGACCGTGACAGCGCGACCGTTGAAGGAACTGGTGGAGCCCGGCTGGGCGGAGGCCCTGAGCCCCGTCGCGGGGCGGGTGGCGGAGATGGGCGACTTCCTGCGTGCGGAGATCGCCGCCGGCAGGACGTACCTGCCGGCCGGACAGCACGTGCTGCGCGCCTTCCAGCAACCCTTCGACGAGGTGCGGGTCCTGATCGTGGGTCAGGACCCCTATCCCACGCCGGGGATGGCGATCGGGCTGAGCTTCGCGGTGGCGCCGGAGGTCCGTTCGCTGCCGGGGAGCCTGGAGAACATCTTCCGGGAGCTTCACACCGATCTCGGGATGCCGAGGCCCTCCAACGGCGATCTGACCCCCTGGACCCGCCAGGGCGTCCTGCTGCTCAACAGGGCGCTGACCACCGCCCCGCGCAAGCCGGCCGCCCACCGCGGCAAGGGCTGGGAAGAGGTGACCGAGCAGGCCATCCGCGCCCTGGCCGCCCGGGGCAAGCCGCTGGTGTCGATCCTGTGGGGCCGCGACGCCCGCAACGCGCGCCCGCTCCTCGGCAACCTGCCGGCCATCGAGTCCGCGCACCCGTCCCCGATGTCGGCGGACCGCGGCTTCTTCGGCTCCCGGCCCTTCAGCCGCGCCAACGAACTCCTCCTGGAGCAGGGCGCACAGCCCGTGGACTGGCGCCTGCCCTGATCCCCGGCGTCCGGCTTCCGGCCGCCAGCCTCCGCGGGGTCAGATCACCGCCGCCCGGACGCACAGCACGTCCGGCAGGTGCCCGGCGAGGAGCTGCCAGCTGTCGCCGTCGTCCGCGCTCGCGTACACCTCGCCGTTGCGGTTGCCGAAGTACACGCCCGCCGGGTCCGCGTCGTCCGTGCACAGCGCGTCCCGGAGCACCGTGCCGTAGTGGTCGCCCTCGGGCAGCCCCTTGGCCAGCGGCTCCCAGGTGACTCCCGCGTCGGTCGTGCGGTAGACCCGACACCGGCGGCCGGCCGGGACCCGGTCGGAGTCCGCGGTGATGGGGAAGACATAGGCGGTGTCCGGTCGGTGGGGGTGCGCGGCGACCGCGAAGCCGAAGTCGGAGGGCAGCCCGGAGCCGATGTCGGACCAGCTGCCGCCCGCGTCGTCGCTGCGGAACACGCCCCAGTGGTTCTGGAGGTAGAGCCGGTCCAGGTTGCCCGCGTCCTGGGCGATCTTGTGGACGCACTGCCCGAACTCGGGGTCGGGGTCCGGCAGGAACACCGCCGACACCCCGTGGTTGGAGGGCTCCCAGGCGGCCCCGCCGTCCCGTGAGCGGAACACACCGGCGGTGGACACCGCGACCGTCAGCGCCTCCGGATCGCGCCGGTCGGTCACCACGGTGTGCACGGCCTCGCCGCCCCCGCCGGGCACCCACTGGGAGCGGGTCGGGTGCTCCCAGAGCGGGCGGACGAGCTCGAAGGACTCCCCGCCGTCCGCCGACCTGAAGAGCGCGGCCGGTTCCGTCCCCGCGTACACGACGCCGGGGGAGTGCGCGGGCGCCGGGTGCAGCTGCCAGACGCGCTCGAGCGAGGCCCCGGTGTCCTCGGGGAACTTCACGGCGGGCCGCGCCGGTTCGGTCCAGGTCCTGCCGAGGTCGTCGGAGTGGAAGACCGACGGCCCCCAGTGGGCGCTGTCCCCGCCCACGAGCAGCCGGGGGCTCGCCCCCCGCTTGTCGATGGCCACGGAGTAGACCGCCTGCGCGGGGAAGGCCGGATCGTCGAACTCCCATCGGCCGTCGTGCCTGCGGCCGATGAAGAGTCCCTTGCGGGTGCCTACGGTGAGGAGTACGTCGGGCATGGCTGCCACCTCCAGGACGCCGTTGTCGCGGATACGGGCCAGTCTGCACCCGGCCACTGACAACGGCCCCCGGACACTCCCGCACCCGGCCACTGACAACGGCCCCCGGACACTCCCGCGCCCGGCGGTCGGACCGCCACAGGCGTCTCGCCGCGAGCGGCCGGACCGCGTCCCGCCCACGGGGATCGCCCCGGCCGCCCGGACCGCCGCGGTCAGATCGCCCAGGCGTACTGCGGGGGAGCCGCGTGCGTCGACGCGCCGAGGTCGCGGGCGGCGCGGCGGGCCCAGGAGGCGTCGCGCAGCAGCTCGCGGCCGAGGAGGACCGCGTCGGCCTCGCCGTTGGCGACGATCTTCTCGGCCTGCTCGCTCTCGGTGATCAGGCCGACGGCGGCCACCGGCAGTCCGGTCTCCGCCTTGACGCGGGCCGCGAAGGGCACCTGGTAGCCGGGGCCCACCGGGATCTCGGCCGGTCCGCCGTTGCCGCCGCTGGAGACGTCGAGGAGGTCGACGCCGTGGTCGCGGAGGAGAGCGGCGAACCGTACGGTCTCGTCGATGGTCCAGCCCTGCTCCTCCAGCCAGTCGGTGGCCGAGATGCGGAAGAAGACGGGGAGCTCCTCGGGCCACACGGACCGGACGGCGTCGACGACCTCAAGGGCCAGGCGGGTCCGGTTCTCGAAGGAGCCGCCGTACGCGTCCGTGCGGTGGTTGCTGTGCGGGGAGAGGAACTCGCCGATCAGGTAGCCGTGGGCGCCGTGCACCTCGACGACCTCGAAGCCGGCGTCGAGCGCCCGGCGGGCCGCGTCGGCGAACTGCCCGGTGATCTCCTGGATCCGTTCCACGGTCAGCTCGGTCGGCACCGGGTAGCCCTCGGCGAACTCGACGGGGCTGGGGGCGACGGGCTGCCAGCGGGGGCCGCCCTCGGGGACGGGCCCGCGGCCCTCCCACGGGCGCTTGGTCGAGGCCTTGCGTCCGGCGTGCCCGATCTGGATGCCGGGCACGGTGCCGTGCTCCTTGAGGAAGGCGGCGATCCGGCGCAGGCTCTCGGTCTGGGTGTCGTTCCAGAGGCCGAGGTCCGCCGGGCTGATCCGGCCCTCGGGGGCGACGGCGCTCGCCTCGACGAGGATGAGCCCGGTGCCGCCGGTGGCCCGGGAGGCGTAGTGGGCGAAGTGCCAGTCGGTGGCCACACCCGCGTTCGGGCCGGTCATCTCCGCCGAGTACTGGCACATGGGTGCCATCCAGACCCGGTTGGGCACGGTGAGGGACCGCAGGGCGTAGGGCTCGAACAGGGCAGCGCTCATGACGGACTCCGTTTCGGGGTGCCTCGAAGGACGCTAGTACGGTAACCCTCGTAGTACGGCATCTGTCAAACTACGAGGGTTCTCGTACAACTCGTACAATGAGCGGTACCCCGGAAGAAGTGGAGCCGCCGTCATGACGACCGCCCCCAGCCCTCGCGCCCTCGAACACCCCACGCGCGACCAGATCCGTCTGGAGGCGGTGCTGCACGCGCTCTCGGACCCGGTGCGCCTGCGCATCGTGCGGGACATGGCACGTGAGGGCACCGAGCTGAGCTGCTCGTACTTCGACCTCCCGGTGACCAAGTCCACGACGACTCACCACTTCCGGGTACTGCGCGAGAGCGGCGTCATCCAGCAGGTGTACCGAGGTACGGCCAAGCTCAACGCCCTGCGCGGGGACGACCTCGACGCCCTCTTCCCCGGACTCCTCGACACCGTCCTCGCGGCCGCGGCCGCCCAGGCCACCCGCGACGGCGGGACGGCCTGAAAGAGGCCGGGACGGGCGGGACGGCCTGAAGCGGTGTCCGGCACGGCCTCGGGGGACTACAGAGACCGCATCCTGTTGATCTCCGAGGTCTGCTGGGCGATCACGTCGTTCGCCATCTCCTCCACGAGGACGTTGTTGCCCTCGCTCAGCACCTCCGTGGCCATCGTCACCGCCCCCTCGTGGTGCGTGATCATCAACTTCAGGAACAGCGCGTCAAAAGCCGCCCCCTTCGCGTTCCTCAGCTCCTCGAGCTGCGCCTCGGTCGCCATTCCCGGCATCGAGTGATGGTCGTGGCCGGTCTGCTCGCGCGGTCCACCGTTGTTTTTCAGCCAACCTTCCATCGCGCCGATCTCCGGCTGCTGCGCGGCCGCGATCCGCTCGGCCACCTTCCTGACCGGCGTCGAGCCCGCCCGCTGCGGGGCCAGCGCCGTCATGGTCAGGGCCTGCCGGTGGTGCACGATCATCATCTGCGCGTAGCGGAAGTCCGCGCTGTTCGGGCTCTCGTCCGGGAGGAGCCGGGCGGCCTCCTCCGGGGATATCCGCCGGGCCGGTTCGCCGGGCTTGCCCGGCGCCACCACCGCCCCGGTCGACGCCCTGGCCTCCGGCGCGGCCTTGTCCTGCCCCGATTCGCAGGCGGTCAGGGCGAGTACGGCGACGGCGGACAGGGCCACGGCGACGACGGCACGCTGACGGCGGATCAACAACGCGACCTCCAGTTGTTCTTGCGGGGACAGTGACCGTTCCTAGCACTTTTCTCGGGGCCACCGATCAAAAACCTGCATTACATCTGCGTTGCCATCTGTTGAGATGTGCACGGCAAGGAAGATACTGCCGAGGTCCAACACCCGTTCAACGCTGAACGGAAACCAGGGAGGACGGAGTGACTTCGTTGCGTACCCCGCGTACCACGTCCATCACGCGCGACCCGCGTGCACGGCGCAGACGCCTTGGCGTGGCATCCGCCGCGGCCGGACTGCTCGCCACACTGCTCGCGGCCGGCCCCGCGGCCGCCACCCCCGACCCCGGAGACGCCCCCGTACAGGGCCAGGTCTCCGCGGAGCAGGTGGCGGACGCGCGCTCCGCCATCCAGAGCGGTGAGATACCCGGCGTGGACGAGATCGTCCACAGCTCGAACATCGAGCACCTCGCGAACATCCCCAAGGACGCCCTCAAGGGCACCAACTCGGACCTGGCCTTCCAGGGCAAGTACGCCTTCGCCGGCAACTACGACGGCTTCCGGATCTTCGACATCAGCAACCCGAAGGCCCCGAAGACCGTCGCCCAGGTCCTCTGCCCGGGCTCCCAGAACGACATCTCCGTCTCCGGGGACCTGCTGTTCCTCTCGACGGACTCCTCCCGGAGCGACAACTCCTGCGCCAGCACCTCGCAGCCCGCCTCGGTCAAGGAATCCTGGGAGGGCATGAAGATCTTCGACATCAGCGACGTCGCCAACCCGAAGTACGTCGCCGCCGTCGAGACCGCCTGTGGCTCGCACACCCACACGCTGGTGCCCAAGGGCAAGAACGTGTACGTGTACGTCTCCTCGTACTCGCCCAGCGACGCGTTCCCGGACTGCCAGCGCCCGCACGACGGCATCTCGGTCATCAAGGTGCCCCGCAAGGCTCCCGAGAAGGCCGCGGTCGTCAGCTTCCCCGTCCTCTTCCCGGGCGAGGGCCCGGACGGCGGCGGCAACCCGGGCGGTCCCACCAACCCGGGTGTCTCCAAGACCACCGGCTGCCACGACATCACCGTGCTGCCGGAGAAGGACCTCGCGGCCGGCGCCTGCATGGGTGACGGCATCCTCTTCGACATCGAGGACCCCGAGCGTCCCCGGGTGATCGACCAGGTCCAGGACAACGTGAACTTCGCCTTCTGGCACTCCGCGACCTTCAACCTGAAGAGCAACAAGGTCGTCTTCACCGACGAGCTCGGCGGCGGCGGCGCGGCCACCTGCAACGCCCAGGTCGGCCCGAACCGCGGTGCCAACGGCATCTACGACATCGTCGGCAAGGGCAAGAAGCTCGACCTCGTCTTCCGCAGCTACTACAAGATCCCGCGCCACCAGGCCGACACCGAGAACTGCGTCGCCCACAACGGCTCGCTGATCCCGGTCAAGGGCAAGGACCTCATGGTCCAGGCCTGGTACCAGGGCGGTGTCTCCGTCTGGGAGTTCACCGACTCGGCCAAGCCGAAGGAGATCGCCTACTTCGAGCGCGGTCCGCTGTCCGCCACCACCATCTCGTCCGGCGGCTCGTGGTCCGCGTACTACTACAACGGCTACATCTACTCGAACGACATGGCCAAGGGCTTCGACGTCCTGAAGCTCTCCGACCGTCGGACCGACCCCGCGAAGCGGATCCGGATGGACGAGCTCAACGTCCAGACGCAGCCGGACTACTTCGACTTCGACGACTGACCGGCACCCTGAGGGCCGGCTGACGGCCCGAGCACCGGCGCGCCGCCGGGCGGACCCCCGTCCGGCGGCGCGCCCGCCTCCCAGTCGAGCCCGTACCGGTGGAACAGCTCCGACCGCAGCCGCGCCAGCGGCATCCTGGCACCCGGCAGCAGCACCGCCACCACGGCGCCCATCAGCAGGGCGCGCAGCAGCGGATAGTCCTCGTCCACGTCCTCGGAGCCGTACCGGGTGACCGTGTCCCGCAGCAGGAACGCCAGGCGCTGCTGCTCCTCGCACTGCACGAACCCCTCGGCCTGAAGGATCCCCGCCATGTGGGTCCGCATCAGGGTGGGCCGCTCCGCCGCGAGCCCCAGGACCGCGTCGATCGCGCGGGCCAGCCGCTCGCGGCCGTCCTCCGTGCGCGGCTCGCGCTCCAGCGCCTCCTCCAGGGTGAGGTGCATCAGCCGGTGCACCGCCGCCTGCAGCAGCTGCCGCTTGCCGGGGAAGTAGTACGAGATCAGACCGCGTGCCGTACCCGCCCGCTCCGCGATGTCGCCGAGCGTGGTCGCCTCGTAGCCGCGCGTGTCGACCAGGTCTACCGTGGCCTGCAGAATGCGCTCGCGTGACCTGCGTCGAAGCTCTTCATTGACCGATGGGCTACGCGGGGACATGCTGGACTCCTGCGTTGACTGGCTGCCGGCCAATATACTCGGCGCATCCCGTCGGCATGCCTGCGTGGCATACCGCCGGGGCTGCCGTCTGTTCTGGGCGACACGGGGGATCGTCCAGAACAGGCGGCTTCATCGTGTGTCTCCCATTCTGCTCCCGCCGCTCTCCCCGGCACAGGGGTCGGCCGGGGCCCCGCGCCGCCCGCTCCGGCGGTACGTCAGGACCGCGACGGCCACACAGCACCAGCCGAGGAGCCAGCCCCCGAGCACGTCCGAGGGCCAGTGCACGCCCAGGTAGACCCGCGTCCAGCCCACGCCGAGCACCGAGACGAGCGCGGCCCACGCGAGCGTGCCCCAGCCGCGCCGGCCGGGCTTCCAGTGCAGCGCGAGCACCCAGAGCAGCAGCCCGCAGGTGACCGTGGCCGCCATGGCGTGCCCGGACGGGAAGGCGGCGAACCGCGCCGAGTCGACCGGATCGACCCACTGCGGCCGCTCCCGCCCCACCAGCGCCTTCACGCCCTGCTGGAGTGCCGCGGCGAGCAGGGTGGTCGCGGCCACCCACAGGGCCGTGCGCCGCTCGCCCCACCACCACAGGAGTACGACGGTGGCGGCGGCCAGGGCGCGCATCGTCACCGGGTCCCAGACCCAGTCGCTCAGGACGCGGTGGACCCGGGTGAGTCCGGGTTGGGTGACGGCTTCGCGGTGCAGCGCCTCGGCGACGGACCGGTCGAAGGAGAGCAGCGGCGTCCATCCCACGGCGACGAGGACGAGCAGGACGAGGCCCAGGACACCGGAGATCATGGCGGAGGAGCGCATGTGCCGATCCTGCCCGACGAACGGCTCATCATGATCCCTCGCGCGCCACGCGTCCCGCAGGCATGCTCGGCGAGGTGCCTGCGCGGCTTCCTATCCCAGCGCGCTGAGCGCCGGGAGGAAGGCCACGAGCACCGGGACCACCGGCACAAGCGCCGCGGCGGCGGTGAGCCGGAGGCGGCGCCCCGCCGTGAGCCGGGGCGCCGCGGTCAGCAGACGGTTCACCCGCCGGGGGAGGTCCGCGTACGAGTCGGAGCCGGGGCCGAACACGCCCCGGTCCTCGTTCAGTTCGACCAGGGCGAGCGCGATCGTCAGACGCCCGAACCGACGCGAGGCCACGTCGTCGGCGGCCAGCTCCACCAGCCGGTGCATCTCCTCGCGGAAGGCCGCGAAGACCGGGATCCCCGGGAATCCGGCGGCCAGCGCCCCCGAGCAGTGCCGCAGCCAGTCGTGCCGGGCGCGCGCGTGGCCCTGCTCGTGTGCCAGGACCGCGTCCAGCTGACGCCCCTTCAACCGCCGCAGCGCCGCCGTGGTGATGACCAGCTGGGGCGTGGGCCCCGCGAGCCACCAGGCGTCCGCCCGCTCGCCCTCCAGGACCACGAGCCGCTCACCGTCGGACGGCTCCTCACCCGGCAGCAGGGGGGAGCGGACGAGCAGGTCGCAGCGGCGCTGTCTGCGCCGGGCGCGGGCCTGGCCGATCTCCCGGCCGAGCATCGCGCCGGTCCAGACCCCGCCGGCCGCGAGCACCACCGCGAGGACCGCGGACCAGGGCCCGGTCGTCCCGAGCTCGTACGCGTCGACCACCGCGCGCGGCGCGGGTGCGAAGACCTGCCCCCGTACGGCCTGCCAGGCGGTGGACGCGCTGAAGGTCATGGACAGGGCGAAGCTCAGGAGCACGGCGGCGACCGCGCACTGCCACACCCAGAGGGCCACCACGGGTTCTCGCTCCACCCAGTCGGCCCGCGACAGCAGCCGGGGGGCCGCGAGGGCGGTCAGGACGCCGAGCAGGAACAGCGCGAGGGAGACCCACATGGGCGTCAGCCTATGAGTGCGGTACGGGTCGGGGGTACGGCCCCGGACGGCAAGTGACGTACGCCACGGTTTTGTTGTGCGCCCTCCTCACAGGGCCACGAGCATGGCCAGGGTGGCGAGCGCCATCGAGAGCCGGCAGACGAGCGTCAGCTCCGGCCGGGTCGCCCAGGTGCGCCCCGGGCCGTCCACTGTCGCGGTCGCCGTCGCCGCCGTCACAGTCGCCGCCCCCGTCACCGGCACGAGTCTCGCGCCCGCGTGCAGCACGTACGCCATGTAGTAGAGGAGCAGCCCGCCCGTGAGGACGGGTATGCCACCCGAGGTGCCGACCGTGTGCCCCGCGTGCGCCCCCGTCGCGGGCGTCGCCATCGCCAGGGCCATGTAGACCATGGCGAGCGAGCCGACCAGGTGGTGCAGATGGTGACCGCCGTGCCGGACGGTGAACAGGCCGTGCAGGGTGGCGCCGCCGAACACCGCGGCGTACACCGCCCAGCTCCACCCCGGGGGCGTGAGCACCGCGGCGGGAAGCGCCATGGACGCCATCCCGAATCCCATCACCGCCTCGCCGCCCGCCGCCCGCCGCTCCTCCCCGGCGCACACCCGCATCCGCAGCAGGCAGTACACGCCCGCCGCCGCGCACAGCGCGACCATCAGCCATCCGGACAGGGCCGGTCCGTGCACGGCACACCTCCCCCTCGACGCCGTCCCGCCCCCGGAGGCTTCCCCTCGCCTCCCGAGCACACGCGGGCGCACGGGCGCGTACAGGCGTACGAAGGGGAGTGAACGGCGCGCGCGTTAGGCTCGGGGCGGTCGCGTACGGCGATCGTCAGCGCCCGAGGGGAGCCCCGTTCACATGGACACCGCCACGTCGCACGAGACCGGCCGGATCAGCTACCGCGAGGCGGTCCTGGACGACGTCCCGGCCCTCGTACCGCTCGTCGAGTCGGCCTACCGCGGCGACTCCAGCCGGGGCGGCTGGACCACCGAGGCGGACATCCTCCAGGGGCAGCGCACCGACCCCGACGGCGTGGCGGCGGTGATCACCGCCCCCGACAGCCGGCTCCTGGTCGTCGAGCGCGACGGCGAGATCGTCGCCTGCTGCCAGCTGGAGCACCGGGGGGAGGCCGCGTACTTCGGAATGTTCGCGGTCCGCCCCGAGCTGCAGGGCGCCGGCCTCGGCAAGCAGATCATCGCGGAGGCCGAGCGCCGGGTGCGCGAGTTCTGGGACGCGCGCGAGATGCACATGACGGTGATCTCCGTACGGGAGGAGCTCATCGCCTGGTACGAGCGGCGCGGGTACCGGCGTACCGGCCGGATGTCGCCCTTCCCGTACGGCGACGAGCGCTTCGGGGTGCCTCAGCGTGACGACCTGGAGTTCGAGCTCCTCGTGAAGCCACTGACCTGATCGGGCGGCGGAAGGGTGGTTTAAGACCTCCCGGACGGGAAAAACTGTCGTGGACAGGGGGGTCGCACAGGATAATTTCTCTTCCTCCCCTTGTGGTGGAGATCCGTCAATGGTTACGGTGTCTTGACGCGAGGTTCTCCTGTGGAGGAAGAGGAATGACGGAAATTCTTGTGCAGGACGTGATCGGTGGGGGGATATCCCTCGACGCCCGGGTGATCGACCACCCCGCCTGGCCCGAGCTCAAGGATGCCGTGGAGGAGATCCGCGCCTGGCAGAGCACGGACGGCTCCATCGACTTCGAGGCCGAGGGCGCACCCGCCCGCTCCCTCGTCGAGCTGACCCTCGACCGCGTCACCGCCGCGGTCGAGCAGCTCTCCCCGCTCGTCCCGCACGACGGCGCCTACCACCGCGCCCTCGTCTCCGACCTGCGCAAGTGGGCCGAGAGCGGCTTCACCGTCCCGGACTTCCTGGACTCGCTGCTCGCCTTCCAGCCGGCCGCCGACCGTGTCGACGGGCTCCAGCACCTCGTGCTCTTCCCGATGTACACGCAGAACGGCAACCCGGACCGCAACCTCGAAGCCGTCGTGCTCCGCATGGTGTGGCCGGAGTGGCTCGCCGAGCTCGAAGCGACCCGCTACGACAACCCGCTCTTCTGCGGCATCACCTTCGAGGACTTCACCGCCGGGTACGACACCCACTCGGCCGTCCTCTTCCCGGAGACCATCGCCGTCCGCGAGGCCCCCGAGCGCTTCACCTGGGGCGGCATCTTCTGCGACCGCGAGGCCGCGCGCTTCCGCAAGGTCACCGAGGCCGCCGTCGAGACCCTGGGCCTCCGGCTGCCCGCCGACATCGCCGCGATGATCGACGACCAGGAGCGCTGCGAGAAGGCCTTCGTGCTCTGGGACATGGTCCACGACCGCACCCACAGCCACGGCGACCTGCCCTTCGACCCCTTCATGATCAAGCAGCGCCAGCCCTTCTGGATGTACGGCCTGGAAGAGCTCCGCTGCGACCTCACCGCCTTCAAGGAGGCCGTGAAGCTGGAGGCCGAGGGCAACGCGCACGGCCGTGACGTGCAGTACGCCGTCCTCTTCGACCGGATGTTCCGCTTCCCGCTCTCCGGCGACCGCAACCGCAACTACGACGGTCTCGGCGGCCAGCTCCTCTTCGCGTACCTCCACAAGCACGACGTGGTGCGCTGGACGGACAACACCCTGAAGATCGACTGGCAGCGGGCCCCCGAGGTCACCAACCAGCTCTGCGCCGAGATCGAGAGCCTCTACCGCGACGGTATCGACCGCCCCAAGCTCGTCCACTGGTTCAAGGCGTACGAGCTCGTCTCCACCTACCTCGCCCCGCACCCGGGATCGAAGTGGGCCAAGGGCCCCGACGCCCTCGACCTGTCGCTCCCGCCGCGCAAGCTCGTCGACGACGTGCTTCCGGACGAGTTTCCGCTCAGCATGTTCTTTGAGGCACTCGCCAAGAAGCTGAAGGGCGTGATCGCCGACACCAAGGGCATCACGGCCGCCGACGTCTCGCCAACCGAGCGGGTCGCCGCGTGAGCGCTCGTACGGAGGACAGGGAGGAGGCGTCGCCCATGAACGCCAACGGAAACGGCGGGCCGCTCGAAGGTGCCGTCATCGCGGTCGCGGGCGCTGCCGGCCCCGCGGGCCGCGCGACCCTGCTGCGCCTCGCCGAGGCCGGTGCGACGGTCGTCGGCTCCGACGCCGACCCGACCCGCCTCGCGGAGGCCGTCGACGCCGCCCGGTACGCCCACGGCGGCGCCACCGTCATCGGCGACACGGTCGATCTGCTCGACCTGGACGCCACGCGCGACTGGGCCGCGAAGACCGAGAAGGAGTTCGGCCGCATCGACGGCCTGGTCCACCTGGTCGGCGGCTGGCGCGGCAGCGGCTCCTTCATGGAGACCGACCTCAAGGACTGGGACTTCCTGGAGAAGCTCCTCGTCCGTACGGTCCAGCACACCTCGCTCGCCTTCCACGACGGCCTCCTCCGCAGCGGCGGACGCGGCCGGTACGCCCTGATCAGCCAGGTCGGCGCGCACAAGCCGCTGGCCAACAACGCCGCGTACAACGCCGGCAAGGCCGCCGCGGAGGCGTGGACCCTCGCCATGGCGGACTCGTTCCGCAAGCTGGGGGGCGACGACGGCCCCCAGGCGGCGGCTGCGATCCTGGTGATCAAGGCATTGGTGCACGACGCCATGCGCGCCGAACGCCCCAACGCGAAGTTCGCGGGCTTCACCGACGTCGGCGATCTCGCCGACGAGATCGCCGGTCTGTGGGACAGGCCCGCCCCCGAAGTGAATGGACAGCGTCTGTGGCTGACCCCCAAGCCGTGACCGCGGCCCTCGGCCCCAGGACCGACGCGCGCCGGCACCACGACCCGTCGGTCCGGGGCTTCGCCAGCGACAACTATGCCGGCGCCCACCCCGAGGTGCTCGCCGCCCTCGCCCTCGCCAACGAAGGCCACCAGGTCGCCTACGGCGAGGACCAGTACACCGAGCACCTCCAGCGCATCATGCACAGCCACTTCGGCCCCAGCGCCGAGGCCTTCCCCGTCTTCAACGGCACCGGGGCGAACGTGACCGCGCTCCAGGCGCTCACCGACCGCTGGGGCGCCGTCATCTGCGCCGAGTCCGCGCACATCAACGTGGACGAGGGCGGGGCGCCGGAGCGGATGGGCGGCCTCAAGCTGCTCACCGTGCCGACCCCGGACGGCAAGCTCACCCCCGAGCTGATCGACCGGCAGGCCTGGGGCTGGGAGGACGAGCACCGGGCGATGCCCCAGGTCGTCTCGATCACCCAGAACACGGAACTCGGTACCGTCTACACGGTCGACGAGATCCGCGCGATCGTCGAGCACGCCCACTCCAAGGGCATGAAGGTCCACCTCGACGGAGCCCGGATAGCCAACGCCGCCGCCTCGCTGGACGTGCCGATGCGCGCGTTCACCAACGCGGTGGGTGTCGACGTCATCTCGTACGGCGGCACGAAGAACGGCATGCTCTTCGGCGAGGCCGTGGTCGTCCTCAACCCCGACGCGGTCAGTCACATGAAGCATCTGCGCAAGCTGTCCATGCAGCTCGCGTCGAAGATGCGCTTCGTGTCGGTACAGCTGGAGGCCCTCCTTTCGAAGGACCTGTGGCTGCGCAACGCCCGCCACGCCAACGCGATGGCGCAGCGCCTCGCGGCGGGCGTGCGCGAGGTGGACGGGGTGGAGATCCTCTATCCGGTCCAGGCCAACGCGGTCTTCGCGCGTCTGCCGCACGAGGTGAGCAGGCGGCTCCAGGAGCGCTTCCGCTTCTACTTCTGGGACGAGGCGGCGGGGGACGTGCGCTGGATGTGCGCCTTCGACACCACGGAGGACGACGTCGACGCCTTCCTCCAGGCGCTGAAGGAAGAGTTCGCCCGCACGCACTGAAAACCGCATGAATATACGGCCGGACGTAAAGTGATTGACTTCCGTCCGGCCATTTCTCTACGCTCGCCTCGCATGGAACTCGTCCAGCAGAGCCCCGACATCGCCGCCTACCTGGCCGCAAGTGACGTCGTCGACCATGAGCACCCCCTGGTCCAGGCGGTCGCGCACCGCCTCTCCGGTGACCACCCTGACGCATACACATACGCCCGAGCGGCCTACGTGTACGTACGTGACACCGTCCCGCACTCCATGGACACGGGTGATCTCCGGGTCACCTGGCGGGCCTCCGACGTCCTGGAGCAGCGGACCGGCATCTGCTACGCCAAGTCCGTCGCGTACGCCGCGCTCCTGCGGGCCCGTGGCATTCCGGCGGCCCTCTGCTACCAGCGGCTCGCCGACGACGACGGCTCGAACCCCGTGATCCACGGTCTCGTCGCGGTCCTGCTGCCCGGCGAGCGGGGCTGGGCCCGGCAGGACGTACGGGGAAACAAGCCCGGCATGGACGCCCAGTTCTCGCTGACGGAGGAGCGGCTGGTGTGGACCGTACGCCGGGAGTTCAATGAAGTGGATTATCCAGTGCTCTACACTGAACCACATCCGGTCGTTCTGGACGCGCTGCGCGCCGCGCCCGACGGGCCGACCCTCTGGCGGACGCTCCCCACGGAGCTCTGACCAGGTACTCCAGCTCCAGCCCCCAGCTCCAGCGAGACTCCAGCGAAACGGCGGACCATGACGCTCACACTCACCGTCTCCGACGAGGTGCGCACCCTCGTCCCCGGCTTCACCGCGCTCGCGATCGAGGCCCACGGTCTGGTCAACGGGCCCAGCGACGAGGCCAGTTCGGCCCTCCTCGACGAGGCCGCGCGGCGGCTCGCCGAGCGTCTCGACGGCCGCACCCCGGACCAGGACCCGCACATCGCCGCCTGGCGCGCCGCGTACACCGCGTTCGGCGCCAAGCCCTCCCGCACCCGCAACTCCGCCGAGGCACTGGCCCGCCGGGCACTCGCGGACGGCGGGCTGCCCCGGATCAACCGGCTCGTCGACGCCTACAACGCGATCAGCGTCGCCCACCTCATCCCGGTCGGCGGCGAGGACCTGGGCAGGATCCAGGGCGCCATGCGCCTGGTCCGGGCCACCGGCGACGAGCCCTTCGTCACCACGGCGGGCGGCGCGGAGACGGTGGAGCACCCCGAGCCCGGAGAGATCGTCTGGTGCGACGAGGAGGGGGTCACCTGCCGGCGCTGGAACTGGCGCCAGGGTCCCCGTACCCGCATCGACGACGACACGGTCGACGCCGTCTTCCTGCTCGAGTCGCTCGCCCCGATGACCCGGGACGAGCTCCTCGCGGCGGGCGCCGAGCTCGCCGAGTCGCTGGGGAAGGTCAGCCCGGGAGCCCGGATCACCGTCCGGGACCCGGAGTAACGGTCCTGCGTTCGAACGGGGAGGCCGTCAGCCCATTTCCTTGACCTGGGCCGGCGTCGGAGCCGTGCCCCCGAGGTGCGCGGGCACCCACCAGGTGTCGCTCGCGTCCTTGGGGCGGACCGGATAGGCGCGCTGCGCGGCCTCCAGGAGCTCCTGGACGCGCTCGCGCAGCCGCCGGGTGATCGCGCCCGCGTACTGGTCGGCAGGCGCCTCGACGGGCTCGCCGACGCGGATCGTCACCGGGATGTGGCTCCGCTTGAAGTTCCGCGGGCGGCCCTTCGTCCACACCCGCTGGGTGCCCCAGAGCGCCATCGGGATCAGCGGGACGCCCGCCTCCTGCGCCAGGCGCGCCGCGCCCGTCTTGAAGCCCTTGAGCGTGAACGACTGGGAGATGGTCGCCTCGGGGAAGACACCGATGATCTCGCCGGCCCGCAGCGACTCGAGCGCGTGCTCGTAGGCGTGCTCGCCCTGCGCACGGTCCACCGGGATGTGCTTCATGCCGCGCATGAGCGGCCCGCCGACCTTGTGCCGGAAGACCGATTCCTTCGCCATGAAGCGCACCAGACGCTTCTGCGGCAGCGCCGCGAGCCCCGTGAAGATGAAGTCGAGGTAGCTGATGTGGTTGCTCACCAGCACCGCCCCTCCGGTCCGCGGGATGTTCTCGGAACCCTGGGTGTCGATCTTCAGGTCGAGTGCCTTGAACAGGGTGAGCGCGGCACCGACGACCGGTCGATAGACGAGTTCTGCCATCGGAGAAAAACCTCTTCTTCGTGTGCCTGGGGATGGGTCGCCCCGCGAAGTTACGCGGCCGTAGGTTTTCGGCTTTGGGCAGATCGTGCCCCATGCGGGCCGCCGTGACCAGTCCAGGCAGCTTCGTACAGGGAGATTCTCGTCACTCGCGGTGGCCGTGGCGGGAATCGAACGCTCCCGTGCGACGCTGCACCGGAAGACATGGCCGAGAGGAAGAGGAAGGGGAAGAGGAGTGACCGAGGAACCGCCCGGACCTGACGCGCCAGGACACCTCGTGCTCGGCTCCGAGGTGCTCGGCGCCGAACTGGGGGAGAGGGCGACCCTCGTTCAGTTCTCCACCGCCTTCTGCCAGCCCTGCCGGGCCACCCGCCGTACCCTCGCCGAGGTCGCCGCGATGGTGCCGGGCGTGGGGCACGTGGAGATCGACGCCGAGGAACGGCTCGATCTCGTACGCGCGCTCGGCATCGCGCGGACCCCCACCGTC
This sequence comes from Streptomyces sp. NPDC093795, assembly GCF_044764665.1. NCBI lineage: Bacteria > Bacillati > Actinomycetota > Actinomycetes > Kitasatosporales > Streptomycetaceae > Streptomyces > Streptomyces sp. NPDC093795. The sequence goes on from NZ_JBIWIO010000003.1 coordinate 305,960, forward strand.
CTCGTCCTCGACCGCGCGGGCCGCGTCGTCCGACGGGCCGCCGGGCAGCCGCGCAGGGTGGACGTCATCGCCGCCCTGGGGCGCGCGGTCTGACGCGGTGACACTTCTCCCACATCCCGGTACGCACTTGACTGCACGCCGCAACGATCGTCACCCTGGCGGAGTGCCCCCAGAACTCCTTCTCTACGGCCGGACCCACGTGGACCTGGCCCGCAACGCGAGCGCGCGCTGTCCGGGTCTCTGACGACCCCAGGACTTCTCTCATGCCGCCCTCGCAGAAGGACAACTCCATGACGGTTTCGCCCGAGCTCCGCGCGGTCCCCACCATCGGTGCCCCCCGGCAGGCCTCTCCCGATCTGCTCCGTTCCGTCTTCCGTCGGCACGCGGCCGGTGTCGCGGTCGTCACCGCGCACGGCGAGCGGCCGGTCGGTTTCACCGCGACCTCGCTCAACTCCGTCGCCGCGGACCCCCCGCTGATCTCCTTCGGAGTGGGCACCACCTCCTCCAGCTGGCCCGTGCTCGCCGAGGCCGAACACATCGGCGTGCACATACTCGGCGAGCACCAGCAGGAGCTCGCCGCCACCTTCGCGCGCAGCGGCGCCGACCGCTTCGGCGAGGGGACCCGCTGGAGCCTGGGGCCCGAGGGGGTGCCCGTACTCGACGGCGTACTGGCCTGGATGGTCTGCCGCGTGGTGGCCAGGGTGCCCGCCGGGGACCACCGGATCGTGATCGCGCAGGCGGTCGCGGGCGACCCGGACGGGGCGGGCCGGCCGCTCCTCTACCACCACGGGCGCTTCAACGCGCTGCGCGACTGAGAGTTCCCGCGAGGGTCACTCCGCGCGCGTTGGCCAGATCACATGCCTGAGCGCTTGCTTACTCGTAACGAACTGGGTGTACTGACGAGTAATATCTGGTCGGGGCGTCCGGTGCCCCGACCAGAAACCCGCCCTTCAGGCGCCTATGCTGCGAGCAACAAGGCAGCCCAGTTATGACGATGCAGTAGGAGAGCCGGCGTGAGCTTGAGGATCGTTGTCTGTGTGAAGTACGTGCCCGACGCGACCGGAGACCGCAAGTTCGCGGACGACCTGACGGTCGACCGCGACGACGTCGACGGCCTGCTGTCGGAGCTCGACGAGTACGCGGTCGAGCAGGCCCTGCAGATCGCCGAAGAGGCCGACGACGCCGAGGTCACCGTGCTCACGGTCGGCCCCGAGGACGCCAAGGACGCGCTGCGCAAGGCGCTGTCGATGGGTGCCGACAAGGCCGTCCACGTCGAGGACGACGACCTGCACGGCTCCGACGTCATGGGTACCTCGCTGGTGCTCGCCAAGGCGATCGAGAAGACCGGCTACGACGTCGTCATCGCCGGTATGGCCTCCACCGACGGCACCATGGGTGTCCTCCCGGCGATCCTCGCCGAGCGTCTGGGCGTCCCGCAGGTCACGCTGCTCTCCGAGGTGAAGATCGAGGACGGCAAGGTGACGGGCCGCCGTGACGGCGACACCGCCTCCGAGCAGCTCGAGGCCTCCCTCCCGGCCGTCGTGTCCGTGACGGACCAGTCGGGCGAGGCGCGCTACCCCTCCTTCAAGGGCATCATGGCCGCCAAGAAGAAGCCGGTGGAGTCCCTGGAGCTGGACGACCTGGACATCGACGCGGACGAGGTCGGCCTCGCCGGTGCCTGGACCGCGGTCGACTCGGCCGCGGAGCGCCCGGCGCGCACCGCGGGCACGATCGTCAAGGACGAGGGCGAGGGCGGCAAGCAGCTCGCCGAGTTCCTCGCGGGCCAGAAGTTCATCTAAGGCTCGCGCGAGCCCCTCAGACCGTCCCTTTCGTTCGCAGGAGATTGAAGTCCCATGGCTGAGATTCTCGTCTACGTCGACCACGTCGACGGAGCCGTCCGCAAGCCCACCCTGGAGCTGCTGACCCTGGCCCGCCGCCTCGGTGAGCCCGTCGCCGTCGCGCTCGGCAACGGCGCCGCCGACACCGCCGCCGTCCTCGGTGAGCACGGTGCCACGCGCGTCCTGACCGCCGACGCCCCCGAGTTCGCCGACTACCTCGTCGTCCCCAAGGTCGACGCCCTCCAGGCCGCCTACGAGGCGGTGTCCCCGGCCGCCGTCCTGATCCCGTCCTCCGCGGAGGGCAAGGAGGTCGCGGCCCGCCTCGCGGTCCGCATCGGCTCCGGCATCATCACCGACGCCGTGGACCTGGAGGCCGGCGCGGAGGGTCCGGTCGCGACGCAGTCCGCGTTCGCCGCCTCCTTCAGCACCAAGTCCCGTGTCTCCAAGGGCACCCCGGTCATCACGGTCAAGCCGAACTCGGCCCCCGTGGAGGCCGCCCCGGCCGCCGGCGCGGTCGAGGCCCTCACGGTCTCCTTCGGCCCGCTGGCCACCGGCACCAAGGTCACCTCGCGCACCCCGCGCGAGTCGACCGGCCGCCCCGAGCTGACCGAGGCCGCGATCGTGGTCTCCGGCGGCCGCGGTGTCAACGGCGCCGAGAACTTCGCGATCATCGAGGCGCTCGCCGACTCCCTCGGCGCGGCCGTCGGCGCCTCGCGCGCCGCCGTCGACGCCGGCTGGTACCCGCACGCCAGCCAGGTCGGCCAGACCGGCAAGTCGGTCTCGCCGCAGCTGTACATCGCCTCCGGCATCTCCGGCGCGATCCAGCACCGCGCGGGCATGCAGACCTCCAAGACGATCGTCGCGATCAACAAGGACGCCGAGGCGCCGATCTTCGACCTCGTCGACTACGGCGTGGTGGGCGACCTCTTCGACGTCGTCCCGCAGCTGACCGAAGAGGTCAAGACCCGCAAGGGCTGACCTGCGAGTTCTGTCGCGCCCGGGGGCCGCGTGGTGATGATCACCGCGCGGCCCCCGGCCGTTTCGGACAACCATTGACGCAGGTCCCGACCGACTATTAACTTCGCTATACGGATTGTTGATTCCGTGAAGCGGAAAACAGGAGGATGTGGGATGGGTCAGCAGGAGAAGGTGTCGACAAGCCTCGCGGGCGCGGTCAGCGAGGGCATCAGCGCCTCCCTCGCCACGGTGGACGCCGAGCTGGACCGCCGCTACCCGGGAGACCCCGGCACCCGCCAGCCCGTCCACACCGTCTACGTCCCCGGGAACGTCTTCGACGCCGGCACCATCCGCTCCTGGGGCGACCAGGCCCTCGCCGCGCTCGACGAGCACGCCCCCGACGCCTCCTCCTTCGCCGCCGTCCTCGACCTCTCCGACGACCTCGCCGAAGACGTCTACGGCCGCGTACGCGCCAAGCTGGAGCGCGAGCCCATCGAGGACCTCCGGGTCGACTTCGAGGACGGGTACGGCGGCGCCGACGAGGACCAGGACGCCGCCCGCGCCGCCCGGCTGATCTCGGAGGCGTACGAGAACGGCACGGCCGCCCCGTACATGGGCATCCGGATGAAGTGCATGGAGTCCGCCGTCCGCGACCGGGGCATCCGCACCACCGATGTCTTCCTCACCGGCCTCCTGGAGAACGGCGGCCTCCCCGAGGGGCTCGTCCTCACCCTCCCCAAGGTCACCTATCCCGAGCAGGTCACCGCCTTCGTCCGTCTCCTCGAGGCCTTCGAGAAGGCCCACGGCCTCGACAGCGGCCGCCTCGGCTTCGAGATCCAGATCGAGACCAGCCAGTCCATCCTCGCCACCGACGGCACCGCCGCCGTAGCCCGCATGATCGGCGCCGCCGAGGGCCGCGCCACCGGACTGCACTACGGAACCTTCGACTACAGCGCCTGCCTCGGCGTCTCCGCCGCCTACCAGGCGAGCGACCACCCGGCCGCCGACCACGCCAAGGCGATCATGCAGGTCGCGGCCGCCGGCACGGGCGTACGCGTCTCCGACGGCTCCACCAACGTCCTCCCGGTCGGCTCCACCGAGCACGTCCACGAGGCCTGGCGCCTCCACTACGGCCTCACCCGCCGGGCGCTCTCCCGCGCCTACTACCAGGGCTGGGACATGCACCCGGGCCACATCCCCACCCGTTACGCCGCTGTCTTCGCCTTCTACCGCGAGGGCTTCGAGGCCGCCGCCAAGCGCCTCTCCGCGTACGCCAACCACGCCGGCGGCGACGTCATGGACGAGCCCGCCACCGCCAAGGCCCTCAGCTCCTACCTGCTGCGCGGCATCGACTGCGGCGCCCTCGACACCGCCGAGGTCGACGCGCTCACCGGCATGGACCGCACCGCCCTCGACCGCTTCGCGGCCCCGCGCCGGGGCGACCTCACGGCCTCCGCCGAGTAGCGGGACGGCGGGACGGGATCGCGCTGCCTGCTGGACAGCCGCCCAGCAGGCCGCCTCCGGTGGCGTCCGTCCCCCCGTTGTGGGCAATCGTCCCTCCCCCAGACTCCGTCCGGGGGGACCCCAAGGGCGGGACGGGTGGGCACAACGGGACGGCGCCCTTGGCGGCGCCTCCGCCCCCTGCGCCCCGGTACCCACCAGGACCGTAGCCGTGTGCGGGCCGGTGGTCGGTTTGTGCCCACGTCCCGCCCCGCCGGAATGCCCACAAACCGGGGGCGGTCTCAGACGGCCGGCGGTGCGATCTCGCCCGACCCACGGGCGAGGAGCGTGGTGCCGAGCACCACCCGCTGCGGCGCCTCGTCGGCCCCGTCGAGGCGCCGGAACAGGCGCTCCGCCGCCGTCCGGCCCAGCGCGGCCGCGTCCTGCGCGATGACCGTGATGCCCAGCAGATCGGCCAGCTCGATGTCGTCGAAGCCGACCAGGGCCACCGGTCGCGCGTGCCCGGCGAGGGCCCGGACCACCGTGACCGTGACCCGGTTGTTCCCCGCGAACAGCGCCGTCACCGGCTCCGGCCCGGCCAGGAGGTCCCGTACGGCCGTGCTCACCCGCCCGGGCTCAGTGGACCCCAGCGAGACCCAGTCGTCCCGGACCGGCAGACCCGCGTCCTCCATCGCCGCGCGGTAGCCGCGCAGCCGCTCGGCGGACGTGTGGATACGGGGACGGTCACCGATGAAGCCGATGCGGCGGTGCCCCTGGGCGATCAGATGGGCCACCCCGTCGCGGGCCCCGCCGAAGCTGTCCGAGAGCACGGCGTCGGCCTCGATCAGTCCCGCCGGGCGGTCGACGAAGACGGTGGCGACACCCGCCCTCATCTCGGGCTCCAGGTACCGGTGGTCGTCACCCGCGGGGATGACGATCAGACCGTCCACCCGACGCGCGCACAGGGCGAGCGCCAACTCCTGCTCCCGGTCCGGGTCCTCGGCGCTGGAACCGTTGATGAGCAGGGCCCCGTGCGCCCGTGCGACCTCCTCGACCGCCCGGCTGAGCGGTCCGTAGAACGGGTCGGCGAGATCCTCGAGGACGAGGCCGACAGTCGCCGTCCTGCCCTTGCGCAGGACGCGTGCGCTGTCGTTGCGGCGGAACCCGAGGATCTCGATGGCCTCCTGGACCCGGCGCTCGGTGTCGGGGGTGACCCCCGGTTCGCCGTTCACGACCCGGGACACCGTCTTCAGGCCGACGCCCGCGCGCGCGGCGACGTCCTTCATCGTGGGCCGGTTGCCGTAGCGGTGCTCGGGGCGGCGGGCGATGTCGGCCACGATGTGCGGTTCCTCCGTCGAAGATCGGTGTCGGGTCCCTCGGGGGAAGCATAGGGCCTGGACAACGTTGTCACCGGGCGGGAGACTGTACGGAGCACCGATCCGCCCGCCGCTTGGAGACCCCGCGCCATGCAGACCGATCCCGCCACGGGCCCCGCCGACGGTCTCGTCGTCGCCCTCGACATCGGCGGCACCAAGATCGCCGGCGCCCTCGTCGACGGAGAGGGCCGCATCCGCGCCCGCGCCCAGCGACCCACGCCCGCGCGTGAGGACGGCGAGACGGTGATGGGGGCGGTCGAGGACGTGCTCGGGGACCTCGCGGCCTCGCCGCTGTGGGAGGACGCCGGCGCCGTCGGCATCGGCAGCGCGGGCCCCGTCGACGCGCACCGGGGAACCGTCAGCCCGGTCAACGTGCCCGGCTGGCGCGACTTCCCCCTCGTCGAACGGGTCCATCGGGCGACGGGCGGACGGCCCGTCACCCTGGTCGGCGACGGCGTCGCCATGACGGCGGCCGAACACTGGCTCGGAGCCGCCCGGGGCCACGACAACGCCCTCTGCCTCGTGGTCTCCACGGGCGTCGGCGGCGGTCTCGTCCTCGGCGGCAAGGTCCACCCGGGCCCCACGGGCAACGCCGGTCACATCGGCCACATGGTGGTGGACATGGACGGCGAGCCCTGCGCCTGCGGCGGGCGCGGCTGCGTCGAACGCCTCGCCAGCGGCCCGCACCTCGCCCGCCGCGCCCTGGAGAACGGCTGGCGGCCGGGGTCCGACGGCGATGTCTCCGCCGCCGCCGTGGCCGCCGCGGCACGCGCGGGGGACCCGGTCGCCGTCGCCTCGTACGAGCGGGCGGCCCAGGCGCTCGCGGCGGGCATCGCCGCGACGGCGACCCTCGTCGAGATCGACATCGCCGTCGTCGGCGGTGGGGTCGCGGGTGCGGGCGAGGTCCTCTTCGCGCCGCTCCGCCGCAGCCTCGCCTCGTACGCCACGCTCTCCTTCGTCCGGAACCTGCGCGTCGTCCCCGCCGTCACGGGCACGGACGCGGGCCTGCTGGGCGCCGCCGCGGCGGCTGCGGGGAGTGCGGGCGGGGGAATCGCCCGGCCGGCGGCGGAGGGCCGGCACTCGGCGTCCGGGTGAGGAGGGTGTCCGGGGGACGGGCACCGTCCTGAGCCCGGTTTCACGCGCCTGTTTCTGCGCCGGGCGCAGTCGTGAACGGCGTTCGACGCGCTGTGCGCTCGTCGGATCAAGTGAATCCGAGTGAGTGTGTGTTGGTGCGGTTATGTGACCGGGCACGTTCCGATCAGCGGTCCGCACCGTTGAGAGGGACGTGAATGACGATCCAGGTTACCGAAGTCGAACTGGAAGGCATTCTCCGCCAGGCGCTGGGCGCCACGGGTACGGGGGAGCGCTGGACGGCCGACTCCGACGAGATGTGGTGCCGGGTGACGCCCGGCACCGGGACGCGCCGCGAGCAGGGGTGGAAGCTGCACCTATCGGCGACGGCGGCCTCCGCGCCGACGGTCCTCGAGAAGGCCCTGGACGTGCTGCTGCGGGGGGAGTCGACGTTCAAGTTCGCCCGGTCCCTCGACCAGGTGAGCGCGCTCAACTCCCGCGCCACCCCCCGGGGAAGCTCGGGCAAGTTCATCACCGTCTACCCGAGCTCCGACGACGAGGCGGCCCGGCTCGCCGAGGAGCTGCACCTCGCCACGGCGGGGCTCGCCGGCCCCCGGATCCTGTCCGACCAGGCCTACGCCGCGAACTCGCTGGTCCACTACCGCTACGGGGCCTTCGTAGGGCGGCGCCGGCTGTCGGACGACGGCCTCCTGGTGTGGTTCATCGAGGACCCCGACGGCAACCCGGTGGAGGACAAGCGCACCGGGCAGTACTGTCCCCCTTCTTGGGCGGTCTGCCCCTTCCCCGCCTCGGTGCCCGGCGCGCCACGCGCGGAGGAGAAGACGAGCGGCCCCGTGATGCTCGGGGGCCGGTTCGCGGTACGCGAGGCGATCCGGCACACGAACAAGGGCGGCGTCTACCGGGGCACCGACGCCCGTACAGACGCCCCTGTGGTGATCAAGGAAGCCCGGCCGCACGTGGAGGCCGACGCCTCCGGCTGCGACGTCCGCGACTGGCTGCGCGCCGAGGCCCGGACCCTGGAGAAGCTCAAGGGCACCGGGCTGGCCCCGGAACCGGTGGCGCTGTTCGAGCACGCCGGGCACCTGTTCCTGGCTCAGGAGGAAGTGCCGGGCGTCACCTTGCGGACCTGGGTCGCCGAACACTTCCGCGACGTCGGAGGGGAGAGCTACCGCACCGACGCCCTTGCCCAGGTCGGGCGCCTGGTGGACCTGGTCGCGGCGGCGCACGCCCGCGGCTGCGTCCTGCGGGACTTCACCCCGGCCAACGTCATGGTCCGCCCGGACGGCGAGCTGCGCCTCATCGACCTCGAACTCGCTGTCCTGGAGGACGAGGCCGCCCTCCCGACGAGGGTGGGAACCCCCGGATTCAGCGCCCCCGAGCGCCTGGCCGACGCACCCGTCAGTCCGACCGGCGACTACTACAGCCTCGGCGCCACCGCCTGCTTCGTCCTGGCGGGCAAGGTACCGAACCTGCTGCCCGAGGAGCCCGGGACCAGGGCCATGGAGCAGCGGTTCGCAGCGTGGCTGGCCGCCTGTACGGGGCCGCTCCGGCTCCCGGACGGCCTGACGGAGATGATCCTCGGTCTGATGAAGGACGATCCCGCCGAGCGCTGGGACCCGGCCAGGGCCGGCGAGGCGCTCCGGAGGGCGCTCCCGGCGCGGGCGGAGCACCACACCACACGCCACGCCGCCCCCCACACCGCACTCCACGCGGCGCGGAACGACGGCCGGGACGAAGACCGCGCCGCCACCGTCTCCGGAATCGTGGATCACCTCGTCGACTCGATCGATCCGGCGGACGAGCGGCGGCTGTGGCCCGTGTCCACCATGGCGGGGGAGGCCGACCCGTGCACCGTGCAGCAGGGCGCGGCCGGCGTCCTCGCCGTACTGACGCGGTACTGGGAGCTGACCGGTGACGCCCGCCTGCCGGGGCTCATCTCCACCGCGGGCCACTGGATCGCGGACCGCACCGACCTCCGTTCCACCCGTCCGGGGCTGCACTTCGGCGGCCGGGGAACCGCCTGGGCCCTGTACGACGCCGGGCGCGCCCTCGACGACCGGGCACTCACGGACCACGCGCTGGCCCTGGCCCTCGCCCCGCAACAGGCGACACCCCACTACGACATCACCCACGGCAGCGCGGGCAGTGGACTGGCCGCCCTTCACCTGTGGCACCGCACCGGAGACCCGCGCTTCGCCGAACTGGCGACCGACGCGGCCGACCGGCTGACCGCCGCCGCACGGCGTGACCAGCACGGGGTGGGCTGGCCGGTGCCCGGGGAAGCCGCTTCCCCGGAGGCCGGAGCGCGGTACCTCGGCTTCGCCCACGGATCCGCCGGCATCGGCTGCTTCCTCCTCGCCGCCGCGGCCGTCTCGGAGCGCGCGGAGCACCTGGAGCTCGCGGTGGAGGTGGGCGAGCACCTGGTGGCCGCCGCCGTACTCGTCGGCGAGGCGGCCCAATGGCCCTCACAGGCGTCGGACGTGCCCACGGCCCCGTACTGGTGCCACGGCGCGGCGGGCATCGGGACCTTCCTCGTCCGCCTGTGGCAGGCGACCGGGGACGACAGGTTCGGCGACCTCGCCCGCCGCGCCACGCACGCCGTCACCGAGCGCGCCTCCCGCGCCGCACTCGCCCAGTGCCACGGGCTCGCGGGCAACGGCGACTTCCTCCTCGACATGGCCGCCGCCACGGGTGATCCCGTCTACCGCGCCATGGCCGAAGACCTGGCCCGCCTCATCGTCTGCGAGAGGGCCCAGCGCGACGCCCACGTGGTCTTCCCCACCGAGTACGGGGACGTCTCGACCAGCTGGAGCGACGGATCCGCCGGAATCCTTGCCTTCCTCCTGCGGATCCACCACACCGACCCCCGGCACTGGATGGCCCAGCCGCCGGTCTGAGCGGCAGGAAGTCTGCCGCCCGCTCAACGCAAGAAGGAGCACGTCCATGGAGAACAAGGACCTCGAACTGCTCGCCCGTCTCCACGCCCTTCCGGAGACCGACCCCGTCGGCGTGGACGGAGCGCCGTACGCCGCGACGTGTGACTGCGTGGGTCTGCTGACCCTCCTCAACACGATCTGCATCGGCATCAGCTGCGCGTAACTCAGGCACCACCATCCGGTCGGCGGCTGAACCCGGGAAGCCGCCGGCCGGATGTTCACCGTCCTGTACGAGGCGGGGCCGTCCGCCGCGGAGGGCGTACCCCCAGACGAGGACCAGACCCATGCAGCTACCAGCCGGCGACGACCTTGCCCCGGCAGCCCCCATGACCACCGCCGTCACGAGCCCACCGGCCGCCCGGCGCGTACCCGAGTCCGGGTACGCCATCAGCATGCGCGGCCTGGCCAAGAGCTATCCGGGCCCGCAGGGCAGCACGACCCACGCGGTACGCGGCCTGGATCTGGATGTGTCGCAGGGCGAGACGTTCGCCTTCCTCGGTCCGAACGGAGCCGGGAAGTCGACCACCATCGCCATGCTGTGCGCCCTGGCCCGCCCCACCGCCGGTCACGCCACGGTCGCCGGCGCCGACGTGCTCACCCAGCCCCATCACGTACGCCGACACGTCGGCATGCTCTTCCAGAACAGCGCTGTGGACGCGGAGCTGACGGCCGAACAGAACCTCCGCATCCACGCCCGCCTCTACGGGCTGCCCCGCCGACACGCCCGCCTGCGCGCCACGGAGGTGCTGGAGACGGCCGGGCTGACCAACCGGAGGAGTTCCCCCGTACGCACCCTGTCGGGCGGCATGCGGCGCCGCCTGGAGATCGCCCGCGCCCTGCTGCACTCCCCCCGCGTGCTGTTCCTCGACGAGCCGACCACCGGCCTCGACCCCCACGCCCGCGTCCAGGTATGGGACCACCTCCGGGCCCTGCGCGAGCGGCACGGCAGCACCCTCTTCGTCACCACCCACTACCTGGAGGAGGCGGAGAACTGTGATCGCATCGCCATCATCGACAGCGGTCGCGTGGTGGCCCAGGGCACTCCCCGCGCGCTGAAGGCCGCGATCGGAGACGACCGGGTCGTCCTGCGCACGAGCGACGACACGACGGCGGAACGGGTCGTGCGCGCGGTCGTCCAGCCCGACCGCGCCATCGCCGTGGACCCGTCCGGCATCTCCTTGCGGATGCCGGACGGCAGCGCCTGGATCCCGCGCCTCTGCGCGGCACTGGAGCGCCACGGCATCGCCGTCCACGCCGCCTCCGCTGCCCCGCCCACGCTCGACGACGTCTTCTTCCACCACACCGGCCGCAGCCTCGACGCCACCGAGCGCGGCCACGCACCGGCCGTCCCCGCCCCGTGCGAAACCGAAGCCACGTCAGAGACCGGGGGCGCCCGATGACCACCGTCACCCTGAAGGCCCCTGACACCCCCGGCACCGCGGACACTTTCGGCTCGTCCGTCGGCGGACGGCCCGCACGCCTGCGGCGGGAACTGCGCGCGATCCACGCCCTGATCCACCGCGACCTGCTGCGCCTGGCCGGTCAACGCGCCCACACCGCGCTGATGCTGCTCCAGCCGATGCTCTACCTCCTCATCCTCGGGGGCGGCCTCGCCGCCCTCATCCCCCGTTCCTCCCTGGGCGTCGGCTACCAGACCTATCTCTTCCCCGGCATGCTGATGATGACGGTGCAGGCACCGGCCATCCTGGTCGGAATCCGCCTCATCACCGACCGGCAGAGCGGTTACCTCCGCGAGCTCCTCATGGCCCCCGTCAGCCGCTCCGCCCTCCTCCTGGGCAACTGTGCGGGCGGCACCCTGACCGCCACGGTCCAGGGCGCCGTGATGCTCGGCCTCGTCGGCACGGTCGGCCTCCCCTACGACCCGCTCCTGCTGCTCCTGCTCCTCGGCAGCATGATCATGGCCTCGTTCACGATCACCGCCCTGTCCCTGGCGATTGCCGTCACCCTCCGCAGGCCCGAGACCTTCCACACCTTCCTCGGGCTGATCATGATGCCGCTGCTGTTCCTCTCCGGGGGCTTCTTCCCCCTGCAGTCCCTGCCCGGCTGGGCCCAGGCCCTCGCCGGCGCCAACCCCCTCGCCTACGCGGTGGATCTCCTCCGCCGCTGCATCAGCCTTCGCGTCCCCGGCCAGCCGGCCGCCGCCGGTGTCGAGTGGGGCGACTGGCAGCCGCCCCTTCCCCTCGAAGCGGGCCTCCTCCTCGCCAGCGGCACCCTCGCCCTGCTGTGGGCCGCGCGACGCTTCAACCGTCCGGAATGACGCTCTCGCGGGGTCAGGACGTGCCGACTCCGGCGCGGGCCAGCGCGAACACCCCGAGGACGATCATCGCGACCCCCGCCGACTGGGGCACGAGCCACCAGCCCGCCCGTACGTGCTCCTCGTACAGCAGGACGCCCAGGGCCAGGCTCACCGTCGCGTCGCCGAGGGTCAGGGCGGGCTGGGAGGCGACGAGCGGCCCGCCCTGCATGGCGTGTTCGAGCAGCAGGAGGGCCCCGATCCCCGCGGCGCAGAAGGCGTAGGTCTGCCAGGCCGTCAGGAACGCGCCGATGCCGCCGTCGCCGAGGATGTGCATGGACGTCTTCATGAGGGCCGCGGTGAGCGCGTAACAGATCGCCGTCGCGGCGCCGAGGCAGCCGGCCCTGGCCCGCCCGGGCGGTCTGCGCACTCCGGCGGCGGCCAGGACCACCACGGCGACAGCGCAGGCCACGAGGGCCGGCACCCAGCGGTCCAGTTCCACATGGGTGCGGTTGCCGGTGGGCGACGCGGCCACGAGCGCCACCCCGAGCCCGGCCACGACCGTTGCCACGGCGGCCCAGAGGCGGGCGGGTAGCCGTTCGCGTGTCATGAGGGAGGCGATCAGCAGGGCGAGGGGCAGTTCGAGTACGAACAGCGGCTGTACGAGAGCCAGCGGCCCGGTCGCGAGCGCCGCCGCCTGCCCGACGCCGGCGGCGATGACGGCGAGGATGCCGGCCAGCCACACGGGGCGGTGCAGGAGGTCGAGGACCAGTCCGGGCCGGAAGGAGCCGGACTGCGGGACGGTGAGTGCGGCGCGCCGCTGGAGCACCGTGGCCAGCGCGTTGCTGAACGCCGCGAAGAGAGAGAAGAGGACCGGCAGGACGACGCCCATGCACCGATCCTCACCGGGGCGGCGGCCGTCCGGGGGACGACACCGGCGGGTGCCGGTGCGGAGGACCCGGTCGGGCCAATGCCGGAGGACGACGCGGACGCCTCCTCCCGGCCCGTCACTCCCTCCGTACCCCCTCCGGCGTCCGCTGTTCCACGATCACCAGGTACGTGTCGGACTCCAGGTCCATCACGACCCGGGCCGGCACACCCTCGTCGCGCCGCGCGATGGCGAACTCCTCCGCCGGCCAGCTGCCCCGCGGGCCGCCGGCCGGAAAACGTTCGAGAACCATACGACTCATCTCCGCACCCCCTCGTGCTTGCCGTTCTCAACGACGGCCGCGCGGAAGTGTCACGCACATGCCGAGACAGCGTTCGTGGTTTCCGTGGCAGGGTGTTGCGGGCAAGCCACTGGGGGCTACCGAAGAGGGGGAATCGTGATCGTCTGGATCAACGGTACGTTCGGCGCGGGAAAGTCCAGCACCGCGCGCGAGCTGGTCGATCTGATCCCGAACAGCACGCTGTACGACCCCGAGGTCACCGGCGGGGGACTGCGGCGTCTCCTCCCGGCCAAGCGGCTCGCCGAGGTCGAGGACTACCAGGACCTGCCGATCTGGCGCCGCCTGGTCGTCGACACCGCCGCCGCGCTGCTCGCCGAGGTGGGGGGCGTCCTCGTGGTCCCCATGACCCTGCTCAGACAGGAGTACAGGGACGAGATCTTCGGGGGGCTCGCCGCCCGCCGCATCGAGGTGCGCCACATCCTGCTCGCCCCGGAGGAAACGATCCTGCGGGAGCGGATGGACAGCCGGTCGGAATACGACGACCCGGAGATCGACGCCCGCGTACGCGACTGGTCCCACGAACACCTCGCGCACTACCGGGCCGCCCTCGACTGGCTCGCCGCCGACGCGTACACCGTCGACACCTCGGCGCTCACCGTCGCCGAGGCCGCCCGCTCCGTCGCCGACGCGGTCCGGACCGGTCTCGTCACCCCCTGCGGCATCGTCCAGACCCCCGACCCGACCGGCGAGACCGTCGCCGCGGGTGTCCTGCTCTTCGACGAGCAGGACCGTTTCCTCCTCGTCGACCCCACCTACAAGCCGGGCTGGGAGTTCCCCGGCGGCGTCGTCGAACCCGGCGAACCCCCGGCCCGCGCCGGAATGCGCGAGGTGGCCGAGGAGATAGGCCTCGAACTCGACGCCGTGCCCCGACTCCTGCTCGTCGACTGGGAACGCCCCCAGCCCCCCGGGTACGGAGGACTGCGCCTCCTCTTCGACGGCGGCAGGCTCGGCGCCGAGGACACCGCCCGCCTCCGTCTCCCCGGCGCCGAACTGCGCGGCTGGCGCTTCGTCACCGAGGAGGAGGCCGCCGAACTCCTGCCGCCCGTCCGCTACCGCCGCCTGCGCTGGGCCCTGCGCGCCCGCGAGCGCGGCACGGTGCTCAACCTGGAGGCGGGGGACCCGGTGGGCTGACGTGCGCCGGACCTATCCCGCCGCCGCGGCGAGCAAGGCCGCCGTGTCCTCGGTCACGGGAGCGCCGTGGCCGCAGCACAGCACCGAGGGGGCGAGCTTCGCGAGGTGCCGCATCGAGTCGAGCGCGAGCGCGCGGTCCACATGGAACACACCGAAGGTCACGCCCTGGACGGACGCCACCGTGTCCCCGGTGAACAGCACACCGTGGCGCGGGAGATGCACGGCGATCGAGCCGGGCGTGTGCCCCGGCGTGTGGACCACCACCGCGCCGTCGCCGAAGCCGAGCTCCTCGCCGTCCTCGACCTCCCGGTCCACCCGCGTCGGCGGCGCCTCCGGCACGGTCATCCCGTGCTCGAACAGCGGGACCTCCCAGTCCAGGAGGTCCGGTTCCGGCACCGGCGCCTCGCCCCGGATCACCGGAGCGTCGAGCCGGTGCGCGAGGATCTCCGCCCCGTGCCGGTCCGCGAGCTCCCGGGCCGAGCCCACGTGGTCCCGGTGGCAGTGGGTCAGCACGACGCGCCGCAGCCGGTCCGGGTCCAGTCCGGCCGCCCGTATCGCCGCCGCCGTCCCGGTCGCCGTGCCGACCCAGCCGGCGTCGATCAGGGTCAGTTCCTCCTCGTCCTGCCAGAGGTAGGCCTGGCCGATGGAGAAGTCGAGGAGGTGCAGGCGCGGGGTGATCCGGGTGAGTTCCATACGGCGAACCTACACATCCCCGCAGGTCCGCCGTATGCCTCTACGCTCTCGGCGAGCTTCGCCGAACGCTGAACCCAGAACCGAACCCCCGGCCCCGACCCTTCGTCAGACCTGCTTCGAGCGGGCGTAGTTGAGCAGGAAGTGCGCCTCCGCCACCGAGAGCCGCTCCAGCTCCTCGGGCGAGACGGACTCGTTGGGCGCGTGGATCTGCGCCTCGGGCTCGCTCAGACCGATCAGCAGGATCTCCGACTCCGGGTACAGCGACGCCAGCGTGTTGCACAGCGGGATCGAACCGCCCATGCCCGCCGTCTGCATCTCCTGACCGGGGTACGCGATCCGCATCGCCTCCGCCATCGACGCGTACGCGGGGCTCGACGTGTCCGCCTGGAACGGCTGGCCCTGACCCACCTGCTCGAGGGAGACCCGGGCGTTCCACGGCGTGTGCTTCTCGATGTGCGCGAAGAGCAGCTTCGTCGCCTCGGCCGCGTCCTGGCCCGGCGGCACGCGCAGGCTGAGCTGGGCGCGGGCCGACGCGGGGATGGAAGGGGTCGCCCCGGCCACCGGGTGGCAGTCGATACCGATGACGGTGACGGCGGGCCGCGCCCAGATCCGGTCGGCGACCGTACCGGCGCCCGGCAGGTCCACGCCCGTGAGGACCTTGGCGTCCCGACGGAAGTCCTCCTCCGGGTACTGCAGTCCCTCCCACGCCTTGTCGCACGGCAGGCCGTCGATGACGGTCGAACCGTCCGGGCCGCGCAGCGAGTCCAGTACGCGGATCAGCGCGGCCAGCGCGTCCGGCGCGGCGCCGCCGAACTGACCGGAGTGCAGGTTGCCCTCCAGGGTGTCGATCCGCACCCGGATCATCGTCATCCCGCGCAGGGTCGCCGTCACCGTGGGGAGGCCCACCCGGAAGTTGCCGGCGTCGCCGATCACGATCGCGTCGGAGGCGAGGAGTTCGGGGTGCTCCTCGGCGTACCGCTCCAGACCGCCGGTGCCCTGTTCCTCCGACCCCTCGACGATCACCTTGACCGTCACGGGAACGCCGCCGTTCGCCTTCAGGGCACGCAGCGCGAGCAGGTGCAGGACGAAGCCGCCCTTGCAGTCGGCGGTGCCGCGCCCGTACCAGCGTCCGTCGCGCTCGGTCAGCTCGAACGGCGGGGTGAGCCAGGCCGACTCGTCCAGCTTCGGCTGCACGTCGTAGTGCGCGTAGAGGAGGACGGTCGGCGCTCCGGCCGGGCCGGGCAGTATGCCGTACACCGCCTGCGAACCGTCCGGGGTGTCGAGCAGCGCCACGTCCTGGAAGTCCTCGGCGCGCAGGGCGTCCGCGACCCAGTTCGCCGCCGCCTCGCACTCGCTGCGCGGCGCCACGGCCTCGTCCGCCACCGACTCGAAGGCCACCAGTTCCGTGAGCTCGGCCTTGGCCCGGGGCATCAGGGACCGGACGGTCTCGGCGATCGGATTCGAGGTCATGGGCACGCTCCTGGTGGGTGCGACGTTACGACGTAAGGACGGCGATCGGCGTATGTCGTGGTACGACGAACGCACCGCCGATCCTACGGCGCGGGCCTTCGGGTACCGCGCCGTAGGATGCGTCAGGAGCAGACCACCGGTCGGATCAGGAGCAGAAGCACATCGTGAGCAGCGAGCACGCAGAGAACGCCGGTCCGGAGAACACCGCGCCCGAAGGTGCGGCTCCTGAGGGCATCGGTGTGGACGGGGCGGCGGACGTGGACCCGACGGAAGACGCGGAGGTGTACGCGACGTCCGACGTGGGGGACGACGCGACGGTCGACCCGGAGGCGGACGTCTGGGACGTCGTGGTCGTCGGCGCGGGGCCGGCCGGTGCGACCGCGGCGTACGCGGCTGCGGTGGCCGGACGCCGGGTGCTGCTCCTGGAGAAGTCCGAGCTTCCCCGCTACAAGACGTGCGGCGGCGGCATCATCGGCCCGTCCCGCGACTCGCTGCCGCCCGGTTTCGAACTCCCCCTCCAGGACCGGGTGCACGCCGTCACCTTCTCCCTCCAGGGACGCTTCGCCCGCACCCGCCGCTCCCGCCGCATGCTCTTCGGGCTCATCAACCGCCCCGAGTTCGACGCCCAGCTCGTCGAGCACGCGCAGAAGGCGGGCGCCGAGCTGCGGACGGGCGCCACGGTGAGCCGGGTGGAGCAGCACGGCCCGGCCGTCCCGGACCGCCGGACCGTCGCCGTCGTCCTCGCGGACGGCGAGACGGTGTTCGCGCGCGCGGTCGTCGGTGCCGACGGCAGCGCGAGCCGCATAGGGGCGCATGTAGGGGTGAAGCTCGGTCAGGTCGACCTGGGCCTCGAGGCGGAGATCCCCGTGCCGCCGTCGGTGGCCGAGGACTGGAAGGGGCGCGTCCTCATCGACTGGGGCCCGATGCCCGGCAGTTACGGGTGGGTCTTCCCCAAGGGCGACACGCTGACCGTCGGCGTGATCTCGGCGCGCGGCGAGGGCGCGGCCACCAAGCGGTACATGGAGGACTTCGTCGCCCGGCTCGGCCTGTCCGGCTTCGAGCCCACGATCTCCTCCGGGCACCTGACGCGCTGCCGCACCGACGACTCTCCGCTCTCCCGTGGCCGGGTCCTGGTCTGCGGTGACGCCGCGGGCCTCCTGGAGCCGTGGACCCGTGAGGGAATCTCGTACGCGCTCCGCTCGGGCCGCCTCGCGGGCGAGTGGGCGGTACGGGTCGCCGAGGCGGGCGACGCGGTGGACGCCCGGCGCCAGGCCCTCAACTACGCCTTCGCCATCAAGGCCGGGCTGGGTGTCGAGATGGCGGTCGGGCGGCGGATGCTCGCCCTGTTCGAGCGGCGGCCGGGGCTGCTGCACGCGACGATCACGGGGCTGCGGCCGGCGTGGAACGCGTTCGCGGACATCACCCGGGGTTCGGCGACGCTCGGCGGCATGGTCCGCTCGAACGGCATGGCCCGGAGGGCGCTGGAGGTGCTGGACCGGCGGATGGACACCTCGTCCGGTGTCGGCCCGGCGGGCCGTGGGGTCGGCCAGCGGGAGCGGTCGGCCACGTCGGAGGGCGAGGAGACACAGACCCCGGAGGTCTCGGAGACCCCGGAGGCCTCGGAGACCCTGGAGTCTCCCGAGACGCCCAAGAGCCCGGAGACGCCCAGGGGATCGGAGTCGTCCAAGGCGCCGGAAGTGTCCTGACGCCTCGGCGCGGGGGTGAGTGAGACAGCGGACGGGCTCCGCCGCTCCGGCCGGTTCACGCGGCCGGGGTGGTGGGGCCCGTCGTCGTGACGAGGAAGACGGGGTGCTTCGGGGCGACAGCGCGCAGCTCGGCATCGGAGGAGTCGGGACCGACGCCGCCGAAGAAGACACCGACCTCGGCCTTCCAGCGCTTGAGGTAGGCGCGCAGCAGCGCGGGCTTGTCGTCGTCCGCCACCTCGACGGCGGTGAACTCCTGCACGTGCTTGCCGAGGATCAGCTGCCCGCCGCCGGAGGCCCGCATGTTGTGGGTCCACTGGACGTGGCCACGGGGCGCGACGAGGTACCGGGCGCCGTCGATCGTCATGAGGTTGACGGGGGTACGGCGCCACTCGCCGCTCTTGCGACCGCGGACGGCGAGCACCCGGGAGCCCCAGACGCTGATGCCGCGCCGGGTCATCCAGGCGACGGCGCGGTTGAGGACGTTCACCGTGATCCAGCCGGGCTTCATGACGTGGGCGGTGGGGCTGAGGGGCTGAGCGCTCATGGTGTTCCTCCTGGGGAATCAGGGGCGCGGAGCAAAGTGTGAGCACCGCTCTCGCTTGAGATCAGTGTGCACGAAGCAGTGGCCCCAAACAAGAGCAGCGCTCTCACTTCGTCTCAGTGCTCCGAAAATGGCACACTGCTCTCCATGACGACCGTCCGAGGGGCCCGCGCCCGCGCCCGTATCGAGATCACCGCCGCCATCAAGGACGAGGCCCGAGGTCAGCTCGCCGCCGAAGGCGCCGCGAAGCTGTCCCTGCGGGCCGTCGCCCGCGAGCTGGGCATGGTGTCCTCCGCGCTCTACCGCTACTTCCCGAGCCGCGACGACCTGCTCACCGCCCTGATCGTCGACGCCTACGACGCCGTCGGCGCCGCGGCGGAGGCCGCCGCCGCCGAGAACCCGGCGCTGCGCCCCCTGGACCGCTGGACCGCCGTCTGCCGGGCGGTCCGCGCCTGGGCGGTCGCGCACCCGCACGAGTACGCCCTGATCTACGGGTCCCCGGTGCCCGGCTACTCCGCGCCCCAGGACACGATCGCCCCGGCCGCCCGCGTCGGCCTCGTCCTCATCGACATCGCCCGCCGGGCGCACACCGGCGAGGGCGTAGCCCTCCCCCCGCTCCCGGAGACCCTGCGCCCCGAAGCCGACCGCATCGCCGCCGACATCGCCCCGGACCTCCCCCCGGCCCTCGCCGTCGCGCTCGTCGCCGCCTGGTCGCAGCTCTTCGGCCTCGTGTCCTTCGAGGTCTTCGGCCAGTTCCACCGGGTCGTCGAGGACCGCGACACCTTCTTCGCGACGGCCGCCCGCCGCCTGGGCCAGGACGTGGGCCTGCTGCCCCGCGGCTGAACCGCACCGCCCCCGACCGCCGCTCAGGGTCAGGTGATCGCCGAGGTCTCCCGCCACACCCGGGCGAGCTCCGCGTCCCCGACGAGCGTCACGGCATCGACGGGCAGCCGGTTCCACAGGGTCAGGTACAACCGGCCGGCGGGACCGCTCAGCTCCGCATCAGATCCCCTACCGACCGCAGCACCCGCCACCGGCGAAGCCGACCGGCTCAGCCGCTCCGCCCGGGGCGGCTCAGCCGCAGACAGGCGTACGGTCCAGACGTCACCCGTGTCCGTCGTGCGCACCCTCAACGTCCGGGGCCCGGACGTCCGCACCCGGCTGCGGTCACGCCCATGGAAACCGCACAACAGCTCGTCGATGCCGTCGGCGCCGAGCGCCGGGTCCACCGGCCCGGGGCCGGTCCCGCGAGCCGACTCGACGTCCGCGCGGTGAACCAGGGTCTCGTGCGCCTGCCGCCGCGCCCAGAACGCGAGCGGCGAAGGCGCGGGGAGGAACGTCCAGCACTCCAGCGCCTCCGGCGCGGCGCGCAGGGCGGCGACGAGGCCCGCGTGCCCCTCGCGGTAGTGGGCGAGCAGTTCGTCGCCGTCGAGCGCCGGTTCGCCCTCGTCGGGCTGGTACGTGGTGTGCCCCTCGGCCACGTAGGCCGCGGCCCAGCGGTGGACCATCGTCGTGTGCCGGAGGAGGTCCCTGACCCGCCATCCGGGGCAGGTCGGCACCTCCGCGTCGGGCCCGGCCGCAGCCGCCGCATCGGCCAGGCCCCGGCCGGCAGTCTCCAGTGCCCCGATGTGCTCGGCGATCTCCATAGTCCCCATCCCCCCGACAGCCATATCCACAGGACGAAGTCTCGCAGCTCAAGAACGGCGGCGACTCAACACCCCCCATCGACCCCGGCGTTGCGGGCCCAGTAGCCCATCGCCGCCGCGCCGGCGGCCAGCACGGCGACCGTGGTGAGCGCCACCGGCAGCGAGAACCAGTCGGCGAGGAAACCGATGGACGGCGGCCCGAGCAGCATCCCGCCGTAGCCGAGCGTGGACGCGGTCGCCACCCCGCTGGGTCCTGCGACGGCTCCCGCGCGGGCCACGGCGACGGGGAAGATGTTGGCGAGACCGAGGCCGGTCACCGCGAAGCCGAGGAGTGTGGCCCAGACGGTCGGCGCGAGCGCGCCGAGCAGCATCCCACCGGCGGCCGTCGCGCCACCGGCGACCAGGGTGCGGGTCTGGCCGAGGCGTTCGAGCAGGGCGGTGCCGGTCAGGCGTCCCACCGTCATGGTCAGCGCGAAGACGGAGTACCCGGCGGCGGCCACGCCGGGGTGCGCGCCCAGGTCCTGTTCCAGGTGGAGGGCGCCCCAGTCGGCGAGGGCCCCTTCGCCGTACGCCGTGCAGAGGGCGATGACCCCGAAGACGAGCACGGTACGGCGCGTCCCGCCCCGCGACGGGCCGCCGGCGGGGGCGGCGGGCGCGAGGGACTCGGGCGGCGGGGCGGGGGAGGGGTGACGCAGGAGTACGGGACCGGCGAGAGCCGTCAGGACCAGGCCGACGACGGTGAGGCCGAGGAGATGGGTGGTCGGGGAGAGGCTCCCGGCGAGCAGCCCGCCGAGGCCGGCGCCGAGCATGCCGCCGAGGCTGAAGGCGGCGTGGAAGCTCGGCATCACGGGGCGCCGGAGCGCGGTCACGAGATCCACGGCGGCGCTGTTCATGGCGACGTTGATCCCGCCGTACGCGGCGCCGAAGACGAGCAGGACGAGGCCGAGGGTCAGCGGGGACCGCGTGAGCGCCGGCAGGGCGACCGACAGGGAGAGGAGAACGGCGGTGGCGACGGTGACGGCGTGGGAACCGTAACGACGGCAGAGCCGGCCGGTCAGCGTCATGGTGATCACGGCGCCCGCGGACACCCCGAGGAGGGCGAGGCCGAGGTCACCGGCCGAGGCGCCGGTCTGCTGCTTGACGGCGGGGATCCGGACGACCCAGCCGGCGAACAGGAAGCCGTCGAGCGCGAAGAACAGGGTCAGGGCGAGGCGGAGGCGGGACAGGGAGCGGGTGGCGGTGTCTCCGCCGGGGCCCCCCGATGCGGCCGTCCGTACTTTGTTTAGTAGCGGCACAAACTCAGGATAGGGGCAGAACGCCAGAAGCATCAAGCGGGCGGCACCCGCCCACGCACGGGAGCGGGGGACGCGCAGGGGTCGTGTTCGGGACGTGAAGCGTGATTTGTGGCGCGTAAAAGGAGCGTCCAACTCTCAAGGCCCAGAACGCGCCGTAAATCATGCAGTCCCGGACACGACCCCGGAGCGGCCCCCACGGCCCCCCACGCCAGAGGCGGACCCACCCACCGGCAGCAGACGACCCACCCACCTACCCGAGACAGACCCACCCACCGGCAGCAGACGGCCCCCCCCGCCCGCCCGGGACGGACCCACCCACCCGCCCGGGACGGACCCACCCGCCCGGGACGAACCCACCGGCCCGATCATGGGAGACTCGCCCCCATGAACGGCAAGGCGACGACGACCCGGACACGGCTGGACAGGGGGCGCAACGCGCTCGGGCCCGCCCTGGAGCTGGTGCACACCGGCAGGGCGCCGACCCGGGCCGTCCTCACCGCCGAACTCGGCGTCACCCGGGCCACCGCCGGTGCGGTCGCCGCCGAGCTGGAGGCCCTGGGCCTCATCCGTGTCGACTCGAACCCCGGCGCCGCCGCCGGCTCCCAGGGCCGCCCCTCGCACCGCCTCGCCGTCGACGAGAAGGGCCCCGTCGCGCTCGCGGCCCAGGTCCACGCGGACGGCTTCCGCGCCGCACTCGTCGGTCTCGGCGGCACCATCGTCGCCACGGCCCCCGGCTGCGTCACCGTCTCGGCCGACCCCGCCCAGGTCCTCGGCGCCGTGGTCGACGCCGGAGCCGACCTGCTCCGGGAGAGCGGCCGCCGGTGCGTGGGCGCCGGGCTCGCCGCCCCCTCGGCCGTGGCCGAGCCCGAGGGCACCGCGCTCAACCCGCTCCACCTGGCCTGGCCCGCGGGGGCGCCGGTCCGGGAGATCTTCGCCGAACGGGTACGGGCCGCCGGCATCGAAGGCCCCGCCTTCACCGGCAACGACGTGAACCTGGCCGCCCTCGCGGAGCACCGCCACGGTGCGGGGCGCGGAGCCCGGGACCTGCTCTGCGTGGCCACGGGCCACCGGGGCGTCGGTGGCGCGCTCGTCCTCGACGGACGCCTCCACACGGGCAGCGCGGGCCTGGCCCTGGAGGTCGGCCACCTCACGGTGAACCCGGAGGGCCGCCCGTGCCACTGCGGCAGCCGTGGCTGCCTGGACGTCGAGACCGACCCGCTCGCCTTCCTCACGGTCGCGGGCCGCGCCCCCGGCCCCGAGGTGTCCCTGCTCCAGCAGTGCCGCGACCTGCTGCGCACCAGCCCCGACGACCCGGGCGTCCGGGTGGCGGTGGGGGAGCTGATCGACCGTCTGGGGCTCGGCCTCGCGGGTCTGGTGAACATCCTCAACCCCGACCGGATCATCCTCGGCGGGCTGCACCGCGAACTCCTCGACGCCGACCCCGAGCGTCTCCGCGCGGTCGTCGCCGACCGCAGCCTGTGGGGCCGCAGCGGGGGAGTGCCGATCCTCCCCTGCACCTTGGACCACAACAGCCTCGTGGGCGCGGCCGAACTCGCCTGGCAGCCGGTACTCGACGACCCGCTGGCCGCCCTGGGCCGCGAGCCCGCCTGAGCGGTGCCCCGCTCCTAGGGGACCGGGGACCAGCCCTCGGGGTGGGCCTCGACCAGCGCGGCGAGCCGGTCGAGGGCCATGCGCGTGCCCGCTTCGTTGTCGGCGGCGGGCACAGCGTCCGGAACCCCCTCGTGGACGACGAGCACGTCCGTGCCTCCGCCGATCGCGATCAGGGTGGTCGTGAGGGTCATGGCGCCGCGCATCCTCGGGTCAGGGGCCTCGAACTCGACGACCTCGACCACACGTTCGTCCGCGAGCAGCTCCACGAAGCGCCCGTGGTACGTGTCCGTGCGCTCGCCGGACTTGCCGATGCCGTCCGCGGTCTCGTAGCGCAGCGAGATCCGGAAGGTGCCTCCTTCGCGGGCGTCGAAGTCATGCACCTCGCAGGTCATTCCGTACGGCACCCGCCAGCGCCCGACGGCCCCCGGGTCGAGCAGGGCCCGGTAGACGGCCGAGGGCTGGGCGTCGACATGGCGGGACACACGCGTCGTGTACACGCTGCAAGGCTAGGGCGTCTCGGTCCGGACCGCCCTCCGGCCAAGGACGGCCGGCCATGAAAGCCCCGCACGCGGAAACCCCGAACGCGCAAGCCCCAGCCGCGAAAGCCCCAGCCGCGCCAGCCCCGCCCGCGCCAGCCCCGCCCGCGAAAGCCCCGAACACCCCGAAAACCGGCCTGCCAGCGGAAACCGCTGGGCGGCGGCCGCCGGACGACGTACCCTTCCGCCTCATGATCACTACTGAATCCGATCTTCCTCCGCGTCTCGGCAGCCTCACCTTCCACGGCCCGCTCTCCGAGGCCCGCGCCACCCGAATGATCGAGCGGCTCGCCGCCTCCGAGCCCGCCGATGTGCTCGACATCGGGTGCGGCTGGGGTGAGTTGCTCCTCCGTGTCCTGGACGCCGCCCCGGCGGCGAAGGGCGTCGGCATCGACATCAACGCGGAGGACCTGGCCCGTGGCCGGGCGCTCGCAGAGACCCGGGGGCTCGCCGACCGCGTCGAGTTCGTCGAGGAGTCGGCCCTCGGCACCGATCGCGGTCCCGTCGACGCGATCCTCTGTCTCGGGTCGAGCCAGGCGCTCTGCGACCCCGAGCAGCCGCACGACCCCGCCGCCGCCCTGCGGGAGCTGCGCCGGCTGGTCCGGCCCGGAGGAAGGGTCGTCCTGGGGGAGGGCTTCTGGGAGCGCACGCCCACCGAGGAGGAGCTGGCCGGCATGTGGCCCGGGGCCGCCGCCGACGACCACCTCTCCCTCGGCGCCCTCGTGGACCTCGCCATCGAGGCGGGGTTCCGGCCCGCGTGGATCGAGACGGGCAGCGCGGACGAGTGGGAGGAGTTCGAGTCGGGTTACCGGTACGACACCGAGGTCTGGCTCGCCGCCCACCCCGACCACCCGCTCGCCGAGGAGACCCGCGAGCGCGTCGACCGGCAGCGCTCGACCTGGGTCAACGGCTACCGGCGGGTCCTCAACATGGCCTACCTCACGCTCGTCGCCGTGGCCTGAAACCGGCCCACGTAGGGCTGACGGCCGCCCGGCTCACCCCTGCCGTCGCCCGGCGCCCAGCTCCTGCCGCCCCGGCGCCGAGAGATGCAGGACCCGGAAGCGCTCACCCTCGTCGGTGGGCGCTTCCTCGTCCGCCCACAGGGTGAAGGCGAGCAGCTCCCAGTGGCGCGGGTCCACCGCGAGGGCGGATGCCACGACCCCGTGCCGCCGAGCCTCGCGCGCGTGCCGGGCCACGGCGTCCGTCACGGCCTCGCCCGGAGGGACGGCCTCCCCGATCGGAGTCCTGCGACGCGTCGCGGTACCCGGCGCCGACGTGGCCGCGGGCCCCTCCGCGTACGCCAGGCCCGTCCAGTGCTGCACCACGGGCCGGCCGAAGTCGCGCACGATGCCTTGGAAGCCAGGCCCCCAGAGGAAGGAGTTCATGCCTTCCGGAGTGCCCCACAGATAGAACGGCGCGTACTGGTTCACCGGCGCGCCGGCCTCCCGCTCCCGGACCAGGTACGCCTTGAGGCCGAGCCCGGGGAAGTCGTCGAGCAGATGGCCCCTGGTGGCCACCCGTTCGCGGATGATCCCCATGTCGTAATCGGCGGGCAGGGTGATCTCGTACTGCATGGCGTGCACAGGAGGGACTCCGCTTCTCCGGGGGTACGAGGTGGGGTCAGGCCGAGGCGCCGCGTGGCGCGAGCAGCGCGAGCAGCCCGCGTACCGCATGGTCGAAGGGCGCCCGCGAACCCGTGGCGCGGGCCAGCACGTACCCGCCCTGTACGGTCGCCACCACCGTCGCGGCGAGCTCCTCCGGATCGACGTCCCCGCGCAACTCGCCGCTGTCCAGGCCCTCCTGGATGACCTGGGCGAGTCTGCCGCGTACCAGGGCGAGTACGTCCTCGACCGGCGCGCGCAGCTCGGGATGCGCGATCACCTCCGGGTCCATCGTCAGCCGCCCCACGGGGCAGCCGCGCAGGACGTCCCGCTCGCGCAGCAGGTACGCCTCGATCCGGGCGTACGCCGAACCCTCACCGCCCAGCACCGCTTCGGCCGCAGCCGCGAGCTCCCCGGCCGAACGCCGGATCGCCGCGAGCGCCAGGTCGGGCTTGCCCGCGAAGTGGTGGTACATGCTGCCCTGGCCCACGCCCGCCGCTTGTTGCACGGCCTTGGGGCTGGTGCCGACGTAACCCCGCTCCCACAGCAAATCGCGGGTCGCCTCGATCAGCCGCTCGGGGGTGCTCATGCTCATGACGGCACTGTACATACCAGTAGGTACAGAAGAGAAGAGTCCCGCAGCGGGCCCGCAGGCCCACGGGCCTGCGGGCGGTCTCAGCTCGCGCGTCCCACCAGGACCGGCTCGGGCGTGAGCAGCGGTTCGGGCGCGAGGGCCGGTTCGAGGGCCGGGCCCGGGTCCGCCGGGGTGCTGAGCGGGACGCCGGAGAACCGTCCGTACCCGACGAAGGGACCGTCGGTCGCGGAGCCGTACACGTCGTGCGCACGTGCCATGACAGGGACGGGTCGCGGCGGCGCGGAGAGGGTGAACCACACCACCTTCCCGTCCTCGCCACAGGGGCGGACGCCCCAACTCTCGCTGACCGCACGGACGATGGCGAGGCCTCGGCCGGAGGTGGCAAGTTCGTCGAAGGCGTTGAGCGGGTCCGGGCAGCAGGCCTCCGGTATGCGGGGGTCGTGGTCCCGGACGGAGACCGTCAGCCGGTCGAGCAACAGCTCGATCTCGACGGTGCACCGTTTGTCCGGCCGCGCGTGCCGGTGGACGTTCGTCAGAAGTTCGGTGACTCCGAGCACGGCCTGATCGACCAGAGCGTCGAGGTGCCAGTGACGCAGATGCGCGGAGACAATTCTGCGGACCTGTCCGATCCGCGACGGCAGGGCTTGAAGCTCCACCGCGTAATACCTGCTCGGCTCGCTGATCACGGCTGCGACTCCCCGAAGTTGTCCGGAAGAAGACGAAGATTCGGATC
Organism: Streptomyces sp. NPDC093795; assembly: GCF_044764665.1. NCBI lineage: Bacteria > Bacillati > Actinomycetota > Actinomycetes > Kitasatosporales > Streptomycetaceae > Streptomyces > Streptomyces sp. NPDC093795. The sequence continues at coordinate 332,640 of NZ_JBIWIO010000003.1, forward strand.
TCTCCTGCGACACAGGGGCTCAGGCGGGGTGGCGACCGAAACGTACCGTCACCATCGGTGAACCCTCTGTGAGGTAATTACAGCGTGAACCAGTGGTGACCGTCCCGCAACTCACGGCGAGCCGAAGCCCGCTCCGGCGCCGCCCCGCCCCGTGGCCGCCGGCCGCCTCAGCGCCGCCCCGCGGCCCGCCTCAGCGCCGCGAGGAAACGCCCCGACTTCTCCGCGGCCTCGCCGTCGCCACCGCCCCCGTGATCGTCGCCGTGCAGCGTCAGCCGGTAGCGGGTGCCGTTCACCGTCGCCACCGCCTCGTCGGCCCTCGCGAACCAGGGGCGCCCCGCCCGGACCTTACTGACGGGCGCGCTGTCGATCTCGCTGCCGTAACTCGTGAGGAGGGCGAGCCTGCCGTCCTCGATCCGCACCTCCCCGGCGCGCGTCAGTGAACGCGGCCAGCGGTCGATCCGTACGCCCCTCGCACTGAACTCGGGTTCCGACATACCGATCCGCCCCTTTCACCCGGTGTCGTACCCAGTGTGCCGGGCCGCCCGCGCCCGCACCAGAGGCCCTCCCGCAAGTCATCCCTATGGACAGTCAAAGGAAACGTTTGCCCAGGTGGGAGGGGTATTGTCGAGAGCGGGGCACCCAGCGGAAGCGACCGAGGAGAGGCACGGATGAGCACCACGGAGAACAACGTGGGGAACCGCGCGGCCGCCGCGACGGTCACCGCCGCGACGGTGACCGTCGACGTCGACCGCAGCGACCCGGCGTACCGGTCCTGGCTCAAGGAGGCCGTCCGCAAGGTCCAGGCCGACGCCAACCGCTCCGCCGACACCCACCTGCTGCGTTTCCCGCTCCCGGAGAAGTGGGGCATCGACCTCTACCTCAAGGACGAGTCCACCCACCCCACCGGCAGCCTCAAGCACCGCCTCGCCCGTTCCCTCTTCCTGTACGGCCTCTGCAACGGCTGGGTGCGGCCGGGGAAGCCCGTCATCGAGGCCTCGAGCGGCTCGACCGCCGTCTCGGAGGCGTACTTCGCGAAGCTCATCGGCGTGCCCTTCATCGCCGTCATGCCCCGCACCACCAGCCCCGAGAAGTGCCGGCTCATCGAGTTCCACGGCGGGCAGTGCCACTTCGTCGACGACTCGCGCACGATGTACGAGGAGGCCGCCGCCCTCGCCGAGCGCACCGGCGGTCACTACATGGACCAGTTCACGTACGCGGAGCGGGCCACCGACTGGCGTGGCAACAACAACATCGCCGAGTCCATGTACCAGCAGTTGAAGCTGGAGCGGTATCCGGAGCCGGCCTGGATCGTGGCCACCGCGGGCACCGGCGGTACGTCGGCGACCATCGCCCGCTACGTCCACTACATGCAGCACGACACCCGCATCTGTGTCGCCGACCCCGAGAACTCCTGTTTCTTCGACGGCTGGACGCACCACGACCCGGACGCCACCGCGGACTGCGGCTCCCGCATCGAGGGCATCGGCCGCCCCCGGATGGAGCCCAGCTTCGTGCCCGGGGCCGTCGACCGCATGATGAAGGTGCCCGACGCGGCGAGCGTCGCCGCCGTCCGCGCCCTGGAGACCGCCATCGGCCGCAAGGCGGGCGGCTCCACCGGCACCGGCCTGTGGAGCGCCTTCAAGATCATCGCGGAGATGGTCGCCCACGAGCGGACCGGCAGCGTCGTCACCCTCATCTGCGACCCTGGCGAGCGCTACCTCGACAAGTACTACTCCGACGACTGGCTCGCCGCCCAGGGCCTCGACATCGCCCCGTACAGCGCCGCTATCGAACGGTTCCTGGCGTCCGGGGTCTGGCCGGAGTGAGCCGCCGGTCGAGCCGCCGCGCCGCGTCCCGGAACGACAGCCCCACGCCGGGCCCCGCGAGACGCAGTCCCATCCGGAACGGAGCGGCGCCGTCGGCCGCCATGGTCCACCGCAGACGGGTGCCCCTGCCCGTGGGGGAGAGGGCCCACTCCTCCGCGAGCGCCGTGACGCCCGGGGCGTTGGTGGTGTCCACCCGGTAGGCGTACCGGACGTCGGGCTCGGAGGCCAGGATCGTCTCCTCGAAGGCGATCCCGCCCCGCAACCGGACGGTCCTGCCGGCGCCGTCGCCGGTCGGGACGGCGGAGACGACCGCCGTGAACCAGGCGGGCATGCTCCCCACCTCCACGGCGAGCGACCGGTAGACGGCCGGGGGTGGTGCGGCCAGCGTCGCGGTGAAGACCAGGCGGACGGGCGCGGATGCGGTGAAGTCGAGCTCCACCGGCCTCAGTCGGCGTGCCATGGACCGAACCTCCCCAGGACGGAAGTGAAAGGGCACCCTAGCTGACGGGCTGTCAACAGCACAGGGGGGTCGCGGCACTTGGCGTGAAGGGAGGCCATCCATGGCGAGCGCCTGAGCAAGACGCCCCCGGGCTCGGCCTCCCGACTCAGCCCCCGGGCTCGGCCTCCCGACTCAGCCCCCGGGCTCGGCCTCCCGACTCAGCCCCCGGGCTCGGCCTCCCGACTCAGCCCCCGGGCCCACCCCCCCGACTCAGCCTCCCGACTCAGCCCTCGGGCCCAGCCCCCCCGCCTCAGCCCCTCCCCAGCAGCCCGTCCACCGCCCGCCCGAACAGCGCCCGGCCCGCCCGCGCGAGCACCGGGTCGAAAGCCCGCGGGAGTCCGCGTACGGACAGCTCCTCCGTCCACACCACCCGACTGCCGCCACCCGGCGTCCCCGTCACCTCGACGAGCGCCCAACCCCGTACCACCCGGCCGTACTTCTCCAACCGGCACGCGCCGGAGCGGCCGCCCTCCGGCGGTTCCCAGCGCACGACCTCCATCGCGTCGTCGAAGGACAGCCGGCCGAGGCCCGTACGGGCGGTGAACCGGGTGCCGACCCGGTTCGGCCCCGGTGTCAGCACCCTCGTCCGGGTCAGCGGCACGAGGCGGCCGTGCGCCGGCCAGTCCGTCAGCCGCCGCCACACCTCCCCGGGCGCCAGCGGCACCGTCCGCTCGACCCGGAAGCGGCTCACGCCTGCTCCTCGCCCGCCACCACGAGCCCCGGCAGCTGCTCCGCCACCTCGGCCCGTACGCCCTCGGCCAGGCCGCGGTCCGTCACCCAGGTGTCCACCTCGTCGAGGGTGGCGAAGGAACTCAGGCCCACCGTGCCCCACTTGGTGTGGTCGGCGACCACCACGACCCGGCGCGCCGACCGCATCAGGCACCGGTTGGTCTCCGCCTCCGCCAGGTTCGGCGTCGACAGGCCGGCTTCCACCGAGATGCCGTGCACCCCGAGGAACAGCAGGTCGAAGTGGAGCGAGCGGACCGCCCGGTCCGCGACCGGCCCCACCAGGGCGTCGGAGGGCGTGCGCATCCCGCCCGTCAGGACGACCGTCGCCGCCCCCCGCCGCGACTCGCCGCCGCTGCCCGCGAGCTGGGCCTCGTGGAAGACGTCCGCGACCCGGACCGAGTTCGTCACCACCGTCAGGTCCGGGACGTCGAGCAGATGCCGCGCCAGGGCGAAGGTCGTCGTCCCGCCGGAGAGCGCGATCGCCGTGCCCGGTGCGACCAGGGCCGCCGCCGCCCGGGCGATCTCGTCCTTGGCGCTGGGTTCGAGCACCGACTTGGCCTCGAAGCCCGGCTCGTGGGTACTCGCCTCGACCACCGGAACGGCTCCGCCGTGCACCTTCTCCAGCATGCCCTGCCGGGCCAGCGCGTCGAGGTCGCGACGGATCGTCATGTCCGAGACGCCGAGGCGTCGGGTCAGCTCGTTGACCCGGACACCGCCGCGCCGCCGGACCTCGTCGAGGATCAGGGCACGCCGCTGCTCCGCGAGGAGGTTCTGGTTGTCAGTCACCGCCGGGGCCGGTCCTTCCGCAGAAGACAAGGGGATGGCTGTCGGATTCGGTGAGGAACGGTGCGCAGGTGCACGTCCGTCCGCGATCCTGTTGCCGACGTCGCATCTTCCCACCCTGAGAGGAAGTCCCCTCAGTGTCCCCTGCCACACCCGCCCCGGAGAGCGGGGGCGCGGCGCTCGAACTCCTCGTCCACGGAGTCGGCGGAGCCACCCCCCAGGACATGCTCGACGACCCCAGGACCGTACGGATCACCGGCGACCGGACCGCCGCCATGCACCGGCGCGCCGAGGACATCGACGCCGAGGCCCACCCCGAGCGGTACGCGGCACGCCCGGTCCCGGAGGCGTACGTCTGGTCCAATCTGACCTCGGGCGACGGCGCCCGCGCCTTATGGCTGCTGCTCCTGCCGTTCATGGTCGCCAACCTGGCGCACTGGATGCGCCCGCCCTCCCGGGGCCGCCAGGAGCTCGTCCGCCTGTACGGGGTCCTCGTCCGGCTCGTCGCCCTCACCCTCACCGTCCTCCTGACCGCCGCGGCCTGCGAGGTCGCGCTCGACCTGACGGCCTGGCAGTGCGCCGGGACCGCCGCCTGCGCCGACACGTACTCCTGGCTCGGTTTCCTCTCCGCGGACCGCGGCGGCTGGTGGTCCCTGCCGGGCCGCCGCCTCGCCGTCGCCGCCCTGGTGCCGGCCGCGCTCGTCGGCCTCCTCTGGTACCTGTCGAACCGGACCTGGAGCGCGTACGAGGCCCAGCGCCCGCCCACCGGCTACGACGCCCCCATGGAGCCGACCGGCACCGCGACCGCAGAGACACAGCCGACCGGCATCGTGACCGCGGAGTCACAGCCGACCGGCGCCAACATGCCAGGCACCGCGACGCCGGCCGCCGCGGACCCCTTCCCCGATCCCGTCGAGCAGCGGCCCGCCCTCGGCCGCCCCGGCTTCTGGTACGGCCGCCGGCTCGTCGCCCGCCTCAGGGCCGCCCACACCGCCGCCGGTTTCCTCACCGTCTCCGCCGCCCTCGTCACGGCGACCGCACGGCACGACGCCACGACCCCCGGCGCCGAGGCCGGCGCCGTCATCGGCCTGCTCCTCCGGGCCGCCGTCGTCGCCCTCTCCGTTCTCGTCGTCTGGGTCGTCTGCCGCCGCGGCCGCAGCGAGCGCCGCCTCGACCTCCGCGTCGAACGCGCCTTCGTCTCCTGGCTGCCCGCCGTCTCGCTCGCCCTGCTCGCGCTCACCGCCCTGTACGCCGGCTGGTACCGCCCCGGCTGGACGTCCGCCGGCGCCCTCCCCGGCGACGCCGTCTTCGGCGCCCTCACCCTCGTCCAGGGCGCCCTCGTCGTCGCCCTCGGCGTGGTCGCCCTGCTGCTCCAGCGACCCGGCCGACACCCCCGGACCGCGCTGCGCGGCCTCGGCGGCCCCGCCGTCGCCATGCTCGCCTGCGCCCTCGCCGGAGTCATGTCCGGGGGAGTGGCCCAACGCGTCGCCGACTGGCTCGACGGTCCCGGCGCGGCCCACGGCGGCCCCCGGATCGGCCCGCCCGTCCTGCTCAGCTGGCAGGCGTCCGTCATCCCCGTCCTGCTCCTGCTGCTCCTCGCCCCCGCCGCCCTCCTCGCCGTACGGACCGTGCTCACCGCCCGGCGACTGCGCGCCACCGTCGAGGCCGACTACGACTCCGCCGACGAACGCGACCCGGTCCGTACGGGACAGATCGCGTCCGGCCGGGCGCGCGCCGCGCTCACCGACTCCGCGCCCGTCCTCGTCGGCGTCGTCTCCGGCGCCACCCTGTTCCTCGGGGCCGTCTCCGTCGCCGGGGCCTGGGCCAGCGGAAACGTTCCGGGACAGGCCTTCGACGGCGCCCACCCCGCCGTCGCGTCGCTCGCCTCCGCCACCCAGGCCCTCGGCTCCTGGATGATCGGCTTCGGCTTCCTGCTCTTCGTCACCTGGGGCCGCCGCGCCTACCGGGACGCCTCCGCCCGCCGCACCATCGGCATCCTCTGGGACGTCGGCACCTTCTGGCCGCGCGCCGCCCACCCCTTCGCCCCGCCCTGCTACGCCGAGCGGGCGGTCCCCGACCTGACCTGGCGGATGAGCTCCTGGACCCGGAGCACCGGCGGCCGGCTCGTCATCTCCGGGCACTCCCAGGGCAGCGTCCTCGCCGCGGCCGCCGTCTGGCAGCTGCCGCCCGCCACCCGGGGCCGGGTCGCGCTCCTCACGTACGGCTCACCCCTGGAGCGGCTCTACGGACGCTGGTTCCCCGCCTACTTCGGCCCCGAGGCGCTGCGCGCCCTGCACCGTACGGTGCACTGCTGGAACAACCTGTACCGCGCCACCGACCCCATCGGCGGACCCGTCCGGGTCCCCGCGGAGGACGGCCGGCCCGCCGTGGACGCGGCCGTCCTGCTCGACCCGGTCGCCTACGGCCGCACCCGCCGCCACCCGCTGCCCGAACCGATCCTCGGCCACTCCGACTACCAGGCCGACCCGGCGTTCGCCCTCCGGCGCACCGCCCTCCTCGACCAGCTTCTGCCCGCGCTTCCCCGGCAGCGCGACCCCAACGAGACGGCCGATCAGGGGAGTTCCGGAAGATCCTCCGGATAGAGCAGCGTCAGGTCGTCCGTGCTCGTCTCGGCGAGCGCGGCGACCCGCCCCGCGTGCCGCTCCACCATCGACTCGAACGTCTGCCGCGCCGTACGGCCGTTGCCGAAGGCAGGACCCTTGGGCAGCTTCTCGAAGTACACGAGCAGAGCCTCGTCCGTGCCCGGGGCGAGCCGGTACTCGTGCTCGTCCGCCTGCTGCCCGACGATCCGCAGCAGCTCGTCCGGATCGTAGTCGCCGAAGGTGATGGTCCGTGAGAAACGGGACGCCACACCGGGGTTGACCGTGAGGAAGCGCTCCATCTCCGCCGTGTAGCCCGCGACGATGACGACCACCGCGTCCCGGTGGTCCTCCATCAGCTTCACCAGCGTGTCGATCGCCTCCCGGCCGAAGTCACGCCCCGAGTCCTCCGGCGACAGGGCGTACGCCTCGTCGACGAACAGCACCCCGCCCCGCGCCCGGTCGAAGGCCTCCTGGGTACGGATCGCCGTCGACCCGATGTGCTCACCGACCAGATCCACCCGGGACACCTCCACCAGGTGCCCCCGCTCCAGGACACCGAGCGAGGCCAGGATCTCGCCGTAGAGCCGCGCCACCGTCGTCTTTCCCGTGCCCGGATTACCCGTGAACACCAGATGACGGCGGACCGAGGCCGCCTTGAACCCCGCCTCCTGACGCCTGCGCCCCACCTCGATCATGTTGGTGAGGGTGCGCACCTCCAGCTTGACGCTCTCCAGACCCACCAGGGCGTCCAGCTCCCCGAGCACGTCCTGCGAGGAACGGGACGCGGGTACGGGCTCCGGAGCGGCCTGAGGTACGCCCTGCGGTACGGCCCCCGTGGGGCGCGGCGCGGGCACCGCACCGAGCAGCCCCGCCGACCGGGTGGCCGTCAGGACCGTCCCCCCGTCGGGTACGGAGGAGCGGACCGCGCTCTCGTCGCTGGTGCAGTCCTCGGCGCTCGTCCCCTCCTCCGGGAACTCGTACCCGCCGCGCGCGCACCGCTCCGTACGGCACTTGCGCAGCGTGGTCCGACAGCCGTCCGTGACGTGGAACCCGTAACCGCCGCTGCCGGTGACCCGGCAGCCGTGGAAGGAGCCGCGCCCCTCAGCGGACACGTAGAAGCCGGCCTCGGCGGGCGAGGTGACCGTGCACCGGTCGATCGTCGGGTCGGCGCCCTTGGTGACGATGACCCCGGTCTGTACGGAGTCGATGGTGCAGCCGGCGAGCGTGCCGCCGCTGCCGTGGTCGCGGAACCAGGCGCCCGTCGAGGCCTCCCGGATCCGGCAGTCGTCGAGCTGCGCCGTCGCCCCGTCGCTCACCGAGACGGCCGTGTTCCGCACCTGCGACAGGTCGCTGTCGACGACGTCCACCCGCGAACCCCGGTCGAGGACGAACAGCGCGTCCGGTACGTCGTGCACCCGGCAGGCGTCGAGGACGGCCGTCGCCCCGTCGCTCACCCACACCGCCGGGTAGTCGCCCGTACTGTCGTGGATCTCGCACTGGTTGGCGTCCACCCGGGTCCCCGGGTCCCACACCGAAAGACCGTTGCGGCCGAAGCGGCGGACCGTCGACCGGGTCAGTGTCAGGACCGAACGCGAACGCAGGTCGACGGCGTTCTCGGGGACGTCGTGGATGTCGCAGTCCGAGAGCGTGAGCACCGCGTCGGTGTCGAGGGTGATGCCGTCCGCCGACGTGCGGTGCACGGAGGAGTCCGTGAGGTGGGCGGTGGCACGGGCCGCGATCTGGAGACCGGCGCCCTTGATCTCGTACACCTCGCAGCCGATGCCCTCCAGGGCGCTGCCCTCGCCGGTCACGGCGATCCCGGCGCCGGAGGCGTGGTGCACCCGGCAGCGCTCGAGACGCGGATGCGCCCCGCCGCGCACCGAGATGCCCGCCTGCCCCGCGGAGACCACCTCGCACTCCTCGAACACCCCGCCCGCTCCGTCGAGTACGGCGATGCCGACCCCGGCCGGGTTGTCGACCGTGCAGCGCCGGACCGTCGGCCGGGCCGCGCCCCGCACCTCGATCCCGGCGGCCGAGCGCGTCATGATCCGCAGATCGAGAAGCTCGGGCGTGCCGTCCTCGACGAGCAGCGCCGGCGCGGCGACGTCCTGCCCCTCGATGTGGAGGTCCTGCACGGTGACGGAGGCGCGGAGGGTCAGCGGCACCCCGTCCGGCGGCGCGATGCGCACCGAGCCGATGCCGCCCTCGGGGCCGCGCAGGGTGACGGCCCTGCGCACCACGAGGTTCTCCCGGTAGGTGCCAGGAGCGACGGTGAGCACGTCCCCATCCCCGGCGGCCTCCAGGGCGGCGGCCAGCGAGGGGTAATCACCCGTGCGGCGCCGCCACCGCGATGTGCCGGTGTGCGTCACCTGGACCGTGCCCTGTGCCATGGGTGTGTCCTGCCCCCGCCTCATGCCTCGCCGCTGAACCGATGCCCCACCGTAGCGCGCGTGGGGCCACGGGGTTGACGGGTCGCGGCGAGCACCCGTACGGGCTCAGCTGCCCGTTCCGGTGCGGCCCCAGTCCGGGCCGGTCGCCGCCCACGCCCGGTCGAGACGCGCGTACCGCAGCAGCACGAGCCGGCGTACGGCCAGGCGCCGGACGATCTCCACCAGAAGACCCGTGAGCAGCGCTGCCGTGAGACCGGCGACGGCCGCGTGCGCGCGGGCCGACCCGGCCTGCAGCGGCGGTGGCACCGGGCGTCCGTCCCGGTCCGTCCAGAGCGCGAAGGTGGCGCCGGGAGCGGACGTCCGCGGGACCGTCGTCACCGTTCCCGTACGGGCCGAGCCGTCGGGCGCCGTCCACCGGGCCACGACCTGGCGGCGCAGCCGCTCCTCCCCGGCCTCGTCGGCGGCCTCCGGGCCGCCCGCGGCGGGACGTACCACCTGAGCGGTCGTCGGCACGCGCTGTTCCTGCTGCGTACGGACCGCGCGCTGGAGCGAGTCGTCGGCCGAGGAGCCGGCCGCCCAGCCGGTCAGCGGCACCACGACACAGAGGAGTACGACCGACACGAAGGCGACCCAGGCCTCGGCGAGATCCGTGGTCCGGCGCAGGGAATTGTGCCGCCAGCGCCAGAGTCCGATGGCTGCGCGCACGTCGGGACCCCCTCGTCGTCCACCGCTCCTCCGACGAGTGTGCCCCGAGCTCCGCCCGTTCGCCCGTCGATCGGCCCCGGGCCGCTCAGTCGAGGACCTTCACCTCGTCGCCGACCCGGACCGTGCCGGTGTGTTCGGGGACGAGGTTCTGGCCGAAGATGACCCGGCCGTCGTTCTTGCGGTGCTGGGCGAGGGTCCGCAGCGGCTCCTTGCCCCGCTCGCCGGTGAACTGGTTCGTCGTGGTGACGACACAGCGCCCGCAGGGCCTGGCGACCCGGAACGTGACCTCTCCGACGGCGAGCCGCGTCCAGCCGTCCTCCGCCCAGGGGGAGGTCCCCTCGATCACCAGGTTGGGCCGGAACCGGTTCATCGGGAGGGGGCCCTCGTGGGCGTGGTCGCCCTGCGCGATGAGGGAGTTGAGGGCGTCGAGCGAGGACGTGGTGGCGACGAGCAGCGGATAGCCGTCCGCGAAGCTCACCGTCTCGCCGGGCAGGGCGTACGCCGGGTCGACCGGGCGCCGGTGTTCGGGCGCGTCCATGTGGACGAGCCGGAAGTCGCCCTCCAGGTACGCCGAGAGCCAGCCCTCCGCCGCGGCGTCGGCCGGGACGGCTTCGACGGGCTTGTCGAAGATCTCCACGGTGATGGTGGACGGGTCGGTGGTGGAGGGGTCCGGCACCTCGACCGTCAGGGGCGGACGGCCGGGCGCGGACAGTCTGATGCCGCCGCCCGGCAGCGGCTCCGCCGTGGCCAACGCCATCCGAGGGTGACGGCGTTGGGTCACGACCTTGGCCGTGGCGTCGACGACGGCCCAGCGGCGGTCCCCGGCCAGCCCCCAGGGCTGGACCTCGGCCTCCGTGGGAGCCAGCGCGCGCATGGCCTTCACCGGGTGGACGTGGACGGAGCTGAGCACAGGAGTCGACATACGGTCATCCTGCCAGCCGCTCCGGACCCCCCGCGGTCCGGTGCGGCCTGCTGTGGCCTGGTGATGCGGCCCGGTGCCTTACGCCCGTCAGTAACCCCCGCCCTGGTAGGGACGGTTGTACGGGTCGTCGTACGGCGCGGGGGCATGCACCGGCGCGGGGGCGGGCCGGGGCGCCGCCGGACGCATCGCCTCGTACCCCGCGGCCGCGGGGCGGGGCTGCTGCGGGTACTGACCGCCCTGGTAGCCACGCGGGGCCGCCTGCTGCTGCGGGATGTAGGGGGCGGGGGCGTGCTGCAGGGGCACAGGGGCCATCTGCTGCGAGGGCTGCGGGTATCCGTAGCCGCCGCCGTAGGACGGCTGCGGGGTGGGCGCCGCCGGAAGGGCGGGCAGCGCCGAGGGGAGCGCCGGCAGGTAGGAGCCGCTCGCGGAGAAGTTGCTGCCGGTGTCGTAGGCGGCGGGCACTCGGATCGGGGCGATCTGAGGCGTGCCCCGCTCCGCGACCAGGGAGTCGTAGATCGGGGTGTCCGGGAAGGACGGCGCGGTGTGGTAACCGCCTCCATAGGAGGAGCGGGGGGAGGTCATGGCCATAAGTTAAGCCCACGATGTGCCGGTTGGGGAGTCCCAATCTCCGGGTCATCCGTTTTACGCTGGTTTTGCTCGCCTGACCTGCCAAAACGCCGTCAAAGCCTGCGTTGGCGGCGGGGGTTTTCCCAGCGCGGCGCTGCCCTGTTAACAAGAAGTGGCGGGCGCGCTACAAAGGGCGACGTCGGCGTCGTCAAGTTTTCTTTCCCAGAACACTTCGTCGCGCCACGCGCCGTCGGCGTAGAAGTGCTCATGGGCGATGCCCCAGGAACGGAATCCGTGCTTGCGGAGGATCGCCTGGGACGCGTGGTTCTCCAGCTGGGTGTGTGCCTCCAGGCGATGCAGGCCCAGCTCGTCCGCGGCGACCCGCACCGCGAGGCCGACGGCACGGCTCGTGTGCCCGAGTCCCTGGTGGAGAGAGGAGACCCAGTAGCCGAGGAATGCCTTCTGGAACGGGCCGCGCAGGATCGTGAGGGTGATCTGGCCGATGACGGTCCCGTCGGAGACCACGACACCGGGCCACGCGAGCCCGTCGCCATGGGAATTCAGGAGATTTGCGATGACCGAGGCCTGTCCGTCGGGCGTGTAGAACTCCGGGGGCTTCGACGGCATCCAGCGCGCGTACGCCTGCTTGTCCCGGGAGAGCATCTCGGCGAGTGCGGGGGCGTCGGAGGGCTCGATCAGCCGAATCAACGTGGAGCTCACAGGTGTTCTGCCGTCTTTTCAGCCGCGCTCGTCGGTCGGGCGCGCGGGAGTACGAAGGGGGCGCGCCGATGATACGCCCGGACCCTCGCGGCACGAGTCGTCCAGAACCCGCACGGGATCAGCCGTCGGTCACCGGTCCGGGGCCGTCTCCGGGCGCGCGTACGTCCGGCCCTTCCAGGCCGCCCCGGCGCCCCGGTGGTGCCGTACCGCCGAGTCCACCGTCATCAGGAGATAGAGGAACGCGGTGAACGGCAGCAGCGGAGCGAGCCACAGCGGCTGCCGGTAGTAGCGGAGCATCGGCACGTACGTCCCCGCCATCACGGCCCAGGCCGCACCACCCGCCCAGGCCGCCACCGGGTCCCCACCCAGCACACCCGACACCAGTGCCACCGGCGGTACCAGATAGACGAGTACGAGACCGGCCACCGTCCCCGCGAGCAGCAACGGGTTGTGCCGCAGCTGCGCGTACGCGCTCCGCGCGACCATCCGCCACAGCTCCCCGAGCCCCGGGTACGGGCGGACGCTGTCGACCCGCTCCGCGAGCCCCAGCCAGATCCGCCCGCCGGCCCGCCGTACCGCCCGCGCCAACGACACGTCGTCGATCACCGCCTGCCGGATCGCCTCCGGGACGTCCGCCGCCACCGCCGTCTCCGTCCGCAGCAGCACACAGCCGCCCGCGGCCGCCGTCGCCAGAGGCCGCGCCCGGTTGATCCACCGGAAGGGGTAGAGCTGCGCGAAGAAGTAGACGAACGCCGGCACGACCAGGCGCTCCCAGGGGCTCGCGACCCGGAGGCGGGCCATCTGCGACACCAGATCCAGATCGTTCCCCACCGCCGCCGACACCAGCAGCCGCAGACTGTCCGGCTCATGGGCGATGTCCGCGTCGGTGAGGAGCAGGAACTCGGGTCCACGCGCGCGTGCCAGCGCCATGCCGTGCCGCAGCGCCCACAGCTTCCCCGTCCAGCCCCGCTCCGGTTCACCGGGCGACACCACGGTCAGCGGCAGCCCCCCGTGCCGGCCGGCCAGTTCGACGGCGAGTCCCCCCGTGCCGTCCGTACTCCCGTCGTCCACGAGGATCACCTCGACGACACCCGGATAGTCCTGGGCGAGCAGCGACGGCAGGCTCAGCGGCAGCACCCCCGCCTCGTCCCGCGCCGGTACGACGACGACCACACGCGGCCACCGGGGCGCGGTTTCCGCACCCGCGGTGTCCCCGTCCCCGCGCGCGTGGCCCCGGGCGGTCGACGGCAGCCGCTGGTCCGTCCGCCAGAAGAACCCCTGGCCCAGCAGCAGCCAGCCCCAGACGGCCGAGGAACCGAGCGCGAACCAGGCGAGGGTGCTCATTCGCGGCAGTCTGCCCCAGATCGCGGGGGATGTAAGGCTCATCGGCTAGGGTGACCGGGTGAAGATCGCGCTCATGGACTCCGGAATCGGCCTCCTCCCGGCGGCGGCCGCGGTGCGGCGGCTCCGGCCGGACGCCGATCTGCTCCTCTCCAACGACCCCGACGGCATGCCGTGGGGGCCGCGCACCCCCGAGGACCTCACAGCGCGCGCCCTGGCCGTCGCGCTCGCCGCCGCCGAACACCGCCCGCAGGCGCTGATCGTGGCGTGCAACACCGCCACCGTGCACGCCCTGCCCGCCCTGCGCGCCGCCCTCGAACCGGACATCCCCGTCATCGGCACCGTGCCCGCGATCAAGCCCGCCGCCGCGGGCGGCGGCAAGGTCGCCATCTGGGCCACCCCGGCCACCACCGGCAGCGCCTACCAGCGCGGGCTCATCCGCGACTTCGCCGACGGCGCCGAGGTCACCGAAGTGCCCTGCCCGGGGCTCGCGGACGCCGTGGAGCACGCCGACGCGGAGGCCGTGGACCGGGCCGTCGCCGCGGCCGCCGCGCTCACCCCCCGGGACGTCCGCGCCGTCGTCCTCGGCTGCACCCACTACGAACTGGTCGAGCAGCGCATCGTCGCCGCCCTCGAAGCCCGCCGCGCACCCGGACTGCCCCCGCTGGTCTTCCACGGCTCCGCGGACGCCGTCGCCGCCCAGGCGCTGCGCCGCATCGGCGCCGAACCGGCCCCCGACGCCGACCCCACCGGCGGCCTCTCCGTCCTGCTCAGCGGACGCCCCGGACCGCTCCCCGCCCTCGCTCTCGGCTACGCCGAGGGCCGGATCCTCGGGGCGATCGCACCCGCTCACTGAGCGTGCGCGGGCGGCTTCGCTCCGGCGCGCTGTCCCGGCCGATCCTGGGTACTCTCCCTCTATGAGGGAGCACGCCCGGAACCAGCACGCCGACGAGCGCAGACCCGTCGTCTGGACCGGCCGCGCCACCAACCGTTTCCAGTGGGTGGCGGCCGCCGCCGGTGCCGCCTTCATGGCCCTCGGCATCACCATCGCCGTGGAATCGCCCTGGACCTCCGGCATCGCGGCCCTCCTGATGGCCGTCATCGGCTGCGTCGCCGCCGGACTGCTCGTCCTCTTCGGCACACTCGCCTTCGTCCATGTGGCCGTGAAGGTCGACGACCTCGCCATGGAGGTCCGCTGCGGCCACATCGGCCTGCCGCGCCGCCGCATCCTCCTCTCCCACGTCGTCGGCGCGGACTTCGCACCGAGCGTCACCCCGCGCCACTGGGGCGGCTGGGGCTACCGCTGGCGCCCCGAGAAGGGCACGGCCGTGGTCGTCAGGCGCGGCGAGGGCCTGGTCCTCCGCCTCGGCGACGGGCGTACGTTCACGGTGACCGTCGACGACGCCGAATCCGCGGTACGCGTCATCCGCGACCACCTCCGCCCCCCGACCCCACCGGGACCGCCGGCGGCGACGGGCGTCTGAGGCCGGAGAGGCCACGCGAGCGCGCGCCCCGTGCCGTACACCCGCGGTACGTCCTGGCAGGTCACCGGGGTCCGTCCGGGTCCCTGCCGCCCTCCTGGCCGACAGGAACGACCCGTAGACTCCGCAGGGTGAGCGCCACCATCACCCCCGTCGACCCGTCCGGAACCGACACCGCACCCACGCCGGGTTCCCGGCTGCGGCGGTTCGTGCGGCCCGGCGCGGCTCTGCTGTCCGGGTTCCTGCTCTACCTGAGCTTCCCGCCGCGCCCCCTGTGGTGGCTCGCGCTGCCCGCCTTCGCCCTGCTCGGCTGGGCCCTGCGGGGCCGCCGCCTCCGGGCCGGGTTCGGCCTCGGCTACCTCGCCGGGCTCGGCTTCCTCCTGCCGCTCCTCGTCTGGACCGGCGAGGAGGTCGGCGCCGGGCCCTGGCTCGCCCTCGCCGCCGTCGAGGCCCTCTTCGTCGCCGCCGCCGGACTCGGCATCGCGGCCGTCTCCCGGCTCCCGTGGTGGCCGGTCTTCGCCGCCGGGGTGTGGATCATCGGGGAAGGGGCACGCGCGCGCGTGCCCTTCGGCGGCTTCCCCTGGGGCAAGATCGCCTTCGGGCAGGCGGACGGGGTCTTCCTGCCGCTCGCCGCCGTCGGCGGTACCCCGGTGCTCGGCTTCGCCGTCGCCCTCTGCGGTTTCGGCCTGTACGAGGCGTACCGGCAGGTCCGGGCGTACCGGGCCACCGGCGCCGTCCCCCGTGGTCCGCTCGTCGTCGCCGCGCTCTCCGTGCTCGTCCCGGTCGGCGGCGCCCTCGCGGCCCTGCCCCTCGTCGACGACGCGGCCGAGGACGGCACCGCCACCGTCGCCGCCGTCCAGGGCAACGTGCCCCGCCTCGGCCTCGACTTCAACTCCCAGCGCCGGGCCGTGCTCGACAACCACGCCGCCCGCACCCGTGAACTCGCCGAGGACGTCAAGGCCGGCCGCGCACCGCAGCCCGACTTCGTCCTGTGGCCCGAGAACTCCTCGGACATCGACCCGTACGCGAACGCCGACGCCGCCGACGTCATCGACGGAGCGGTCCGGGCGATCGGCGTACCGACCGTGATCGGCGCGGTCGTCGCCCCCGAGACCGGCAAGCTCCGCAACACCCTCATCGCATGGGACCCGGAGCGCGGCCCGGTCGCCGCCTACGACAAGCGGCACGTCCAGCCGTTCGGCGAGTACATTCCGATGCGGTCCGTCGTCCGCCTCTTCAACAGCAACGTCGACCGGGTGAGCCGGGACTTCGGCGCCGGCACGAAGATCGGCGTCTTCGATCTGGCGGGGACCAAGGTGGGCCTCGCCACCTGCTACGAGGCGGCCTTCGACTGGGCCGTGCGCGACACCGTCACCCACGGCGCGCAGCTCATCTCCGTCCCCAGCAACAACGCCACCTTCGGCCGCAGCGAGATGACCTACCAGCAGCTCGCGATGTCCCGGGTGCGGGCCGTCGAGCACAGCCGGTCGGTGGTCGTGCCGGTCACCAGCGGGGTCAGCGCGGTCATCCGTCCCGACGGCGAGATCGTCGCGCAGACGAAGATGTTCACCCCGGACGTCCTGGTCGAGAAGGTGCCGCTGCGCTCCTCGCTGACCCCGGCGACCCGGATGGGCACCCTGCCCGAGGCCCTGCTCGTGGCGCTCGGGGCCGCCGGCATCGGCTGGGCGGCGTTCCGCTCGGTACGGGCCCGGCGCGGCACGCGGGCGGAGTGAGCCGGGCCCGGCCCCCATCCCCGGCATCCTCCGACCGCCGCCCGTACATGATCTAGGGTCGAATCCATGGCTACCCCTGACTTCATCCGGGCCCTGCGCGAGACAGCCGGGCACCAGCTCCTCTTCCTCCCCGGAGTGAGCGCCGTCGTCTTCGACGACCAGGGCCGGGTGTTGCTCGGCCGGCGCTCCGACAACGGCCGGTGGGCGGTCATCGGAGGCATCGTCGACCCCGGCGAGCAGCCCGCCGACTGCGCGGTGCGCGAGGTGTACGAGGAGACCGCGGTGCGCTGCGAGGTCGAGCGGATCGTGCTCGTCGAGACCCTCCACAAGCCCGTCGTCTACGCCAACGGCGACGAGTGCCAGTTCATGGACGTGTCCTTCCGCTGCCGTGCGGTGGGCGGCGAGGCACGGGTCAACGACGACGAGTCCACCGAGGTCGGCTGGTTCGACGTGGACGACCTGCCGGAGCTGAAGCGTTTCTCCCGGCTGCGGATCGAGAAGGCGCTGGCCGACGAACCCACATGGTTCCACTCCACAGCAACCAGCTGAACTATGGGCTCGGCACACATCGGTGGGGGCGGAGCCCCTTCATAGGGTGCGGAGCATGAGACCCGCACCCGCATCCGTGGCGGCAGCCGCACCCGCAGCCCAGACCCGTGCCGTCGTCCTCGACCTCACCGGCCGCACCGCGCTCGTCACCGGCGCGGCCGGCGGCATCGGGCGCGCCTGCGCGCTGCGGCTCGTCGCCTCGGGGGCCCGGGTCAGAGCCGTCGACCGGGCCTCCGAGGGCCTGGAGACGCTGGTCGAGGAGGCCGCCGCGCTCCCCGGAAGCCTCGAACCCCGGCTCCTCGACCTCACCGACCTGGACGCCGCGGAGGCCGCCGCGGCCGGCGCCGACATCCTCGTCAACAACGCCGGACTCCAGCTCGTCCGCCCCATCGAGGAGTTCCCGCCCGACGTCTTCCACACCGTTCTCACGGTGATGCTGGAGGCCCCCTTCCGGCTCATCCGGGGCGCCCTGCCGCACATGTACGCCCAGGGCTGGGGCCGCATCGTCAACCTCTCCTCGGTCCACGGGCTGCGCGCCTCCCCCTTCAAGTCCGCGTACGTGGCCGCCAAGCACGGCCTGGAGGGCCTCTCCAAGACCGCCGCCCTCGAAGGAGCCCCGCACGGGGTGACCTCCAACTGCGTCAACCCCGGCTATGTGCGTACCCCGCTCGTCGAACGGCAGATCGCCGACCAGGCCGCGGCCCACGGCATCCCCCCGGAGCGGGTCCTCTCCGAGGTCCTCCTGAAGGACTCGGCGCTCAAGCGGCTCATCGAACCGGAGGAGGTCGCCGAGGCCGTCCTCTACCTCTGCACGCCCCCGGCCTCGTTCATCACCGGCACCTCCCTCACCCTCGACGGCGGCTGGACCGCGCACTGAACGTCCCGGCGAAGGTTGTCCACAGGGGTGGTGCGACCACACGTTCGGCAGGTATCCCTGTGTCCATGTCCCACGAACACGTGTCCTACCTGGAGCTCCTCGCCCGGGGAGCCGCCACGGAGGCCTACGACCGGCCCGTGCTCCTCGCCCGTGCGAGCGGCGCGGGCCCCGAGGCGCTGGCCGAGCTCGAAGAGGCCAAGCAGCTCGCCCTGCGCGTCCGGGCCGAGCTGGAGGGGCGGCGGCGCCGCGAGGCGGAGCTGTCCGCACTCTTCGCCACCGCGCACGACCTCGCGGGACTCCGCGACCTCGACGCGGTCCTGCGCGCCATCGTCCAGCGCGCCCGCTCCCTCCTCGGCACCGAGGTCGCCTATCTGAGCCTCAACGACCCGGCCGCCGGAGACACGTACATGCGGGTCACCGAGGGCTCGGTCTCCGCACGCTTCCAGCAGGTCAGGCTGGGCATGGGGGAGGGGCTCGGCGGTCTCGTCGCCCAGACGGCCCGCCCGTACGTCACCGACGACTACTTCGAGGACCCGCGCTTCCAGCACACCCGGACCATCGACGCTGCCGTACGGGACGAGGGCCTGGTCGCCATCCTCGGCGTCCCGCTCAGCCTCGGCAGCCAGGTCATCGGCGTCCTCTTCGCCGCCGACCGCAGGGCCAGGGTCTTCGAGCGCGAACAGGTCGCGCTGCTCGGCTCCTTCGCCGCGCACGCCGCCGTGGCCATCGACACGGCCAACCTCCTCGCCGAGACCCGCTCCGCCCTCGCGGAGCTGGAACGAGCCAACGGCATCATCCGGGAACACAGCGGCGTCATCGAACGGGCCTCCGAGGTCCACGACCGGCTCTCCGAACTCGTCCTGCACGGCGGCGGCGTCCACGACGTGGCCGAGGCCGTCTCCGAAGTGCTCGGCGGCACCGTCGAGTTCAGCGAGGAGGGCGCCGGAGCCGCCCGCCGCGCCGGTGGCCACGCGGTCCGCGAGGGCGAGGACTGGGTGGCCGCGGTCTCCGCAGGCGGCGAGACCCTGGGCAGCCTGGTCCTCCGCGGACAACCCGACCTCGACCCGGTCGACCAGCGCACCCTGGAGCGCGCCGCCCTCGTCACCTCCCTGCTGCTGCTCGCCCGCCGTTCCGCGGGAGAGGCCGAGCAGCGGGTACGGGGCGAACTCCTCGACGACCTCCTCGACGCACCCGACCGGGACCGCCGCCTGCTCAGGGAGCGCGCCGCCCGGCTCCGTACCGACAGCGAAGCCCCGCACGTCGTGCTCGCCGCCCGGATCGACCGGGCCGGCGGCCCGGCCGACCCCGACGCCGCCGGCCGCGAGGGAGCCGACCGGCAGCGCCTGTGGTCCGCGGCCACCCACCTGGCCGCCACCCGCCACGGACTCGCCTCGGCACGCGACGGCGGTACGGTCCTGCTGTTGCCGCTCGGCCCCGGCGAGAGCGCCGCCGACCTCGCCCGACAGACCGCGCGGAGCCTCGGCGGGACCCTGCGCGAACCGGTCACCGTCGGCGCGTCCGCCCCCGTACGGGCACCCCTCGACCGACCGGACCAGGTGGCCGTCGCGTACGAGGAGGCCCGCCGCTGCCTCGACGCGCTCGTCCTGCTGCACCGCGCGGGCCAGGGCGCCGCCGCCGAGGACCTCGGCTTCCTGGGCCTCCTGCTCGCCGACGGCCGGGACATCGACGGCTTCGTCGACCGGACGATCGGCCAGGTCGTCGCGTACGACCGGCGCCGGGGCACCGACCTGGTCCGCACCCTGGACGCCTACTTCGCGAGCGGCATGAGCCCGGCCCGTACCAAGGACGAACTCCACGTGCACGTCAACACGGTGGCGCAGCGCCTGGAACGGGTCGGCCGGCTCCTCGGCCCCGACTGGCAGTCCCCGTCCCGCGCCCTGGAGATCCAGCTGGCGCTGCGCCTGCACGCGCTCGCGGACGCGGTCACAGGGAAGTAGGGAGCACGGAAAGCCCCGTGCCCCGCTCGCGAGGAGCGGGGCACGGGGCTGTGTGGTGCCGAGCCCGAACCGGGTGAGCGGGTCCGTGGATCAGACGTCGGCGTGGACGTGGGAGTCCGCGGGGGTCCGCTCCTCGATCTCCCCGAGGTCGCGGTCGCGGGTCTCCTGGGCACAGACGATGGCGACGACGGTGAGCAGCGCGGCGGCGATCACGTACAGGGCGATCGGGGTCGAGTTGCCGTAGTCGGCGAGGAGAGCGGTCGCGATGAGCGGGGCGGGCGCGCCCGCGGCCACGGAGGAGAACTGGGCGCCGATGGAAGCACCGGAGTAGCGCATCCGGGTCGCGAACATCTCCGAGAAGAAGGCGGCCTGCGGGGCGTACATCGCGCCGTGCAGGATCAGCCCGACGGTCACCGCGAGCAGCAGGCTGCCGAAGGAGCCCCGGTCGATGAGGGCGAAGAAGGGGAACATCCACGCCCCGACACCGATCGCGCCGATCAGGTAGACGGGCCGACGGCCGATCCGGTCGGAGAGCGCGCCCCACGCGGGGATGACGGCGAAGTGGACGGCGGAGGCGATGAGGACCGCGTTCAGGGCGGTCTGCTTGGAGAGGTCGACCTCGGTGGTGGCGTACACGAGGATGAACGCGGTGATCACGTAGTACGAGATGTTCTCCGCCATGCGGGCGCCCATCGCGATCAGGACGTCACGCCAGTGGTGCCTCAACACGGCGACCAGCGGCATCTTCTCGACCTGTCCGGCGACCGCCTTGCGCTCCTCGGCGGCGGCGAGCGCCGCCTTGAAGACGGGTGACTCGTCGACCGAGAGCCGGATCCAGAGGCCGACGATCACCAGGACACCGGAGAGCAGGAAGGGAACGCGCCAGCCCCAGGAGACGAAGGCGTCGTCCGAGAGCAGCGCGGTCAGCGCGGAGAGCACACCGGTCGCCAGCAACTGCCCGGCCGGCGCACCGGTCTGCGGCCACGAGGCCCAGAACCCGCGCCGCTTGGCGTCCCCGTGTTCGGACACGAGGAGTACGGCCCCGCCCCATTCGCCACCGAGCGCGAAGCCCTGCACGAGCCGCAGCACGGTCAGCAGCACCGGAGCGGCGGAACCGATGGTCGCGTGGGTCGGCAGCAGCCCGATGGCGAACGTCGCCCCACCCATCAGGAGCAGGCTGAGGACCAGCAGCTTCTTCCGCCCGAGCCGGTCCCCGTAGTGCCCGAACACCAGCGCCCCGAGGGGCCGCGCGGCGAACCCGACCGCGTACGTCAGGAACGACAGCAGGGTCCCGACGAGCGGATCGGAGTCGGGAAAGAACAGCTTGTTGAACACGAGCGCCGCGGCGGACCCGTACAAGAAGAAGTCGTACCACTCGATGGTGGTGCCGATGAGACTGGCGGCGACGATCTTCTTGAGGGAGTTGGGTGGCGTAGGGGAGGGTGTTGCGGCGGCCATGTGCACCACTTCCAAGCAGGTACGGGGACGTTTCGGTGTCGCCATACCGTAGGAAGGGGCAGGTCAGGGGCGTATGTGGTGGGACACCATAGTTCTTGCTCCTGGAGTGCACGCGGCCACCATAAGGGCGGTGCCAGGCCTCCGCGACGGCCTCGACGAGGTCACGAAGGTCGCTGTCTGAATTGCACCGTTCGGACAGGACGACCCACGAAGGGCCTGCGCCGGACGAGGCGCGTTTCGAACGCTGGCCACGAACCTGACCGTGCGAACGATCAGTGAAGCGTGGCTGAGCCGTAACTTCGTCCCCGTCCCCGAGGACGAGCTTCGTCACACGGACACGAGCGTCCGGCGCACCATGTTCGAGTCATACGTCACGGCAGTCGACTGGAGCGACCGCGGCCCGGCGTTGAACAGCGCCGCGACGCGTTCGAGGTCGGTCACGCTCTCGTCGAGCGAGGCGCGCATCGCGAGGGCCGTGTCCTCGGCGACGTGCTGCTGAGAGGCGCGTACGGCCTCGGGCACCTCGTCGTGGCCCGCTCGGCCCAGGCCGAGCGCGGCGAAGGCCGCCCGCGACAGCAGAAGGGCCGACAGCACGGAGACGGGCGGGCGCGCACCGCCCAGCAGTGGCATGCCGCTGCTGCGACGGATTCGGAACGATCGCATGTCCTCCGGTCGCCCATGGGTCTCTCTCCTGCTCGACGTCCACGGGCGGCATGCGCCTGCCGGGCGAACTGGTCAAGTCCACCAAGTGAGTTGGGGTGAAGGGCGGCGTGGTCCCGGGAGTGGCGAAGATCGGGATCCATCCAACGTCCCCGCGAGGGGCGAGGACGGTACGTCCACGAGGCGAGTGCGTGAAACCGTGATGAAACCCGTCGATCGGGTCGGCCGCGGCCCGCCTGTGCCCACGGGAAGGACGGCGGGCACGCACGCCGGGGTCGCCGGGCACGGGTCGCGAGCGAGCCCCTCCCTGCGACGGGCCTCTGTGACGCACGACATGTGATCGTTCACCGCGTGTACACCGGAGTCCGGTGTTACCCGCCGCGCGGCCGCTGCCGTACGGACACACTCCGGCACCAGGCTCTCGCAGGTCCAACCACCCCCCTGCAGAGGAGTTTTGCGTGAATCGCTCCACCATCGTCCGATCAGCCGTGCTGACCGTGACCACGGCTCTCGCGGCGGCGGCACTGGCCGTGCCCGCCGAGGCCCAGCACCGCGCATACGCCGACACCCTGCCCGCCGTGACCCCCCGTGCGGAGACGCCGGTGCTGCACGACGACGACGAGGGCGGCAACGCCGACGCGGACGACCCGGCCATCTGGCGCAACACCGCCGCCCCCGGCCGCAGCCTCGTCGTCGCCACTGCCAAGGAGGGCGGCCTGCGCGTCTACGACCTGGACGCCCGCTTGGTGCAGTCGATAGCCGCGCCCCCCGCCGCGGGCGAGGACGACGCCCCCGGCCGATTCAACAACGTGGACCTCGTCCACGGCCTGCGCCTCTCCTCCGGGAAGGCCGACCTGGCCGTCACCAGCGACCGGGGCCACGACCGGCTGCGTTTCTACCGCATCGACCGTGACCGCGCCGGCGGTCCGCTGACCGACGTCACCGACCCGGCCGCGCCGCCCGTGTTCTCCCGGGACCAGGCCGAGATCAACGACCAGCAGACCTCCTACGGCCTGGCGACCTGGACGGACCCCGCGACCGGGAAGTCCTACGCCCTGGTCAGCCGCCGCGAGCGCACCAGCATCGCCCTCCTGGAACTGCTGCCGGCCGCGGAGGGCAAGGTCACCTACCGCAAGCTCCGCACCCTTGACCTGCCCTCCTCCTTCCGGGTGCCCGACGGCACCTCGTGGTCCCCGTGCGGCGAGCCCGGCGAGCTGCCGCAGGTCGAGGGCATGGTCGTCGACCCGGCCAACGGCATGCTCTACGCCGGCCAGGAGGACATCGGCGTCTGGCGGATGCGCGCCGACCTCACCGGCACGCCGAAGCTGATCGACAAGGTCCGCGAGTACGGCGTCCCCGGCGTCTACGACGAGGAGACCGAGGAGTGCACGCCGGGCACCGACCCCGGCTTCGGCGGCACGAAGATCTCCGCGGACGTCGAGGGCCTGACGCTGCTCACCGAGTCCGACGGCGACGGCTACATCCTCGCCTCCAGCCAGGGCGACAACACCTTCGCCGCCTACGACCGCGAGCTGGAGGACGCCAACGAGTACGAGGGCGGCTTCCGGGTCACCGCCGCGAACGACACCCTCGACGGCTCCGAGGAGTGCGACGGCGCCGCCGTCCTCAACGCCCCGCTCGGCTCCAAGTACCCCAACGGCCTCCTCGTCGTCCAGGACGGACACGACGCCCCTGGCGACGGCGACCGCGACTCGACCAACTTCAAGTTCGTCGACCTCGGCAAGGTCATGGACGCCCTCGACGACTGACCGCCCCAACGGGTCGCGGATCACCGCCCGCATGCCGACGCGCGGGCCGAACGGGCCCCGCGCGTCGGCGTTCCCTTGAACAGCATGGGTTCATGTGGCGGGCCGCGGAGCCGGCGTGTAGACGCGGCCGGGTTTGTCCTTCGCCGCCGTCTCCAGCTTCAGGGTGTCCTGGTCGCCAGTGATGAGGGGACTGTCCAGCACGATCCTGTCGCCCGTGGTGAGCAGTGCCACCGCCTGATGGCCTTTCAGGGACTGATGGGCGGCCTCGTCGAAGTCGTTGGGGACGGTGAGGTTGCGGAGGTGGGAGTCGTCCGAGCGGACGGCGACGGTGGCGCTCCCGAGAATGCCGTACGTGCGTCAGCGCTCCGTGGGGGCGAGTCCCCGCAGGCGCAGCCAGCGCAGGTGCTCGACGGCCGTGGCGCCCCTTCCGCCCGCGTGGTCGGCGAAGGGCCATTCCCTGATGTCCTTCTCGCCCGCGTAGTTCCGGTAGGCCGCCAGCACGGTCGACGGCGGGCAGACGGGATCCATCAGTCCGGCGCTGAACAGGGCGGGAGCCGTCGCCCGCCGCGCGAAGTGCATGCCGTCGAAGTGGGCGAGGGTCCTGAAGGCCCGCTCGGCCGCGTGGGGGGCGTGCCGGCGCAGGTAGTCGACGATCTCCGTGTACGGGCCTTCGGTCGCGGTCTCGGCACCCCTGCGGATGTGGCACAGGAACGGCACGTCGGGGAGGGCGCCGGCGATGTCGTCGCCGGCCAGGCCGGCCACGGCGAGGGCGAGCCCGCCGCCCTGGCTCGCGCCCTGGACGACGATCCGGTCCGGGTCGACGTGGGGGATGGAGCGCGCGGCGTCGACGGCGAGGACGCAGTCGGTGACGAGGCGACGGTAGTAGTGGTTGTGTGGATCCTCGACGCCCCGGGTCATATAGCCGTGCACCCAGTGGGGGCCCGCGTCCAGGTGGGGGTCGGGGGTGTCGTGGCCCTGGCCGCGGCTGTCGACGACGAGTTGGGCGTAGCCGGCGGAGGCGTACAGGAGGTGGTCGGTCACCAGGCCGCGTCCGCCGCTGTATCCGAGGTAGGTGATCACCGTCGGCAGCGGTTCCTCGGCCTGCGAGGGGAGGACGAGCCAGGCGGCGACAGGGTGGCCGCCCCAGCCGGAGAACCGTACGTCGTAGGTGTCGAGGGTGAGAAGGGGGGAGTCCCGCACGGGACGGACCTCCGGAGCACGTCCGGCCTCGCGGGCCGTCCGCAGGGACTCGGACCAGAAGGCGTCGAAGCCGGCCGGCTCGGCCGGGGGTTCGTCCCGGGCGGCCGGGTGGTCGAGGGGCAGGTCGGCGTACGGCATGGGAAGGGCTTCTCCTCGGAACGGGGTGGCCGGGCCGGCGGCGGGGCGCGGTCGTCGTACAACGGGCGGCGCGGAACTGTGTCGGTGCTCCGTAGACCCTCGCGCTCCGCAGACCCTCGCGCTCCGCCTCTCCGTGACAGCCCGGCCGCAACTGCGAAGGTCACTCTGCCCAGTCCTGACATCGTTGTCCAGTAGAGCCTTCCCGGTTAAGCCGAGGTTTAGTAAAACCACTCCTCCCCGACCGGTCATGCCTGGACCGAGCAGCTGAATTCCTTCATGCTCGTACCTGTCATCCATCCCCCGCACGAGAGGTCTCCCTTTCCGTGAGCGACTTCCCGGTCTTTCCGCCCGACTTCGAATTCGGTGCCGCCACGTCGGCCTACCAGATCGAGGGCGCTACACAGGAGGACGGGCGTGGGCCGTCGATCTGGGACACCTTCTCCCGGCACGCCGGCGCAGTGTCGGACGGCAGCAGCGGCGAGACGGCCTGCGACCACTACCACCGGCATCGGGAGGACGTGGCCCTCCTCGCGGACCTCGGGGTGTCCACCTACCGTTTCTCCGTCGCCTGGCCGCGCGTCCAGCCGTCGGGCTCGGGTCCGGTGAACGCCCGGGGGCTCGACTTCTACGCCCGCCTGGTCGACGACCTGCTGGAGGCCGGCATCAAGCCGGTCGTCACCCTCTACCACTGGGACCTTCCCCAGCCCCTGGAGGACAGGGGCGGCTGGCGGTCCCGGGACACGGCCGAGCGCTTCGCGGAGTACACGGCCCTGGTCGCGGAGAAGCTCGGGGACCGCGTAGCCCGGTGGATCACCCTGAACGAGCCCTGGTGCAGCGCCTTCCTGGGATACGCGAACGGCGAGCACGCTCCGGGAGCGTGCGGGGGGACGCCCGCGCTTGCCGCGGCCCACCACCTCCTGGTCGGCCACGGCCTGGCCATGGGCGCCCTGCGCGCCGCCGGGGTCCGGGAAGCGGGCATCTCCCTCAACCTCGACCGGGTCCGCCCGGCCACGCCGGACCCTGCCGACGCCGCGGCCGCCCTGCGCGCCGAGACCCAGCGCAACCTCATATGGACCGACCCGCTGCTGACGGGACGCTACGCACCCGGCGAGACGGACACCTTCGGAGAGCTGATCGAGCGCCAGGACTTCCGCCGCGAGGGCGACCTCGCGCTCGTCTCCGCCCCGATGGACTTCCTCGGCCTCAACTACTACACGCCGTCCACGGTGCGCGCGGCGCCCTGGCACGAGCCTGACCCGGCCCTGCGCACCGCGATGGACAACCGTTTCGAAGGGGTGGCCCACCCGGGCGTCCGCCACACCGCCATGGGCTGGGCCGTCGTCCCCGACGCCCTGAGGGACCTCCTGGTGTCCCTCCGCGACCGTTACGGCACCCTCCTCCCGCCGCTCTACATCACGGAGAACGGGTCCGCCGAGGACGACACCCCCGCCGCGGACGACACCGTGCACGACACGGACCGGATCGCCTACCTGGAAAGCCACCTCCAAGCAGCCACCGCCGCCATCGCGGACGGCGTCGACCTGCGCGGCTACACCGCGTGGTCGCTCCTGGACAACTTCGAGTGGGCCTTCGGTTACAGCAGGCGCTTCGGCCTGGTGCACGTCGATTTCGCGACCGGTACGCGCACCCCCAAGACGTCCTACCACTGGTACCGAGCGGCCATCGCGGCCTCCGCGACCCGCTAGGGACCGTGGCGAGCGCCCTTCGCCCCGCTGTGGGGCGACGCGCCGCCCCGGCGCATGCCGGGCGGCGGCCCGGCCGTCGTCCTCCGGCCCGCCGCCCCCTTCCCTGGACCGAGGCCAGGCGGCTGAGGAGGATCAGTGGTGTGCCGTCCGGGCCGGGCCGGGCCGCCGGAGGACGAGGTCCACGCCGCGCGCCGCGACGGAACGGGTCGGCGTGTTCGCGTACGACGCCGGGGCCGGCGCGGGGGAGTGGGGCGTGCGGGATCCTCTCTCGCCGTCGGAGGCGACGGGTGCGCCGGCTCGTTCCCGCCGACACGCCATCGCGACGACGACCTTGCCTAGTTCGTGGGCGAAGGCCGGGTCGGGCGGGCCCGCGACGCTGATGGCGATGCCGCCGGGCTTGAGGATCCGCAGGGACCTGGCCAGGTTGTCGCCGCCGAGGCTGTCGAGGACGACGTCGCAGCCGTCGAGGATCTCGGTGAAGTCCTGGGTGGGGTAGTCGATGACTTCGTCCGCGCCGAGCGCCTCGACCAGATCGGCCGTGGCGGCGCTCGCGGTCGTGGCCGCGTGCGCGCCCAGTGCCTTGGCCAGCTGGACGGCGACGGAGCCGAGGCCGCCGGCGCCCGCGTGGACGAGGACCTTCTGGCGCGGCCGCACGCGTGCCCGCTCGACCAGCGCCTGCCATGCGGTCAGGGCGACCAGGGGGAGCGAGGCGGCCTCGGGCATGGTGAGGGCGGCCGGTTTGGGTGCCAGGTCGTCCTGGTGGGCGGCGAGACGTCCGGCGAAGGTGCCGATGCGGTCCTTGTCGGGCCGGGCGTAGACCTCGTCACCCACCGCGAAGCGGGTGACGGCCGGGCCGACCCCGATGACCGTCCCCGCGAGGTCGTTGCCCTGGAGGAGCGGGAGACGGTAGGGCAGGAACGTCTTGAAGGCCCCGTCGCGGAGCTTGACGTCCAGCGGGTTCACGCCCGCCGCCCGGATCTCGACCAGGACGTCCTCGGCGCCCACCTGCGGCTCGGGTACCTCGACGGCGCGCATTTCGGCGGGGCCGCCGTACTTGTCGATGAGGAATGCCTTCATCGTCCTCTCCGTTCCTTCTCCCGTCGGCGGGAGGGCGGGGTTTTCCGTCCTTGGGCGATTTCTCCCAGTGCGGGACATTCTGTGGATCTTCCGGCTGGGGCGCGGTACGGCATTCTCGGCCGCGTCGGCCCTTCAGATCACCGCCACTCGCGGGCGGCACGCCGGTCTCCTGGGCGATGGCCGGGACTGTGTCGGCGACGGCGGTCTTCCGGCCGGCGCTCTCGGTGCGCACGACCGTGCCCAGGTGGGTCAGGCGCCCATGGGTGCCGCGGCGGTACTTTCCGGTGGGCGGTCCGCCGCCGAGCGGGGACCACGGGGGCGCCGAGTCCCGGGCTCTGGCCATGGGCGGCAGTTCGCGGTCGGCCGTGCGCTCGGCGAGGCCGTGCTCGTGCCTGATACCCACGATCGGTGCCGGGTTCTTCGGGGCCGCGAGGGTGACCGCGCGCGAGGCACGCCAGGCGGGAGGCTCAGCCCGCGTACGCCTGGGGTGTGGTGGCCAGGCTCTGCTTGACGTACCGGCTGGTCGGGTCGGCGAGGATCTCGGGCAGGCCCGTCTCGATGCCGTGCAGGGCTTGGGCCGCGACGTGGGAGGCGGCGGTCTTCTGGTCGGCGGGGACGTCGGCGGCCATGTCGGTGTCCATACGGAAACCGCCTGATCGGCGTCGCGGCGCAGGCGTATCGGTCACGCTCGCGGGCGGTTTTTCCGGGCTCGCCGCCCTCGCGAGGAACAGCACGGCGGGCATGGCCGGTGCCGGTGTCGCGCTATCGCTCGCGCCGAGCCGCCCGTCCCGGCGGGCCACGATGGCCTCCTCGGCCGGTGCAGGGCGGCGAGGGCTTCGCCGCGGTGGGCTCCGCAGGGTCGCCGAAGACCGTCTCGCGGAGTCCTGCCCCGCCCGGAGCGGTCCGACCGGATGGCGTCGGGGAAGGTGAAAGTGTGGTACCCACACCTGCTGATGCACGGCGAACGTTGCCATGCGGGACGCTTGCCTTTCCGCGCGGGGCTGCGACGGAGTTCGGGGTATGCGCCGACGCTCGAACGAGGGCGGACTCGAATTCAAATCTCGCGTCGTTCACACGACTTAACCGGATCCGTTACTCTGTAGACAACGTTGTCATCCGTTGGCAGATTGGTCCGCACAGTTCGGACGGTTCGGAGAGGTTGGGCGGGATGGTGTACGGAGCGCTGGACATCGGTGGTACGAAGATCGCCGGGGCGCTGGTCGATGCCGAGGGACGCGTGGTGGTGCGGGCGCAGCGGCCGACTCCCGCGCGGGAGTCCGCCGAGGCGATGATGGCTGCGGTGACCTCGGTGGTGGACGAGCTGGCCACCCATCCCGAGTGGGCGTCGCTGTCCTGCCTGGGCATCGGGAGCGCGGGCCCCGTGGACACCTACGCGGCCACGGTGAGCCCGGTGAACATCCCTGCCTGGCGCTGTTTCCCGCTCGTGGAGCGGGTGCGGAACCATCCCGCCGTGCCGGACGCCATCGAGCCCGTGCTGGTCGGCGACGCGGTCGCCATGGCGGCGGCGGAACACTGGATCGGAGCCGCGAAGGGCGCCGCGAACGCCCTGTGCATGGTCGTCTCGACCGGGGTCGGCGGCGGCCTGATCCTGGGAGGTTCCCTCCACGCGGGGACGACGGGGAACGCCGGCCACATCGGCCACATCACCGTCGACCAGAACGGTCCCGTGTGCCCCTGCGGCGCCCGGGGGTGCGTCGAGCGCTACGCCAGCGGTACGGCGATCGCGGTCCACGCGCTGGAATCGGGCTGGACGCCCCCGGCCGGCCTTCCCGCCACGGCCCGCGAGGTCGAGCTCTCGGCGCGCGCGGGCGACCCGAGGGCGCTCGCGGCGTTCGACCGGGCCGGCCGCGCCCTGGCCGCCGCCATCGCGGCGACGGCCGCGCTCGTCGAACTCGACCTGGTGGTCGTGGGGGGAGGGGTCTCGCAAGCGGGCGAGGTGCTGTTCGCGCCGCTGCGGCACCACCTGAAGTCGTACGCCGTCCTCGACTTCACACGGGACGTCCCGGTCGTGCCTGCCGGCCTGGCCCTCGACGCGGGACTGATCGGTGCCGCCGCCGCCGGTGTCGCAGCCTCCGGGCTGTCCCGCGCCGGAGCGGGGACGAGGGGTCAGACGGCCACCTGACGTCCGGCCTCCACCGGGACGCGGGCGGGGGCCTTCTCTTCGTGTCCACATACACCGTCACTGGGCGTCCTTCGGGGTGCCGCGGCGTCCAGCCCTTTCACCTCACCGTACGCACTCAGGGAAAGACCATGGATCTCCTCCGCAACACCGTCCAGCCCTACGACTGGGGCTCCCGCACCTTGCTGCCGGACCTCATGGGTGCGCAGCCCACCGGGGCTCCCCAGGCCGAACTGTGGATGGGTGCCCATCCAGCGGCGCCCTCCCGAGTGTCCAGAGGGGAGGTCGTGATGCCGCTGGACCGGGTGGTTGCCGAGGATCCGGAGGGCGAACTCGGAGCGGGCACCATGCAACGGTTCGGATCCCGTCTTCCGTTCCTGGTCAAGCTCCTGGCGGCTGAGGCGCCGCTCTCCGTGCAGGTGCACCCGGACCTCGCCCAGGCCCAGTCCGGATTCGCCCGGGAGAACGCGCTCGGGATCCCCCTGGACGCCCCGCACCGCAACTACCGCGACGACCAGCACAAACCCGAGATGATCGTCGCCCTCACCCCGTTCCGCGGTCTGTGTGGCTTCCGGAGCCCGGCGGACACCGCCGACCTGCTCGCTTCCCTGGAGGTGCCGGCGCTTCGGCCGTACGTCGAGACTCTGCGGGTCGTTCCCGAGCCCCAGGCGCTCGCCGAGGTGTTCCGAGCGTTCCTCCGACCGCCGACGGGCCTGATCGACGCTGTCGCCCGAGCACTGGCGGTCGCGGTGGCGGGCTCGGGCGAACCCTGCATCGCCGCCTATGACCGCATCGCGCAGATCTATCCAGGGGACGCCGGGCTGTTGTCGTCGCTGATGCTCCGGTACGTCGAGCTGAGCCCCGGCGAGGCGTTGTTCCTCGGCGCAGGAGTCCCCCACGCGTATCTCTCCGGGCTCGGCGTGGAGATCATGGCGAGCTCCGACAACGTCCTGCGGTGCGGGCTGACCTCCAAGCACGTCGACACGGAGGAGCTGACCCGGGTCGTCCGCTTCGGCGCACCCGCAGCCCGCGTCCTGACGCCTCGGGAAGAGGGGGGCGAGGAGGTGTACCCGGCGCCGGTGGACGACTTCCGCCTGTCGCGGTACCGCCTACGGGCTGGTGGACCGCGGCGGCGCGTGACCGTGGACGCCCCGCAGATCCTCCTCTGCACCGCCGGGACACTGACTGTCTCGTCGGCCGAGGAGAACCTCCACATCGGCCCCGGGCAGGCTGTGTACGTGCCCGCGGGCGCCGGAGCTGGACTGGAAGGTGCCGGTGTGGCCTTCCGCGCTACGACAGGCACTGCGGAACGCCTGGCCTGATCTGTGAAGGCGTCAACAAAACCATCACTAAACTTAACCGGTTATGTCTTGCCTATTGTTATCGGCCATCACGGCCTCTAGCCTCAACTCGGCCGCCAGGAACCGGCAGGAGAACTCGCTGATCGACGAGGGCGACGGCCTGAACCGCATCGGCGGTTAATCCCCACTGCCGGGAATCGAGCCGCAGCAATCTCCGGGCAGTGGGGCCCGGCGGCGGTCCGCCCACCACCCGTGGGCCCGCCCGGGGCTACCGACCCCGATCAGCCGCGATCTCACTCCATGTCAGGCACCCCCGCGCCCGCACTCCTCCCCGGGCGCGGTACCGAGTTGGGAGCACCACATGAACAGGACACGAGTCTTCTCGACGGCGACGCTGCTCGCCCTCGCCGCCACGATCACCTCGGTCCCCGTCACCGCCCAGGCCGCCGAGCGCTCCGACGGCTTCCGCGTCGTGGACGGACGGCTCGTCGACGCCACCGGCAAGGACTTCGTCCTCCGGGGCGTCAACCACGCCCACACCTGGTACACCGACCGCACCGGGCAGTCCCTCGCCGACATCAAGGGTCTCGGCGCCAACTCGGTCCGCGTGGTCCTCTCCACCGGCACCCGCTGGACGAAGAACGACGCCGCCGACGTCGCGGCCGTCGTCTCGCAGTGCAAGGCCAACCGGCTCGTCTGCGTCCTGGAGGCCCACGACACCACCGGATACGGAGAGCAGAGCGACGCCGCCTCCCTCTCCGAGGCCGTCGACTACTGGCTGGAGGTGGCGGGGGCCCTCAAGGGACAGGAGAAGTACGTCATCGTCAACCTGGGCAACGAGCCCCACGGCAACGCCGGCTACACCGCCTGGACGCAGGACACCAAGGACGCCATCGGCCGGCTGCGCGCAGCCGGCTTCGACCACACCCTGATGGCCGACGCGCCCAACTGGGGGCAGGACTGGTCGGGCATCATGAGCGAGAACGCCCCCGCCGTCTTCGCGGCCGACCCCGACCGCAACACCGTCTTCTCGATCCACATGTACGGCGTGTACGACACCGCCGCCGAGGTCGAGGACTACCTCGGCAGCTTCGTCGACCGCGGGCTCCCCATCGTGGTGGGCGAGTTCGGCTACGACCACTCGGACGGCAACCCCGACGAGGACGCGATCATGGCCACCGCCCGTCGGCTGGACCTCGGCTACCTGGGCTGGTCCTGGAGCGGCAACGGCGGCGGCGTCGAGTACCTCGACCTCGCCACCGCCTTCGACGCCGACCGGCTCAGCGCCTGGGGCGAGCGCCTCTTCAACGGTCCCGACGGCATCCGCCGGACCGCCAAGGAGGCCGGCGTCTACCGGCGCGGCTGCTCCATCGCCTACCGCCTGGACGACTGGGGCACCGGCTTCAACGCCGACATCACCGTCCGCAACACCGGCGAACAGCCCCTCAAGGGCTGGAAGCTCGACTTCACCCTCCCGGCCGGCACCACCGTGAACTCCGCCT
Organism: Streptomyces sp. NPDC093795; assembly: GCF_044764665.1. NCBI lineage: Bacteria > Bacillati > Actinomycetota > Actinomycetes > Kitasatosporales > Streptomycetaceae > Streptomyces > Streptomyces sp. NPDC093795. Next base: position 365,274 of record NZ_JBIWIO010000003.1, read on the forward strand.
GGAACGCCTCCGTCACCCAGACCGGCCGACAGGTCCGCGCCACCAGCGAGTCCTGGACCGCGTCCGTCCCGGCCGGCGGCGCCGTGAGCTTCGGCGTCAACGTCACGGGCCCCGGAGCCGTGCCCGCCTCCTTCAGCCTCGACGGCGTCCCCTGCGCCAAGGGCTGACCCTCTGGACCGCACCCGCCGCACCGGGTGCGAGAGGAGCGGGTTCCGCAGGCACGTCCCTGCCTCGGACCCGCTCCTCGTCCGCTTTCGGCGCCCCTGAGAGGACGCACGACGTTGAGGGGGCGCCCGTACGGGCGCCCCCTCAACGTCGTGCCTGTCCGCCTACGTGCGTCGCGGCGGGCCTGTCGACCCTCTCGGCGTCAGGGACGGGGTGGGCACCTGGCGGGAGCCCTGGTGAGTCCCCTCGATGATCCCGAACAGGGTGCGGGCGACCTCTTCGCCGAAGTGGTGCACGTCGTGGCTCATCGCGGACAGCGGTGGATGCGTCAGCCGGCACAACTGCGAGTCGTCCCAGGCCAGCAGGGACACGTCGTCGGGGACCGAGAGGCCCATCTCCGAGGCGACCGCGGCCCCGGCGACGGCCATGATGTCGTTGTCGTACACGATCGCCGTCGGCCGGTCCGGGGACATCAGGAGACTGCGGGTCGCCCGCGCGCCCTCTTCCCCGACGAAGCCGGTCGCCATCTGTCGCCCTCCGTCCAGGCCCAGTTCGGCCATGGTGGACTCGAAGGCGGCGGCGCGGATGCCACTGTGGCCGAGGCCGGCGGGGCCGCCGACGCGGGCGATGCGCCGGTGGCCGAGCGCGGCGAGGTAGCGCACCGCTTCGGCGGCGGCGGAGGCGTCGTCCGTCCAGACCGAAGGGAACCCCCCGGTCAGCGACGGGTCTCCGACGGCCACCACGGGCATGCCGAGGGCACGCAGGGACGGAACCCGCGGGTCGTCCTGGTGGAAGTCGACGAGGATCGCCCCGCCGACCGTCCGGCTGCGCCACCACTCCTCGTAGAGGGTGGTCTCCTCGTCCAGGTCGCGGACGAGCCGGAGCAGGAGAGAGCAGGACCGTTCGGTGAGGACGTCCTCGATGCCGGAGATGAACTCCATGTAGAAGGGTTCGAGGCCGAGCAGCCGGGCCGGCCGGCAGATCGCCAGGCCGACGATGCCCGCCCGCCGGCCGGAGAGGTTGCGCGCGGTCTGGTTCGGGCTCCAGCCGAGTTCCCGGGCCGCCGCGAAGATGCGCTCGCGGGTCGTCGGGGACACCCCGGAACGGTTGTTGAAGGCGAGGGAGACGGCGCCTTTGGAGACCCCGGCCCGCGCGGCGACGTCGTTGATCGTGACGCGCGGGCCGGAGATGCGAGGGGCTGGGGAGTTCACGCCGCTCCCACGCTGAACAGGGCCGCCCGCACGGCCTCAGGGTCGTCGCCCGCCCAGCCCCGCACCGTGATCCGAACCTGCTCGCCCGGCAGTAGGGTGACCAGGCCGTGGTCGGCGCTCGCCGACGGGGCCAGCCGGTCGGCCTGGAGCAGGAGGTCACGGACGAGGGTGCGGGCGGTGACCGTCACGACCGAGTCGCCGTTCCCGGCCGGCCCGATCAGGACGTCGTACACGGGCGCCGGATAGGCGAACTCCTTCTCGTACACCGGAAGATGGACCGCCCGCAGACCGTCCGCGTCGGCGACCAGCAGTTCCTTGCCGGAGTCGGCGTCCGGGAGCAGCGAGGCCGGGACGGCCAGGCGTACGACCGTTCGGGCCGCCGCCTCCAGCTCCAGCGCCGCCTCCTTCAGGACCGCGCCGTCCGCGCCGAGGCGGCGCAGGGTGACCGTGGTGCGCCAGGTGGTCCCGGACTGGTTGTCGAGGGCGAGCACCGGGCCCTGCTCGGCGGGGACGAGGGCGAGGAGGCGGTCGGCGTAGACGCGGCGCAGCTCGTGGTAGAGCGGCTTGAGGTGGCCGCCGCCGTCGATCGCGGCCCAACTGCTCACCGGCCAGCAGTCGTTGAGCTGCCACACGACCGTGCCCGCGCAGACCGGCCAGTGGGAGCGCCAGTGCTCGATGCCCGCTGCCACCGCCCGCGCCTGCACGACCTGCGCGAGGTAGTGCCAGCGGTCGAAGTCCCCCTCGGGCAGGCCGAAGTGGCGCTCGATGCCCCGGTTCAGCTTGCCGTTGCCGTCCTCGGCCTTCTGGTGGTGGAGCATCCCGGGGGAGTCGGGGGCCAGGTCCTCGCCCGGCAGGGCGCGCCGGAGGGTCGCGAGCGCGGGTGGCGCCTGCCACCCGAACTCCGCGCAGAAACGGGGCACATCGGCCCGGTACTCGGCGTAGTCCTGCCGGTTCCAGACCTCCCACGAGTGGTGGGTGCCGTGCCGGGGGTCGTTGGGGTGGTGGTCCCAGGAGCCCGACCAGGGGCTGCCGGCCGTGTAGGGGCGGGTGGGGTCGAGCTCGGCGACGATCCGGGGCAGGACGCCGAGGTAGTAGCCCTCGCCCCAGGAGTCGCCGGCCAGCGGCTGCTCCCAGTCCCAGTCGCGGAAGCCCCACAGGTTCTCGTTGTTGCCGTTCCAGAGCACGAGGCTGGGGTGTGGCATCAGACGGACAACGTTGTCACGGGCCTCCGCCTCCACTTCTCCGCGCAGCGGCTGCTCCTCGGGGTAGGCGGCGCAGGCGAAGAGGAAGTCCTGCCAGACCATCAGACCCAGTTCGTCGCAGACGTCGTAGAAGGCGTCGTCCTCGTAGATCCCGCCGCCCCAGATGCGGACGAGGTCGATGTTGGCCTCGGCGGCCTGGGTGAGGCGGGCGCGGTACCGCTCGGGCGTGACCCGGGAGGGGAGGACGTCGTCGGGGATCCAGTTGACCCCGCGGGCGAAGACCCGGACGCCGTTGACGACGAAGGTGAAGCCGGTGCCGTGCTCGTCGGCCGAGCGGTCGACGGTGACGGTACGGAAGCCGATCCGCCGCGACCAGGAGTCGAGCGGCTCGCCGCCCTCGTCCAGGAGCTCGACGTCGAGCCCGTAGAGCGGCTGGGCACCGTACCCCCGCGGCCACCACAGCTCCGGCTCTGGCACCTCCAGACGCAGCACGGTCTCTGCGCCCTCGAAGGGGGTCTCGGCGACCACACCGGCCACGGTGGCGCGGACGGTGAGCCGGCGGCCGGTCCCGCCGTCGGTGCGCGCGGCCCCGATCCGCAGCTCGACCCGCCCGGCCGTGCCGTCCACGGTGACCAGCGGCCGGACCTCGGCGAGCCGGGCGGTCGACCAGCGCTCGATCCGCACCGGCCGCCACATGCCGGCGGTGACCACGGTGGGTCCCCAGTCCCAGCCGAAGGAGCAGGCCATCTTGCGGATGTACTGGAACGGCTCGGGGTAGACGTTCGGTCGGTCGCCGGTGAGCGCGCGGACCCGCTCGGCCTCGTCGTACGCCGAGTCGAAGCGCACCTCCAGGCGGCCGCTCCGCCCTGTCACGTCGAAGCGGTGGACGCGGTGCATGTTCCGGGTCGAGCCGAGGGACACGCCGTCGAGCAGCACCTCGGCGGCGGTGTCGAGGCCCTCGAAGACCAGCTCGGACCGCTCGTGCGCGCCGTCGGCGGCGGCGAGGTCCGTCTCGTACGACCACGCCCGGCGGCCGACCCAGTCGATCTCCGTCTCGTTGAGTCCGAGGAACGGGTCCGGGATCACCCCGGCGGTGAGCAGATCGGTATGGACACAACCGGGCACCTGCGCCGGGAGCACTGCGCCCTCGTGGCGCAGGCTCCACCCCTCGTGCAGCTGGGTGACGTCCTTCATGGTGTGCGGCTCCAATCGCCTGGCAGCGGGCGGGATGCATGTACGGGCCGACAAGTTAGCCGTACATTTACTCAACTGTCCATGAACCGGTGAAGCGTGGCCTGTACGACATGGGGCGGATCGGACACGCGGCTTCATCGGCCCTTGATATTCGGCTGGTCCGGGTAACGATTAGGCATCACGCTGGAAATCAACACTTTACCGGTTCACGACTGGCTGACATAGTGCCGTCATCCCACCGATGACCTGAGCCGTGACTTTGAAGGAGTTGGGCCATGGGGAACAAGAAGACGACCGCGCTCTCGGGCGCTGTGCTGGTTGCCGTGATGCTGGCGCTGTCGGCGTGCGGTGGCGGGGGTGGCGGTGCCACCGGGGAGGTGGCCGCTCCTCCGTCGGACCCGAAGGAGGTCTCCGGCGAGATCAAGGTCCTCACGCAGCGGACCGACCTGGCGCAGAACGGGACGCTGGAGAAGTACGCGGCGGAGTTCAACAAGGTCTACCCGAAGGTGAAGGTCACGTTCGACGGCATCACCGACTACGAGGGGGAGGTGAAGATCCGCATGAACACCAAGGAGTACGGTGACGTGCTCTTCATCCCCGGTGCGGTCGCCAAGAACGACTACCCGAAGTTCTTCGCTCCCCTCGGTACGGCCGAGGAGCTGTCGAAGTACCGCTTCAGTGACAAGGCCGAGGTGGACGGCAAGGTCTACGGCATCGCCCAGTTCGGCACCGCCAACGGCTTCGTCTACAACAAGAAGGTCTGGCAGCAGGCGGGCGTCACCGAGTGGCCGAAAACCCCGGACGAGTTCCTGGTCGGCCTGAAGGCGATCAAGGACAAGACCGGCGCCACCCCGTACTACACCAACTTCAAGGACGGCTGGCCGCTGGTCCAGTGGACCAGCAACCTGGGGGTCGTCGGCTGCGACGACCAGGCGAGCAACGCGCTCGCGGGCCCGGTCTCGCCCTGGAAGGCCGGCAGTGAACTGCACACCACCGATGGTCTCCTTTACAACATCGTGAAGCAGGGCCTGTCGGAGAAGGACCCGTCGACCACCAACTGGGAGGCGTCCAAGACCCTCCTGGGCGAGGGTAAGATCGCCACGATGATGCTCGGCTCCTGGTCGATCACGCAGATGCAGGACGCGGCGAAGAAGGTCGGCGGCTCGGCCGCCGACATTGGCTTCATGCCGTTCCCGGTCCAGAAGGACGGCGAGCACTGTGCCGCCCTGGTCTCCGACTACCAGCAGGCCGTGAGCGTTCACTCGAAGAACAAGCCGGCTGCGCGCGCCTGGGTGGACTGGTTCACCGAGAAGTCCGGCTTCGCGGAGAAGGAGGGCGTGGTCTCCGCGGTCAAGTCCGCTCCGATGCCCGCCACCCTGAAGGAATTCGTTGACAACGATGTCATGTTGTTCGACCGTTCCGAGGCGAAGACCGCGGTCGTCAACGACATCGACGAGGCCTCGGAGATCGGCCTCAACAAGCAGGACTACCGCCAGAAGCTGATCGACACGGCCCGCGGCGCCGCGAAGGGGAGCCTCGAGGACCTCTTCGCCGACCTCAACAAGAGGTGGGACGAGGCGGCGAAGACCGTCGGTAGCTGATACCGACGGGGTGGGCCCCGGCCGCACGACACCGGCCGGGGCCCCCTGGACCTTCCGCAGCCGCGGACACGAAAGGCCGACATGACCCACACCACCGACACCGCACTAGAGGGCGCCGCCATGACAGGGCGATCCAGCATGGACAAGGCCAACGCTGACAGGCAGGGGGGGCTCCCTCGCCTGGCGGGCCGCCGACGCGGCCCCGCCGCCGGACGGACAAGATCCTGGCGCGACTCGCCGCTGCGGCGGATCACGCCCTGGCTCTTCCTCGCGGCCCCGCTCGCCCTACTGATCACGTTCACGTACGTCCCCGTCGCGAGCATGATCTCGTACAGCTTCACCGACTGGGACGGGGTGAGCCCGGACCGGGAGAACGTGGGGTTCGACAACTACGTCCAGATCTTCACCCGCCCCGAGCTCTTCCGGGTGTTCTTCGTCAGCGGCTACTACCTCGCGGCGTCCGTGGTGCAGATCGTCGTCGCGCTGTACTTCGCGGTGATCCTCAGCTTCAACCTGCGGTTCCGGAACTTCTTCAAGGGGATCCTCTTCTTCCCCTACCTCGTCAACGGCGTCGCGATCGGCTTCGTCTTCCTGTACTTCTTCCAGGACGGCGGCACCCTCGACTCCGTGCTGGCGTGGCTCGGCGTGACCACCGACCACTCCTGGCTGGGCGACCCGACCTCCGCCAACGTCTCCCTCGCCGGCGTCTCCGTCTGGCGGTTCACCGGACTGAACTTCGTCCTCTTCCTCGGCGCGATCCAGTCCATCCCGAGCGAGCTGTACGAGGCGGCGGAGCTGGACGGGGCAGGGAAGTGGCAGCAGTTCCGGCACATCATCGCGCCGAGCATCAAGCCCGTGATCAGCCTGAGCGCAATCCTGGCGATCTCCGGATCCCTCTCGGTCTTCGAGATCCCGTACATCATGACCGGCGGCGCGACCGGCACCCAGACCTTCGTCATCCAGACGATCAAGCTCGCGTTCCAGTTCAACAAGACCGGCCTGGCCTCGGCCGCGGCCGTGGTGCTGCTCGTGATCATCCTGCTGGTCACCTGGATCCAGCGCCGGCTCGTGCCCGACGACAAGGTGGACCTCGTATGACCTCGCCCGACCTCACCGCCGCCACAGTGAAGGGGCCCCGCACCTCCCGCCGCCGGCTGCCCGTGGGGAGCGTGCTGACCTACCTGTCGCTCCTCGTGGCGTCCGCGGTCGTCCTGATCCCGCTGGCCGTCGTCTTCCTGACCTCGCTCAAGACCTCGGAGGAGATCGGCGACGGCAGCGCGCTCTCCCTGCCGGGGAACTGGTTCAACTTGGACAACTACGTCACGGCGTTCAACGACGGCAAGATGCTGATGGCGTTCGGGAACACCGCGTTCATCCTCGTCTTCTCGATCGGCGGGACGGTGATCATCGGCTCGATGACCGCCTATGCCGTCGACCGCTTCGACTTCCGGGGCAAGAAGCTCGTCATGGCCGGCTTCTTGGTCGCCACCCTCGTGCCCAGCGTGACCACCCAGGTCGCGACCTTCCAGGTGATCAACAGCTTCGGCCTGATCGACACCCGCTGGGCGCCGATCCTGCTCTACATGGGCACCGACATCGTCTCGGTCTACATCTTCCTGCAGTTCATCCGGGGCATCCCGGTCTCCCTCGACGAGGCCGCCCGGCTCGACGGCGCCAACGCCTTCACCATCTACCGGAAAATCATCTTCCCGCTGCTGAAGCCGGCGATCGCCACGGTCGTCATCATCAAGGGGATCACCACCTACAACGACTTCTACATCCCCTTCCTCTACATGCACTCCGAGGACCTCGGGACGATCTCCACCGCCCTCTTCCGCTTCAAGGGCCCCTTCGGGGCGCACTGGGAGGCCATCTCGGCCGGCGCGATCCTCGTCATCGTCCCGACGCTGATCGTCTTCCTGCTCCTCCAGCGGTGGATCTACAACGGCTTCGCCCAGGGAGCCACCAAGTAGGAGCCGGAAGCCGGCCAGGGGCCGGGCCGTACGAGGGGACGGTTCAGCCCCTGGCCGGCTTCTCGGGGACGGGTGGTCAGCGCGGGGCCGGCGGCGGAGCGGTGCTGCCGCGGGGCACGAAGTGCGCGTACCCTTCGCGCACGCTGCCGACGTCCTCTCCGCCGATCAGCGCGAGGAGCGCGGTCGCGGAACGGGCTCCGTACGCGGCGATGTCGCGGGTGACGGCCGACAGCGTCGGGCGCACCACCTGCGTCAGCGGCGACTCGTCCCAGGCGACGACCGAAACGTCGGCCGGGATCGACAGACCCAGCTCCTGCGCCACCGACAGCGCGGCCACCGCCATGATGTCGTTGTCGAAGACGAGCGCCGTCGGCCGTTCGGGCGCGATCAGCAGGGCCCGCGCGGCCCGCGCCCCCGCGTCACCGGTGTAGTCGGTGTGCACTACTGTCGCCGCCGGGATCTCCGCCTCCCTGCAGGCGTCCGCGAGCGCGGCGTCGCGGACCGCTGTGTGCGCGAGTCCGGCGGGGCCCGCCACCCGCGCGATCCGCCGGTGCCCGAGCGCCGCCAGGTACCGCACGATCTCGCGGATGCTTTCGCCGTCGTCCGACCAGATGGCCGGCAGCCCGCCGGCAACCTGGGGCGGCCCGATGGCCACCGCGGGCAGGCCAATGTCTTGCACGGCGCCGACCCGTTCGTCCTCGGTCTGCAGGTCCATCAGGAAGACGCCGTCGACCCGCCGCTCGCCCCACCAGCGCCGGCAGACCTCGATCTCCTGCTCCTGGTCCCCGGCCATCTGGAGCATCAGCGCATACGTGTGCTCGGCGAGCACCGTCTCGACGCCGCTGATGAACTCCATGAAGAACGGCTCCACGCCGAGCGTGCGCGCCGGCCGTCGTACGACCAGCCCGACCGCCTGTGCCCGTCCGCCGGTCAGCGCGCGGGCGGCGCTGTTCGGCCGCCAGCCGAGTTCCTCGGCGATGGACTTGATCGCGGCCCTGGTGGCCTCCGAGACTCCCGGCTGCCCGTTGAGCGCGTACGAGACCGCCACCTTCGACACGCCCGCCCGCCGAGCGATGTCCGCCATCGTCGGCCGCTTCACCTGCACCCCAGCTCCATCCTGAACCTCGATACCTCGACCCTACCGCCAGGCCATGCGCTTGGTGGCTGGTCTCAGGGGGCGCAATGGGCGGCAAGCCCAACCGCAGGCTAGTACTCCAGCCGTAGATCGTGATCTTGCTGGTTGGATGCCGGGTTTCGGTCGAACTGGCGTCCGTCTCGATTGGTCCGCTCTGATGCGCTTGTCGTCTCAGCTGGGCTGGTCAGCGGAGGGTGGTGGTGCGCTCTCCGTTCCGTAGAAGCGGCCCTGTTCACAGAGGGCGTCGATCTCGGTGTTGTCCTCTTCGCTCAGTTGCGCATCCAGAGCAGCACTGATGACGTGTCGGGCGCGGGCCAACCGTCGGGCGACATCCCAGTCGGCGATGAATGTCCCGACGGTCTGGTCGTCGGCGGTTCCGGACGCCTGGCGGGATCCGAGTCGGTCGAGGGATACCACGAACTCGTTCAGGTCCTGCAGGACCGCGACGGCCTCGTCGAGGGGGATGCGGATCTCCCGGGAGGACATGTCCATCGGCCGAATCGACTCCAGAGTTGGTGCTCCAGCCCGGATAGTCCTGCTGGTCGGAGCTGGTCCGGGAACGGGTGCGACCACCGGTGATCATCGGTGTGTGAAGACAGAAGATCAGACGGTGGCCGTAGGTCACAGCATAGATCCTGACCGCTGGCACGACATGTTCGAGGTCCTGATGGGCCGTATCGCGCGGCGGTTCGCCCGAGTGGAACCGCGGCGCCGGGCGAGGGCACTGGTCCTCGGGCTGTTGTCGGACCTGCCACGCAAGAACTGCTGGACGCTCGCCGAGCACGCAGGGGACGCATCCCCGGACGGCCCGCAGCACCTGCTGTCGAGGGCCAGGTGGGACGCCGACGCGGTCCGCGACGACATCCGCGACTTCATCGTCGAGCAGCTGCACCACCGCGACGCGGTGCTGGTCGTCGACGAGACCGGCGACGTGAAAAAGGGCGCCTCCACGGTGGGCGTGCAGCGCCAATACACCGGCACCGCCGGACGCATCGAGAACAGCCAGGTCGCTGTCTACCTTGCCTACTCGACCCCGCGGGGACACGCGGCAATCGACCGGGAGCTGTATGTCCCGCGTTCCTGGGTCGAGGACACCGCCCGCTGCCGGGCCGCCGGGATACCCGACACCGTCGGCTTCGCCACGAAACCCGCGCTCGCCGCCCGCATGATCGGCCGTGCGCTGGACGCCAGCGTCCCCGCGTCCTGGGTGGCCGGTGACGAAGTCTACGGAGGCAACCCGCTTCTGCGGACCGCACTGGAGGAGCGCGAGGTCGGCTACGTCCTCGCCGTCGCATGCGACCACCAGATCACCACCCACGCGGGCAAGTTCCGCGCCGACACCCTGGTCAAGAAGCTGCCGAAACGGGCATGGCAGAAGCTCTCCGCCGGCGCCGGAGCCAAGGGACACCGCTTCTACGACTGGGCCCTGGCCGACATCACCGACGACCGGCCCGGCCACCGCCACCTCCTCGTCCGCCGCAACCGGCGCACCGGCGAACTCGCCTTCTACCGCTGCTACTCGGCGGATCGGGTGCCGCTGTCCACCCTCGTGAAAGTGGCGGGGCGCAGGTGGACGATCGAGGAGACCTTCCAGTCCGGAAAGGGACTGGCCGGACTGGACGAACACCAGGTCAGACGCTGGACGTCCTGGCATCGCTGGGTCACACTCGCGATGCTCGCCCACGCCTTCCTCGCCGCAGCCACCGCCCACCAACGCGTTCAAGAACAAACTCCGGACGGCCTGATCCCGCTGACCTGCAACGAGATCCAGCACCTGTTCACCACCCTCGTCGCCCAGACCAGCCACACAGACACGCACCGACTCCGCTGGTCCGACTGACGACGCTGCCATCAAGCCCGATCCCAGGCCAGCCACTACCGACGACAAGCCACTCTGACGTGAAGATCACGAACTACGGCTGGAGTACTAGGCGTCGGCAGAGAATCCTTCGCCCCAACAGACATACGGTGAAAGGGAGTTGCAATCATTGACATGCCTCCGCGCTGTCCCTGCGGTTCCTTCTGGATTAGGCGGTTAATGATTTTCCAGGTGAGCCGCCCCGCAGACAACCGGTTCCTCCTCCACTCCCTCCGGACGAAAGGGAACCCCATGAGTACGTCCCCCCACGCCGTTACACCGGCAAGACGAGCGGGCTCGCTGGCTTGGCTCCTCGCGGCGGTCCTGGCCCTCACCGGCCTCCTCGTCGCCCGCCCGGCTCCGGCCGCCGCCGACGGCATCGATTCCTTCGTCATCCGCTGCGGCATCCGCTTCTGCCTCGACGGCAAGGAGTACTTCTTCGCCGGCGCCAACGCCTATGACATGTTCACCTTCGGGGCGGGCTCGGGCGACACCGAGACCCAGTACATGGACAAGGCCCGCATCGACGCGCACTTCGCCCGCATGGCGGCCGACGGCGTCGACGTCGCCCGCGTCTGGATGTTCAGCCACGAGAGCTGGCACGGCTTCGAGGAGCGCGAGGGTGAGTTCAACGAGCAGCAGTACGCCGCCAGCGGCGGTGGAGGCGCTGCCGCCCGACGAAGGCGGTTCGGAGCGGCCAGTGAAGGCCGTCGACGTCGAGTCGGTGCCCGCACAGCGTGCCGCCTTGCCGTTTCATCCCTCGTTTGCCGGCAGCAGGGCTGTCCCAGCGGCTGATCCGGAGCCGCATTCTTCCGGTCCGATGCCCTGGATCTCGCGGGCCCGCGAGATGGTTTAGCTGGAGTTTCGTAAAACTTCGGAGTGGGCCCTCATGCACTGGCACCGGAGGGCCCGCCCGCCGCATGCTTCTCCGAGAGCACGCCGCCGTCCTCGCCCCAGGGAGATCCCGGCCGTCCCACGGCCGCGGGACCGCGCTGCCCTCGTACGCGGCGGGTCCGAGCCCTGGCCCCCACGCCGCCACCGGACGCGTGCCACGGCGAGAGGCGCGGCCGGTCCCGACGAAGGAAGCCCGCAGAAGCCATGAAGGACAGTCCGCTCGACCACCGCTACCGCGGTGAACACCCGGTCCACACCGTCCGCTACCTCTTCGGCCCCGACCGCGTCCGCCTCGCCGGAGCGGTCGCGGTGTTCTTCGCCAAGCACGCCCCCGTGTGGCTGCTCCCGCCGGTGACGGCGAACGTGATCGACATCGTCGTCGAGCACCGGCCGGTCTCCGAACTCTGGTGGAACTGCGCCCTGATGGTCACGGTGCTCCTCCTCAACCCGCCGCTGCACCTGCTGTACGTCCGCTGGATGCACGGGGCGGTCCGCCGGCTCGGCCGCGATCTGCGCTCCGCCCTCGTGACGCGGATGCAGCAGCTCTCCATCGGCTTCCACAGCCGCACCAGCTCGTCCGTGCTGCACGCCAAGGTGGTCCGGGACGTCGAGACGCTGGAGACGGGACTCCAGCAGACCGCGGACAACGGCCTCACCGCCGTCGCGACCCTGGCGGGCGGCCTCGCCGTCATCGCCGTCGTGACCCCGGTCTTCCTGCCGGTCTTCCTCGTCCTGATCCCCGTCGCCGTGCTGCTGATCGGCGCCCTGCGCGCGAGGCTGGGCGAGGGCAACACCTCGTACCGCCGCTCGGTCGAGCGCATGTCCGCCTCCGTCAGCGACATGACGACCCTCATCCCCATCACCCGCGCCCACGCGCTGGAGCGCACGGCCCTGGGCCGGGTCGGGCGCGAGCTCGACCGCGTCCAGCGGGAGGGGACCCGGCTGGACCTGCTCAACGCCCGCTTCGGCTCGCTCTCCTGGGTGGTCTTCAACGGGCTGGGCACGGCCTGCCTCGCGAGCGCGGCGCTCGTCGCGTACCACGGGTGGACGTCGGTCACGCCGGGCGAGGTCGTCATGCTCAGCGCGTACTTCTCCACGCTCACCGGCGCGGTGACGAGCCTGCTGGCCCTGGCGCCCGTCGTGGGCAAGGCGGTGGAGTCCCTGAGGTCCGTCGGCGAGGTCCTCCAGGCGCCGGACCTGGAGGTCAACGACGGCAAGCGGCAGGCGGAGGAGGTCGCCGGGGCGTTCCGCTTCGAGGGCGTGGGCCTGGCGCACGGCGACGGCGACGAGCCCGCCCTGAGCGGCGTGGAGCTCGACGTGCCGGTCGGCACCACGCTCGCGATCGTCGGCGGTTCCGGCGCGGGGAAGTCCACCCTGCTCAACCTGGTGCTCGGCTTCCACCGCCCCACGGCGGGCCGGTTGCTCCTCGACGGCCGGGACATGGCCGGCCTCGACCTGAGGAGCTTCCGCCGGCACGTCTCCGTCGTCCCCCAGGAGTCCGTGCTCTTCGAGGGGACCGTCCGGGAGAACGTCACGTACGGCATGGAGCACGTCGACGAGGCGACGCTGCGGCGCGCCCTGCGTGACGCCAACGCCGCCGAGTTCGTCGACGCGCTGCCGGACGGCCTCGACACCGTCGTGGGGGAGCGCGGCACCCGCCTCTCGGGCGGTCAGCGCCAGCGGCTGGCGATCGCCCGGGCGCTCATCCGCGACCCCCGGGTCCTGGTCCTCGACGAGGCCACGTCGGCGCTGGACGCCCGCTCCGAGGCGCAGGTCCAGGAGGCGCTGGCCCGTCTGGTCGCCGGCCGGACGGTCTTCGTCGTGGCCCACCGCCTCTCCACCATCAGGGGCGCGGACCGGATCGTGGTCCTGGAACGGGGGCGGGTGGTGGAGACCGGTAGCCATCGAGAACTCCTCGCACGCGGCTCCGCCTACGCCCGCCTCCAGGCGACCCAGCTGGCCTGAGCCGCCACACGACGAGGGGCGCCCTCCCGTCCTCGGAGACGGGAGGGCGCCCTGGTGCTCAGCGGTCGGCGGCGCTGCCGCGGACGACGCAGGAGCGCTGGTTCTCCCAGCCCCAGCCGTCGCCGTCGGGGTCGGTGGAGCCGCCGTTCATGCAGTAGGGATAGCCGTTGGGGGCCGTCCCGCCGGTGTTGCCGCCGCCGGATCCGGTGTCGGCGGCGCTGCCGCGGACGACGCAGGAGCGCTGGTTCTCCCAGCCCCAGCCGTCGCCGTCGGGGTCGGTGGAGCCGCCGTTCGCGCAGTACGGGTAGCCGTTCGGTGCCGTGCCGCCAGTGTTGCCGCCACCGCCGCCGGTTCCGCCGCCGTAGATCCTGGCGCGGGTGGAGGTGGTGGAGATCCCGTCGGCGCCGTTGAAGAAGCGGTTCCCCCAGGCGGTCAGGGAGCCGGCGTCGAATCCGTTCACCATGTCGAGGTACTCGACGCCGCTGCCGTTGCCGCTCCAGGACCAGCCGAGGTAGCCGACGCGGAGCGAGCGAGCGGTGGCCATGATGGCGTTCTCGTCGGGGTTGCCGTCGCTGTGGTTGTCGCCGAACTCGCCGACGACGATGGGCAGTCCGTTGTTCACGAAGTGGTTCAGGTAGTCCTGGACCTCGGCGGCGGTGTCGTACACGCCGTACATGTGGATGGAGAAGATGGTGTTGCGGTGCGGGTCGGCGGCGAAGACGGACGCGGCGTTGTTCCGCATGGTGTTGGACCAGTCCTGGCCCCAGTTGGGGGCGTCGACCATGAGCGCGTTCTCGATGCCGCCGCTCCGGAGTTTCCCGATGGCGCTCTTGGTGGCGTCGGTCCAGGCGGCGTAACCGCTGTTGCCGTAGGGCTCGTTGCCGATGTTGACGACGACGTAGTCCTCCTGGCCCTGGAGGGCGCTCTTGACGCCCACCCAGTAGTCGGCGGCCTGGTCGAGGGAGGCGGCGGCGCCGTCCTCGCCGTACCCGGTGGTGTCGTGCACCTCCAGGACGCAGATGACCTTGGCGGCCTTGCAGTCGCCGATGATCGACGCCACCTCGGACCCGCTGGTCTCCGTCCAGCGGTCGCCGCTGGAGAGCACGACGCGGACGGTGTTCGCGCCCTTGGCGGCGATGTCCGCGATGGCCCCGGTCTCCGTCGGATACCAGGTGTGCGCGTGGTTCACCCCGCGCATCACGAACTCGCTGCCGTCGGCCTCGTAGACGCGGCCGTTGCTGACGTGGATGCCGCTGTCGGCGGCCTGGGCGGCACCGGCGGTGCCGAAGACGGGCAGCAGCAGCCCGGCGACGCCGGCGAGAGCGCTGCCGGCGGCCGTGAACCACGTCCTGCGCGGTGACTTGGTCATGCCTCTCCTCGTGAGAAGTGGGGGAAGGGGCCCCGACCGCACAGAACTCCGATAAGACAACGTTGTCAGAGTTCTACGACCGAGCCACTGGTCTGCATGTCGGGGTGTCCACCATGAGGCACCCGTGGCCGGATCCATGTCAAGCGTGAAGGACGCTTTGATTGCGGCGAGATGAGATGGTGAAGTCAGTTCAGTGAACCTGCACTGAACGTGCAGGCCTTCTTGTAGTTCTGTTATCGAGTGCCAGCTGCTCGTCTACTGAACCGTGGCCCGTCGATCTGAACCGCCATGGCAGGTCGCGTACGTACTCGCAGCGCGGATTGTCACCGGCTGGACAGTGGCCGCCTCCGAAGCTTCCGGGTAGAGATCTTCGCCGGCGCTTGATCGCGTCGTCCTGAGCGCCGTACCCGGCCTCCTCACGTTGTTCACCGAGAGCATCCTGAACCCGAGCGTGCGTGGTGCCGGCCGCTGCACAGGTCAGGGCGCTTCTTCCAGCAGTTGCTCGGCCCAGATGGTCTTGCCTGCAGGGGTGTATCGGCTGCCCCAGCGATGCGTCAGCTGCGCCACCAGGAACAGACCACGGCCGCCCTCATCCGTCAGGCGGGCCCGCCGCAGATGTGGCTGTGTCTGGCTGGGGTCGGAGACCTCACAGATCAGGCGGTGATCCCGAATCAGCCGCAGCCCCACCGGGCCGCCCGCGTAGCGGACGGCGTTGGTGACCAGCTCGCTGACGATCAGCTCAGTGGCGAACGCCAGATCCTCCAGTCCCCAGGAGGTCAGTTGGCCGGTGACGCGACTGCGCGCGCTTCCGACGATGCTGGGGTCGGCGGGCAGTTGCCAAGTGGCGGTGGCGTCTTCCGGCAGTTGTCGCACCCGAGGGTTCCTGCAGCAGTTGCGCCATGATGCGGCCACCGATTTCCGTGACCGGGCGCCCGTTCCCGGCGCCGTCACCGGTACCCTCCCGCACCAGTGCCGGCCCACGCCCCGTGTGGTGCGGACCTCGTGCCAACGCTCCGGTGTAGAAGGACAGCAGGTCACCGGGGCGCAGCTGCAGTTCGGCAGATTCGAAGGGCTCCGCGCCTTTGCCCAGGGGCAGCCCCGGCTGCAAGGGCACGAGGTCGGCCTCATCGCCGTCCCGCGAAGCGAGCAACGGCCCCGGATGTCCCGCACTGGCCAGAACACAGTGGCAGTTGACCGGATCATAGACGGCGTACAAGCACGTCGCACCGTGGACGCTGCCGGCGGCCGGCGCGGCAGTGCCTCGATGCTTCTCGTCCTCGGCGAGGCGAACCACCAGGTCGTTCAAGTGGGACAGCAGCTCGTCAGGACTGAGGTCGAGGTCCGACAGGGTCTGCACCGCCGCCCGCAGCTGCCCCATCGCCGCCGTGGCGTTCATGCCTTGCCCGCCCGCGTTGCCCACGACGAAGGCCACTCGGCTGGAGGACAGGGCGATCACGTCGTACCAGCTCCCGCCCGTACCTGTCGCAGCGCGCGCGGGCATGTGAGCGCCGAAGGTGTTGGCAGCTTCGACATCCATCACCGGCCTTGGGAGAAGACCTCGTTGCAGCGCCTCCGCGGTACGGCGCTCAAGGGTGTAGCGCCGGGCGTTGTCGAGGCTCAGCGACGCCCGGGTGCCGATCTCGTCCGCCAACGTCACATCCACCGGATCGAAGGGAGTTCGTTCCCCGGTGCGCCAAAGCCCCACCGCCCCCAGCACCAGTCCCCGCGCCAGGAGCGGCAGCACCATCAGGGATGTGGCCGTCGGGGGCAGCATCAGCGCGGTCCTTTCCGCGTCACCTTCCAGCGCTGCCCGGGCCAGGTCCAGATCCGGCAGGACACCGGGCGTGCCTTTGCGCAGGTGTTCGACTTCTTCGTCGCCGATCCGGAAGGTTGCGCCGGCCGCGTGGGTCTCTCGCGGCCAGCATCCGTCGGCCGCCGCCACGGCGATTCGCCGCAGGGGCGTGCGGGGAGCGAGGAACGTCGGTTCTTCGCCGAGCAGTACGCCATCGGTCAGGTCCACCGCCCCCAGGTCGGCAAACGCCGGCACGAGTACGTCCAGCAGCTGCTCGGCGTTACGTGTGATGTCGAGAGAGCCGCCGGGGTTGCGGCTTCGTGGAGCAGCTCCAGCCGCTCAAGCGCTCGCGGATCGGCCCCGAGCACCTGCTCCGTGGTGGGCTGAGGCCGCCGTACGGTCTGAGGCCCGGAGTCCGGGGGCTCCGCCGCGAACAGCCGCATGAGGAAACGGCCCTCCGAACCCCTCGCGAGTATCGACACCGCCATCACCGCCGAGAACGGAGCACCGCGGACAGTGTGCAGGTCGGCACGCGCGCTCAGCACGAGCCCGCCCAGAGCGCCGGAGACGAGCTCGGCCCACACGGACGGATCGTCGAAGAACGCCGAGAGTTCCATACTGCGGATCTCGTCGATGGAGCCGTCGAACAGCCGTAGCGCGGAGGGCGTGCAAGTGAGCACAGCTCCCCTGGCATCCAGCACCAGGACGGCTGGTTCGTCGTCCAGGACATCGGCGGCGAGTGGGAACTCGTCATGCACGATGCATCACTCCAGCATGGTGAACGGCGCCGCTACGTCCATCGAACCGCTCAGCTCGCTGCTTCGCTCGTTAGCCAGGGGGGCCGTGCTTTTTCCCAGTGAGGCTCGCTCGGTAGCGTCTCTCCTGGCGGGAGTGCTGAGGCGGGCCCGAGACGCGGTCGACTACGTCGACAGCTGGCACCGGGAACGACTCAGGGACCTGATCCGCTTGCTGGAGCAGGCCCCGACCTGGTCCTGCTCTGCGGGGTGGCGGGATGTGAACCCCTTCTCGCCATGCCCGCCGATACGGACCACGCCGGCTGGTACACCGGCTCCGCGGCCCCGGGGGAGAACGGCAACACGATCCTGGTCGGACACCTGGACTCCTCCACCGGCCCCGCCGCCTTCTACGGCCTCGGTGCCCTGCGCGCAGGTGACCGGATCACCGTGCGGCGCCGCGACGGCCGGCCCGCCCACTTCACCGTCGCCACCACGGCCGTCTACACCAAGGACGCCTTTCCGTCCCAGCGTGTCTACGCCCCCACCCCACAACCGCACCTCACCCTCATCACCTGCGCCGACTGGGACGGCGGCCGTCGGACCTACCGGTCCCACCTCGTCATCACCGCCCACCCATGAACCCACTACTCCATGCTGGTTCGTCGGTTGCTCCGTTGGCTGGGACACGACCACGATCACTCCTGATAGTCGCTTTACCAGCCTTTTGATCTGTTTGTCTGCTTGCGTCGATGTCGCCTCCCGGCGGCGTCCTGGACCGTCTCGGAGACGAATGATGCGCAAAGCAGTTATCGCCTGCACGCTCGCCGCCTCGGTACTGGCAGCCGTCCCCTCCGCCATCGCGGCGGACACCCGCGGCGGCTGGGGAGGGGACGGCAAGGGCCTGACGTCCGTGGGCCTCACCGAGGACCAGCACCTGGTGGGCTTCCGGGTGCACGACACCTCCGACCTGTGGCACCTGGGCAGGGTCAGCGGTCTGCGGTCCGACACCAAGCTGGTCGGAATCGACTTCCGCGTCCAGAACGGCAAGCTGTACGGCGTCGGCGACCGAGGAGGCATCTACACCCTCGACAAGAACGCCCGGGCCGTGAAGGTCTCCCAGCTCACCGTCGCACTCGACGGCAGGTACTTCGGCGTCGACTTCAACCCCGCGGCCAACCGCCTGCGCGTCATCAGCGACACGGGCCAGAACCTGCGCCACAACATCGACGACCCCGCCGCGCCGCTCACCACCACCGTCGACGGCACGCTCACCAACCCCACCATGCCGCCGTCGACAGCGCTCGGAGTGACGGGCGCCGCCTACACCAACAACGACCTCGACACCACGACGGCGACCACGCTGTTCGACATCGACACCACCAACGACCGGGTCTCCCTGCAGTCGCCGGCCAACGCCGGCACCCTCGCCCCCACCGGCAGCCTCGGTGTCGACGCCGGACCGTCGGCGGGCTTCGACATCTACTACTCCCCCCGCAAGGGCACCGACCACGGGTTCGCGGCCCTCAGGACCGGCGGCAGCCACCGCTTCTACAAGGTGGACGTCCTCACCGGCCAGGCCCAGCTCATCGGCACGTTCCCCGCATCCCGCCGGGTCACCGACATCGCCCTCCCCCTCGACCAGAACTGACCACACCCCGCCGAACGGCCCGAGCCCTGCCGCCCCGGCGGCAGGGCCCCGGCCGGAACAACGGGCGGCGCAGGCGGGGCAGGTCTCGCCCGGTGAGCATGTCGACGACGGCAGCGGCGGTCCCGGTCATCTACAGCAGGTCCGGGACCGGCGTGAGGGCCTCGTCCGCGCGGTGGAGGAGGCCGGGCTCGGGGTCGACACGATCGTCGACATCCCGGCCGAGAGGCTGGATGTCGGTGCCGGCCGTGACGCCGGGGCCCGGCTCATCGGACTCTCGCCCCAGCCGACGGCCGTCTTCTGCGCGAACGACCTCCTGGCCCTGGGCGTCATGCAGACGGCCTTCGACGCGGGCGTACACATCCCGGACGATCTCGCCGTCGTGGGCCCCGACGACATCGAGTTCGCGGAGGCGAGTCTCATCCCGCTGACCTCGGTGCGCCACGCCGCCGCCGAGATCGGCCACTCGGCGGCCGAGCTGCTGTTGCGAGAGCTTGAACACTCGGATCCGCAGCATGACCATCGGCACACAGGCATCGTGCTCCAACCAGAGCTCGTCGTGCGCCGATCCAGTATGCCGCGAGCCTGAGAGGCCTTGCCTCTACCGGCCGGAAGCGCCTGGCGGCACCGTTCCGCTGCGGCGCGAAACCGTCTCGCGTCCCGTCGCGAAGCTTCGGCGACGTGGTCGCATGCCTGTCCTGGACGAAGCGAGGCGGGAACGACTGGCGGACCGCCGGGCGTCCCCGCCTCACCTGCGCAACTGGGTCAGGGCTCGTAGCGCCAGGAGATCGGGCGTGCCCTCGGCCCGTTCAGTGCCGGTCGGTGTCCCGCGAGCGCCTCACGCCCACGGCGGCCAGGACCGCGCCGAGTGCGCAGAGCGTGCCGGCAACGAGCACGGAGGTGTGGACGCCGTTCATGAAGGCCTGGTGGCTGCCCTCGGTGATGGCTGCCCGCAGGCCGGCGGGCATGGCGTCCGAGACGGGCGCGACGCCCATGGCAACGGCGTCCTTCGCCTCCAGCAGCCCTTCGGCCACGGGGCTCGGCGTCCCGGCGGCGGAGAGTTCCCCGGTGAGCGTCGTGCCGACCCGGCTGCTGATCAGCGAGACGAGGACGGAGGTGCCGAGGGCGCCGCCGATCTGGAGGGCGGTCGCCTGGAGGCCGCCGGCGACGCCGGCGTCCTTGACGGGGGCGTTGCCGACGATGGCGTCGGAGGATGAGGCCATGACCATGCCGACGCCGAGGCCCAGGGCGACGAACGGCGGCCACAGGAGCGTGTAGGAGGAGTGGGCGTCCCAGCTGAGCATGGTGAAACAGGCGACGCCCTGGAGTGCCATGCCGAGAGGCATGGTGAGACGGGGACCGAACCTGTCGGTGAGGGCGGCGCCCAGCGGGGAGGCCACGACCGAGGCCAGGCTCAACGGCAGCGTGCGGACGCCGGCTTCGACGGGGCTGAAGCCGCGGACGTTCTGCAGGTAGATCATGACGAAGAAGATCACGCCGAGCAGGACGAAGAAGTTCAGCGCGGTGATGATCGTGCCGATGGTGAGCGTCGGGTTGCGGAACAGGCGCATCGGCAGCAGGGGCGAGGTGACGCGGGTCTGCCACCACCCGAAGAACACCAGGAGCAGCAGGCCGGCGCCGATGGCGCCGAGGGTGCCTCCGGAGGTCCAGCCCCAGGTCTCTCCCTTGACCACGCCGAAGACGAGCAGGAGCAGGCCGGCGGCGAGCAGGACGACGCCGAGGATGTCGAACTTCTCCTGCGCGGCGGCCGCATTCCTGCTCTGGGGGAGGACGACCGTGCTGAAGGCGAGGGCAAGGACGCCGATGGGGGCGTTGATGTAGAAGACGGTTTCCCAGTTCACGTGCTGGACGAGGAGGCCGCCGACGATGGGACCGAGGGCGGTGGAGACCGAGGAGACCATGGCCCAGATGCCGACGGCCATGCCGAACTTCTTCGGCGGGAAGACGGCGCGGAGGAGGCCGAGGGTGTTCGGCATCAGCAGGGCGCCGAAGAAGCCCTGGAGGGCGCGGAAGGTGATGACGCCCTCGATGGAGCCGGCGAGGCCGATGGCGACGGAGGCGAGGGTGAAGCCGGCGACGCCGACGAGGTACAGGGTGCGGCGGCCGAAGCGGTCGCCGAGCTTGCCGCCGAGGATGAGGGCGGCGGCGAGTGCGAGAAGGTAGGAGTTGGTGACCCACTGGAGGTCGGGGGTGGAGGCGTGGAGGTCGCGGCCGATCTCGGGGTTGGCGATGGCGACGACGGATCCGTCGAGGCCGACCATGAAGAGACCGAAGGCCACGGCGATCAGGGTGAGCCACGGATTGGAGCGCCGGGCGGGGGCGGCCGTGTCGGGGGACGGGTGGCGGGACGGTTCGGCGAGGGTGCCGACGGAAGGCATGGTTGTGTCGAGTCTTTCGTTTCAAGGCATGCCGACGCTGCGGCTGTGGGCAGGAGCCAGAGCCGCTCAGGGGGCATGCGCAGATGCAGGCAGGTACGGGGTGCCACCACGGCACCCGGCGCGGCTTCGGCCGGGCCGGGTGGGATGGATTCAGTGAGTGGCGTGCAGACGCCGGTCGAGGCTGTTGAGGGCGCCGAGCGCGGAGCCGAGGGCGTCGAGTTCGCCGTCGGTCATCGTGCGCAGGACACGTACGACGCGGGCGCTCATGATCTGCGCGACCTCGTTGAGCCGCTGCTGGGCGACCGGGGTGAGGTGGAGGTGCGCCACACGCTTGTCGGCGGGGTCCTGCCGGCGCTCCAGCAAACCCTGCTCGGTGAGCTGGGTGACGAGCGCGCTGGCGTTGTTCGGCTTCATGAGCAGCGCTTTGGCAGCGGTGCGCACGGTGGTGCCGTCCTGTGTCGCGACGTAGCGCAGGAGAGCGAGCTGGGCCTCGGAGGGCTTGGGGTACGGGTAGTCCTGGTCGACGTACCGCTCGAGTGCTCGGCCCAGAGCGGGCAGGCATGCCACAAGGCCGGCGGCCGTGTGGTCGATGTCCTGCACGGACTTGCTGGGTGGGAGCATAAAAGCATTCAACTATGAGTTGATAGCTATGTCAAAAGACCTATCTTGCCGTACGGACCTCGGGGCGTGGACGGTTCTGGGGCGGCGGCGGAGACAGCGTCGCAGGCCTCGGCACAGCCCCTGGCCGGCGAGGTCGATGGTGCTCCTGCCGCGGGAGCGCACCGCGGCAGGAGCACGCTCATTGGTACACCCGCATCGTGCTTCAGTCGGAGTGCGTCCTGCGAGCGCCGAGGTGCTCTCGTTCAGTGAGCCGGGTGAGAAGGCGCATCAGCTCGCCCCGTTCTTCAGTGGGAAAGACGGAGAGCAGCTCGTCGTTGATCCTCTCCGCGGAAGGCGCGAGCGCGGCCTGCAGGGCCCTGCCCTCCGCCGTCAGCGCCAGGAGGGTCCGCCGCCGGTCCTGCTCGTCCCGTGCCCGGCTCACATGGTTCCGCTCGGTCAGTCGCCGCACGATGTGGTGGGTCGTCGACCTGTCCAGCGACGTCAGCCGGGCGACCGTGCGCTGGTCGAGCCCTTCGCCGTTGCGCAAGGTGTTGAGCACGGCGAACTGCTGGGAGGTGATGGTCTCGGAGACGTACCGGCACCACAGGGCGGTGTGGACCTGCTCGGCACGCCGGATCAAGTGACCGGCGTAGCGGTTCAGGTCGAGGGCTCCGGTCATCATCGCTTCCTTGTGCCGGCAGCTGTGCGGGGGGATCAGCCGCGACGGTGACCGGGCCGGGACTCGTACGGCGTGGCCCGCGAGCCGTCCACGCCCACTTCGAGGCGGCCGATCTTCTCGATCTCGACGACGACGTGGTCGCCGTCGCTGAGCGGGCCGACACCGGCCGGCGTGCCCGTGGCGATCACGTCGCCCGGGTGCAGGGTCATCACCGAGGAGGCGTAGGCGACCAGTTCGCGCACGCCGAAGATGAGGTACTCGGTGTTGGTGCTCTGGCGGGTCTCACCGGCCACGTCGCAGCGCAGGCCGAGCCGGTCGGGGTCGGGGATCTCGTCGGCGGTGACCACCCACGGGCCGATGGGGGTGAACGTGTCGAACGACTTGCGCGTCGAACGGTCCTCCCCGGAGCGGACGGTGATGTCCAGCAGGCAGGTGTAGCCGAAGACGTGGTCCAGGGCGTCGTCGGCGCTGACGTGTGATGCGGTCCGGCCGATGACGACGGCCAGCTCGCCTTCCTGGTCGGTGCGCACGTCGGAGTAGGGCAGGACGATGTCCTGGCCCGGGCCGATCACCGACGAGTTGGCCTTCAGGAAGACCCCGAGGTCCGCGATGGAGGTGGGGTAGTCCATCTCGGCCTTGTGGTCGAGGTAGTTGACGGGTGCTCCGATGATCTTGCCGGGGCGGGGCAGCGGAGCCTCCAGCGTCACCTCCGCCAGCGGCACCCGGCGCCCGCCTGCCAGGTTGAGCGTCGGCCCGGAGCCGTCGGACACCGTCTCGATGTACTGCTGGAGCGCGCCGGCCGGACCGGCGGAAAAGGGGGTGAGCTGGTCGGTCACGTCGGTGATCGTGTCGCCGTGGACGACGCCGAGTCGTCCCTTGTCGAACAGGGCCAGACGCATCGTGGCCTCCTTGGGGGTGTCGGAGAGGGGTGGGGTGATCAGGCGCCGGGGTCGGCGTTCTCGGTGCGGTACAGGCCCAGGGAGCGCATGACGGGCTCGTCGCTGTAGGAGAAGAGGACCGCGTCGGCGGACTTCGAGGTGTTCAGGTGCCGGTAGGAGGCCCAGCCCGGTATGGCGAAGGTGTCGTTCTCGGCCCAGTCGAGACGCTTGCCGTCGACGATGGTGGTTCCTTCGCCGCGGACGACGGTGAAGACCGTCGATGCGGTGTGGCGGCGGCCCGCTCCCTGGAAACCGGGGCGCAGTCGCTGGACGCGGCAGCCGATGGTGGGCATGACGGGGCCGCCGGTCCAGGGGTTGGTGTACTCCAGGACGATGCCGTCGACGTCGCTGCCGTCGGCGGTGTCGGCGATGGCCTCCAGGGCCCGGCTGGTTTCCTGCCAGGTGTAGCGGGTGACGGGCGAGTTCGGTCCGTCTTGCGTGATCCAGGCGGGGGTCAGGCGGCCGTGGAGGAACTGGCGGCTGCCGGCGTCGTCGGGGCGGGTGACGGGCTGGAGCCGCTGGGGGTACTTCTCGTAGAAGCCCGCTTCCAGGGCGTTGACGAGGGGGTAGTCCAGGGCGTCGAGCCAGATCATCGGCGCGTCGCCCTCGTGGGTGTGGTCGTGCCAGTGCCAGCCGGGGGTGAGCAGGAGGTCGCCGGGGGCCATGAAGACGCGCTCACCGTTGACGGTGGTCCAGGCGCCGTCGCCCTCCAGGATGAACCGGAAGGCGTTGGACGTGTGCCGGTGGGCCTGGGCGGTTTCCCCGGGCAGGATGATCTGCAGCCCGGCGTACAGGGTGTTGACCGTGGCGGGCGGATCGGTGAGCCCGGGGTTGACGAGCATCAGGACCCGTCGTTCGGCCTCGTCCAGGGACAGGGTCTGGGAGAAGTGCAGCAGATGGGGCCGCAGCTCCTTCCAGCTCCACCGGTAGGGGACGGCCCGGCTGCGGGGCTCGGCCGGGAACAGGTTGCCGTAGAAGCGCCAGAGCGGAGCGGCGCCGAGTTCGTCGAGGGCCTTGTAGGCGGGGTCGTCGGTCATGGTGTCTCCTCGCGGTGGTTGCTCACGGGGTGATCGAGGGCTGGAGGTCGCCGGCGGGGGTCCACACCCAGGCGACGTCGTCGAAGTCCTCGGGGGTGCGGTCGGACAGCAGCTGGTTGCGCAGGAAGGCCCCCATGCCGTCCATGTGGCAGATCTCGCCGAACCGTCGCGCGTTCGTCTGGATCGATGCGGCCCGCTCGGTCCGCAGGGCGGCGTAGGACGCGAACGCGTCCTCCGGGCGGCCGTGATCGCGCAGAGCGTGGCCGAGGGCCACGGCGTCCTCCAGCGCCTGGCAGGCGCCCTGGGCCAGGTACTGGAGCATGGGGTGGGCGGCGTCGCCCAGGAGCATGATGCGGCCGTGGACCCAGTCGGTGATGGGAAGCCGGTCGAACAGCGGCCAGCGCCGGTCGCGCGCGATGAGCGGTAGCGCGTCGCGCACGGTGTCGCAGGCGCCGGCGAACCGTTCCTCCAGTTCGGCCTCGGTGCCCCAGTCGTCGGAGTCGGGGGTGTAGTGGTCGCTCTCGAAGACGGCGACCTGGTTGTAGAGCTCGCCGCGCCGCACGGGGTACTGCACGAGGTGCATGCGGGGCCCGGCCCAGACGATGACCGACTCCGTCGTGGCGTGCTGCGCCATCGAGCCCGTCATGCTGCTGACGGGCAGGGCGCCGCGATACGCGACGTACTTCGAGCAGACGGGGGCGCCGTCGTTCACGAGGATCTGCCGCAGCCGGGAGTGCAGGCCGTCGGCGGCCACCACCGCGTCCGCCGTGAGCCGGTCGGGCGTTTCGGCGAAGTGCAGGCGCACCTCGGCCGGTGTCTGTACCGCGTCGGTGACGGTGCGTCCGGTGTGCAGGTCGATCGACGGGTGGTCCTGGCAGGCGGCCAGCAGCGCTCCGTGGAGGTCGGTGCGGTGGGTGACGAGGTAGGGGTGCTTGAAGCGGCTGCGGTAGGCGTCGCTGCGCAGGTCGAGCGCGGTGAGCTGCTTGCCGGTGAGCGCGTCCATCATGACGAGCTGGGGTGGGGCGACGGCGGAGCGCCGGACGGCGTCGAGGACGTCGAGTTCCTCCAGCGCCAGGGAGGCGTTCGGGGCCAGCTGCAGGCCGGCTCCGATCTCGCCGAACTGGGCGGCGCGCTCCACCACGGTCACGCGGTGGCCTGAGCGGGCGGCCGCGAGGGCGGCGGCCAGGCCGCCGATGCCGCCGCCGACGACGGCGATGTGCAGGGGCGAGGTCGTCACGGGTAGGTGCCTCCTTGAGGGACGGGGTCGATCCGCCTCCCGCCGCGGTGGATCTTCTGCGTCGGGATCGTTGGTGTACGGACCATCGGGGCAGGAGCGGGGACGGCTCCCGATGCGGGTCCGTGTGCGTGGACCCGCGGGGGCGGGATGGCTGTCAGCAGGCGGCGGTGGCGCTGTCGACGGTCACGGGTGCGCCCGTGCGGGCGCGGATGTCCTCGACGGTGACGCCGGGTGCGGTCTCCACCAGGGCCAGACCGTGACCGGTGACGTCGAGGACACCGAGGTCGGTGATGATCCGGTCGACGCAGGCTCGGCCGGTGAGTGGCAGGGTGCAGTCCGCGACGATCTTCGGTGTGCCGTCCTTGGCGGTGTGCTCCATCAGGATGATGACCCTGCGCGCGCCGTGGACGAGGTCCATGGCGCCGCCCATGCCTTTGACCATCTTTCCGGGGATCATCCAGTTGGCGAGGTCCCCGGCCGAGGAGACCTGCATGGCGCCGAGGACGGCGGTGTCGACGTGGCCGCCGCGGATCATCCCGAACGACAGGGCGGAGTCGAAGAACGAGGCCCCGGGCAGGACGGTGACGGTCTCCTTGCCGGCGTTGATCAGGTCGGGGTCGACCTCGTCCTCGCCGGGGTACGGGCCGGTGCCGAGGATGCCGTTCTCGGAGTGAAGCACCACGTGTACGTCGGAGGGGACATACGCGGGGATCAGAGTCGGCAGGCCGATGCCGAGGTTCACGTACGAGCCGTCGGTCAGCTCGGTGGCGGCCCGCGCGGCCATCTGGTTGCGGTTCCAGGCCATCAGGCGCGCACCGTCCTCTTCTCGATCTGCTTGTCGGCCGCCTGGGCAGGCGTGAGGGCCACGACGCGCTGGACGAAGACGCCCGGCAGGTGCACCTGGCCCGGATCGAGGTCTCCCGGTTCGACGAGCTCCTCGACCTCGGCAATCGTGATCCGACCGGCCATGGCGGCCAGGGGGTTGAAGTTGGCGGAGGCACGGCGGAAGACGAGGTTGCCGTGCCGGTCGCCGCGCCAGGCCCGTACGAGGGCGAAGTCGGTGGTGATGCCGTGCTCCAGGACGTGCGGCCGGCCGTCGTAGTCGCGGGTCTCCTTGGCGGGGGAGGGGACGGCGACGGTGCCGTCGGCGGCGTAGCGCCAGGGCAGACCGCCGTCGGCGACCTGGGTGCCCACGCCGGCCGGGGTGTAGAAGGCGGGGATGCCGCAGCCACCGGCCCGGAGTCGTTCCGCGAGGGTGCCCTGCGGGACGAGCTCGACCTCCAGCTCTCCGCTCAGGTACTGGCGGGCGAACTCCTTGTTCTCTCCGACGTAGGAGCCGGTGACCCGGCAGATGCGTCCGGCCGAGAGCAGGATTCCGAGGCCCCGGTCGTCGATGCCGCAGTTGTTGGAGACGACCTTGAGGCCGGTGGCGCCCTGGGCGTGCAGGGCACGGATCAGGGTCTCGGGGATGCCGCTGAGTCCGAAGCCGCCGACGGCGAGCGATGCGCCGTCGGGGATGTCGGCGACGGCATCCGCGGATTCACGGATGACCTTGTCCACGGTTCCGGGTGTCCTTTCAGGTGAGGGGGCCCGGCAGCACGACGGACCAGCCGCCGTCGACGACGAGATGGGCGCCGGATACGTAGGAGGCGTCCTCGGAGGCGAGGAAGACCGCCGCCTTGGCGACGTCCTGGGGCGTGCCGAGACGTCCGAGGGGGACGTGCTGGGCTGTGTCGCGCATGGGGTGGCTGTCGGCGAGGAGGTTGCCGCGTGATCCTTCGGTGTCGATCAGTCCCGGGCTGACGCAGTTGGCGCGGACGCCGTGCGCGGCGCCCTCGGCGGCGAGTTGGCGGGTCAGGGCGATCACTCCGCCCTTCGCGGCGGAATGCGCCGTGCGGTGGTTGGTCAGGGAGCCGCTGATCCCGGCTGTCGAGCCGATGGTGACGATGCAGCCGCGGCTGCGTGTCAGGTGCGGCCACGCGGCACGGGCGGTGAGCCACACCGAGTCCAGCTCGGAGCGCACAGGGGACGCGTAGTCGTCATAGGACTGTTCGAAGAGGGGGTCGAACCGCACCGAGCCGGCGTTGGTGAGGACGATGTCGACGCCGCCGAACGCCTCGGCCGCTTCCCCCACCCACGCTTCGACGGATTCGGGGCGGGTGACGTCCAAGGGGCCCGCCGTGAGAGCCGTGCCGCCTTCCCGGCCGATCTCCCGCTGCGTCTCCAAGGCTTCGTCATGCAGGAGGTCGCCGCCGATGACCAGGGCGCCTTCGGCCGCGAACCGGAGCGCCGCGGCCTTCCCCAGCCCGCGGGCCGTGCCCGAGATCAGGGCGACCTTCCCTTCCAGCCGTCTCATCGCGCGGCCCCGTCGAGCAGCGCGTCGGAGACGGACTTCACCCCGCCGTGCGAGGTGAGGCCACCGTCGACGGGGATCTCCGCTCCGGTGATGAACGACGACTCGTCGGAGAGCAGGAACACCACCAGCGGCGTGACCTCGTCGACGGTGCCCACTCGGCCCAGCGGCGTCTCGCGGATGTTCGTCTCCCGGAAGGCGGGCGCGGCCGAGGCCGTCATCTCCGTCTCGATGAAACCGGGGTGGATGGTGTTCACCCGGATCCCCTGGGGACCGAGTTCCATTGCGGCGGTCTTTGACAAGCCGCGCAGCGCCCACTTGCTCGTCGTATAGGCCACCGGGTAGTGGGCGGTCAGCGCGGCGGAGGAGCCGACGTTCACCACCGACGAGCCCGGCGGCATCAGCGGGGCCAGGTGCTGGATGCCGAGGAGCGGACCGTTCACGTTGACGGCGTGGACGCAGCTCATGTCCTGGGCGGTGACCTCACCGATCCGGGCCCGCCAGGTGATGCCGGCGTTGTTGACCAGGCCGTGCACCGCCCCGTACGTCTCGCGCAGGTGACCGGCCAGGTCGGCCCAGTCGTCGGCCAGGGTGACGTCGAGCCGGCGGACGCCTTCCCTGCCGTTCACGTCTGTGGCGACGACCGTGGCGCCCTCCCGCTCCAGTGCCGCCACCTCGGCGGCGCCCTGGCCCCGGGCCGCACCTGTGACGACCACAACCTTTCCCGCGAGGCGCCCGCCGCTCACGGCCGCTCCCGGTCGCGGCGCCGCCCCTTGGGCAGGGCGACCGGCTCGGTGCCAGGGACCACCCGGGTGGTGAGGGACCCGATCGCCTCCACGCTGAGGGTGACGGTGTCGCCGGGCCTGAGCGGCGGCGGGACCTGCTCGCCGGAGCGGCCCCACAGTTCGGCGAGGCAGCCGCCGTTGCCGCAGGTGCCGGAGCCCAGGACGTCGCCGGCGACGATCCGGGTGCCGCGCGAGGCGTAGGCGGCCATCTCTTCGAAGGTCCAGCTCATGTTGGACAGCAGGTCGGAGCCGACCTGCTCGCCGTTGACTTCGGCCGCCAGTGCCAGTCGCAGGAACCCGTCGGCGTCGCGGTAGGGCTCCAGCTCGTCGGCGGTGACCAGGTAGGGGCCGAGGCTGGTGGCGGTGTCCTTGCCCTTGCACGGGCCAAGACCGACCTTCATCTCGGCGGACTGGAGGTCCCGGGCGGACCAGTCGTTGAAGACCGTGTACCCGACGATGTGGTCCCGTGCCCGCTCGGGGGTGAGGTCGCGGCCGTCCCGGCCGATGACTGCCGCCACCTCCAGCTCGAAGTCGAGCACGGACGAGCCGGGCGGCATCGGCACGTCGTCGTGGGGGCCGTAGACGGCGTGGGGGTTGGTGAAGTAGTAGGTGGGCGCCTCGTACCACTGCTCGGGTACTCCTGATGCACCGCTCACCGACCGGCGCACGCCTTCGACGTGCTCCTCGAAGGTGACGAAGTCCCTGATGGAGGAGGGCTGGAGGGGGGAGAGCAGCCGGACCTCGGAGACGTGGGGCCCGGGCGGGACGTCCAGGGCCGCCGCGCCGGCGGCGAGCAGGCCGGGGAGGCCGTCGGTGTCGCGGATCAGATCGGTGAGCGAGGTGACGCCCGGCAGGGGGAAGAGCGTGCCGTCGTCCTCGACGACGGCGACGCGGGTCCGGTGCCGGTATTCGAAAGCGGCGAAGCGCATGATGCGGCTCCCAGGTGGAGAAACGGGGGACACGGGACCGGGCCTTCCGGGACGGAGAGAAGGCCCGTTGCCGGCCTTCTTCGGACGGCTCCGGTCCCGTGGACCGGGCCGGGAACGCGGCGGCGGCAGTCAGGGCGGACATGGTCCGCCGCGTTCCCGGGGTTCGTGGTGGCCGGTCTTAGACCGGCGGGGCGACGAAGCAGCCGCGGTCGGGGTCGTTGAAGGACTCCTTGGCGATCAGCTCGTTCATCGGGTTCGCCGTACCCCATTGGTCGGTGACCTCGGGCTGGGAGAAGTCGTAGACGTGGGGGTGCCAGGTGTCCTCGTCGAGGTTCTCCAGCTCGGTGGTGTACTCGACGGTGTTGCCGTGGGGGTCGAGGAAGTAGGTGAAGGTGTTGTCGCCCGCCATGTGCCGGCCGGGACCCCAGATCTTCCGGTGGCCGGCCCGCAGGACCCGGCCGGAGCCGCGCATGTACTCGTCGATGCCGCGCATCTCGAAGGAGACGTGGTGCAGGGAGGTGTGCGGTCCCTTGGCGAGGGCCATGGAGTGGTGCTGGTTGCTGATCCGCATGAAGTGCATGACGTCGCCCATGTGGGGGGAGCTGAGCGAGTCGGACAGCCGGAAGCCGAGGTGCCGCTCGTACCAGTCGCGGGTGCGGTCGAGGTCGGGCGAGTTGAGCACGACGTGCGAGAGCTTGACCGGGATGGCCTCCTTCTCCTCGATCTTGCGGTGCCGGCGGGCCTGGACGTCGGCGGAGACTTCGATGGTGCGGCCGTCGACGTCGAAGAAGCGGAAGCCGTAGCCGCCGCCGGGGGTGTCGACGGCGCCGGGCTGTGAGACCAACTGCACGCCGCCGGCGAGGAGCTGCTCGGCGAGGGCGTCCACGTCGGCCGGGGTCGCCGCGCCGTAGGAGACGAGGTCGAGGCGCTTCTCGTCTGCCTTGCGCAGCCGGACGACGTACTGCTCGGGACTGCCCTCGGCGGCGAGGAAGGAGATGCCGGAGTCCTCGGCGACCTTGGTCAGGCCCCAGACGCCGGCGTAGAAGTCGAGCTGCTTCTCGTAGTCCGGAACGGCGAGGTCGACGTGCCGCAGGTGGGTGAGCAGGCGGCTATTTGTCATGGGATGCCTCCTCAGGCGGGGGAGAGGTTGAGCAGTGCGGCGGCGTTGGAGCCGCGGACGGCGTGGAAGTCGGCCTCGGTCAGGCCCGCCGCTCGCAGCGCGCCGACGGGGTCGTCGGAGCCCATGTCGAAGGGGAAGTCCGAGCCGAGCAGCACCCTGTCCGCTCCGGCCGTCTCCACCAGCGCCCGCAGTACGGCCGGGTCGTGCACGAGCGAGTCGAAGTACAGGCGCTGCAGGTAGCTGCTGGGCAGCTGGGCGCATCCTGCCGACGCGTCGGGACGGGCCCGCCAGGCGTGGTCGCTGCGCCCGATGTGGGTGGGCAGGTAACCGCCGCCGTGGGCCGCGACGATCTTCAGCCCGGGGTGCCGGTCGAGGACGCCGGAGAAGATCAGATGCGAGAGGGCGACGGCGTTCTCGGTGGGCTGCCCCACGGTGTTGGACAGGTACCACCGGTCCAGGCGCTCATCGAGCGTGCAGCCGAAGGGGTGCAGGAACACGATCGCCCCGGTCTCCTCGGCACGCGCCCACAGCGGCTCGTAGACCGGATCGGACAGCTCCCGGCCGGGGGCGTGGCTGGAGATCTCCACGCCGGTGAGCCCCTGCTCCAGCGCGTGGTCCAAGGCGGGCACGAGCTGACCGGGATGCTGCAGCGGAACCAGCCCCAGGCCCCTCAGCCGGCCGGGCGCGGCCGCACAGTGCGCGGCGGTCGCCTCGTTCGCCAGCCGGTGGACCTTCTCCGCTGTGTCCGCGTCCGCCCAGTAGTGGTAGTGCGATGGCGAAGGACTGACGAGCTGCACGTCGACGCCCTGCGCGTCCATCAGGGCGAGCCGGACAGCGGGGTCGGTCAGGGCCGGGATGCGGTCTCGGACCATGGGGCCGCTGACGGCAAGGGCGGCGGGACCGTTGCGGCGGGCGTCGATTGCCCTGGCCTCGGCGTGCCCCGGCAGACCCGCGACGAGCGCCTCGATCTCCGGCAGCAGAACGTGGGCGTGCACGTCCACGGTGGGCGCGGTCACGGGAGCTCCCTGAGCATGGTCATGGTGCGGGCCATGAGCCCGGGCACGTCGGCGTCGCGGACGCCGTCGAGTTGCCACTGGCCGATCTGGACGGACGCCTCGACGACGGGTCGGACCCGTGCGATCCGGCGCTCGTAGTAGGCCTGGAACAGGGCCTCTTCCCACTCGCCGACCTCGGTGAGCATCTGGGCGAGGACCCAGGCGTCCTCCAGGGACAGTGCCGCGCCCTGGGCCAGGGTGGGCGGGCAGCAGTGCGCGGCGTCGCCGACGAGGACGACCCGGCCGCGGTGCCAGGAGCCCTCCACCAACAACCGGTCGAACCAGGTGTAGTTGACCTTCGAGGGGTCGGTGATGGTGGCGGTGATGGCCGGCCAGGCACCGCCGTAGGCGGCGGCGATCCGGTGCATCTCCTCGGCGTACGACTCCGTGGGTATGGAGGCGCGGTCGCGGTTCTTCTCGACGACGTACGCGTACAGCGTGGTGTCGCTGGTGGGGCAGTAGCCGGCGATGAACGCCGGGCCGCCGTAGGCGAGATCGGTACGTTCGACGCCGACGGGCCGTGGGGCGGCGACGCGCCAGATCGCCATGCCGGTCGGCTCGGGCTTGTCGGTGATGCCGATCTGGGCACGGGTGGCCGAGCCCAGTCCGTCGGCGGCGACGACCAGGTCGTAGCGGTGCTCGCTGCCGTCGCTCAGCCGGACGGAGACGCCGTCGGCGTCCTGGTCCAGGATGGTCGCGGTGGTGCCCAGGCGGACGGTCGCGCCGCTCGCGCGGACGGCGTCAATCAGGATCCGCTGCAGCCGCGGGCGCTGCATGCCGACGGTGGCCGGCAGGTCGTCGCCGCCGGTGCGCAGGTCGCGCTGGACGTGCAGGACGGTGCCGTCGGGGGCGGTGATGCCGACGGACCCGAAGGGGAATCCGGAGGCCTTGACCTGCTCCCAGACGCCGAGTTCGCGCAGGACGCGCAGGGCGTTGCCCTGGAGGGTGATGCCGGAGCCGGCGGTGGCGTTCCAGTCGTCCTTCGCCTCGACGAGGTCGACGTCGATCCCGGCGCGGCGCAGCAGGATCGTGGTGGTGTTGCCGGCCGCTCCGCCGCCGATGACCAGGACTCTGCGGGGTGTGCTCATGAGGGAACTCCCTTGTTCCTCGGGCTGATCGGTCCCGGGCTACTTGACGGCGACGGGGTTGACGGGGGATCCGACGGCGCCGGTGATGGGCAGGGGGGCGGCGGTGAGCCAGAACTCGTACACGCCGTCGGCGGCACAGTCCTCCGCGAGGGCCTCGAAGTCCCACATCTCACCGATCAGCAGGCCGATGTGCGGGATGACGACCTGGTGGAGCGGCTGGAAGGCGTGGTCGAACTCGTTGGGCCGTACCTCGAAGCCCCAGGTGTCGGTCGCGATGCCGACGATCTCGCTGCTGTGCAGCCAGGACGCGGTCGTGAAGGACAGGCCGGGGGCGGCGCCGCCGGCGTAGTCGCCCCATCCGTCGCGGCGTACCCGGGCGAGCTGTCCGGTCCGTACGAGGACGATGTCACCGCGGCCGACCGTGACCCCGCGGGTCTCGGCGGCGGCTGCCAGGTGCTCCTCGGTGATGGCGAAGCCGTCCGGCAGTTCACCGTCCTGGCCGGCCGTGCGGCCGATGTCGAGGAGGACGGCGCGCCCGGCGATGTGCGGCGCCATGTGCTCGATGCCGGTGATCTGGTCGCCGTCGGAGGTGACGACCTGCTCGGCCGGGCGTCCGTTCCACGCCACGCCGTGATCGAAGATGTGGCCCAGACCGTCCCACTGGGTGGAGCACTGCAGCGGCATCGCGATCACGTCGTCGGCGCCGCCGATGCCGTGGGGGAGCCCCTGGTTGCCGAGGGCGGCGTCCGTGCCGGTGTCGAGCATGGTGTGCACCGGGTTGGTCCGGCGCCGCCAGCCCTTCTGCGGTCCGTCGATGTCGAAGCGCTGGGAGAGCGAGAAGCTGACTCCGCGCCGGACGAGTGCGGCGCCTTCCCGGCGCTTTGCCTCGTCGAGGAAGTTCACGGTGCCCAGGCGGTCGTCCTCGCCCCAGCGGCCCCAGTTGGAGCAGGCTTTCGCGGCCTGGGCGATGGCGCCCTCGGGGTCGGTGCGGTTCACGCTTCCTCCGCGAGACAGCGGGTGCGCTGGGTACCGAGGCCGGTGATCGAGGCGTCCATGACGTCGCCGTCGCGCAGCAGTCGACCCCAGTGCATGCCGTTGCCCGCGGGCGAGCCGGTGAGCACGAGGTCGCCCGGCAGCAGCCGCGCGCTCTGGGAGGCGTACGACACCATGCGCGCCACGTCGAAGATCATGTCCTTGGTGGACTCGTCCTGCATGACCTCGCCGTTCAGGCGCAGGGTCAGCTGGAGGTCACTCGTGTCGCCGACGGAGTCGGCCGGCACGATCCACGGCCCGAGGGGCGTGAACCCGGGGGCGTTCTTGCTGCGCAGCCAGTCCGTCCCGATCTGCGGCATGTCCCTGCGGAACACGGTCGCCCGGTCGGTCAGGTCGTTGGCGATCGTGTAGCCCGCGACGTACTCCCCCGCCTCTTCGGGAGACACCTGATACGCGGGCCGGCCGATCACCGCAGCCAGCTCCAGCTCCCAGTCCGGCTTCTGAGCCCAGGCGGGAAGCATCACGTCGTCGTACGGGCCGGTGACGGAGGTGGGCAGGCCGATGAACATATACGGGAGGTCCTCGGCGGCCCGCCGATCCATGACCTCCGCCGCCTCGGCCCGTCGCTCCTCCTCGGAGCGCTCGTCGCCCGGCGCCCGGTGCGCGACGTGTAGGTCGATGACGTGCTGGCGGTAGTTGGCGCCCGACTGGAAGACCTGCCGCGGTTCGACCGGGGCGAGGACACGGAAGTCCGCCAGCGGGCGGGAGAGCCCTTCGGAGGATGCGAGCTCCCGCAGTCGCGGGAGAACGGTCGGCCACCGCTCCAGCAGGCCCCGCATGGTCAGGGCTGGGTCGGCCAGGGCCTCCCGCAGGTCCAGGACCTGCCCTTCGCGGTCGATGAGGGCGGGGAAGGCGGGGCCGTCGCCGGCCGAAAGGGTGCCGAGGGCGAAAGGCCCGGCGAAAAGGTCAGAAGCGGATTGAGGTTTCACCGACATGTCCTCCTGATTGCGGTGGGACTAATGTGGACCCGCATCGCGTGATCAGGGAAATAGATTCCGTGGATAACTACCATCGACTGTACAAATAGTGCTTGATTGCGCCGTTCCCAGAAGGGGCTCCGTACCGTGAACTTGGCCCGTCTCGACCTCAACCTCGTCGTCGCGCTCCGCGCCCTCCTCGAAGAACGCAACGTCACCAAGGCAGGGCAGCGCGTGGGCCTGAGCCAGCCGGCGATGAGCGCCGCGCTGGCCCGGCTGCGCCGGCACTTCGGCGACGAGCTCCTCGCCCGCGAGGGGAGCCAGTACGAGCTCACCGCGCTCGGCCAGGTCCTGCTGGACCGCACCGCCACCGCCTACGACGTCCTCGAACGCCTCTTCACCAGTCAGGCCACCTTCGACCCGGCCACCGAGACCCGCGAGTTCCGCATCATCGCCTCCGACTACGCCGTCGACGTCTTCGGCGTCGAGCTCGCCCGCGTCCTCCACGAAGAGGCCCCCGGCATCCGCCTAAGGTTCACCCGCACCCCCATCACCGTCATCGACGACACCGCGAGCCTTCTCAGTGCCACCGACGGCCTCCTGATGCCCCACGGCGTCATCAGCGACTTCCCCGCCACCGACCTCTACGACGACCGCTGGGTCTTCGTCGTCGCCGACGACCACCCCAGCGTCGAGGACCGCCTCACCCGCCAGGACCTCGCCCGGTTGCCATGGGTCACCTACCAGCGCACCTACGACGCCCCCGCCGTTCGCCAGCTCGGTATGCTCGGCATCGATCCGCGCGTCGAGGTCTCCGTCGACAGCTTCCACGCTCTACCCGCCCTCGTCGCGGGCACCCGCCGCATCGCCCTCGTCCAGGCCCGCCTCGCACACCGGCTCGCCCCCCTCGGAGGCGTGCGCGTGCTCGAGCCGCCCTACGAAGCCGTTCCCCTGCGCGAGGCCTTGTGGTGGCACCCGGTCCACACCCACGACGCGGCGCACATCTGGCTCAGAGAAACCGCCGCCAGGGTTGGGCGGCGCGTCGCCGATGCGCAGCTCTGATGCCTTCCTGCGCCCCCTTCGCCCCGGGGCGTTGCTCGGCATTGGTAAGTATCCATCCGATGGATCGGAATCATCGTTAAACCGGATGGCACAAGGGGTGGGCACGACGCCTGCCGACACGCATAGTCGAGGGCACCTCCGCCCCGGTCTCCCCACTGTTCTGGTGCGTCATCCCGACCGGGCGCCGTCTCCGCCCCTCTCCCGCCCTGGAGTGCTGTGATGCCCGCTCCTGCCGCACCACCGCGCCACGATCACGACACGGCTCCGGCCGGGCGCCTTCCCGCCGTCGTGCTCATGGCCGGCAGTTGTCTGCCCGTCCTCGGGGCGGTGCTCCTCGCCCCCGTGCTGCCCCGCATGCAGGACCACTTCGAGGGCGTGCCGGGAAGCGCGGCGCTGGTCCCGGTCGTCCTCACCGTTCCCGCGCTCGCCCTCGCCCTGCTCGCCCCCTTCGCGGGCATGATCGTCGACCGGCTCGGCCGCAAGCGCCTGCTCGTTGTCGCCACCGTCCTCTACGCACTGTTCGGGATGGCGCCCCTCTGGCTGGACTCCCTCCACGCCATCCTGATCAGCCGCGTCCTCGTTGGGGTGACGGAAGCGGCGATCATGACCGCCTGCACCACCCTCATCGGCGACTACTACAGCGGCGAACTGCGCAACCGCTACCTCGCCCTGCAGACCATGTGCGCTTCTGCCTCGGCCACCGTCTTCTTCGTCCTCGGCGGCGCGCTCGGAGCGGCCGACTGGCGCGCCCCCTTCTGGCTGTACGCCGTGGGCCTGCTGCTCGCGCCCCTCATGGCCCGCGTCCTGCCCGTCTCCCAGCCGCCGAAGCGCGGAGACGAGACTGGGGCGCAGTCCATGCCGCGCCCGTTCCCCGTGCGCCGCATGGCGGGGATCTGTCTCCTCACCGTCTTCGGCGCCGTCGTCTTCTACACCGTCCCCGTCGAGATGGCCTACCTCCTGGACGACCTGGGCACCGACTCCACCGGAACCATCGGCGCCGTCACCGCCGTGGCCAGCGCCGCCACCGTCCTCGGCTCCGTCCTCTTCACCCGCCTCTCCCCGGACCGCCGCCACCGTCTCCCCCTCCTGCTCGCGCTCTGCGCCGCCGGCTTCCTGATGATGGGCCTCGCCGACAGTCTTCCCCTCCTGATCGCCGGAGCCGTCGTCAACTGCGTAGGGACCGGCCTGCTGCTCCCGTCGCTGGTCACGAGGGCCATGTCCCTCCTGGGGTTCGCCGACCGGGGGCGCGGCATGGGCCTGTGGACCGCGGCCTTCTTCCTCGGCGAGTTCCTCTGTCCGCTGGTGCTCCTCGCGGGCAAGGGGCCGGCGGGCAGCCTCGCCTCCGCCGTAGCCCTTCTAGGGGTGACCACCGCCGTCCTTGCCGCCGCGCTCCTCCTCACTACTCGCCGCCCCGCTCCCGCCGGCTCGCCCGAAAGCGTGTAGCAGTGATAAGGACAAACGGCTACACGGGTACGCTCAAAGTCGACCCGCGCACGACGAGTTCGGGTGCCAGCACCTCATGAACGTGTTCATGCGCCGCTTGGGCCGTGTGCTCCACCTGACCGGCGACGACGCAGGCCGTCCCACGTTCCATGCAGGCCGCCACCGCCTGCTCGGCGTCGGCGTGCAAGACGATGACGACGCCGCGTACCTGGTGGGAGGCGAGCAGTGCGACATCGTGGCGCATGCGTCCCGGCTCGTGGCCTCGACCGCACATCAGCACACCCAGGTCTGCCTCCTCGGCCGCTCGTTCCACCCCGGCGGTAAGGGCCGCATCGAGAGGGTCCGTCACGTCCACGCCGTACAGAGCCATCAGTTGCGAAGAGGCGTTGCCGCGCAGTTGTCGGGCACCGGCGAGTCTGACATACCCGAGCGATTCGATGACGGATATGACCACTGCACGGGTGGGCGGGGAGACGAGTTCAGGACGGTTGAGGACGTTGGAGACCGTGCCGATGGACACTCCTGCTGTCCGGGCGACGTCCTTGATCCCGACACGCTGCGAAGGGCGCATCCCAGTGACCCGTGGCTACCGGACGCCGGGCGCCGCGGTGCTGCGCCGGACGACCAGCCGTGGGGTCATGGTGGTCAGCATGGCGCGGTCGCGGCGGCCTTCGACGCGTTCGATCAGCATCCGCGCGGCGGTCGCGCCCATGGTGCGTCCGGCCTGGTCGACGCTGGTGAGCTGGACGGGGGCGAGGGAGGCGATCGCGGTGTTGTTGTAGCCGACGAGGGAGACGTCGCCGGGGATGGACAGTCCCAGGTCGGCGGCCGCCCGGTAGACGCCCAGGGCCGCGACGTCGGCACCGGTCAGGATTGCCGTGGGCCGGTTCCCGCCGCTCAGCAGGGTGATGCCGGCCGCGTGGCCCCCGTCGTCGGAGTAGGTGGCGTGGTGCACGTGCGCGCGGTCGGACAGGCCGTGGCGGTCCATCGCCCGGAGGTATCCGTCGGCGAGGGCGATCTCCGGGGTGCGCCGCCAGCGGCCGGCCTTGTTGCCGGCCGCCGAGACCAGGGCGATGTCCCGGTGTCCCAGCGAGACCAGGTGGTCGACCACCAGCGCCGCGCCGAAATCGTCCGCGTCGACGACGGAGTCGTGCACGTCGGAAGCGTCGTGGTGGCCGATGACCACGGTGGGGGTCTCCGCGGCCGTGGCGAGGACCTCGGAGCGCGGCGTCCCCGGAGCGATGAGGATCAGGCCGTCCATCTGACGGTCCACCATGGAGCGGATCGTCCGGGCCTGTTCCTCCGCGCCGAACCCGGCCGCGCCGATCAGCACCGTGTACTCGCTGTCGTGCAGTTCTTCGCGGATGCCGTCGAGGATGTCGGCGAAGAACGGGTTGCGGACGTTGTCGAGCAGGACGCCGATCGTGTAGGTGCGTCCTCGCATGCCGCGGGCGGCGGCGTGGGGGCGGTAGTCCAGCTCAGCCATGGCCGTTCGGACGCGCTCCTGCATGGCCGGGCTCACCCCGTAGGCGTTGCGCATGACTTTGGACACGGCGGCGGTGGACACGCCTGCATGGCGGGCGACGTCAGTGATCGTCACCCGTTTGGTGTTCCTGGGCGAGCTGTTTGCAGCCATGAGAACCCGGGTCTCCTCACTCAATGTGCAACGTTCTATGCCCAGCGTTGTGAAGAGATCAACTCATCCGACCAGGCGACCATGATGTTACGCGTCTGTGTCTTGACGGCGCCAGAGGGATGGCGTCATGGTGTTGCCAGTTCGAATGGATAACGTTCTACGTACTTCCTTCCTGTGCGGCCGGCCTTCCCGCCGCCCCGGCGCCCGCTGAGCGCCCCCTTCTTCTCTCACGATCCCTGGGAGTCTCCAGTGCCCCACCGCACGATCCGCGCCCACCGCCTGACCATCGCCTCGGCCAGCGTCCTGTCCCTGGCCGTTCTCGCCACAGCCTGCGGCGGTAGCGGCGGTGGCACCTCCGCGACGCCGAAGGACTTCTCGTACCTCAGCGTCACCGAGAACACCACCACGCGGACGGCGCTGACCACGCTCTCCAAGGGCTCCTGCAAGGCCGAGAACGACGCCCTGCCGCTGAAGGTCGAGACCGTCCCGCAGGCGCAGCTGGATCAGAAGCTCCAGCTGCTCGCCGGCCAGGACGCACTGCCCGTCCAGTTCGCCGCCGGCAACGCCCCGGCGCTGACCAAGCAGCTCGACAAGTCCGGCAAGGTCGCCGACCTCCACCTCGAACTCGAGCGCCTCGGTGTCTCCAACCAGCTCGAGCCGGCGGCCGTCTCCACGATCAAGGCCCTGTACGGCGGCAAGCTCATGGCACTGCCGTACGAGTACAACATCGAGGGAATCTTCTACAACAAGAAGATCTTCCAGGAGAACGGCATCGCCGTTCCCGGCACGTGGGACGAGCTGCTGGCTGCCGCGGACAAGCTGAACGCCAAGGGCATCCAGCCGTTCTCCGCCTCCGGCGCGCAGGGTTGGCCGCTCACCCGCCTCATCAGCGGCTACCTCTACCGCAGCCTCGGCCCCGACGCCCTCAACAAGGTCGACGGCGGCACGGCCAAGCTGACCGACCCCGCCTACGTCAAGGCCGCCGAAGAGATCGCCGCGCTCGGCAAGAAGGGCTACTTCGGCAAGGGCGTCGGCTCCATCGACTACGACACCGCGATGAACCAGTTCCTCACCGGCAAGTCCGGCATGTTCTACATGGGCAGCTGGGCGCTGGCCAACATCTCCGACCCCAAGCAGAACAAGGTCGGCGTCGAGAACGTCGGCTTCATGCCCTTCCCCGCCGTCAAGGGCGGCGCCGGCTCGATCGACCAGTACCCCTCGAACATCGGCCTGGCCGTCACCCTCGGCTCGAAGAACTTCGACAAGAAGACCGGCGCCTGGGTCAGCTGCATCGCCAAGAACTACGGCAGCACCGCCCTCAAGGACCACGGCACCATCTCCGGCTTCAAGGTCAACACCCCGGTCAAGGATGCCAACGAGATCACCAGCACCGTTCGCAAGACCATCAGTTCCTCCAAGCAGAACGTCCTGTGGTTCGAGGCGCTCTTCAGCACCAAAGCGACCACGATCAGCAACACCAACGCCCCCGGCCTCGTCAACGGCAGTGTCAGCCCCAAGCAGTTCATGGAGACCGTCCAGGCAGCGCTCCGCACCGAGTAACCCCCCGTGAGACGGGCGACCGCCGGTCCATGGCGGCCGCCCGCCACCGCCTGGCCAGCCCTTCACAGCAACGAAGTGGACACCACTCATGCACCGCGTACTCGGTGACCGCAGGGCGATCCTGATCCTGCTCGGTCCCGCACTCCTCGTCTACACACTGATCATGCTCGTTCCGATGGTGTGGTCGCTCGGGTACTCCTTCACCAAGGGCAACTCCATCGAGGGCTTCACCGGGAACGGCCTGGCCAACTTCACCCGGCTCCTCGAAGATTCGGCTGTCCACGACGCCCTGTGGTTCACCCTGAAGTACGCGGTCATCGTCACCGCCGGCCAGGTCATCGCCGGCTACCTCCTGGCCCTGCTCTACGTCTTCTTCCTCAAGAAGGCCTCCGCGCTCATCCGCACCCTGGCCTTCTTCCCGGTCATCCTGCCCACCGTCGCCGTCGGCCTGCTCTTCCAGAAACTCTTCCAGGTCGCCCCGCAGCCCGGCCCCGTCAACTCCCTGCTCAACGCCTTCGGTCTGGAGTCCGTCGACTTCTTCGGCAGCGCGGGCAGCGCCTTCTGGGTCCTGATCGTCATGGACATCTGGCGCTCCATGGGCTTCTACGCCGTGCTGCTGTTCGCCGGCCTCGTCGACATCCCCGACGAGGTCCTCGAATCGGCCCGCCTCGACGGAGCCTCCGGCCTCCGTCTCATCCGTCACATCGTCCTGCCGCTGTCCCTGCCGGTCCTGATGTCGTCCCTGATCTTCAGCATCAACGGCACCCTCAAGGTCTTCGACTCCGTCGTCGCCCTCACCAACGGCGGTCCGGGCAGCGGCACCACCCCGCTGACCCTGTACATGTTCCAGTCGTCGTTCACCTACAGCGAGTACGGCTACGGCAGCACCATCGCGCTGCTCCTGACCGTGGTCTGCCTGCTGGTGAGCCTGGCGGTCTACCGCGTCTCGCGGCGCGACAACACGGAGAGCTGAACGCCATGGCCATCGACACCGCGCCGAAGACCACCAGCACCGGCCACAAGCGGGCCAAGCAGCCCCTCCGCGTCGTTCGCAGGACCGGCGGCCGCCTATGGATCCGGCTCGCCGTCGCCGTACTCCTCGTCATTGAGATCTACCCGCTGATCTGGATGTTCCTGACCTCGCTGAAGTCCAACAGCGACTATCTGAACAACTCCACCTGGAGCCTGCCCACCACCTGGGAATGGGGCAACTACGCCGAGGCGTGGACCACCGGGAACCTCGGCCTCTACGTCAAGAACAGCCTGCTGGCCGTCGTCCCCGCCCTCGCCCTCATCCTCCTGCTGGGCACCGCGGCGGGCTTCGCCCTGCAGATCATGGTCTGGAAGGGCCGCAACCTCACCCTCCTGGTCTTCCTCGCGGGCATGATGATCCCTCCCCAGATGATCCTGTTGCCGCTGTTCACCATCTACTTCCAGACCGGCCTCTCCGGCACCCTGTGGCCGCTGATCCTCACCTACACCGGCACCGGCCTCCCGCTGACCGTCTTCATGATGGCCACCTACTACAGGACCGTTCCCCGCGAGCTCTTCGAAGCCGCCACCCTGGACGGCGCCGGCATCCTGCGCGCCTTCTGGACCATCAGTCTCCCCGTGGTCCGCAACGCGTTGCTCACCGTCGGCCTGGTGCAGTTCTTCTTCATCTGGAACGACCTGCTCATCGCCCTGACCTTCACCAACAGCCAGGACCTGCGCACCATCCAGGTCGGCCTGCTCAACTTCACCGGCGACTTCGGCGCCACCCAGTACGGCCCGCTGTTCGCGGCCATCTGCATCAACGTCTTCGGCACCCTCGTGATCTACCTCTTCCTCAACCAGAAGGTCATGAAGGGCCTCACCTCGGGAGCGGTCAAGGGCTGACCAGCCCCTGACCCGCCCTCCCGAGCACACGAAAGGCCCCTTCCTTGCAGCCCCTCCAGCCTTCTCCCGTGCGCTTCGAGCACCTCCCGGACGGCCTCGGCATCGGCACCGGCACCCCCCGACTGTCGTGGACACCCGCGGTCGAAGCAGGCGACCAGCACGCCTACGAAATCGAAGTCGAACGCCGCGGCGAGACCC
The DNA here is from genome assembly GCF_044764665.1 of Streptomyces sp. NPDC093795. Classification (NCBI taxonomy): domain Bacteria; kingdom Bacillati; phylum Actinomycetota; class Actinomycetes; order Kitasatosporales; family Streptomycetaceae; genus Streptomyces; species Streptomyces sp. NPDC093795. Next base: position 407,982 of record NZ_JBIWIO010000003.1, read on the forward strand.
ACCGAACCGGCCGCGTCACCGGACCCGACCACCTCTTCGTCGCCTGGTCCGGTGAACCACTCGCCTCCCGAGAACGCGCTGTCGTCCGCGTCCGCACGTGGACGGCGGCCGACGGCGAGCCGTCCGAGTGGAGCCGCCCCAGCTGCGTCGAGGCCGGCCTTCTCGCGCCGGGGGACTGGTCCGCGGTGCCCGTCGGTGCCGGCTGGGACGAAGACCCCGCGGCGGAACGCCGTCCCGCCCGGGTGCGCAAGCACTTCAGAGCCGACGACAAGCCGATCGAGCGTGCCCGGCTCTACATCACCGCGCACGGCCTGTACGAAGTGGAGATCAACGGCACCCGCGTCGGCGATGAGACTCTCGCCCCCGGCTGGACCGTCTACCCCCACCGGCTCCGCTACCGCACCTACGACGTCACCGCCCTCCTCACGCCCGGTGCCAACACCATCGGCGCCTGGCTGGGAGACGGCTGGTACCGGGGGAAGTACGGCTTCGACGGCGGCACCCGCAACATCTACGGCACCGACCAGTCCCTCATCGCCCAGTTGGAGATCATCTACACCGACGGCACTACGACCGTCATCGCCACCGATCACACCTGGCACGCCGCCGTCGGCCCCATCCTGGCCAGCGGTCTGTACGAGGGCGAGACCTTCGACGCCCGCCTCGACGACCCCGACTGGGCCACCCCGGACGCGTCGCCGCATGGCTGGACGCCCGTACGCACCGGCATCAGAGACCCCAGGACCCTCGTCGCGCCCGAAGGCCCGCCGGTCCGCTGCACCGAGGAGATCCTGCCGGTCTCGATCACCCGCACCGCGGACGGCCGCCATCTGCTCGACTTCGGACAGAACCTCGTGGGACGCCTGCGCATCACCGCAGACGGGCCCGCTGGGACCACCGTCACTCTCCGGCACGCGGAAGTCCTCCAGGACGGAGAACTCGCCACCCGCCCCCTGCGCGAAGCGCATTCCACCGACACGCTCGTCCTGCCCGGCACCGGGCCGTACACATGGGAACCCCGCTTCACCCTGCACGGCTTCCGGTACGCGGAGATCACCGGCTGGCCCGGCGAACTCACCCGCGGGGACGTGACCGCACGCGTCCATCACACGGACATGCGCCGCACCGGCTGGTTCGAGTGCAGCGACCCGATGGTCAACCGCCTGCACGAGAACGTCCTGTGGAGCATGCGCGGCAACTTCGTCGACATACCCACGGATTGCCCCCAGCGCGACGAACGGCTCGGCTGGACCGGCGACATCCAGGTCTTCGCCCCCACCGCGAGCTTCCTCTACGACTGCGCTGGCATGCTCGACTCCTGGCTCGCCGACGTCGGACTCGAACAGCTCCCCGACGGCACCATCCCCTGGTACGTCCCCGTCATCCCCGGCGAACCGATGTGGACCCCCATCCAGCCCGGAGCCGCCTGGGGCGACGTCGCCACTCTCACCCCCTGGGTCCTCTACCAGCGCTTCGGAGACCTCGAACTCCTGCGACGTCACTACCCCATGGGCAAGGCCTGGGTCGACCTTGTCGAAAAGCTCGCCGGCCCCGACCGACTCTGGGACACCGGCTTTCAGCTCGGCGACTGGCTCGACCCTGCCGCCCCGCCGGACGACCCCGCCGCGGGCCGCACCGACCGCTACCTCGTCGCCACCTCTTACTTCGCCCACTCCGCCCGCCACCTCGCCCGCGCCGCCCGCGAATTGGGCCACGTCGGCGACGCCACCCGATACGACACGCTTGCCGACGAGATCACCACGGCCTTCCAGAGCCGCTACGTCCACGCCGACGGCCGCATGACCAGCGATAGCCCCACCGCGTACGCCCTGGCGATCGCCTTCAACCTCCTGGGCCCCGGCCGGCGTCAGGCCGCCGGCGACCGCCTCGCCGAACTCGTCGACCAGGACGACGCCCGTATCGCCACCGGCTTCGTCGGCACCCCCCTCATCTGCGACGCGCTCACCGACACCGGCCACCTCGACACCGCCTACCGCCTGCTGCTGCAGACCGACTGCCCCTCCTGGCTGTACACCGTCTCCATAGGCGCCACCACGATCTGGGAACGCTGGGACAGCCTCCGTCCCGACGGCACCCTCAATCCCGGCGGCATGACCTCGTTCAACCACTACGCCCTCGGTGCCGTCGCGGACTGGCTCCACCGAGTCGTCGGCGGCATCGAAGTCACCGCGCCCGGCGCCCGGGCCCTTGCTTTCCGGCCCCGGCCGGGGGGCGGCATCACCTGGGCCCGCACCTGCCACGAAACCCCCCACGGCACCGCCTCCCTGTTCTGGGAAACCACCGCGGACGGCATGAAGGCCGAGATCACCGTGCCGCCGAACTGCACGGGGGTCGTCGAGGTGCCCGGCCACGAGCCCAGCAGCCTCACTCCTGGCACACACACCCTTTTCTCCTCCACAGCAGCCTGAAAAGAATTTCGCGACACCAGAAGTAAAAAGTGATACCCGGCATGGCTTTCCAGCCGTGCCGGGTACGTGCACATCGAGAGAAGGTCTCTTTCATTCATGTAGTGGATGGCGGCCATCGAATATTCGTATACCTGCTTAGTTGACCCCCGTCGACGGCTGGTCGAATCAGTTGGATCGGTCGAGGAGGGGATGTCATATGTGCAGCTCAGGGTGGGTCTGCTGAATTAACTGAACCTGACGGGTTGACCGGTGGCATTCACGGCCATAGCTTTTCGGTTCGCGTGAGGTGCCGAAACCAGAGCGCCTGGAAAATCCCTGGAGGTGCCCCGCGGGACGCGGGAATCCCTCAAGGGAGACGCTGATCGAACCGGCTCATTCCCCTACAGCCGGCCATGCAGCATCCGATGCGGCGGATCCCACCCGCCGCCCCCACCGTCCGGAGAGTCGCCGTGAACCGACGTACCTTCCTGTCCGCCGCCATCGCCACAGCAGCAGCCACCACTATGACTCCTATGACCACCGTTCAGGCAATCGCCGCCACCGACCCCCGCGCCTTCGACCGCGCCGACGCCGTCCTCGCGCGGATGACGGCGGCCGAGAAGGAGGCGCTCGTCCGCTGCGACTTCGCGGCCCTCGCCCACCTCGGCATCCCCGCGCTGACCATGGTCGACGCCTCCGCCGGACTGCGCGGCGAGCGGAACGTCACCGCCTTCCCCGTCCCGCTCGCCCAGGCCGCGGCCTTCGACGAGGATCTGGCCCGTCGGATCGGTGTCGCCATCGGCACCGAGGGGCGCGCCAAGGGTTACAACAGCCTCCTCGGTCCCACCATCGACCTCACCCGCACCTGGCACTTCGGCCGCCAGGCCGAAAGCCTCGGCGAGGACCCGCTGCTCGCCGGCCGCCTCGGCGCCGCCCTCACCACCGGCATGCAGAGCCGTCAGGTCACCGCCACCGTCAAGCACTTTGCCGCCTACACCCAGGAGGCGAACCGCTTCTTCACCGACACTCTGGTCTCCGACCGGGCCCTGCACGAGATCTACCAGGCGCCGTTCCGCCACGTCATCGCCGCCGCGCCCACCACTTCGGTGATGATGGCCTACCCCAAGATCAACGGCACCTTCGCCACCGAGAGTCCCGCACTCTTCGACGACGTCAAGAACCGGCTCGGCCTGCAGGGGTACACCGTCCCCGACTTCTGGGCCGGCAACGACCAGGTCGCCGCCGCCAGGGCGGGCATGGACCTCGCCGGACTCGGCCCCGGAGGCGTCAAACTGGCACCCGGCGCACTCACCAACGGCGCCGTCCCGGCCGCCCGGCTCGACGACGCGGCCCGCCGCGTCCTCGTCACCATGTTCGCCAACGGTCTCGTCGACAACCCCGTCCCCGGCCCCGGATGTCAGCACCGCCGAGCACAAGAGCCTCGCCCACGAAGCCGCTCTCGCCTCCACCGTCCTGCTCGCCAACCGCTCCTCGGCTCTGCCCCTGCCCGCCACCCTCAAGTCCCTCGCCGTCATCGGCCCCGCCGACTCCGATGCCCTCACCGGCGTCGCCGGTTCCACCTATGTCGACCCCGGCACCTGGACCACCCCTCTCCAGGCCGTGAAGAGCCGCGCGGGCGGCACCGTCACCGTCACCCACGCCCAGGGCACCACCGGTGACATTCCTCTGCCGGCCGTCCCCGCCTCCGTCCTGCGCACCACCGGCGGGACCGTCGGCCTCACCGGCCGCTACTACGCCTCCGCGCAGCCCACCGGCACCCCGGCCGTCACGCGCACCGACAGTGTCATCGACTTCACCAGCGCCCCCGTCGAGAGCCTCCCCGCGGTCTGGTCCGCGACCTGGTCTGGCACCCTGACGCCGACCCACACGGGCCTGCACCGCTTCTCCCTCCTCCTGGCCGGCACCGCCACCCTGAAAATCAACGGCGTCACGGTCGTCTCCGGCTCCCGAGGCACCCGCCGCTTCTTCCTCGGCACGCACGACTACCCCATCCAGGGCACCATCGAGCTCACCGCCGGCCAGACCGCCACTATCGAGATCACCTACAGCAACTCCGGCGCCGACCCGGACCCCGCAGGCCGACCCGCCTGCGGACTCACCCTCGGATGGCAGCCCGCCTCCCTCATCCCGGCCGCGGTCCAGGCCGCCCGCACCGCCGATGCCGCCGTCGTCTTCGTCAACCGCATGGCAGGCGAGGCCATGGACCACGAGCAGCTCACCCTCCCCGGGGACCAGAACCAGCTCATCACCGCAGTCGCGGCCGTCAACCCGCGCACCATCGTCGTCCTGAACACCGACGGCCCGGTCGCGATGCCCTGGCTGAACGACGTCGAGGCCGTCATCCAGGCCTGGTACGGAGGTCGCGGCATGGGCACCGCGCTCGCCGCCGTCCTCTTCGGTGACAGCGACCCCTCCGGCCGACTGCCCGTCACCTTCCCCGTCGGACCTGCCCAGGGCCCCGGCACCACCCCCGCGACCTACCCGGGCACGAACGCCACCGTCTCCTACGCCGAGGGCACCGCCATCGGCTACCGCTTCTACGATGCCAAGGGGCAGCAGCCCCTGTTCCCCTTCGGCCACGGGTTGTCCTATACCACCTTCGCCCACGGCTCGCTCGAAGCCGCTTACGACGCCACCGCCAAGTCGGTGACCGTCTCTGTCACCGTCACCAACAACGGAAACCGCCAGGGCACCGACATTGTGCAGATCTACGCCACCCTCCCGGCCGCCGCCGCCGCAGAACAGCGCCGCCTCGTCGCCTTCCGGAAACTCACCCTCGCCCCCGGAGCCGGCCGGCGCATCACCTTCACCATCCCCACCGACGACCTGACCGTGTGGAGCAACGGCGCCTGGACCCTCGTTCCGGGCCTCTACGCCCTCGCCACCGCCCGTAACTCCCGCGCCATGACTGCGCAGAGGACGGTCACCATCAACTGACCACGCAAGCAGGTACAGCCAGCCCGGGTGCCGAGTCCCTCTCGGCGCCCGACGGCAGAGTGAATTCGGCGGACTGCCATCGAGGCTCCTGCAGCCGTCTCCGCCATCGGACGTCGAGAAGTTCCACGCCCACGCAGCTGCTGCAGGCGCTCGACCACTTCGCACACCTCCCCAACTGGGACACGGTGACGCTCCGGGACGTGGCCGAGCGCGCCACGCTGATGGCCTCCCCCGAGAACAGTGAGCAGTGGAAACCGTCCTGTATCTGCGACGCCTGGCAGATGTAGGGCTCATGGGGCCGGACGGCCCCGCTCACGCTCCCCGCCGTCTGGTCGTCATCACGGTCCATCCATTCAGCCAGGAAGTCGCCGCTGGCAGCCGAGTCCGTTCGCGTCACCTGCGGAAGCAGAAGCACCACTGTCCCTCACCCCTACTGACACGAAACCAGATGAGTGTGCCGGCGAGGGTGATGGCGGCGAGGTAGCGGTCGGGACGTTTGTCGTAGCGGGTGGCGATGCCGCGCCATTGCTTGAGGCGGTGGAAGCAGCGTTCGACGACGTTGCGACGCCGGTAGACGCTCTTGTCGAACCCGCAGGGCCGTTCACGGCGTCGTTTCCGGCCGGCGAGCTGATCGACGCGCTCGGAGATCGTGGCCTTGATCCCGCGCCGCCGCAGGTAGGTCCGGAAGCTGCGGGCCGAGTAGCCCTTGTCCGCAAGACGTGGCCGGGCCGGGTGCGGGGTCTTCCCGGGCCCGGACCGGGGACGCGGATCAGGCTGATGACGGTCTCGGCCTGTGTGCAGTCGTTGCGGTTGCCGGCGGTGACCAGGAAGGCCAGAGGCCGGCCCCGCGCGTCGCAGGCGAGGTGGATTTTGCTGGTCAGCCCGCCGCAGGAGCGTACGAGGCCGCGTTCTTCGAGCCCCTTTGGCGACCGCGTGCTGGTGGGCCCGCACGATCGTGGAGTCGATCGCGACCAGCCAGTCCACCTCTGCCCGTGTCTGGGCCGCTGCCAGGAGGCGGTCGAAGGTGCCGTCGGCGGCCCAGCGTGCGAATCGTTCGTGGACGGTCTGCCAGGGTCCGAACCGCTCAGGCAGGTCTCTCCAGGGCAGGCCGGTGCGGAACTTGAACACGATGCCCTCGAGGGCCTGGCGGTGATCCCGCCACCGGCCACGAGCCCGACCGGCAGGCGGCAGCAGTGATTCGATCACCGCCCACGCGGCGTCAGAAATCTCCCCATCCCTCACGACCGGACCAATGATCCGATGATCGGAAAGACACCCCCTAGCCCTGGTCACCGGCCGGGGCTCTGCTCCTCGCCAGCGCCACGCTGGTCGTCATGCGCTGAACCGAGTCGGGTCCCCGCCCGGGCAGCTGCATGCGCCTATTTCCCCCGGCTGCGGGTAGAAGCCTCTCGCATACGGGAAGGTGCGGACATGAATGCCAGCGAGAAAGTCAAAGCCAAGGCGGAGCAAGTGATCGGGAAGGCCGTGAGGACGGTAGCGCATGCCCTTGGCAATGAAACCACTGCAGCCAAGGGTGCCGCTTTGGAAGGCCGCGGCCGGGGCCGGGGCCTTAAAGAGAAGGGCAAGGGATTTTTCAAGCGCTGACCCCGTATATGGCGAGCTGGAGCTGGAAGGTCGTCCCGCTGCGGATGCCAGCCGCCGTAGTTGTACGAGGCCGCCCATCTGCCTGGCTGGTACACGGCGCGATTACAGCCTGGACGGCGACGTTCGTGGTGCGGATCCGTGACGGTGCAGGAGGTGCAATGCAGGCCAGGCCGGACAGATCCCGGTGCAGCCGGGACCGAAGGTAATAGAGATGATGCTGCCGGTCAGGCTGACCGTGTTTCCATCTGCGGCGGGACCGCCCGCCAGGCTGACTGCGGTGATGGTAGGCGGTCCGATCGTAGCGGGCCGAAGCGCGGGGGCGCTCCATCCGTGCAGGTTCCGCCATCGGGCCGCGACAGTAGCCGCGGCGAGAAGGACGGCTGCGCCCGCATGAATATTTACAGTGGGCACGGGGCTCCTCCTCTGCTTCCGGTCTGCGGTTGATGATGGCGCTCCTCACAGCTCAGCGGGTCGCCCGCCCTGGCGTGCACGGGCGGTCGCAGCGGTTGCTTCGCGGATCTGGGAAGCCTTTAGCGGTTGCGCCGGCGGCGCACGAGGACGAAGACGAGGAAGGCGGCTGTCGCCGAGAGCAGCGGGGCCCACTTGGACCCTGCGGCGTGCGCCGCCTGAGTAGCCTTTTCACGGACGGCGTAGGGGGTCTTGTCGGCTGCGAGGTGTCCGGCTCGCGAGGCGGTGTCGCGGACGTGCGAGGCGGTTTGGGTCGCGGTATGCAGGAGCGGCTCAGGTGTCTTGCTCTTTGCCAGTTCGGTCGCGTGGCCGGCTTTCGCCCGGGCCTGGGCGGTGGCTTGTTTGGCTGCGGCGATGGTGTGTTCCTTGATCGCGGCGGTCCTCTCTTTGGCCGTGGGCTTGCCGTCGGTTCCGGCCCACGGTTCATCGGCCGGGCCGGGTTCTTCCTGGTGGGGCTCGGCCTCTGGCTGCTCTCCAGAAGGAGAGGAAGACTCGTTGCTGTCATGCTGGCTGGTCATCGGGTGCCTCTCCATCCCGGCCGTATCGGCCGCGGCTGCGTCAGTGGTGCGCTCACCGGCACGCCGGCTATCCGGCTTCGACCTCGTCGTGAACCCGGGCTCTGAGGGCCCGTGCTGTGATGATTGCCCGCTGAGCGGCTGCACGCCCGGAGCCGGGCTGGTGCTCTCCCTCGGTCGGACGCAGCAATACCGGCCCGGGTCCGGCAGTCCACGGAACTCGACTTCTGCCGCTGGCACGCGAGAATCATCGCCGACGGCGCAGCTGGCTGCATTTCGCACGCCGAGGCGCCCCGGGCTGGCTCGCTATGGCTGGCTGCGGGATCGGTCCGTAAACCAGTGCGTGCAGGTAGCTCCCGTGAGGCCGGCTGGGGCCGCCTCAGCGTGTGCGGTACCAATTCTGGACGTCTTGCACGTGCGGTACGTGAGGAGCAAGCGGGCTGGCGCGCTGCCACATGTCGCGGAGTTGTGAGGTGGGCCGTTGCTGTTCGCCGTGGAGGGCGTTGAGGATCAGCAGGCCGCCCGTGAGGGCGGGGACCGCCCACTGGGCGTAGGAAAGCTGACGTTCGGCTTTGACCGTGTCGTAGGGGCGGCCTTCGGCGTCTTCTGCGTCTTGGGGGAGGCCGACGGAGACCAGCTCGATTTTCTTGCCCAGCGTCCGGGCGTAGGCGGTGACGGCGAGAGCGGCGCCGGTGAGGACGGTCTTGGCCAAGGTGGAGGAGGCGACACCTTGCTGGGTGGCGACACGGGCAGCGTTGGCGCCGAGCAGTCCGCCGGCGCCGACCAGGTGCATGCTGATCGCGGCAGCGCTGACTGGTGTCCACCTGGCCCAACCGGAGCTGGCGAGTGACGCGTTTTCTTTCCATGACCTGGAGTGGTGTTTTGCTGCGCCGTTGAGGCCGACTGCGCCCATCAGCGAGCCGCCGAACCAAGCGGCGAGCCCGACATCGTGGAGGCTGCGCAGGACTGTGTTGCGTTCGGACGTCATGGGGCTCCCTACGGCATGCGGCGGAGGCGCCGTCGTCGTATAGAGCAGCGCTGCTGCCACCGTCCGCCGGGGCTGCCACCGATTGCCAGCGGAGTTGCTCCAAACGGCCCGAGCGATGGAAGGTAGCCGAGGCGAGCAGCGGGGGTGGTGCGCAGTGCGGAGGCCGGGGATGGCGGCACTACCGCCGTGCCTTATGAGGTGTATGAGCGGTGCGCCGCAGATGGGGTCGGTGGGCCGGGAGGTTGCGCTAGGTGCGGGGCGGCAGGAGGGGCCCAGCCGGCCGAGATCGAGGTTGAGGTCCTCCAGTGCGTAGCCGTGCTGGGCGTACAGGTCGGCCAGGCGGTCGTGGAGGGCAAGGAGTGTGGCTCCCAGCTCCTCTTCCCGTTCGTCGGTGAGGTCTCCTGCGTCCACGCGGCGCATGGCCTGGCGCTCGATGAGCTGGCGCAGGAGTTCGACCGGGGTGAGCACGAGCTTGAGGAGGTCTTCTTCGACCGTGTCACGGTCGGTGTACATGCGGTGGGCTGGGCGTGGGGTTGCCTCGTGCGGGGTGGGGGGTGTCTGGAGCAGCCGGAACGCTTGGGACAAGGGTGTCGTGACGCCCTCCAGAGCGGGTGCTGGGGGCGGGGGTGGGTGGCGGGGTGGCCGCTGGGGGGTGTTCGCGTTCTTCACTCACCGATGCGGTCCAGTTCCATCACTTCCACCTGGGCTTGCCAGCCGTCCTCGGTCGGTTTGAGGGAGAAGGTGGAGTCGGGGGTGCGGCCCAGCAGTTGGGCCAGCTGGACGGTCGCTGAACGCATCGCCGAAGCCGCGCTGGGAACTCCCGCCTTCCGCTTCGCGGAGGTGCGGGGGCCTTGTCCTGTGTCTCGACGTCTTCTTCGGTTGCGCGAGGACGGGTTCTGCGCGGTCTTGTCGGTTCTGCGGCCATCGGACGCTCCGCTGGGGCATACCGCTTGCAGTACCTACAATCTCTACATATAGGGAAATATGCTCTGCATCGGGGGTAGGCGGCGTACAGGCCTCCCGAGCGGGGCGTACTTCGGCCGGCGCCATCAAGACAGCAGCCGGCACATCCGCAGACCCACCCAGCCGGTGTTCCTGGGCAGCGTCGTGCCGCCCGCAAGCGCCCTGGTGAAGGGACAGCAGCTCATGCAGAACACGACCAAAATCGCGCTCGCGGCCGCCGTGGCCGGGGGCTACGTACTCGGTCGGACAAAAAAGGGCCGCCTCGCGTTCACCGCGGCGACCTACCTCGCCGGCCGACGCTTCGGTCTCGAGCCCGGCCAGCTCATGGCGCAGGGCCTCACCAAGCTCAAGGAGACGCCTCAGTTCGCTGAGATAAGCGACCAGCTTCGCGGTGAAGCCCTGGATGCGGGCAAGAAGGCTCTGACAGCTGCGGCCAACCGCAAGCTCGCCGACCTCGCCGGCTCTCTGCACCAGCGGACCGCCGAACTGGGCAGCCTCGGCGCAACGGAAGACGAGGAGCAACAGGAGGAACCCGAGGAGGACAAGGACGAGGAGGAGGACGAGGAGAGCTACGAGGAGCCGGAAGCCGAAGAGAGCTCCGAGGAGCCTGAGGCAGACGAGGAGGAAGAAGAATCCGAGGAGTACGAGGACGAAGCGGAGGACCCCTACGAGCCGGAGGCAGAGGAAGAGGAGACCGAGGAAGAAGAGGAACCTGAGGAGGAACCCCCGCCCCGCAGGCGCGGCCGGCCCCGAGCCAGGGCTACCCAGGACGCACCCGCTCGAAAGGCGCGCCGCTCGACGCCCTCCGAGCCGCCGCCCCCGGCACGGAAGACCGCGGCGAAGAAGGCACCGACGGCGAAGACCCCGTCGAAGAAGACCGCGCCCTCCGAGACTGCGGCCAAGAAGACAGCGACGAAGGCCCCGGCGAAGAAGACCGCGGCGCGCGGTCCGGCGAGCAAGACAGCCGCCAAGAAGACCGCAGCGCGCACTCCGGCACGCAGAACGGCAGCCAAGAAGACTGCGGCGAAGAAAACGCCGGGCCGCAAGCCGTCCACGCGGAGGTAGGTCATGGCACAGCCAGACCGCGCCAGCGCGCAAGAGCCCAAGTCCGGGCTGGACCAGCTGCTCGAAGAGCTGACCACGTTCCTGGGTACCCAGGCCGGGCAGCTCGCGGACAAGGCGTCGGACAAGCTGGGTGATGTGACAGGTCAGCTCCAGGACGTGGCGCAAGGCAACGGGAAGCTGTCCGACATCGTCGGCATCGGGGGGCGGATGCTGCAGGGCGACTCGCCTATGAAGGCGATGATGAGCCAGGGCCTGAGCGGACTCAAGGACAAGGTGACCGACGCCGCCTCCCAGATGTTCGGCAAGGGCAAAAAGGGCCGTAAGAGCGGCGGCAAGGTCATCAACATCATCGAGTTCCTCGATGTCGGCTTGCCGCTGCGCACCGTGTACGACCACTGGACTCAGTTCGAGGACTTCAGCGGCTTCGCCAAGGGTGTACGCGACGTCTCCCGCAACGATGACACCACCAGCGACTGGAAGGTCAAGGTCGGGCCGTCGACACGCGGCTGGAAGGCCACCGTGCAGGAGCAGGTACCGGACGAGCGGATCGTATGGACCTCCGAAGGCCCCAAGGGCACCACACGCGGCTGCGTCAGCTTCCACGAGATCACGCCAACGCTGACCCGCATCATCGCGGTGGTCGAGTACTACCCCTCCGGACTCTTCGAGAAGACCGGCAACCTGTGGCGCGCCCAAGGCCGGCGCCTGCGCCTGGACCTCAAGCATTTCCTCAGGCACGTCTCGCTCACCACCGACGAGGCCGAAGGCTGGCGCGGCGAGATCCGTGACGGCGAGGTGGTCCGCACCCACGAGGAAGCACTGGAAGAAGAAAGCGAAGCGGAAGACGAAAACACGGACGAGGAGGAAGGCGAATTCGAGTACGAGGACGAGTACGAAGACGAAGAAGAGCAGGAAAACGAGGACGGACGGCCTGAGGAGGACGAAGAGCCTGAGGAGAACGAAGAGGAACCCGGAACGTACGCTGGCGACGCGGACGAGGAGGAGTACCAGGACGAGGACGCCCCCCAAGAGGACGACGAGGACGAACCAAGCCGCCCGCGCCGGCGGCGCCGATAGCCGCCCACAAGGCCGCGCCATCGGGACGGCCGTCGATAGGGGCCGACGTGAGACGTCGGCCCTTATCTATGGGTTTCCTGGAAGTCCCTGGTACCGGGGCTCCAAGGCGTGGGGTCAATGCTTGAGCGTGTCCTTGGCCTTCTGGATGGTCTGCTTCGCATCGCCCGCCATCTGCTCGCGGGCCCCCTTCGCCTCCAGGCTCTCGTTGCCGACAGCCTGGCCCGTGGTTTCCTTCAGCTTGCCCTTGGTCTTCTTGACCGCGTTCTTGACCTTCTTGCCAGCCGCCATGTCTGCCACCTCCCACACCGCCGCTTGGTGTGGTCTGTAAAGAAGCTGCCCAGTGCGTACCCCCGGACGGGCACCCTAAGCGAATTATCCCCCCAAATCGGAAAACGCTACCGGTCTTCTCCCCGCGGCCAGGTGGCTACTCTGCCTTCTGCTGATTCTGGATGCGGCTTGCAGCGCCTCCCGGGGGATAGCGGCACAGTGCCGGCCGGGAGCTGGCGCAAGCGAGATTGTTCCCTCCGAGGCGTCGCATAATGCGGCGTCGGACCCGTGGCTCCGGCGCCTGGATCGGCGCGTGACGGACATCTACGACGCGGTCGCCAGCGTGCGGGATGCAGCGCATGCCCGCCGACTTGTCGCGTGGTGTGCAGACGCGGGCAGCTCACCACCTCGAGTGGCAGAGGCCGACGAAGCCACAGCCGCCATGACGCGAGCGCTACTGGGACTGAGCCCCGAGCTTCGCGCGTGCTGGGTCCTGCGGGAACTGCACGGCCTGCACTACGACGAAATCGCCCACGTGGTGGGCAGCAGCGAACAAACGGTACGCGGCAGACTCGCTCGCGCACGACGCATACTGATGGAGGCGATGCGCCCACGGCGCTAGAAGACGACCACCTGGCCTCCGGCGACCAGCCCGAAAACGCGTGCGCCACGAACACCGAAGCACCCTTGCGCGGACAAGCCGACATGCTTCCCGGCGCGGAGTTCCTGCCCTGCGGACGCCACCTGGGCCGCGCCTGGGAACAAGCCCGCACCCCCGCCGACACGACAGATCCGCACACCAGACACTGCCCCAGTTGCCGCGAAGCCATCGAAAGGCTGACAGCGCTGGACCGGGCCACCCGTGCTCTGCGCGCCGAGGAACGACCCGACAGCCACAGCCTCGCCAACCGAATCATCAGCGCTCTCCGCGCCGAGGTACGGCTGGGCACCCTCCTGCGACCGGCCGGCCCCGATCACGACCTGCGCATCACAGAAAGCGCCAAAGTTCTGCGCCGGGCCGCCGACACCGTACCCGGCGCCCGCACAGCCAGCTGCCGTCTGACCCCGTCCAACGGCAACCGCGCCGCCCATGCCGTCGCCATCTCGATCGCGGCCAAACTCGACAAGCCGCTGCGAGAGCGCGCCGAAGCGGTACGCCGAGCCGTACTTCACGCAGCCGAGCACGTTCTTGGTCTCGCCGTCACCACCGTCGACGTAGAAGTCAACGCCGTGCTGGAGCCCTCCCGCGTACCGAGCGGCGAAAGGGCTGAGCTGAGCGAAGGATGACCGCATCCCCACCGGGAAGACAGCTGGCGAACCGCGGCCGAAGCAACCGCGTCGCCGTTCCCGGCGTAGCCGCTGGCAGCCCGGCAGCGGGTTCCGGAACGGTGTCCAGGGGAAGTGGGTGGGGCCGGCGGCGCAGGGTGTTGAGGCAGCGGTTCGTCACGATGCGGTACATCCACGTGCCGAACGAGGCGCCGTGCCGGAATTCCGGCAGCTGCCTCCAGGCGCTGAGGAAGGAGTCCTGAACCGCGTCCTCGGCGTCCGCGCGGTCGCCGAGCCGATGCTGGGCGAGGGCGAGCAAGCGGCTGCTGTGCCGCCGGACCAGTACGGCGAAGGCCTCTTCATCTCCGTCGCACGCCCATGCCACCAGCACACTGTCGTCCAGGCCGATAGACGTGTCCTGATCGGCCGCAGCGGCGACGGCGTGCACCGAGCCCGACCGCAGGGGGGAACCTGTGCGGGGTGGGGGAGGGGGGCTCGTCCGGTTGCGCATCCGCCGCTCGCTTCCTGCCGCAGAATCGCGGCCCGCGTACGCCCTCCTCGATGGTACGGCTGCGAGCGTGAGGAATGTCCGTGCGGTGTGTCTAAAACATTGAGGGCACCGCACCGGCGCGCCCGGATCGACATCATGGGGAGGTCCTCATGTCGGACACCGTCAACCCCACCGCGGGCGGGAAGACGCCACGCTCTGCGGGTAAGGCCCTCGCGGGTCAGGCAGGAGCCGGGGCCCCGCCTGAGACGCGGGGCCGGACGACCATCGCCGACAGCGTGGTCGAAAAGATCGCAGGTATGGCCACCCGTGAGGTGCCGGGCATCCACAGCCTCGGCTCATGCATGGCCCGCACGCTCGGGGCGGTCACGGACAAGGTTCCCGGCGGCCGTCCCAGCGTGTCCCGCGGCGTGAAGGTCGAGGTGGGTGAGCGGCAGGCCGCCGTCGATCTCGACGTCGTCGTGGAGTACGGCGTCGCCATCGTGGACATCGCCGGCGACGTCCGCACCAGTGTCATCACGGCTGTGGAGCGCATGACCGGCCTTGAAGTCGTCGAAGTGAACATCGCCGTCGACGACGTCCACCTGCCCGACGAGGAGGACGACGAGGAAACCGCGGGCCGCGTGCAGTGACCCCTCGACCCGGCAAGGCCACCGGGACGAAAGACGACCGACGTGAAAGTTCAGGTGAGTGAGATGAGCGCAGCAACCGTGGGCCTGCTTGCCGGCATGGCCCTGGGCTTCGCCGCCTATTTCGGCGGCTTCTGGGCGTTCCTGCTCGTGGCGTTCCTGGGCCTGGTGGGCCTGATCATCGGCCTCATGATTCAGGGTGACCTCGAGATGTCCGACTTCACCCGTTCCCGGGACCGGCAGTGACAACGCAGCCCGGCGCTGCCCTGCCCGGCGCGGCGGCCCCCACCCAGGCGGCGGTCCTGCCACCGGCCGAGCGCGGTGCCACCGTGATTCCGGAGAAGGTGGTCGCCCGCATCGCGGCCCGCCCGCGAAGGAGGCACTGGCCGCGCACCCAGGTGCCTCGGCCGCCCACGCGAAACTGACGGCTCCGCACGCCTCCGCGACCATCGGCGGCGGATCGGCACGGCTGACGCTGACCGTGGGCCTGCCCTACCCGACAGACCTCGCCACCGCCTCCCGGCAGGTGCAGCACTACATCAGCGAGCGGGTCGCCCGCCTCACGGGGATGCGCGTCACAGAGGTGACCCTTGCCATCGAGCACCTGGTTTCCGCAGATGGCCAGGAACGCCGGCGCGTGCAGTGAACCGGAGCGCATTCCCCCCGGGAAGGAGAGCCGGCATGGAACGCGACCCAAAACCCCCAGCCGCAACGGAGCAGCTCACCGCGGCCGACGAGGTGACCTCCCGTACGGTGGAGCAACTGGCCAAACAGCCTGCGGCCGAAGGCCGGCCGACTCCCCGCCCCTGGTCCGCGCGCCGGATACCCGCCGCGCTCACGGCCCTGCTCATCGGGGCCGCGGCAGGCATCCTCTTGTTCGACGTCGTCAGGGTCCGCGCCGGCCAGACTGCCGAGGCCTGGCGCACGCGCCTGGCCGATGAACTGGCCACCCGCCCACTGCACGACATCTGGATACAGGTCGGTGCCGCCGTCATCGCCGTCCTCGGTCTTTGGATGCTCGTCATGGCACTCACCCATGGTCTGCGCCACAAGCTTCCCCTGAAAACCCCCGACGCCCAGACGCACGCCGTGCTGGACCGCGCCGGCGCAGAACTCCTGCTGCGGGATGCAGCGATGCGCGTCCCCGGTGTCAGCGCCGCCAGGATACGGATCCTCCACCACCGCATCGGGGCGCGCGCGGACGTGCGCTACCGCGCCCCCGCCGATGTCAAGGCCGACCTCCTGGTCGCTCTCCGGGCGGAACTCGACCGGTTCGCCCTCGCGCGTCCACCTCGGCTCACCGTCAAGGTGCGCCCACGCCGCAAGTAGCACACGCCTGGGCATGCCTGCTGCCGAGCGAGAGACAGGGATGGGATTCCATGAAGAGGAAATCCGCAGTCAACCGAGTCGTGCTGGCCCTGGCCGGAATTCTCCTGCTGGGCACCGGCCTCCTGATCCTGGCAGGCAGTCTCGACCTCTACCGGCGCTGGCGCATGACACCACCCGACGGCTGGCCCCTGACCACTCCCCAGGGTGTCCTGCTCGATGATGCCGACCGCACGCGCTGGGTCGGCGAGGGATGGTGGTGGCCTGCGGTCATCGCCGTTCTGGCCATCGTCGTCCTGCTCGCCCTGTGGTGGCTGCTGGCACAACTGCGCCGCACTCATCCCGGCCCTACACCCGTCGGCGCAGACCCCGTGGAGGCAGTGGAACTGGGCGAGCGTGCCCTCAGCGACGCTCTGACAGCCGACGCCCGGCACCTGCCCGGCGTCCAGCAGGCCCGCGCACGGATGACCGGCTCCTCCCGCCATCCCGAAGCCCACCTCGACCTCACCCTCACCCCCGACACCGAGCCCGGCCACGTCCTGCAGGCGCCGTGTGACGGACCCCTGGAACGCGCCCGCCAGTCCACCGGCCGACCCCTTCCGGCAAGGGCGCAGCTGCGGGTGTCCCCGCATAAAGCACACCGCGCTGTATAGGGCTCCTGCGGTGCGGCCCCGAAAAACGCCGCACAGGATGTAGGCGCATCACCACGGGAACTTCGGACCCACGGCGGCGGGCCCCGACCCGCGCCCTTCGACTCCAGCCGACGGCGCGGGACGTCTGCGCTGGGGCGGCTGCGTCAGCATGCAAGGCCCCGGGACGGCACGCGAGGGCACCCGCTTTCAACGGAACAGCGTCACCACTTACGCCACAACGACCGTGCAGCTCGACACGAACAGCATCAGAAATGCGACTCAAACCAGACACAACGTGTGACTCACCCTCGAAATCATCCACATAACCACTAAACGGTGATCCGAGCCCCGCGGCACGCTGTCAAAGCCCCGGCCCAACAAACCCTGTCCGCTCACACACCCTGCTTCCTACCGGTGACCACAGCCGCCGCGAGGAACTGCTGGCTACCGCCCTTCACGGCCCGGAGTGGGCTATCCCCCACTCCGGACACACCCGTCAGGGGCCTGCCTGGTACCTCAACCCCACCCGGGGTCTCAGCACCGACGGCATGAACTACATGCACCCGGCCGGGAACGGGAGCGACCTCTCCCCCAGAACAACAACTGAGTGAAGGACACGCTGCGCGAGCCCTTCCGCCTCGTCGAGTCCAGCGACATCACCTACCGCGAAGCATGCCCCCGGTTCGAGTTCCTGGCCTCCGTGATCGCCATGGACACCGACAACGACTTCCTCACCTCTCCCTGGGCGGGAGAGTTCTTCGTCGCATCCACCTGGGACTACGACAACAACGATCTCGCCGCCTCCATCGAGACGGAATTTACCGACACCTGGCCACTCCTCCGCGCCAGCGCCTTCAGAGGAGAACTTCTCCGTGTGCGGAAGGCCCTGGCGGCGCTCACCGAGTGGAGGCCGAGGCCGAAGGCGCTTCCGCGTCGGGGGGCGGGGCCGGATCCTGGACCGTACCGGACGGGGGGACGGGCGGCAGACCGGGCGAAGGTCCCCTCACAGGGACCGAGTTGCGGCTCGGGGATCTGTCCGCATACCGCGACTTCGTGGACGTGCGTGATGTGGCACGCGCGGTGGAACTCGCGGTCACGGCCCCGGCGGCGCTGCCACCCGTACTGAACGTGGGCGGCGGGGAAGCGGTGCCGGTGCGGGAGTTGGTACGCAGGCTCGCGGACGCGGCCGTGCTTCTCCTGCCGGTCCTTCTCGCCGCGTGCTCCTCCGCCCCGGACCGGCGGGCCGACGGCTCGGTTCCCAGCGCGACCGGCCCCACGACCCCGCTCTCGGCCGGGTCGGCCGCCTCGGCCCGTACGCCCGAGGCCACGACCGGACCGACCGCCGGGCCGACCACACCAGGGCCGACCGCCGGAGGGCCGCCTACCGAGGGGCCGACCGCCGCCGGGCCGAGGGCAAGCCCGACCACCGCCCGGCCGACCGGCGCCGCGACCGGCACCCCGGCCGACCGGCGGTGGCGGCCGCGGCCCGGTCTGACCTGGCAATGGCAGCTCGACGGCACGGTGGACCCGTCCGTCGACGTCTCCGTCTACGACATCGACGGTTTCGAGAACAACGCCGCCACCGTGGCACGGCTGCACCGGGACGACCGCAAGGTGATCTGCTACATCAACGTCGGGGCCTGGGAGGACTACCGCCCCGACCGGGACGCCTTTCCCCGTTCCCTCCTCGGCGGACCCAATGGCTGGCACGGTGAACGCTGGCTGGACATCCGCCGCGTCGACCTCCTGCGCCCCCTCATGGAACGCCGCTTCGACATGTGCCGGGACAAGGGGTTCGACGCGGTGGAGCCGGACCTGATGGAGGGATATGCGGCCGACACGGGCTTCCCGCTGACGGCCGGCGACCAGCTCCGGTACAACCGGATGATCGCCGCCATCGCGCACGAACGCGGTCTGGCCGTGGGCCTCAAGAACGACCTCGGCCAGATCCCCGAACTGGTGCGGCCCTTCGACTTCGCGGTCAACGAGGAGTGCGCGCAGTTCGGCGAGTGCGCCCTGCTCGAACCGTTCGTCGCGGCGGGGAAGGCGGTCTTCCACGTGGAGTACGAGGAGCCCAAGGCCTCCTTCTGCCCGGACTCCCGTGCCCTGCGGCTGTCGTCGATGCGGAAGGAGTTGGAGCTGGGCGTCTGGCGCAGCCCCTGTTGACCCTGTCGGAGCGAACAGCGCGGCGCCGCCCGCTCGTCAGCGGGACAGTTCCGACGGGCCCGGCTCTCGACCGGGCCCCAATTCCGTCGGTTCCCAGGCTGCCGCGCACAGGGACTCGGCCACAGCAGCCGTGTAGTGGGCGGAGGCGAGCCAGCGGGTGGCGAAGCCGTCGGTTTCGGCGGGGAGGAGGCGCCCGAAGAGGTCGCGATCGTGTTGGGCCGCCGAGTCGCACAGGGCGGTGAGGAGTGCTGCGGCCGTGGGGAGGCCCGCGCGGCGGATGCGGCGGGTCTCGGCGGTGACGTCGCCGAGCATGCCGAGGGCGGCGCGGCCCGCCAGGACCGTCTGTTCGACCCGCTGCTCCAGGAGGTACAGGGGCGCGCTGGACCCGCCGGGCTGTGGCGGGGCGGGGTGGACGGAGGCAGCCGGGTCCGGGAGGTCGGCGCGGCGCAGGCGGTCGAAGCCCAGGTCGATCGTGCCCTCGCCGGCGGGGTGCGCACAGGCGAGGAGGGTGAGCCGGGGGTGAGGGGCGGGCACCATGCGGCCGATGATCCTCAGCCGTGTCCCCGGCGCCGTGGCCAGCAGCATCAGGTTGTCGCGGTGGCCCAGCGCGGGGTCGTCGTCGGCGACGGTGAGGCGGATGGAGATGCCTCCGTCGCACAGGGCGAGCAGGCAGGTGCCGCCCGGCTCCCTCACTGCGCCGAGGAGTTCGACGTCCAGGAAGAGCAGGTCGCTGCCGCCGCCGCCCGGGTCCGTGTAACGGGAGGTGGACCGCAGGGCGCGGGCGGCCTGGACGGACGGCGGTGTCTCCCACAGGGCGGCGAGTGGCGGCTCCGTCCACGCCGCGCCCTTGGCGGTGACGGCCTTGACGCCCTTCCCCGCGCCCAGTCTTCCGTCCGGCGAGACCGTCGCCCCCGAGACCGCGAGACCTGCCTGGCCCAGCTTCCGGTGGGTGTGCGCGCTGTCTCCAGACGTACGGCACGGTCGGCCACGCCCAGCGCGCGCCCGACGCCGCCCGGTGCCACGTCGCCGACCGTGCAGAGGCGGCCGTCGGGTCCGGCGACCCAGGTGCGGACGCCGCCGTGTCCCGAGTCGGTGACCACGGGTTCGGTCAACAGGCCGAACAGGCGCAGCGAGCCGTCCGGGCTGTAGGGACGACGCGCGCGGCCCCGTACGGCGGCCGGTTCCGCACCGGAGGCCGTGCCCACTCGGTGTGCCGTGCTCAGGAGTTCGGCCAGGGCCGTGACGAGGTCGGCGGTGCGGTAGGACGGGTCCCCGGCGCGGGCCGCGCGCAGCAGGGTGACGACGGACAGCGCGGCGCCCGCGGCGCGCGGCAGCTGCCGGAGCCGTGCGGTGTGGGCAGCGAGGAGAAGGGCCGACTGCGTGACGGCGCCGGCCCCGTCGTCGCCGGACTCCAGCACGGGGGCCAGATCCTCGGCTTCGCCTAGCGTGCCGGGCACGCCGGACCACGGGGCGCTCGCCGAGGGCGGTGTGCGTGTAGGTGCGAGCGGTCAGCGCGTCGGCGTCGTCCCGGTCGGTGGTGCCGACCGGGAGGATCGCGCCCGCCTCCAGCAGCGCCGCCGCGCGGGCCTCGGCGGCGGGGGTGGAGGTGCCCTCGCCCCGGGCCTGGGCGGGGAGGAGGACCGTGTCCGCGGCCGTCGTGTTCGTGGGGGTGTCCGTCAGGGAGTGCCTTGCCGTCACACGGGTACGCCAAGAAGGCGTGCCGAAAGCACGCGAAACCCTGTACTTCCCCCCACGAGAAGAGATGTCACAGCGGCCCCAGCGGCCACCGGAGCCGCACACGCTGCCACAGCCAGGGTGGGGCGAGACCGCTCGGCCCGCGATCTCTTCGCACATGCGGGCGATAACAAGCCGAAGATCCGCAGCGCGAGAGGCTCCCCTAAACCGTGTCGTACGGCAACAGTTGCCGTACGACACTCATGGAGAGGGCTGTCGAAGGATGGCTGGAAACGGGCCGTCGTTCCGACCCTGTCCGCGGACGACAACTCTGGTGAGTGACCCCTCTGTTCGCGGTCGCCTCAGGCCGTGCGGCCGCTTCAGGGGCGCCCGTGCCAGTCGAGGCAGACCACCATGGCGTCGTCGTCGGCATCGATGTCCCCCCGATGGCCGGAGAGTTCCTGGAGTACCGCGCGGGGTACCTGCGAGGGCGGGAGGAGGCGCGTGTTGGCCATCGCGCGGACCAGGGCTCGCTCGCTGTAGGGCTCGCCGGCCGGGGATGCCACGTTGTACACGCCGTCACTGACGAAGAGCAGTCGGTCCCCGGGTTCCACCCGGAAGCGCTGCGAGGTGTACATGGTGTCCTCGAACATGCCGAGCGGCAGCTGCGCGTCGAGTTCGATCGGCTCGGCCTTGCCCTGCCTCAGGCGCCACATCCTCGGGGAGCCGGCGTCGATGATCTCGGTTTCACCGGTGGCGAGGTCGAAGCGCAGGAGCAGTACGGAGAGGTGGGCTGCTCCGTGGTAGTGGCCGTAAACGGCCTGGTCGGCCAGGTACGCCTGGTCCGAGAGGGACAGGCCGGCGCGGCGACCGTTCCGGAGAGCGTTGATGGCGAGGTTGGTGAGGAGGGCTGCCTCGATACCTTCACCCATGCCGTTGGTCACGGTGAGAGTGAGATGCCGGGCGGAGGTCGACCAGTCGAAATTGTCCCCGTAGATGGCGTAGGCCGGTTCGAGCTGCGCGCCCAGTTCGTATTCGGGGCGCGAGCAGGAGCGGCCGGGCAGCAGCTGCCATTGCATCTCGGCCGCGAGGGTGAGGCGGTCCGCGCGGCGTGCCTGGAGGTAGACGTCGGTGTCCCGCTCGGCGACCACGATGGCGTGCCCCAGGACTTCCGCGATGTCCTCGAGCTCGTGGGCGGTGGCCGGGTCGTAGGCATCGGCAGGAAGCCCGACGCTGAGGACGCCGATGCGGTCGCCTCGCACGCTGATGGGAAGGTGCGCCGTGACCGCGCCGGTGCGTCTGTCGGTTTCCACGTGCGGTTCCTGCGCGCCGAAGGCTCTGCCGGGAGCACTGGTGTGAACAGGGAGGGGCTCGGCAGTATAGGGGAGCGCGCTGACCGGTTGCAGTATGGTCATCGCGTAGTCGGCCATGAGTAGATCGACGGAATCGGCGGCGTAGAAGGAGGCCAGCGCTTCCTGCACCGCTTCGAGGAGGGCGTGTGGCGCGGCTCTGCGCAGGGCGCGTTCCACTGCCGAGAATCTGTCCAACGTTCGGTTACCACCTGTTCGTAATAGAGAGAAAAAGGAGCGGTTGGTCTCACATGCCTCAGCGACTGACAGGGCCTTTGCGGAGTGTCACAGTTGGGGACATGCATTCCAAAACTTCCCCAGGCGGCGATCGGGATGCTGCCGCGCAGACGACTCGCGAGATCGTCGAGCTGCTCGAAGTGCTCTGGAGTCAGGGCCGGGACGTGACGCAGACGGCCCCGGTGTCGTCGTCACAGCTTCGGGTGCTCTACGCGCTGGACCGCAATCGGGGGATCAACCTACGCACTCTGGGGGAAGTCCTCAGCTCGGCGCCCTCGTCGGTGAGTCGAATGTGTGACCGCCTGCACGCTCTGGGTTTCATCAAGCGCTCCCTCAGTTCGGCCAGTCGCCGCGAGCTCGAGCTGCGTTTGTCGAGCCGAGGGGAAAGCTATCTCAGGGGTTTGAGGGTCCGTCGTGAGAACGCGCTGCTGGAGATCATCACCGAAATGACGGTTGAGGACCAGGTCGCACTCGCAAGGGGCCTGGCCGGCTTCTGCCGCGCCGTCGAGGGCACCGCCCCGGAGAGTGAAGAGCCGGTCGGTAGCGATGTGGAATCGGCCTGACCCGGTCACGGGTCAGGCGAGTCGACCGGTTCACGGCCCTCCCGATTCTGGCTGCCACTGATCGCAGGGCTGCGACGCACTCTGCGTGAAGCCAGATTGTTTCCTGACTCCAAGTTTGTCAAACGGCAAATATTGCCGAACGGCAAGGATACTGGATCTTGCCGCTGGCTCGCCTCACATCCGGCGGGGCACGTTCGTCGGGGGCGGGTGTCGGTCGCGCGTGTTCGTGGCTCGGCGCAACTGATCGCGCACGACCTCCAGTGCATGCCGAACCTCTTCGCTTCCCCATGTGAGGGGAAGCGCTGCCGCAAGCGCCTGCGCGCGTCGGTCTCGTATGCCGACGGCCGCCCGCTCGCCTGCGGGGGTCAGGTTGAGGAGGGTTCTGCGGCGGTCGTCGACGTCGCTCGCGCGTACGAGAAGCCCGGCCGTCTCCAGGCGTCCACACATCCGGCTCATGGTGGCAGGAGTGACGCCGAGGGTTCGGGCGAGATCGCCGGCCGAGAGAGGCGCCCCGGTGGCCAGGGCGGTCAGGGCCCGCATGGCGGGAGTCGTGTCGAATCCGGCGGCCCGGAGCGTGACGTTCTCCGCCAGGGCGACCAGCGCCGCCGCCGTAGCGGCGGAGGTAGCTC
This sequence comes from Streptomyces sp. NPDC093795, assembly GCF_044764665.1. Lineage (NCBI taxonomy): Bacteria > Bacillati > Actinomycetota > Actinomycetes > Kitasatosporales > Streptomycetaceae > Streptomyces > Streptomyces sp. NPDC093795. Next base: position 431,275 of record NZ_JBIWIO010000003.1, read on the forward strand.
CAGCTGAGATCGCCGTTTCATCCTCGTCCGGTTGCGTTCGTGCCTCGCTGTCGTTCATGGCCGTTCTGGTTCGACGCTTGTGTTTCCTGACCTCGTGCCCGCCGACGGGACGCGCATGCCTGCAACCGAAGACTCGGCGGATGTGCACACCCCCCCCAGGCCGGGGGACGACCGTCATCACTCTGCGCTGGAACGCTCAACGGTGAACGCCGCAGCAGCCCCGGGGACACTCCACATCCCCATCGACCACCACAGCGCCGTTCAGGCTGCCGCCGACCAGGCCCGGGCCCTCGCGCGTCAATGCCGTATGCCGGGAGCCCTGCCCGACCAGGCAGCCGTCCTCGCAAGTGAACTCGCCAGCAACATCAGCGGCAACGGCCATGGCCGACTGACTCTCAGCCTGCGCCTGCCGCACCGGAGAGCTTTCACCACCGTGGCGGTGGAACAGCTTCCGCTGCCTGGAGAGACGACCACCGACGGCACCATGGTCTGGCGTATGCCCACCCCGCCGGCAGCTGCCCCCACTCGCAGCTTGCTGCCCTCGCCGGGCGGCCGGTCCCGGAAACCGTCCCCCGACTCCCCGGCGGGTCTCCCGACCGCCGGCGAGACCGACCTGGCTCTGGTCGAAGAGGAACTGCGTGCGGCGCTCGCCAAAGGCGACAGCCTGACCTCCGAGCACCGCAGGCTCAAGCACGAACTGGCAGAGACCAACAGCGGAGTCCTGGCCCTGTACGTACAACTCGAAGAGCGGGACGAAGAGCTGCGCCGCGCCCACGGCCGGACGCTGCGTGCCCTGGAAGACGCCCTACGTCCTCCGCCGCTCCATGTGGACGGCCTCGAGCTGGCGGTTCACTACGCTCCCGCCGGCACCGACGACCCGACCGGCGGAGACCTCTACGACTGGTTCGTCCTGCCCGACGGAACCCTCCACGTCACCATCGTCGACGCCCTCGGCCATGGCATCACAGCACCCGCACCGCACTCACCGTCACTCACGCCATACGAACCCTGGCTCTCGAGGGCCATCCCCTCGACAGCATCGTGGCGCGCTCGGACCACATCCTCGCGCCCTTGGATCAAAACGTCATGGCCACGGTTCTCCTGACACGATTGAACCCGGCGACGGGGGAAGTCAGTCTTGCGAACGGAAGCCATCCACCGGCGCTCCTCGTACGCGCCGCCGGCACGGCCGGCTACCTCGAAGCCCGAGGCCGCGGCATCGGTTACCCCTTGCCCGGCAGCGAACGGGTCATCACCACCACTCTCTGCACCGATGACTTGCTCATCCTCTACACAGACGGCCTCACGGAAAGCCGCAGAGACTCCTACGAGGGGGAAGGCCGCCTGCTGGAATCCGCCCGACGTCACCGGGGGCGACCCACTGATCACATCCCTGCCGCCATCGCCGGCGACATGCTCACCGACGTTCTGCACAAGGACGACACCCTGGCGATCGCCGTACGCTTCCTCTTCCCGCGGTCCGAGCAGGCGTGAACCGAGAACCGCGGAGAACAGCGCATCCACCGGCGCGACGACTCCCCGGGGAGTCACATGGCCAGGCGTCCGATGGCGTGAGGATCGATCCCGGTCAACTGAGCAATGCGCGGCGCGGGGATGCCTGCGGTCAGTGCGCGATGGACGAGTGCTTTCCAGTCCTGAGTGGTCTCCCGGAACCCCAGGAGTTCGCTCTCCATGTCAGTGACGGCCTGAGGGGCGCACTCCTGCTGCACGCGCAGGGTCTCGCTCCCACTCAAGGGAACGGGCAGGCGTTCGGCATCCTCGGGAATGAACGCTTCCGCCTCAGCGGGCAGGATCCGGACCTGTTCCGAGGAAGCCGAAACGCCGTGGGCCTGCAACCATCTGTGTACGGCAGGTGTCCCGGCGCATTCCAGAACGCCGACGGCCGCCAGGGCTGCCCCCAGCCGCGGGTGCCGTTCGGGCAGGAGGAACAGAAGAGCATCATCGGCGATGTCGCGCCATCGCTTTCTCATCGGACAATCGGGGCATTGAAGCCAGCGTTCTCACCAACAGCTACGACACCCGTACGCCGATGAGGCAGGTGTCGTCATCCGTATCGGACTTGCTGTGGGTGAGCAGGTGGTCGAGCCGGCGCTCCAGGGTGTCGGAGGGGGCCTGTGCCGCGGTCAGGAGTTGGTCGAGGGAGTCATGGACCGACGTGTCCCTGCGTTCGACGAGACCGTCCGTGTACATCAGCAGCGTGTCGTCGGGCTCAAGCTGTATCTCCGCCTCCTCGTACTCCATCTCCGCGATCGCACCGAGAAGCATTCCGCCCAGCATCGGAAGAGCCTCGGCCTTCTGCTCCCGTATGAGAATGGGTGGCAGGTGCCCCGCCCTGGCCCAGCGCAGGGTGCGGGTCTGAGGGTCGTAGAGGCCGCAGACAGCAGTGGCCGTCACCTGTTCGGTGAGATGGTGAGCCACGAGGTTCAACCAGGACAGCAACTGCGCGGGTCCGGCTCCGGTCACGGCGAGACCCCGCATGGCGTTGCGCAGAACCACCATTCCCGTCGCCGCGTCGATGCCGTGACCGGCGATGTCTCCGACGCAGAGCAGCACCTTCTTGGACGGCAGCATCACGGCGTCGTACCAGTCGCCACCCACCAGCGAATCCGTCTCGGCAGGCCGGTAGCGTACGGCGACCTGCAGACCTGGCGTGTCCAGGGGACCGCGAGTCGGCGGCATGATCGCATGCTGAAGCTGCAGGGTCATCCGGTCGCGTTCGGCCGACTCCTGTTCGGTGTGCGCGAGTTGGTCACGGGTGGCGGCCAGAGCCACCTCGGTCCAGTGCTGGGAGGAGATGTCCTGGTACGCGCCACGGACGGCAAGGAGTCGTTCATCGTCACTGATGACGGGTTCGGCGATCACTCGGATGTGGCGGGTCACTCCATCGGGCCGCTGCAGGCGGAAGGCCGTCGAGGTTGCCCGGCGGTGATGCAGCACGGCCTGCAGCAACCGGCCGATGGCGACAGCGTCGTCCGGGTGCGCGTGGCCGGCCAGGTCGTGCAGAGGAACGGCCCCGGCGGAGAGAGCGCGACCGTACAGGTCGAACAGTTGTTGATTCCACGTGATCTCGCCGGTCACGAGGTTCTCTTCGAAGCCGCCGATGCGGCCGAGGCGTTGGGCGTGCTGCAGGAGGCTGGCCAGCCGGGCCGTCTCGTCCTCGATGCGCCAGATCAAGAGCACGCCACCGCCGTGCCGGCTGATGCTCAGATCCGCGACCGACGAGAGCGACACCTGGTCGACAAGGGCTGTCAGCGTCACGTGCTGGGCTCGGAACGGCTCGCCCGTGGCATAGACACGCTCGGTTCTCTCGAACAGTTCACTCTCGTCGGCCGCCATGGGGTAGGCCTCAAGCAGCAGAGCCCCGTTGACCACGCTGCGGGCGCGCCCGGCGGGGTCGAGGAAGCGGCTGTTCACATGGCGGATGCGGAAGTCGACGAGGTTGCCGTCGGCGTCGAGGTGCGGGGTGAGCACGAGGGCGGGGTCGTGCAGGCCGTCCGAGAGGTCGATGAGTTCGGACACCGTGGACTCGTCCCCCGCCCCAAGGGGCTCCGCGCCGCCGGGCGGAAGGCTCTCGAGCGTGTGCGCGCACAACTCGGCCAGGGCCTCGAGCTGGCGGGCGATGACGGGGGACTGGGGCGCGAGGGGCTGGGGCCAACAGATCTCCAGCACTCCGTGGACACGTCCTCCGGTCCCGGCCGGCAGGGCGACGCGGCCCCCGTCGGGCGACTGCCGCTGGCCGATGGAGGGTACTCCGGCCTCGCTCAGGGAAGAGCAACGCACGGTACGCCGCTCAATGAGGGCCTGGCGGGCCACGGTGGCGACACCAGGCGGTACATAGCGCCATCGGGCCGCCTCGTCGGGGGCGAACCCGGCATGGGCGCAGAGAGTGAGGGAGGAGTCGGATCCCGCGGTCCAGACGGCGACGGCCGTGGCTCCCAGGGGCGCGAGGGCGTGTTCGAGGAGGGACTCGGCCACCGTCTGGGTGTCGCCGGCGTTCAGTGCGGCGCTCTCGGCCGTACGCAGACGGACGGAGACCGACGGTTCGGTCCGGTCGTCGCTGTCCGTCTCGCGTACCGCATGCCGGACGAAGTCCCCCGCGGCCGCGGCGACCTGGTCGTGCGCGGCCTGGTTGACGATCTCCGCCGCGAACTCCAGCTGGGACATGCCGGTTTGTTCGGCGAGTTCGGCGAGCTGGCGCGCAGCGCTGGCCGGGCCGCACCGCAGCCGCTCGACCATGACGCCCTTGGCGAGTTCGATCAGGGCCCGGCCGTCCGCGGCGGCGTCGGCGGCCCGTATCTCTTCACGCAGGCGCTCGACGGTGGCGGCCAAACGGCCGACAGCGGATGCCCGCTGGTCCGCCTGTGCCTGCCTGTGCGCGATCTCGGGGACGCCGGGCATGTCTCGTTCCGAAGGCATGCCGGGGGTGACGGCGACGGCATCCGCATCGCGTGCCGTCGGCACGAGATGCTGCCCGGCGTGCTGCTGGGGCTGGGACGTTTCGGTGCCGTCTTGCCCGGCCGGGTTGTCCGAGGCGGTCACGACACCACCTGGACGTCATCGAGCTGCGGGCTCAGCCACCGGTGGATGCAGGCGATGAGGTCGTCGGCGTCGACGGGCTTGGTGACGTAGTCGCTGGCGCCGGAGGCCAGGCTCTTCTCCCGGTCCCCGGGCATGGCCTTCGCGGTGACGGTGATGATGGGCAGGTTCACGTGGGCCGGCATCTGACGGATGGTGGCGGTGGCGGCGTAGCCGTCCATCTCGGGCATCATCACGTCCATCAGGATCAGATCGATGTCGGGGTGCGCCGTCAAGGCGTCGATGCCCTTGCGGCCGTTCTCCGCGTGCAGGACCTCGATGCCGTGCAGTTCCAGGATGCCGCTGAGGGCGTAGAGGTTGCGGGCGTCGTCGTCGACCACGAGCACAGTACGGCCGTGCAGGGAGCTGTCCACGGCGCGGGGCGTCTGCTGCCGGGCTTCCTCGCCGCGCAGCAGCGGGACGACGTCTCCAGGCTGGTCGGCGGACAGGTGCAGGGCGATCCGTTCACGCAGTTCGTCGAGGCTGGACAGCAGCTCCAGGGGCCGCTGGCGGGCGCGGGACTCGAGCGTCCTCTCATGCGCCGCGTCGAGGCGACGGTTGTTGTGGGCGAGGACGGGGACGGTCCGCAGCGCGGCGTCGCCGTCCATGGCGTCGAGGAAGTTCAGGGCCTCACTGTTGGCCATGTCGAGCTCGAGAACCACGCAGTGGAATGGAGCGGCGGCGAGTGCTTCCGCGGCTTCCTGCGGTCCGACCGCGGCGACCAGTTCGATGTCGTCGCGGTCCCTGGTGCCGTGCCCGCCGCTCAATTCGGCCACCGCGCTCTCCGCGACCAGCGACAGCAGTCCGCGAGGCCGCTCCTCGATCACCAGCAGTCGGCGCGGCTTGCGGGTTTCGGCGTCGTCGGCCGACTGCCGGGGAATGTCGGAATGTTCTTCGGCGCGCGGGACGACATCGAAGGAATCGCCCTCCTGTGCGCTGGTGATCTGTTCCTGGAAGTCGGCTCGGACGCTGGGCAGGTAGAGGGTGAAGGTGCTGCCCTCGCCGTGGACGCTGTCGACGGTGAGGGCACCACCGAGGAGATGTGCGATCTCCCGGCTGATGGACAGGCCGAGGCCGGTGCCGCCGTACTTGCGGTTGGTGGTGCCGTCCGCCTGCTGGAAGGCGCCGAAGATGGCCTCCAGGTGTTCTGTGGCGATGCCGATGCCGGTGTCCTTGACCCGGAAGGCGACCACCGGGCCGGTGCAGTGCATCGTGGAGGGCCGTTCGTCCTCACCGGCCGAGTCGATGCTCAGTTCCACGCTGCCGCGTTCGGTGAACTTGACGGCGTTGGAGAGCAGGTTGCGCAGTACCTGCCGCAGCCGGGTGTCGTCGGTGACCAGGTCGGCCGGCACACCGGGTGAGGTGGAGATGGTGAATTCGAGGTTCTTCTGCGTGGTGAGGGGGCGGAACGTGGCGTCGACGTAGTCGAGGAGTTGACGTAGCGCGACCCGTTCCGGGTTGAGGTCCATCTTTCCGGCCTCGACCTTGGACAGGTCGAGGATGTCGTTGATCAGCTGGAGGAGGTCGGATCCGGCGGAGTGGATGATGCCGGCGTACTCGACCTGCTTGGCCGTGAGGTTGCGGGTGGGGTTCTGGGCGAGCAGCTGGGCGAGGATCAGCAGGCTGTTGAGCGGGGTGCGCAGCTCGTGGCTCATGTTGGCCAGGAACTCGGACTTGTACTTCGACGCGAGGGAGAGCTGCTGGGCCCGGTCCTCGAGTTCCTGCCGGGCCTGCTCGATCTGCAGGTTCTTGGCTTCGATGTCGCGGTTCTGAGCCGCCAGCAGGGCGGCCTTCTCCTCGAGTTCGGCGTTGGAGCGCTGCAGCTCCTCCTGCTGCACCTGCAGCTGCTCGGAACGCGACCGGAGTTCCCCGGCCAGCCGCTGGGACTCGTCGAGGAGTTCGTCGGTACGGGCGTTGGCGACGATCGTGTTGACGTTGACGCCGACCGTCTCCATGAGCTGTTCGAGGAAGTCTCGGTGGATGGGCGTGAAGGCGGTCAACGAAGCCAGCTCGATGACGCCGAGGACCTGGTCGTCGACGACGATCGGCACGACGATCAGACTGCCCGGCTCCGTAGGCCCGAGTCCGGAACTGATGCAGATGTAGTCGGCCGACACCCCATTCGCCGTGATGGTGCGACGGCTGCGGGCGGCCTGCCCGACGAGGGACTCGCCCAGCCTGAAATGGTCGTGCCCGGTGCTTCCGGCGGGGCGGCCGTAGGAACCGACGCGCCGCAGCGCGGTCCCGTCGGGTCCCTCCTCCGCCAGGTAGAACCCGCCGTACTGGGCGGAGACGAGCGGGGTCAGCTCGTCCATGACGAGCTCGGCGACGACGGCCAGGTCACGGTGGCCCTGCATCAGCCCCGAGATGAGGGCGAGGCTGGACTTGAGCCAGTCCTGCTCCTGGTTGGCCCGGGTCGTCTCGCGCAGCGAGCCGACCATCGCGTTGATGTTGTCCTTGAGCTCGGCGACCTCGCCCGAGGCGTCGACGGTGATCGAGCGGGTCAGGTCGCCCTCGGCGACCGCGCTCGCGACCTCGGCGATGGCACGGACCTGACGGGTGAGGTTCCCGGCGAGTTCGTTGACGTTCTCGGTGAGCCGCTTCCACGTACCGGAGACGCCCTCGACCTCGGCCTGGCCGCCGAGGCGGCCCTCGCTGCCGACCTCCCTCGCGACGCGGGTGACCTCGGCGGCGAACGAGGACAACTGGTCGACCATCGTGTTGATGGTGGTCTTCAGCTCCAGGATCTCGCCCCGGGCGTCGACGTCGATCTTCTTGGACAGATCGCCGTTGGCGACCGCCGTGGTGACCTGGGCGATGTTCCGGACCTGCCCGGTCAGGTTGTTCGCCATGGAGTTGACGTTGTCCGTGAGGTCCTTCCAGGTGCCGGCCACGTTCGGCACCCTCGCCTGGCCACCGAGGCGGCCCTCGGTGCCCACCTCCCGGGCGACCCGGGTCACCTCGTCGGCGAAGGCCGACAGGGTGTCCACCATCGTGTTGATGGTGTCGGCGAGCGCGGCGACCTCGCCCTTGGCCTCCACCGTGATCCTGCGGGAGAGGTCACCGCGGGCCACGGCGGTCGCGACCTGGGCGATCGAACGCACCTGCCCGGTCAGATTGGACGCCATCACATTGACGTTGTCGGTGAGGTCCTTCCAGGTGCCCGAGGCCCCCCGCACGGTGGCCTGGCCGCCCAGGTTGCCCTCGGTGCCGACCTCGCGGGCGACGCGGGTGACCTCGTCGGCGAAGGAGGAGAGCTGGTCGACCATCGTGTTGATGGTCTCCTTGAGCTCCAGGATCTCGCCGCGTGCGGTCACGGTGATCTTCTGTGAGAGATCGCCCTGTGCCACAGCCGTGGTGACCTGCGCGATGTTGCGTACCTGTGAGGTCAGGTTCCCGGCCATGGAGTTGACGGAGTCGGTCAGGTCGCGCCAGGTGCCGGAGACGCCCTTGACGTCGGCCTGGCCGCCGAGGTTGCCCTCGGTGCCGACCTCGCGGGCGACGCGGGTGACCTCGTCGGCGAAGGAGGAGAGCTGGTCGACCATCGTGTTGATGGTCTTCTTCAGCTCCAGGATCTCGCCGCGGGCGTCGACGTCGATCTTCTGTGACAGGTCGCCCTTGGCGACGGCGGTGGCGACCTGGGCGATGTCACGGACCTGTGTGGTGAGGTTGCCGGCCATCGCGTTCACGGAGTCGGTCAGATCCGCCCAGGTACCCGAGACGCCCGGGACCTCCGCCTGGCCACCCAGGGTTCCCTCGGTGCCGACCTCGCGGGCGACCCGGGTCACCTCGGAAGTGAACAGAGACAACTGGTCGACCATGCCGTTGAACACCGTGGCGATCTCACCGAGCAGCCCGTCGGCCTCGTCCGGCAGACGCGTGCCGAAGTCCCCGTCGCGCACGGCGGTGAGCCCGGCGAGCAACTGGCGCAGCTCCGGTTCGCCCACCTTGCCGGCTCCGCGCGCCCGTGTCCGCTGCACCGGACGTGCGTTCTCGACCGTCTGCTCAGTCATGACCATTCCTCGTCGACCTCACCGGGAACCCCGCCGGGAAGCGGGACACCGTCACAGCCCTGGCGGGCCGCCCCCTCGATGCCTTGCCACAAACAAACTGTTGTCGCGCGGCAAATATGTCGCAGAGTACCCCGGCCCGGCATCCCGAGGAAAGCAGCCCCGGGATGAGCGCGATCACCTGCTGGTCGGCGGCAGCGGCCATGACGCTGCGACCGCCCCCATCCTCCGCATCAGGATGCGGGGGATACGGTGGCTTGCTGGTATCGCACGCGGCAACCGCCGTAATTGTTCCCGCCGCCCTGTCGGGCGGCGAATTTGATCCGGAGTCTCTCGCCATGAGCTCAGCCCCGACGCCGCCCCTCCAGCGTTGCCGCCAAGCAGCTCAGGCATCGACTGATGCCATCGAAGCGCTCGAGGCCGTCTGGGAGCGCAGCAGAGACGCGCTGTCCCCAACGGTGTCGACCTCGCAGCTGCGAGCGCTCCATGCGCTCGAACGAGAGGAAGGCATCAACCTGCGCACCCTGGGCGAAGTGCTCGGCTCCGCTTCTCCGTCGATGAGCCGTCTGTGCGACCGGATGAAATCCCTGGGGCTCGTCGAACGCACTCCCAGCCCCGTGAGTCGACGGGAACTGGAGCTGCGGCTGACGGCACAGGGGAAGTTCTACCTTCAAGACCTGCGGAAGCAGCGTGAGCAGGCCCTGACGGAGATGCTCGACGCCATGTCCTTCGCCGAGCGCGAAGAACTGGTAAAAGGCCTCAAAGGCATGAAAAACGCACTCGAGGCAGCAGGGGCGCAAGAGGCAGCAGAGTCGGCGCGGCGATGCGGTCCGCCACTGTCCGCGCCGTACACCGGCTGACCCGCGGAAGCTGCGCCAAGGCTGTCCTCCGGTACGACCTTGCGAGCGGCTAACATTTGCCTGACGGCAACAGTCGGGTCGCCGCGGCGTGCAGTCGATCATCCGTGTGCGCAGCGAGCGGAAGTGTCAGTGAACAGAGAAGAGGCCGCAGCATGCCCGCGAACGAACCCAACCTCGACATCGGAGTCGGAGAAGCCCTCCAGGTCGCAGGTGCAGGCGAGAGAGCTGCGGATCACCTCAGCGACCCGCCGCGGACGGGTCGGTAAAGTCGGCTTGCCCCTACGGTAGCCGGACGTGCTGGGGTGACCTTCCCCCACCGGCCAGGGACAGCCATGACCAGCACACACAGCACGCCGGGCGCGGCCCTTGAGCGCCCCGCCCCACCACATCTCCTGGCCAAGCGGAAACAGCGGATGAGGCGACGCCTGGAGCGCCTGATCGGCATTGCCGCCACGGAAGGAAACGCGCTTCGCCCCCTGCGTAACGGCGATGAGATCTTCGCGGCCATGCTCGACAGCATCCGCACGGCGCAGCACACGGTGGACATGATGACGTTCGTGTACTGGCGAGGAGAGATAGCCCACCAGTTCGCCGAGGCGCTGGCCGACCGCGCCCGCAACGGCGTGCGGGTGAGACTGCTTCTGGACGGCTTCGGCAGCAGACTCATCGAACAGGATCTGCTGGACCTGATGGACCGGGCCGGCGCTGAAGTGGCGTGGTTCCGCAAGCCCCTCTATCTCTCTCCGCTCAAGCAGAACCACCGTTGTCACCGCAAGGCGCTGATAGTGGACGAGACCGTGGCCTACACGGGCGGAGTCGGCATCGCCGAAGAATGGTGCGGCGACGCCCGCAACGAGAAGGAGTGGCGCGACACCCACGTCCAGGTGAGAGGGCCCGCGGTGGATGGCATCGCCGCTGCTTTCGCGCAGAACTGGGCGGAATGCCATGACGTCCTGTTCGACGCCCGTGACCGCTTCACCGACCACGAGCCGCACGGCGACTCCATCGTGCAGGTGGTCCGTGGATCGGCCAGTTTCGGCTGGCAGGACATGCAGACCCTCATCCGCGTCATGCTCGAATCCGCTGAGGAACGATTCCGCCTTGCCACGGCCTACTTCGCCCCTGACGCCTACTTCATCGACCTGTTGTGCGCTACCGCCCGCCGCGGTGTGAAGGTAGAGATCCTTCTCCCCGGCCCGCACACGGACAAGCGGGTCTGCCGACTGGCGGGCCAGCACTATTACGAAGCTCTGCTCGCCTGCGGCGTTCAGATCTTCGAATACCAGCCGACGATGATGCACTCCAAGATCATCACCGTCGACGCGGTGGCAGCATTGGTCGGATCGACCAACTTCAACCGCCGTTCACTCGACCATGACGAAGAGGTCATGCTCGCTGTCCTCGACGAAGACTTCACCGCCGTTCTGGACCGTCACTTCGACGAGGACCTTGACGTCAGTGAACGCATCACGAGAGGGCCGTGGAAGAGACGGTCTGCGTTCCAGCGAATACAGGAGAAGGCGATCACACCTATCCGCCGCTTCCTGTGAGCCTTATGGCAACAGGTTCACCGACGCACCGCGGATCGGCCACCGGCCCTCTCTACTCCAAGGCGGGTACCGGCCCCACGCGAAGGTCGTACCGCTCAGGACCATGACCGTCGGATGCTGGGCAACGCCATCCCCGAACCTGGAACTCCTCGGCGTCGGGAAGAACCAGAACAGGTCCAGGCTCCCTGCCTTCGACGTTGACGAGAACCAGCTCCCGGCCGGGCACCCAGATGCGACACGTGCCGAGCGGGGTGCCGTGGCCTTCGGGCGCTTCCCTCTCCCAGGCGGAAAGCACGACATCGACGCGGGTCGCCGAGGCCAGGGTGGGAACCCCGACAGCCTCTCCATTGCCCTTCATCGAGTCCCCTTCGGGAACCGGGCACACGATCGGCGACCCAGGCATGCTCCCCGAGACCAGCCAGAACTGGCTGTGAGACACGCTCAACACGTCGAACACGACGTGCCAAGGGCTGCGGCCCGGGAACATCCCTGCGCTGAAGATCATCCCATCCTCTTGCCCGCACAAAGGGGCTGCAATCTGTGGTCTTCCACGAACCGACCGCACCCTCGCCTCGCGAACGAGCAAGGCGTTTGTCGACGACTTCGGGGCAAGAGGGCGTCTACAGCGAGTTGTTGGCATGCGAGAACAGAGATGAGTGTGATGTCGTGTCCTTGCCCCCTCACCATCAGTCGTCGAACGGCCACGCGCAGACCCAACCCGACACAGGCGTGCGGCGGAACAACGGAATGGCGATCGCCGCGCTCGTTCTCGGCATCGTGGCGCTTCTGCTCTTCTGGACCGTCTTCGGCGGCATCGTGCTGGGCCTGCTGGCTGTGGTCCTCGGCATCGTCGGCGCCCGCAAGGCGCGAGGCGGCCGCGCACCCCACGGCAAGATGTCGATCGTCGGCGCGGTCCTCGGCGCGGTCGGTTTGATCGCATCCGCTGTGATTCTCGCGATCGGTGCATCGATTCTCGGCTCGGACGAGTTCAAGAACTTCGACGAATGCGTCCAGCACGCTGAGACGCAGAGCGAACGTGACGCATGCGCGAACGACTTCAACAAGGACGTCAGCGACTGACCGCAGGCGGGGCGCGTGCCGCGCCGGTTCCCGCGCGACGCGGGAACCGGCGCGGCTTTCATGCGCGGCTACGGGTTGACACAGCCGATCGAGCCGATCGGATAGTCGTTGCCGGTCGATGTCGCCGTGAATCCGAAGGTGACGCTGCCCTCCGGCAGGATGGTCCGGTTGTAGTCGAGGTTCTTGACCGTGAGGGTGCCGTCGGACCCCGTGGTCAGCGCACCGTTCCACACGCTGTTGACCTTGGTGCCCGCGCCGGGCGTCCACTTCACGGCCCAGCCGTCACGCGGCGTCGTGTCGTGGTTCATGACCTCGACAGAACCCTGGAAGCCGCCGCTCCAGGCGTTGGTCACCTGGTAGACAGCCATGCACCCGGAGTGCGGGTCGGTGGGCGTGGGGGTCGGAGTCGGCGTCGGAGTCGGTGTAGGTGTCGGCGTCGGAGTAGGTGTCGGCGTCGGAGTGCTGCCCGAGCCGCGGATGCCCGTCACCTCGCCGTTGCCGCCGTCGAAGACGATGTCGGAGCAGGAGAAGAAGTTCTCCTGGCTGTCCGAGCGGACCCACTGGATGAACATCACCGCGTCGCCCGAGCGGCCCGAGGGCAGGTTCAGATTCCAGTAGTAGTGGCCGCCGTCCGTGCCCGGTGAGCCCGTCTGCGGCGGGTTGGTGACGGTCTCGATCAGTTCCAGGTCGTCCCAGCCCAGTTCGGTGCCGGGCGAGTAGCCGGGCTTGGACAGGTAGACCCGGAACGAGCCGGGGTGCGCGGCCCAGTTGCTGTGCTTGATCTGGATCGTCTTGCCGGACGTCAGGTGTGTGCGGGGCCAGTCGGAGCGGGCGGCGTTGTATCCGGTGAAGTTGTACGGCGACCGGTCACCGGCGCTGCACAGCTTCCCGTCCGGGACGTAACCCGGCCCTCGTCCACCCGCGTTGGAGTCGAGCACGGCGAACCAGTTGTACAGCGCGGTCGCGCCGCTCTCGGCGAGTGCCGCCTTGCATGCCGGGTTGGTGGGGTCCAGAGCGCCGGTGCTGGTCTTGGCGTCCAGCCAGCAGAGGTAGGTACGCGATCCCGGCGTCATCGTGACACCGTGCGCCTGCGCGTTGCCCTGGCCCATTAACGTCAGGGCGATTCCGCCGAGCAGCGTCGCGAGCGCCGCCGCCAGGGAAACAAGTTGTCTCTTGCGTCGAGCCATGGTGTCTCCTGTGCCTGTGTGGGGACTGTCTTCCGGCAGGTGGGGAGGATGGCCCGGGCACCGGGCGAGCCGGCGTCGCGGGTGAAGTGGTGGAGCGGGATCGGCAGGAACGCCGAACCGTCTACGCGTTGGGAGCGCTCCCACAGGTTGGTTCGTAGGGGACTGTAAGAGCGACGCTGTGCTCTGACAACCCATCGGGACAGAGATGCGCCGAGCGAATTCCGAAAGGGCAGGCCGAAGGCGGCGGGGGAGATCCGTCGATGCTCGTCGGCTTGTGCCGGCTGATTGGGAGCGCTCCCGAAATCATTGGGGCTGGTTCGGGGCGGGACTGGCGATGCCGACGCCCGGCGGGTGCACCCGGTGCCGGTGCACCCGGTGTCACGGCGGCTGAAGTGGCGTGCGAAGACGCCTCAGGCCGACTCGCGCACCACCAACCGCGTCCGCAGGATCACATGGCGCCAGGCCACCTCCGGCTGCGCCATTTCCTCAAGCAGCAGCCGCACCATGGTCCGCCCGATCTCCTCCATCGGCTGGCGGACGGTCGTCAGCGGCGGCTCCGTCTGCTCGGCCAGCTCGAAGTCGTCGAAGCCGACCACCGCCACGTCCTGCGGCACCCGCCGCCCCGCCGCGTGCAGGGCGGCCAGCGCCCCGGCGGCCATGCTGTCCGACGCGGCGAAGACGCCGTCGACCTCCGGGTGGCGCTCGATGAGCCCGGCCATCGCCCGCCGCCCGCTGGGCTCCGTGAAGTCGCCCTCCACGACCAGGGACGGCAGCTCGACGAGCCCGGCGTCGCCCAGCGCTTCCCGGTAACCGCGCAGCCTGCACTGGGCGACGTACATCTCGGGCGGGCCGGTGATCGCGGCGATGACCTTCCGCCCGCCACCCACCAGATGGCCGACCGCAGCCCGCGCGCCGCCGACGTTGTCCGCGTCCACGTAGGTCACCCGCTCGTCACTCGAGCGCCTGCCGAGCAGCACCGTGGGCAGGCCGGCGTCGGCGAGCATGTCCGGCAGCCGGTCCTCGGCCCGTACGGACATCAACAGCGCCCCGTCGACCCGGCCGCCGCGAAGGTACTCCACGAGCCGCTGCCGCTCGGCGTCCGTGCGGACGAGGGTGAGCAGCAGCTGCACGCCCGCCTCGTCCAAGGCGTCGCCGACCGCCCGCGCGATCTCCGAGAAGAACGGCTCTCCGAACAGTCGCCAGTCCGACTTCGTCATCACCAGCGCGACGGCGCCCGCACGCCGCCCGGCCAGTGAACGCGCGGCCAGGTTGGGCACGTAACCCAGCTCGTCGATGGCGCGCTGTACGGCACGGCGTGTGGACGCCTTGACGCCCGACGCGCCGTTGATCACCCGGGAGACCGTGCCCCGCCCCACTCCGGCAAGGGCTGCCACTTCCTCCAGCGTCGGTGTGCCGGAACTTCGCTTCAGCATGATCCCACCCCCAAGAACACCAGATCCTACGACCCGGTGGGTGCCGTACCGCGTGTCCTGACAGACCGCCAGGTACCGTGCGGACGCGGGGTGTCGCCGTGCTCGATCCGGACGCGGTCACCCGTCGCGGCCGGTGTCCCGTGAAGTCGCGGCCGCGGTCCCGGGGACTCGACGGCGGCGGCGAATCCCGTCGAACAGCTTGACGGCGCATCGCGCGACCACGAGATTGGGAGCGCTCCCACTCTCTGTGTCGCACCGCAGGACACCACGCCGGTGCCCCAGCCACCGCGTGCCTTCCCCCTCCCCGTAAGGACTTCAGAGTGCCGCGACATCAGTCCCCCTCTTCCCCCCTGCCCCGCCCATACCGCCGACCCGGCCGCTCCCGACGCGTGAGCGGGTTGATGGGCGCGGCGGTCACCGCCGGGGTGGTGGCCGCCGGCCTGGTCGCCCCCGCCGGTGCCGCCGAACCCGTCGACGAACCGC
Source organism: Streptomyces sp. NPDC093795 (assembly GCF_044764665.1). Lineage (NCBI taxonomy): Bacteria > Bacillati > Actinomycetota > Actinomycetes > Kitasatosporales > Streptomycetaceae > Streptomyces > Streptomyces sp. NPDC093795. Next base: position 446,474 of record NZ_JBIWIO010000003.1, read on the forward strand.
CCGAGGTCATCGTCAACGGGGACTTCTCCGCGGGCACCGCCCCCTGGTGGTCGACGGCCAACAGCCCCATGGCGGTCGTGGACGGACGCCTGTGCGCCGATGTCCCCGCAGGCACGGCCAATGCCTGGGACGCCATCGTGGGACAGAACGGACTCGCCCTCGTCGCGGGCGAGTCGTACACGCTGAGCTACACGGCGACGTCCACCGTGCCGGTCACCATTCGCGCCAACGTGCAGATGGCGACCGAACCGTGGAGCACGGAACTCTCCACCGTGCAGCCGGTCGGGACGACCGCCGAACGCGTCACCGAGACCTTCACGGCCGGAGCCGACCACGAGGCCGCTCAACTCGCCTTCCAGATCGGGGGCAGCGCCGAGGCCCTCACCTTCTGCGTCGACGACGTATCGCTGCGCGGCGGGACCGCGCCACCACCGTACGAACCGGACACCGGATCACCGGTCCGGGTCAACCAGGTCGGGTACCTCACCCACGGCCCCAAGGGCGGCACCTTCGTCACCGACGAGACCGGCCCGCTGCCCTGGACGCTCGGCTCGGCCGACGGGACGCGCCTCGCCGGCGGTACCACCACTCCGGCGGGCGTGGACACCGCCTCACGGCAGAACGTCCACACCTTCGACTTCAGCGCGGTCACGACGCCGGGGGAGGGCTACACCGTCACGGTGGCGGGGCAGAGGAGTGAGCCGTTCGCCATCGGCGACGACCTGTACGCGTCGCTGCGCACCGACGCGCTCGCGTACTTCTACCACAACCGCAGCGGCATCGAGATCGACGCGGACATCGTGGGGGAGCGGTACGCGCGGCCGGCCGGCCATGTGGGGGTGAGCCCCAACCAGGGCGACAACGACGTGCCCTGCCAGCCCGGTGTCTGCGACTACCGCCTCGACGCGGCAGGGGGTTGGTACGACGCCGGCGACCACGGCAAGTACGTCGTCAACGGCGGTATCGCCGTCGCTCAGTTGATGTCCACGTTCGAGCGGACCCTGTACGAGGAGACCGCCGACGCCGGGCCGCTCGGTGACGGTCGACTCCGGCTTCCCGAACACGGCAACGCGACTCCCGACATCCTCGACGAGGCCCGCTGGGAGCTGGAGTTCCTGATGCGGATGCAGGTGCCCGCCGGGAAGCCGCTGGCCGGTATGGCCCACCACAAGCTGCACGACAAGGAGTGGACGGGACTGCCGACCCGGCCGGACCGCGATCCCCAGCCCCGGGAACTCCATCCGCCGACCACGGCGGCCACCCTCAACCTGGCGGCCACCGCCGCCCAGTGCGCCCGGCTCTTCCAGGTCTACGACGCGGACTTCGCCGCGCGGTGCCGGACAGCCGCGCGAACGGCGTGGACGGCGGCCGAGGCCCACCCGGCCGTTCTCGCCGATCCGCAGGACGGCACGGGCGGTGGCGCCTACCCCGACGACGACGTGCGTGACGAGTTCTACTGGGCAGCGGCGGAGCTCTTCCTCACCACCGGCGAGGACGCGTACCGCCAGGAAGTCCTCCGCTCCCCGCTGCACGGTGACACCGACGCGGTCTTCCCGCGCGGCGGCATGTCCTGGGGGGCGGTCGCCGGGCTCGGCGCCCTGAACCTCGCGACCGTGCCGAGCAGGCTGTCCGCCGACCAGCTCACGACGGTGCGCGGCATGGTGACCGAAGCCGCCGACGGTTACGCGGCCGACTCGGCCGGAGCCGCGTACGGCCTTCCGTACGCGCCCGGCGACGGGCACTACGTATGGGGTTCGAACAGCCAGGTCGCCAACAACATGGTCGTCCTCGGGACGGCACACGACCTGACCGGCAGGACCGTCTACCGTGACGCCGCGCTGCGCGGGCTGGACTACCTGCTGGGCCGCAACGCGCTGAACCAGTCCTACGTCACCGGATACGGCGAGCGGGACGCGCGCAACCAGCACCACCGGTTCTGGGCCAACCAGCTCGACCCCGCGCTGCCGAACCCCGCCCCCGGATCCCTGGCCGGCGGTCCGAACGACGCCATCCAGGACCCGGTCGCGCAGGCCAAACTGCGGGGCTGCGCACCGTCGATGTGCTACATCGACGACATCGAGTCCTGGGCCACGAACGAGATCACCGTCAACTGGAACGCCCCGCTCGTCTGGGCCGCGTCCTACGTGGACGATCTGGGGAGCGGTGCGGCCGCGAAGGCGCAGTGCGAGGTCACCTACACCTCGCAGCGCTGGGGCGGCGGTTTCACCACCCAGGTCGTGGTGAAGAACACCGGCGCTTCGGCCATCAAGCCCTGGAAGCTCGACTGGACCTTCGCCGACCAGCAGCGGGTGACCGAGCAGTGGGGCGCCGACGTCCGGCAGAGCGGCCCCCGGGTCACTGCCGAGGCGCTGAGCTGGAACGCCCGGCTTGCGCCCGGCGGCACCGTGCAATTCGGCTTCAACGGCAGGTCCACCGGCCTCGTGAACGACCCGAAGGTCTTCCGGCTGAACGATCGGGCCTGCGGGATGCCGGCACAGCGATGACACTTCACACGAGGAGCAACGCGATGAAACGACGCTTGCCGGCCTTACTCGCGACCTGCGCCACGGCCCTGGGTCTCACGGCCCTGACCAGCCCCGAGGCGGCGGCCGCCGGCGGATGCAAGGTCGACTACACGGTCACCAGTCAGTGGCAGGGCGGCTTCCAGGCCGGAGTGAAGATCACCAACCTGGGTGAACCCCTCACCGGGTGGACTCTCAGGACCACCCTGCCGGACGCCGGGCAGAAGCTCGTCCAGGGCTGGAACGCCACCTGGTCGCAGTCCGGCTCCACGGTCACCACCGTCGGCCTCGACTGGAACCGCACACTGGCCACCGGCGCGACGGCCGACGTGGGATTCGTGGGCTCCTTCACGGGCGCCAACCCGAAGCCCACGGCGTTCACCCTCAACGGCGTCGCCTGTACGGGCTCCGTCGTAGAACCCCCGCCCGGAGGCGAGGAGCCCCCGCCCGTCCCGGGCACCGGCACCCCCGTGGACATCAACGGCAAGCTCCACGTCTGCGGCGTGAACCTGTGCAACCAGTACAACCGCCCCGTACAGCTGCGCGGGATGAGCACGCACGGCATCCAGTGGTTCAGCAAGTGCTACAACACCGCGTCCGTGGACGCGCTGGCGAAGGACTGGAAGTCGGACCTGCTGCGCATCGCCATGTACGTGCAGGAGAGCGGCTACGAGACCGACCCGGCGGGCTTCACCAGCCGGGTGAACAGCCTCGTCGACATGGCCGAAGCCCGTGGCATGTACGCGATGATCGACTTCCACACCCTGACGCCGGGCGACCCGAACTACAACCTCGAGCGCGCGAAGACGTTCTTCGCGTCCGTCGCGGCCCGCAACGCCGACAAGAAGCACGTGATCTACGAGATCGCCAATGAGCCCAACGGTGTGAGCTGGACGGCCGTCAAGAGCTACGCCGAGCAGGTCATCCCGGTGATCCGGGCCGCCGACCCGGACGCCGTCGTCATCGTCGGCACCCGCGGCTGGTCCTCACTGGGCGTCTCGGACGGCTCCAACGAGAGCGAGGTCGTCAACAATCCCGTCAACGCCACCAACATCATGTACGCGTTCCACTTCTACGCCGCGAGCCACAAGGACAACTACCGCGCGACGTTGAGCCGGGCCGCGTCCCGACTGCCGCTGTTCGTCACCGAGTTCGGCACGGTGAGCGCCACCGGCAATGGAGCGATGGACCGGGCGAGCACCACGGCCTGGCTGGACCTGCTCGATCAGCTGAAGATCGGCTACGCGAACTGGACGTATTCCGACGCCCCCGAAAGCAGTGCGGCGTTCAAGCCCGGCACCTGCAACGGCGGCAACTACAGCAGCGGCGACGTGCTGACCGAATCGGGGGCGCTCCTCAAGAGCCGGATCAGCACTCCTGACAACTTCCCCACCAGCTGACCGAGGACAGCTCGACCCCTGATGACGGCCCGTCGGATCACCCGGCGGGCCGTTTTGTCGGTACGGGGAACCCGGAGGTCCGGCTGCCGCCCCTCAGCCCGACGTCCCGGTGCAGGTGGCCCGCCCGAACGTGCCGGACGCCGTGGCGCGTTGGACGTGCCGGCCGCGGATGGCCAGGGCGCACGTGGCCTGACCGCCCTTCGCGTCGAGGACGACGCCGACCGAGGGAGGCGTACCGACCGGGGCCTTGACGGTCTTCTTCCACGGCAGCGCCACTCCCTGCTCGACCACCGCCTCGCCCGCGTCGCCGCCACCGAGATACGAGATGTCGGCGGTGCCGTTGCCGGACACCTCGTAGGTGACCTCGGCCGTCTCCGCGGCGGCGGGCGACGGCTTCTCCTCGTCGGCCAGGGCCCCGTACCCTACGACACCTCCACACAGCAGCAGGACGACAGCGGCGGCGACGGCGAGCAAGACACCCCGGCGGCCGGTGCGCCGATTCATGCCGGAGTTCACCGAATCCACGCCCTTCGTATCCTTGCCCGCTTCATTCCCTTCCCGTATTCCGTTCGTCTCCGGCTCTGCGTTCTCCGAGGTTTCTGACGATGACATGGGCTGTCTCGGCTTTCGGTGCGAGGACTGGTGCGGAACCGGCCGTTTATACATGATTTCCCGTGCCCGGGGCGAGCCACCGGAGAGATCGGGCGAAGCAGTCATAGCGGGAGACCGGGCGATTGTCGTGTTTGCGGCGGAATTTCGCGTGGCTTGACATGACGTTCCGTCAATCTCTAGACCTCCCCTTGTATGGGCGGACCCGCCGATGCACTCTCTCGGTCGATGGGAAGTAGAAAGTGAAGATTCCGAGACCCGGCCTGTGGTCGGGCCTGGCGACATTCGCGGTGATCAGTACGATGCTGCAACCCGTGGCGTTCTCCACGCCCGCGGAAGCGGCCGCACCGTTCGACGAGAAGGAATGGCGCGAACAACTGAAAAACTGGGACAAGGACGACGGTGATCCGCCCGTCCTGCCCCAGGAGTCCGTGTTCCTGAACGATCGCCTGCCCAAGGGTGACAAGGCCCGGAAGCCCCAGCGTGTCCGGGAGTTGACCGAACGCCGCACGCCGACCGCCCGCTACTGGCAGCTGTCGGACGGCAGCACCCAGGCGGAGATATCCGCCGTACCGACCGCCTTCCGGTCGGGCGCGGGCTGGAAGACGATCGACACGACCGTCTCCGCCGCCGACCGAAAAGGCTTCCTCTTCGCCAATACCGCCAACACGGCGCGCAGTTGGTTCGGCTCGGACGCCAACTCCGTCCTGCGCGTCGAAACCGGCACCGGTCAGGCCGTGACCTTCGGGCTCAAGGGCGCCGGCCGGCTCTCGCCGCGCGCCAAGGGCGCGGACGTCACCTACCCCGACGCCGTCAACGGTGCCGACCTCGCCTACCGCGTCGGCCCGGGCGAGGTGAAGGAGACCCTCACCCTCACCGAACGCCCGGCGAAGGCCCCCGCGTACACCTTCACCGTGGACACGGACGGGCTCACGCCCACCCTGCGCCCCGGCGGCTCGGTGGCCTTCCACAAGGAATCCTCCGCCGATCCGGTGCTGGTGATCCCCGCGCCGTACATGACGGATGCCAAGCAGGACGCGGACTCCCCGTACGGGACCGCCTACAGCACCGACGTCGAGACCCGGCTGGCCAGGAAGGGCGGCGGCTGGGAGCTGACCGTCGAGCCGTCCGCGGCGTGGCTGAACGCCCCCGAGCGCCAGTACCCGGTCGTGATCGACCCGACGATCACGATCGCGCCGACGCCCACCCAGTCCCAGGACGTGATGGTCACGTCCGACGACCCCGCCGCCAACTTCAAGGACTCCTGGCGGCTCTCCGCCGGCCGCACGGCCGCGGGCGCCGCCCGCTCCCTGGTCAAGTACGACCTGTCCGGCATCCCCGCCAACACCCGCGTCGACTCGGCCCGGATGCAGCTCTACTACGACCAGACCCACAGCGCCAACAACGTCGCCGTGACGCTCGGCGCCTACCGGGCCACCGGCCCGTGGGACGAGACGACCGCGACCTGGAACAGCACCAAGGACCTGGTCGGCGAGCAGTCCGCCTACTCCGTCACCGTCGACGACGGCGACGCCGACACGACCGCCGCCAAGGGCGCCTGGCCGGCCTCGGGCAACACCGCGTTCACGCAGTACGCGATCAACCGGGACTACCTCTACAACAAGGACACGGTCGCCGGTGACACCTACACCTGGCAGCCCAAGCTCGCCGAGTCCGGTGCCTACCGGGTCGACGTGCACTCCATCCCGGCCTCCGACCGCGCCACCAACGCGCCGTACACGCTGACGCACAGCGGCGGCACCACGGCGTACACCGTCGACCAGTCCGCCGGCACCGGTGGTGTCTGGAAGACGCTGGGGACGCGGGACTTCGCGGCCGGCACCACCGGCAAGCTCGTCCTCGGCGACGGCCCCGCCTCCACCACGACCGCCGTCATCGCGGACGCGGCCCGGTTCGTCAAGCCCGCCACCGACGTGATGCAGCCCAACACGTACAACAAGTGGCACAGCTTCTCCGTCCGCGACACCGTCCAGTCGTGGGTCGACGGCACGCAGAGCAATCACGGCTTCGTCGTCAAGGCGGAGAACGAGGCGACCGCCGCCGTCGGCGGCCCGCGCTACCACGCCGCCCGGTTCGGCTACGGCGGCGAGACCGCCACGTACCCGAAGCTCACCCTCACCTACGGCCGCCCCGGCGCCGACCTCAAGGCTCCGACGACCATCCACGACACCGGCGCCGAGCTGGCCTGGGATGCCTACCAGGACCCCTCCACCGCCACCTCGGACGACATCGTCGAGTACCAGGTGCACCGCAGCGTCTTCCAGCGGTTCACGCCCTCCGCCTCGACGCTGGTCGCCCCCGTCGGCAAGGACACGCGGACCTTCACCGACACCACCGCCGCTCCGACAACGGCCGCGGACCCGGAGCCCTTCGGCCGCGCGTACTACTACATGGTCGCCGTGAAGACGAGCGACGGCCAGATCGTCCCGGCCACCACCCAGCTCGTACGGCTGCCCAAGGCCGGACGCACCACCAAGATCTTCCAGAGCGGCCAGTGGGACACCACGCTCGCCTCGAACGAGCCGACCACACCGCACGACACCATCGACGACACCGGCGTCCGGCAGAACTGGCTGTCCGTCGGCAACAACTCGGCCACCTTCGGCAGGACGCGCGCCGTCCTCGGCTTCCCCTCGCTGAACATCCCGGCGACCGCCCGGGTGATGCAGTCCGAGCTCGTCCTGTGGGGCTCGCTCACCAACACCGGCTCCACCGGCGCCGCCTACGAACTGCGGCCGCTCACGCGGACGTTCGACGAGGCGACAGCCACCTGGGCCAAGGCCGACACCGCCACCGCCTGGACCACGGCGGGCGGTGACCACGGAGCGGCCGTCGCCGACACCGTCTCCCAGCTGACCAACGACCCGGCCCGGCACAACTGGGACGCCACCTCCCTCACCCAGGGATGGGTGAAGGACCCCACCCTCGCCAAGGGCCTGATGGTCAAACTCGCGGACGAGGCCGGACCCCAGGAGCGCACCCTCTTCCTTTCGTCCGAGGCGCCGGAGCAGGAGCTGCGCCCGCAGCTCGTCGTCACGTACATCGACTCCACCACGGAGTCCACGTACTACGCGGCGCAGACCCCCGCCCGCATGATCCCCGGCGACACCCACACCGTCGAGGTCACCCTCACCAACACCACCGACCGCGTCCTGAGCGCGGCGAACGAGACCCTGACCTACACCTGGGCGCTGCCGGACGGCACCGACGCGACCACCGGCGGGAACCAGGTCGAGACGGCGCTGCCGCGCGACCTCCTGCCCGGGGACACCGTCACCGTCCAGGCCCAGGTCAAGACGCCGATCAACTCCGGCTCCGGGAACAAGCGCACGGACTACGTGCTCACCTGGGACATCCGGAACAAGACGACCGGCACCTGGATGTCGGGCACCGACACCATCCCCGGCCTGCGCCAGAACGTCGCGGTCGAGGACCCGACGTCGAACCAGCTCGGGATGGAGAAGTTCTACTCGTACACCGGGAAGAACACCGGCGCCGGCGCGTCCGTGATGAACAACCTGTACGCGGGCAACAACGTCTGGTCGTACAACGCCTTCACCAACCCCGGCCGGGGCATCTCCACCTTCGCCCGCTTCACCTACAACTCCCTCGACACCTCCGACACCGTGCTCGGCCACGGCTGGTCCGCCCAGCTGGCCTCGCCCCTGCGGCTGGGCATGGGGCTCGACTTCCACCCCAACCCCCACCCGCGTGAGGTGACGCTGCCCGACGGCGACGGCACCGCGCACATCTTCCGCAAGCAGACCGACGGCACGTGGAAGGCCCCGGCGGGCGTCCACTACCTGCTGGCGGAGAAGCCGGGCGTCGACTGCAAGCCGTCCTCGGACGGCGACCCGCAGGCGTGGTCCATGACGCGGCCCGACCGGACGAAGTTCTTCTTCGACTGCGACGGCTTCATCACCTCGACGGTGGACAAGAACGGCAACACGCAGACGTTCACCTACGAGGAGCGCAAGTCCAACAACAAGCCGGTCAAGTTCCTCCGGTACATCACCGACCCGGCCGGCCGGCAGACCCTCAGCGTCGACTACTACGCCAAGGGATCGGCGTACAGCTACATCGACGACACGGGCACCAAGGTGAGCGGCAACAACCTCACCAACCCCAAGATCGTGGACCACGTGAAGTCCGTCCGGGACGTCTCCGGCCGCGAACTCACCTTCGTCTACAGCGACAAGGGGCTCCTCGGCGAGCTGACCGACGGCGCGGGCTCGGCCCAGCCGAAGGTGTTCCGCTTCGTCTACGACGCCACCCAGGGCAACAAGAACGTCAAGCTGGTCAAGGTCACCGACCCGCGCGGCAACGCGACCACCTTCGACTACTACTATCCGAACGAGGGTGACGACCCGAAGTTCCACTGGGCCGCGCAGAGCATCACCGACCGGCTCGGCGGCACCACCGGATTCGTCTACACCGACCCCGACGGCTCCGCCGGCTCGGTGATCGACACCCGGGTCACCGACGCCGAGGGCCACGCCACCGGCTACGTCCACGACGGCTACGGCCGCCCCACCCAGATCACCAACGCCAAGTCCCAGGTCACCAAGATGTCCTGGGACGCGGACAACAACGTCACCCGCCTGGAGGAGCCCAACGGCGCCTACACCACCTGGGTGTACGACCCCAAGACCGGCTACCCGCTGGAGCAGAAGGATCCGGAGGCCAACAAGAACGGCACCCCGGCCCAGACCTTCCAGTACCAGACCGGACTGAACGGTCACATCGCCGACCTGTGGCGCAAGACCTCACCGGAGGGCCGCACCTGGGAGTTCGGCTACGACGGCTCGGGCAACCTGACCTCGGTCACCGACCCCAAGGGAGTCGCCTCCGCCACGGCGGGTGACTACACCACCCGCTACGCCTACGACGCCCTCGGTCAGCTGACCAAGGAGACCGACGCCAACGGCAACGCCACCACCAACAGCGGTTTCGGACCCACCGGTTACCCGGCGACCATCACCGACCCGCTGGGCAAGGCCGCCACCTTCGTCTACGACGTCCGCGGCAACGTCCTCGAGGCCGTCAACGCCAAGGGCGCCAAGGTCACGCAGACCTACGACACCTACAGCCGCCCGCTGGTCAAGAAGGAACCCAAGGACCAGAGCGCGAACCTCTTCATCACCACCCCCGCCCCGGTCTACGACGCCAACGACAACATCACCCAGGTGACGGCGCCCAACGGATCCGTCTCCACCTCGGCGTACGACAAGGGCGACCAGCTCATCGAGCGGGTACTGCCCAAGGACGTGGCGACAGACCCCGAGCGCAGATCGACCTTCACGTACGACAAGGTCGGCAACGTCGTCACCGAGACCGAGCCGCAGGGCAACGTCACGGCGACGGTCGGCGACTTCACCACGACGAACCGCTACGACGAGATCTACCAGGCCGTCGAGACGGTGAACGCGCAGGGCGAGAAGGCGACCGCCACGTACGACAACGTCGGCAACGTGCTCAAGGTCGTCGACCCGCTGAAGAACGCCAGCGCCGACCCCGCCGACTTCACCACGAAGTTCACGTACGACCTCAACCACCGTGTCGTCACCACGACCGACGCCATCGGGGCATCCACCTCCGACCGCTTCGACCTCGACGGCAACACCATCGGCACGACCGACGCCGACGGCAACGAGGCGCTCGCCGCCTACGACGCCCGCAACGCGCTGATCGAGGCCAAGCAGCCCTGGAACAAGGACGGTTCGGGCAACACGCTGTACCGCACCACCCGCTACGAGTACGACCAGGTCGGCAACGCGACCAGGACGATCACCCCGCGGGGCGTCGAAACCACCGACGACACCACGGACTTCGTCGCCGAGACGGTCTACGACCAGCTCAACCGCGTCAAGGAGGAGCGCTCGCCCTTCGACAAGGACGACACGCGCTACAACACCCCGGACACGACCTTCTACAGCTACGACGAGGTCGGCAACCTCTTCCAGGTCTCCACCCCGCCGTCCGAGGGCCAGTCCGTCCGCAACGTCACCGAGTACGCGTACTACGACAACGGCTGGGCGAAGAGCTCCAAGGACCCGTGGGACATCACCACGGCCTACGACTACAACGAGCTCGGCCAGCAGACCAAGAACACCCTGACCGCCGCCGGCGGATCCCAGTCGCGCACCATGACCTGGGACTTCTACCCGTCCGGCAACGAGAGGGGCCGCTCCGACGACGGTGTCCCGGTGGGCCGGGCGGTCACCCTCGTGGACAGCTCCGACTTCCACAACACCACCTCCCAGGGCACCTGGAACCGCACCACCGCCCCGGGGAACTACGGCTACGACACCCACACCCACCCGGCCGGCACCGGCGTGGACCGGTTCGTGTGGCAGCTGAACATCCCGCAGAACGGCACCTACGAGGTCTTCGTCCGGCACCCGCAGGTCGCGGGCGCCGCCACCAACGCCTCCTTCACCGTCGACCACGACGGCGGCAGCGCCACGAAGACCGTGGACCAGAGCACCGGCGCCGGCCAGTGGATCTCCCTCGGCAGCTACGCCTTCGTCGAGGACGGCCCGCAGAAGATCACCGTCACCGACAAGGCGAACGGCACCGTCGTCGCCGACGCGGTGAAGCTGGTCCGTGCCAACGGCGGCGAGAGCGACACCGAGAAGAAGGACTTCGGTTACCGCTACGACGTCAACGGCAACCTCGTCGAGGTCAAGGACAACTCGCCCGGCGCCAAGATCGACACGTATCGCGTCGCCTACGACGGACTCAACCGCATCTCCAAGGTCGAGGAGGTCGCCGCGGGCACGGTGAAGAACACCACCGCGCTCACGTACAACGCCAACGGCAACCCCGTCACCTCGACGCACGACCTCACCTGGTCCAAGACCGAGTACGACGCGCGTGACCTCGTCACCAAGGTCACCAACGCCGACTCCGCGACGGCCGGGAACCAGCAGATCTCCACCTTCACCTACACCCCCCGCGGGCAGTCGCTGCGGCAGACCAAACCGAACGGGAACACGCTCGACCTGAGCTACTACCTGGACGGTTCGGTCGAGCAGGCCCTGGAGAAGACCTCCGCGGGCGCGGTCGTGGCCCAGCACGACCTGGAGTACTCGGCCAACGGCCACCGCTCCAAGGACACGCTGAAGCTGATGAACGCCGACGATCCGGCGGCGACCATCGACAACACGTACGTCTTCGACTACGACCCGCAGGACCGCGTCGCCAAGGTCGCCAAGAGCGGTGACTCCTCGGCGACCGAGACCTACACGTACGACGCGAACAGCAACGTCGTCGCGCAGTCCGTCGGAGGCGTCGACACGACCCACCGCTACGACCGCAACCGGCTGCTGTCCTCCTCGTCCGGCGGCATCACCTCCACCTTCAACTACGACCCGCTGGGCCGCCTGGACACCATCTCCGCCGGTGGCCAGACCATCCAGAAGAACACCTACGACGGTTTCGACCGGACCAAGCGCAGCCGCTCCGGTTCCGGCGCCTCGTCCGTGACCACCGACTACGTCTACGACCCCTTCGACCGTACGGTCACCGAGACCACCTCGGGTGCCGAGAGCAAGACGCTGGCGTTCACCTACCTGGGCATGGAGGACCAGGTCCTCCGCGAGGAGCTGAGCGGCAAGGCCGACAAGTCCTACCAGCTGTCGCCGTGGGGGCAGAAGCTCACCCAGATCAAGCACCTGGACACCGGCGGCAAGGAGTACTCGCAGTTCACCTACAGCCCCCGCGGTGACGTGGAGGCGATCACCAAGGACAACGGCACCACCCGGGCCACCTACGGCTACACCGCCTACGGCTCGAACGACGACGCCCAGTTCACCGGCGCGGACAAGCCCGACGCCTCCGCCCCCGAGGGGGAGGAGCCGTACAACGCGTTCCGCTTCAACGCGGCCCGTTGGGACGGCGGTTCGAACACGTACGACATGGGCTTCCGGAACTACGACCCGGGCCTGAACCGCTTCCTGACGCGTGACATGTACGGCGGCGCGCTCGCCGACATGCGCCTGGCGGCGGACCCGTTCACCGGCAACCGGTACGCCTTCGCCGGCGGCAACCCGATCAGCTTCGTCGAACTCGACGGACACCTCTTCGGGCTCTCCCTGTCCGACATCGGCCACGCGACGCTGGACGTCGTCGGTCTGATCCCGGTCGTCGGTGAGGTCGCCGACGTCGCCAACGGCGTCTGGTACGCGGCCGAGGGCAACTACACCGACGCGGCGCTCTCCATGGCCTCGGCGATTCCGTTCGCCGGATACGGGGCCACCGCCGTCAAGGCGGGCCGCTACGTCGACAAGGGCCTGGACGCCATGGACTCCGCGGGCGACGCCGCCCGCACGGCGGACAACGTCGGCGACGCGGCGAAGGCCGCGCCGGCGCCGAAGGATCCGGCCCCTGCCCCGGCGCCCAAGCAGGACGCGCCGGACGCACCCGCGGCACCCGCCTGCAAGATCAACAGCTTCGTGCCCGGAACCAAGGTCCTCATGGCCGACGGTTCCACCCGGGCGATCGACCAGCTGAAGGTGGGCGACCTCGTCCTCGCCACGGACGTGGAGGGCGGCGACACCCGCGCCCGCGCGGTGACCGACACCCGGAGCCACGAGGGCCGCAAGGACCTCGTGACGCTGACCGTCGACACCGACGGCCGCGACGGCGCGAAGACCGGCGTCATCACCTCGACGGCGGGCCACGAGTACTGGCTGCCGGACGCCGGACGGTGGGTGCCGGCGACGGCTCTCGAGCCGGGCATGTGGCTGCGCGCGGCCTCGGGCACCTGGATCCAGATCACCGCGGTCGACCGCACCACCCGTAAGGAGCGGGTGCACAACCTCACCGTCGAGGGCGTCCACGACTACTACGTCCTCGCGGGTGACGGTCAGCTCCTCGTCCACAACGGCTGTGGCGACGACCTTCCCGAGATCAAGATCCCGCAGAGCCTGCGGGGCGGGGACGGCATCTTCAGCCCGGGACCGTACGCCCGCAAGGGTGTCCTCGCCCCGAGCACCTCGCAGCGCTTCGGCAAGGCGGTCCGCAAGGCCGTCAACGCCATCGGCGACCGGTTCGGCTGCCACCGCTGCGGAGTGAAGGACCCCGGCACCAGCGTCAACAACGCCCAGCGGATGTTCAAGAACAGGACGCTCGGCAACTGGATCCCCGACCACTGGCCGGCCAACGCCGTGCTCAAGAAGCTGCAGCTGCTGGGCAAGGCACGCCAGCTCCTGCTGCCGCACTGCAAGGCGTGCTCGGACATCCAGCGCAACGCGATGAACAAGCATTCGCGCAGCTGACGCCCGGACCGGCAGAGGCAGGACAATGAGACCGTCGGTGACGGCGGACCAGGAGTGAGGCAGTCGTGCAGTTCAGTGTGAGAGTGCTGGGACGGATGAGCGGCGACGTCGTCGCTCAGCGGACGGCGGACGCGTTGGGCATCTTCAACTCGACCCCGCAGTTCCTCAGCAACGAGCGGTGGGAGATCGAGGTGGTCCTCCCCGACGAGGCCGAGGACGACGTCGAGTCCGGCCCGGACGGGGAGATCGCCCCCGTCTGGGAGCTGCTGTGCGACAGCGTCGGGGACGACGGCCCCGACGTCGACGCGGCCGCGGCCGAAGAGGCCGCGACCGCGGACCTGGCACGGGTCAGGCAGGCCCTGCTCGACGCGGGGGCCACCGAGGTCCTGATCGAAACGCTCGAACCGTAGGTCCTCACGTCTACGCAGGACGGCCCGCCGGATGTCCGGCGGGCCGTTCTCGCTTCGGGAGGGCGCGTCCAGCCGGCCTCGGCGCCGGCCGACGTCCGCAGCGGGGTTCCACCTCGCCGAGTCCTCCGGCACACGCCCGGTCGGCGCGACACGCCGCCCCGGACGGAGCGCCCGATCAGGCCGGACGCCATGGTCCGAGACTTATGTTCCGACCATGAGTGACAGAGACGTTTCGTCGGGCGCGTCCCACCGTCGGGTGCTGGCGCCTCTGCGCGAGCACCTGCGGGACACGTTCTGGTTCGCGCCGGCTGCCGCGATGGTCGGCGTGTTCGTCATCTGGCTGGCGGCCGACGCGCTTGACACGGCTGTCGTCACGGCGCTGAAGCGGGAGGGCGACTTCGAGCAGCTCGCCGAGTTGCAGCGGTTCGCCGATGACGCGAAGACCGTGGTGAGCACGGTCAGTTCGGCGATGATGACGTTCATCGGTGTGGTCTTCAGTATCTCGTTGGTCGCGGTGCAGATGGCGAGCGGCCAGTTCACCCCGCGCGTGGTACGGCTCTTCGTCCGCAGCCGGATCACCAAGGCGACCTTCGCGGTCTTTCTCGCGACGTTCGTCCTGTCCCTGCTCGTCTTGACCTCCTACGACAGCTCCCCCGACCCTCGTGCGGCCATCTCCGTCCCCCTCGTGCAGTCCTTCCTCACGCTGCTCATGGTTGCGCTGAGCTTGATGTTGTTCGTGTTCTACGTGAACGCGACGCTGCGGTTGATGCGTGTCAGTCATGTGATCGCGCGGATCGCCACGGAGTCCTTCCGGGTCGCCGCGGCGATGCCCGAGACCCTGCCGCGTGCGGAGCTCCCCGACCTGGGACCCGTCACCGGGTGGGTGGCGCACGAGGGCCGGGCCGGAGTGCTGCGGGACGTGGACACCGTCCGGCTGGTACGGGCCGCCCGCACACACGAGGTCGTTCTGCGTCTGGTCCCACGGATCGGGGACTTCCTCGTACCCGGCACACCCGTCCTGGCGGTCCACGGAGGCCGGCCCCCGGCGAGCCGCGCACTCCGCTCCACCGTGTCGGTGGGTGTCGAGCGCACCTACGACCAGGACCTGGCATTTGGGCTGCGGCAGCTGTCCGACATCGCGCTGCGCGCCCTGTCGTCCGCCATCAACGACCCGACGACCGCGGTGCAGGCCCTGGACCGCATCGTGCAGTTCCTGGCCGCCCTGAGCCGACGCCCCCTGGGCGCCGCCCTCTACCGTGACCGGGCCGGCGAGGTGCGGCTCGTGCAACCGGTGCCGACATGGACCGCTCTGGTGGATCTCGGCTTCGCCGAGGTGCGCGCCTGCGCCCTCGGCAACCCGCAGGTCTCACGGCGCTTGCTGGCCGGCCTCGACGACCTGCTCGTCATCGCACCGCCGGAACGGCACGAACCGCTGCTGCGCCACCGCGAACTGCTCATCCAGGTCATCGGCCGGGAAGCACCCAACCCGACCGATCGCGCCTTCGCCCTGTGGCCGGACCGACAGGGAATCGGCTGACCCCGCCGCCGATCCGCGGCCGGTACGCCGCCCGAACGCCCCGGGAAGTCCCCCGCCCAGCTCGTCTTCCGCAGTGCGCGGCTGCCCTACGGCCGGCACACGATCAAGGTCGAGTGCACCGGTGACAAGAACACATGGGCGAGCGGCACGTACGCCCTCGTCGACGCGTCCCAGCCCTACACCGGCGGCGACCTGAACCAGACCGAGTCGTACCGATGCTCCGATCACCTTGGGAGGAGGCTGGTCGACCACGGCCCGCATACGCCTGCCGGCCTGAGCCACCACACGCGGCGCCGACGGCGCGAGGCCCGGTCTCAGGGGCGCGCGAAGGAGCGACGGCGCGAGGTGGGCCGAGCCGACGACGACCCCAACGAGGACGAGCTGAACGCGAGGGTGCGCCTGGAGTAGCTCAGGGGCTCCTGCCGCATCTCCACCCCCGACGCCTTATATTCGCCGTACGCGCGTTCGGTTAGGCTGACCTTGCCTGGCGGACGGGCATGGGTTCAGGTTCCCGTCCGCGGGTGAGAACCCAGAGGACGGAACAGCCAGAGGCAAGGCGCAGGTGAGAGACGGTGACCGGCTTGAGCGCGTCGTGCGTCCGCTGGGGCGGGAGGCCCATGAGGGTGTCGGGGGACGTGGGGTCCGGCTCGACGTCCGGCAGGAGGCGCCGTGGATAAGATCGCGCTCACGGCCGGAGCCCTGTACGTCATCGTCCTGCTCCGCGCCGGGGGGACGTTCGCCGTCGGGTGGCTCGCCGGCGCCGGTGCCCGGCGCAGCAGGTTCGCCGGGCGGATCTCCTCGGCGAAGTTCCGGCGCGCCGAGCGGGCGATCCAGCGGTGGGGCGCGCCGGTGGTGGCCGTCTCCTTCCTGACCGTCGGTTTTCAGACCGCCGTCAACTTCCTCGCGGGCAGCGCGCGCATGCCGTTGCCGCGCTACCTCCCCGCCCTGTTCGTGGGCGGGGCGGCCTGGGCGCTGATCTACGCGACGGCGGGGCTCGGCGTGCTCGAAGTGCTGGGAAGGCTCTTCGCCGAACGGACGGCCCTCGGGGTGTCCGCCGTGGCCGCCCTCCTCCTCGCGGTGTGCGGGGTGGTGGTGTACCGCAGAAGAAGAGCGGCCCTGTCCTCCGGCGAGACCGTGGCCGAGGAATCGTGAGCCGTCCCACGCGGGCGGGTGCCGTGCCGGGCGAGATGTCGCCTTCCCACCGCTGACGCAGGGGCCTCTCCCAGCTGGCGCCGGGTGGCGGCGGTCACGGAGCGCGCAAGTGCGCAGGGGCGCACCGGCGGGAGGTGATCGGCCCCATGCGGCGCGGATCAGCAGACGCCGGTTCACCCCGGTGCACACGCTGTCATGCGCGTGCGTACACGCGCCCCTGGGGATCTTCCCGCGCGCCCTGTCGGTGCGCACGGGCGGTGGAAATGATGAGCACACCGCACATGGACCAGGTGAGCCGCGGTTCCCCGGCCTCGGTCGGGCGGACTCGCGGCGGAAGGAGTTCACGGTGTTACTTCTCATCTCCCCGGACGGCGTCGAGGAGGCCCTCGACTGTGCGAAGGCGGCGGATCACCTCGACATCGTCGACGTCAAGAAGCCCGACGAGGGCTCTCTCGGCGCCAACTTCCCGTGGGTCATCCGGGAGATCCGCGACGCCGTGCCGGCGGACAAGCCGGTGTCCGCCACCGTCGGGGACGTGCCGTACAAGCCCGGCACGGTGGCGCAGGCCGCGCTCGGCGCGGTCGTCTCCGGCGCCACGTACATCAAGGTCGGCCTCTACGGCTGCACGACCCCCGAGCAGGGCATCGAGGTCATGCGCGCGGTCGTCCGGGCGGTGAAGGACCACCGCCCGGACGCGCTCGTCGTCGCCTCCGGCTACGCCGACGCCCACCGCGTCGGCTGCGTCAACCCGCTCGCCCTGCCCGACATCGCCGCCCGCGCCGGTGCCGACGCCGCCATGCTGGACACCGCGATCAAGGACGGGTCCCGGCTCTTCGACCACGTTCCGCCGGACGCCTGCGCCGAGTTCGTCCGCCGCGCCCACGCCTCCGGTCTGCTCGCCGCCCTCGCGGGCAGCGTCAAGCAGGCCGACCTCGGTCCGCTGACCCGCATCGGCACGGACATCGTGGGTGTACGGGGAGCGGTCTGCGCGGGCGGTGACCGGAACGCCGGAAGGATCCAGCCGCACCTGGTCGCCGCCTTCCGGGCGGAGATGGACCGGCAGGCCCGGGAGCACGCCGTCGGCGTCCCCACCGTGAACTGACCGCCGGCATGCCGACGCCTGAGGCCCGCCGCGTCCCCGGTGGCCGGGCCGTACGCTTCCCCGTCGTCGACCCGGCCACCGGGGAGGCCTTCGACGAGGCCCCCGACCAGCAGCCGGACGAGCTGGACGCCGTGATCGCCCGCGCCCAGCGGGCCTGGCACGGCTGGCGCGCCGAACCCGCCCCCCGCACCGCCGCGTTGCGCGACGCGGCCGACGCCGTGGAGGCGGCCGGCGACGACCTGGCCCGGTTGCTCACCCGGGAACAGGGGAAGCCGCTGGCCGAGTCGTACGCGGAGGTCGCCCGTACCGCCGCCCGCCTGCGCTACTTCGCCGACCTGACCCCACGGACCCGCCGGATCGACGACGGCCGGCCCGTGCACAGCGAGATCCGCTGGCGCTCCCTCGGCCCCGTCGCCGCGATCGTCCCGTGGAACTTTCCCCTCCAGCTCGCGGCGGCGAAGTTCGCGCCCGCGCTCGCGGCGGGCAACACCATGGTCCTCAAACCGTCTCCGTACACCCCGCTCGCCACTCGGCTGCTGGGCTCCGTCCTCGCCACCGTCCTGCCCGAGGACGTCCTGACCGTCGTCACCGGCCGCGAACCCCTCGGCGCCCGCCTCGCCGCCCACCCGGGCATCCGCCACGTCACCTTCACCGGCTCGGTGCCCACCGGGCGTGCCGTCGCCGCAGCGGCGGCGGCCTCGCTCGCCCGGGTGACCCTGGAACTGGGCGGCAACGACGCCGCCGTCCTCCTGGACGACGTCGACGTGGACCGGATCGCGGACCGGCTGTTCTGGGCGGCGTTCCGCAACTGCGGACAGGTCTGCATGGCGGTCAAACGCGTCTACGTCCCGGCCCGGCTCCACGACGAGGTCGTCGAGGCCCTCGCCCACCGCGCGAAGACCGTCGCCGTCGGATCCGGACTCGACCCGGACACCCGGCTCGGGCCCGTCAACAACGCCCCCCAGCTGGCCCGGGTCGAGCAGGTCACACAGCAGGCCGTGGCGGCCGGCGCCCGGGCGGCGGCCGGCGGCCACCGGCTCGACGGACCGGGCTACTTCTTCGCCCCCACGATCCTCACCGACGTCCCGCCCGACAGCCCGGTGGTGACCGGGGAGCAGTTCGGACCGGTCCTGCCGGTGCTGCCGTACCGGAGCCTCGACGCAGCCGTCGACGCGGCCAACGGCACCGGCTTCGGCCTCGGCGGCTCCGTATGGGGCACCGATCTCGACCGGGCCGAGGCGGTGGCCGACCGGCTCGAATGCGGCACGGCCTGGATCAACCACCACGCCGAACTCTCCCTCGCCCAGCCCTTCGCGGGCGTCAAGGACAGCGGGGTCGGCGTCGCGGGCGGACCGTGGGGGCTCTACGGAAACCTCCGGCCGTTCGTCGTCCACCGCCCCCGGGAGGCGTGACGATGAGGTTCCAGGCGGCCGTACTGCGCTCGTACGAGAACCCGTTCACCGTCGAGGAGGTGACCCTGCGGACGGAACCCGCCGCCGGCGAGATCCTGGTCGAGATCGCGGGCTCCGGGATGTGCCGGACCGACCTCGCGGTACGGCGGTCCGCCGGCCGCAGTCCGCTGCCGGCCGTCCTCGGCCACGAGGGCGCCGGGGTCGTGGTGCGGGCGGGCAGCGGCCCCGACACCGCGATCGACGTGGGTGACCACGTCGTGCTGAGCTTCGACTCCTGCGGACACTGCCGGAACTGCCGCGCCGCGGCCCCCGCCTACTGCGACTCCTTCGCCTCCCTCAACCTCTTCGGAGGCCGCGAGGAGGAACCGCCGCGGCTCACCGACGCGACCGGGAAAGCGCTGGCCCCCCGCTGGTTCGGCCAGTCCTCGTTCGCGGAGTACGCGCTCGTCCCGGCCCGCAACGCCGTCCGGATCGACCCCGCGCTGCCGCTCGAACTCCTCGGGCCCCTCGGCTGCGGCTTCCTCACCGGCGCCGGCGCCGTGTTCAACACCTTCGGTGCGGGCCCCGGCGACACCCTGACGGTCCTGGGAGCCGGTGCCGTGGGCCTGGCCGCGGTGATGGCCGCCACCGCCGCAGGCGTACGGACCGTGGCCGTCGACCGGCATCCCCAACGACTGGCCCTGGCCGAACGTTTCGGCGCGGTCCCCCTGCCCGCCGGGACGGCACGACTGCCCGAACAGATCCGACGGCTCACCGACGGCGGCGCGCAGTACGCCCTGGACACCACGGCCTCGGCCCCGCTCATCAACCACGCGCTCCAGGCACTGCGCCCCACCGGCACCCTCGGCCTCGTGGCACGCCTCCACACCGCGCTGCGGCTCGAACCGGGCACGCTCGACCGAGGCCGCAGCATCCGCCACATCTGCGAAGGGGACGCCGTACCCGGACTGCTGATACCCCGGCTGACCGGTCTCTGGCAGGCCGGCCGCTTCCCCTTCGACCAGCTGATCCGCACCTACCCGCTGGCCGACATCAACGAGGCCGAACGCGACTGCGAAGCCGGCCGCGTGGTCAAACCCGTCCTGCTCCCGGAGAGAACAAGCCGATGAGCACCCCACTCCTGCCTACGGAGGAAACATGGCCGGCACGGCGCCGCAGCAGACAGATGTGGAAGGCGTGGACGGAGGTGTGGGCCTGACCGCCCTCCTGGTCGCCGCGGCACGGGCGATCGAGACCCACCGCCACGACAGCCTGGCCCAGGACGTCTACGCGGAACACTTCGTGCGCGCCGCCCCGGCGTGCACGGACTGGCCGGTACGCATCGAACAGGTCCCGGAGGGGGACGACAACCCGCTGTGGGGGAGGTTCGCCCGCTACTTCGGCCTGCGGACCAGGGTCCTCGACGACTTCCTGCTCCGGTCGGTCCGTACGGACGCCCGCCAGGTGGTCCTGCTGGGCGCGGGGTTGGACACGCGCGCCTTCCGCCTTGACTGGCCGTCCGCAGCGCAGGTCTTCGAGATCGACAGGGCGGGCGTGCTGGACTTCAAGCAGCGGGTGCTCACGGACCTGTCGGCCGTCCCGAAGGTGAAGCGCGTGCCCGTACCGGTCGACCTGCGCGCGGACTGGGTCACCGCGCTGACCACCGCCGGCTTCGACCCGGCCGTGCCGAGCGTCTGGCTGGCCGAGGGGCTGCTCTTCTACCTGCCGAGCCCTGCCGAGACGTACCTCATCGACACGGTGGACAGGCTGGCCACCGGAGGCAGCGCTCTGGCCTTCGAGGCCAAGCTGGAGAAGGACCTGCTCGCTTACCGCGACAGCCCGATCTACACGGCGACGCGCGAACAGATCGGCATCGACCTGCTCCACCTCTTCGACCCGGGCCCACGACCCGACTCCGCGGGCGACCTGACGGCCAAGGGCTGGTCCACTTCGATGCACACGCCCTTCGACTTCACCCGCCGGCACCGACGCGGCCCCCTCCCAGAGCCGAACGACGCGCTGGAGGGGAACCGGTGGGTGTTCGCGCACAAGCCCCGGTCCTGACGTCCGGGGCGCTCACGTGGCCGTACGCGCACGGCCGTCCGGGACGACCGTGCGCGGACCGTGTCAGACGGCCTGGGCGGCCACCAGCTGGTCGCCCGGGATCCCGGCCTTGTCCGGCGCGTAGTAGTCCTCGATGCCGGCGGCCCACGTGGTCACGAGGATGCGGTCCTCGGCATCCGGGCCGAAGGCGTCGAAGAGCGCGTGGGACAAACAGCCCGCGCGGCTCGGACCCGAGGAGCTATGCGTCGCGCCATGCGTCGGTGGCACAGGGGACCTCGAAGTGCCACCACCCGTCCTCCTCGCCGCGGACGAGCAACGCCTTGATCCCGGCGAGGTCCGCGTCGCCGGGCACGGTGAGGGCGACCAACGGAAACGTGTCGCTGTAGACCTCACCGCCCAGCCCGAAGGGCGACAGCCGCTCGTGCACGGCCCGGGCGCTTCGCCCCAGGGGGCCGGAGGCGACGGGCAGGACACGGATGGTGCAGTTGTCCGACGCCTCCACCCGCTCCTTCGCCCAGTGGAGACCGTCGGTGTCCGTCGCGAACCGCACGACCTCGCCCTCGGCCACCCCGTCCTGGAGGAAGGGGATGTTCTCCAGCCGGGCGGTGTCACGGCTCACCCGGGTGGCCCAGAGCCCCTCTGTGTCGTAGGGAAGCCAGCCCTCGCGCGGCACGAACCGGAACCACACCTTGATCCGATCGCCTTCAGTAGCGCCAGGGTCGGCGGGAGTCATGGAGGTCATGCTCGCAATGGTCGCGTACGCGGCCGGACGCTCGCCCTCGGGGGTCGGACGCGGGCGCGTCTGCCCGTACGCGGGAGCGCGTCTGCCCGTACGCGGGAAAGGGCGGCTCCTCTCGGTCGGACTCAGGGCCGATGACGGACGAGATAGGCGTAGGCGAACCCCTCGCCCGCGTGTGGCGCCCGGGTCCAGGACCGGGTGGTGAAGGTACGGAGCTTGCCCTGGGTCAGCGCGAAGCGGGGGAGCGAGAGCCCGAGGGTGGTGTGCAGGGCCTCCAGCAGGCGCCGTTCGCGGTCCGCTTCGCTGTCCGTTTCGCCGTCCTCCGGGCGGAACAGGTGCTCCGGGTCCAGGGCCTCCGGTATCGCGCCCGAGCGCTGGATCTCCGTACCCCGCACGGTGAAGGCGTAGAGCTCCTCGCCCTGTTCCGCCACCGACAGGTGGAACGCGGCCGGACGGTCACCCGGCGACGGCCTCCTGGGGTCGCACCACACCACCACCGCACGGCCGGACGAGGAGGCCGCCGGCGCGGGGGACAGGAACAGATCGTGCAGGTGGTGCTGGGAGTGGCCGTCGAAGGCGAAGGCCCACTCCTCGGCGGTACGGCCGACGGCGACCACGGCCCGGTCCTCCCACAGTTCCACGCCCTCCCGCTCGTGGGGCCTCGGCGCCCGCAAGGAAACCCGGCGCGGATCCGCGGGCGCGCTCAGCCCCGCGCCCTCCTCGCCGATCAGGGCGGGCAGGCGGGCGGGGTCGGTCCCTTCGACCCAGACACAGCGGTAGCCGTCGAACGGTCGCCGGTACGGGGCCGGTTCCGTCAGCCAGGCGAGGCCCGGCGGGTCGAGGTCGGGCACCGGCACGGGGGCGGGGCCCGTCTCCCCGGCCCTCGGTGTCGCGAGGATCTCCCGTCCGCGCTCCGGGGTGACCAGCGGACCCAGGACCGGGTCGGCGAGCAGGCCGATCGGCACGATCAGCAGGGGGCCCGGCGCCTCCCACAGCGGCAGCGCGTCCCGCAGGACCCGCCACGCGGCGTCGGTGGGCCCCCAGCGGGCGTACTCCCGCGCCTCGGCGACGGCCCGACCCCATGAACCGGGAGGCGCATAGCGATGGGTGCCGTCCCGCACCGTCCTCAGCACCGTCCCGGCGGTCGCCCGGGCGACCCCGCGGGCGGCCATCATGCTCAGCCAGTGCTCGTCCTCGCCCCGTCGCCGTTCGTCGCCTGCCTGCCTCATCGCCTCCAGGGGCAGGATCTCCGGCAGGTAGCGCGGGTCGGCCACCAGGCCGCCGTAGTCCCAGGAGCCGCGCGGAGCCAGCAGCTGCCGCATCTGGTGCAGGAGGACGGCGCTCCCGGGCCGTCCGAAGGACCTCGCCTCCTCAAGCAGGGGCAGCGCTTCCTCGAACCGTCCGCGCAGGGCCAGCAGACGGGCCTCCTCCACGTGGGCGTCCTGCGCGCGCGTGGTCGCGTTCACGAAGTCGGGCCTTTCCACCCGGTCGGCGTGGAACCCGCGGTACATGGCCTCCATGTACGCGCGGAACGACGGGTAGCGGTCGGGCATTTCACCACCCCACCCCTTGTAGACGTAGAGCGCCCACTCGCCGTCCTGGTCGCTGTCGCCCGGGTCGAGCAGGGCGTTCGTCATGTCGGAGTCCGTCTCGAGGCGCAGCGCCCGGCGCCACATCCCGGCCAGCAGGACGTCCTCCTCGCGCGGGTCGTCGCCGAGGCTCTGCTCGTACAGCGGCGTCATGCCGAACGGATCCCGGAACCAGTCGATGTCCGCGGCGCCGCCGAGCTGGTAGATCCCGGCCGGCTGGTCCACGTGCCACCCGTCGCTCACGGCCAGGAACGCCCGGTACGAGGGCGGCAGCCGCCGCCCCAGGCGCTTCTCGGCCGCGCCGATCGCCGCCTCGTCAGCACCGGGCCTGGCCGGGAGGACGATCTCCTCGCCGTCCTCGTCGTCCGCGTCCGGACGCGGAACCCACTCCTCCTGCCAGCGTTGCAGGAACTCATGCCAGTTGAACGGCTCGCCACTCATGCACGGATGGTGTCACCCGGCACTGACAGCGACCCCCCTGACGGTGACGGACCGCACGGAGGGGCGCCCCGCGGACGGGCCGACGTGCCGCGTCGAGCGGGATGCCGCAGACTCCTGTTATGGGGTCGGTGCACCCTGGTTCCGGCCCACGGCGAAAGTGCCCGGTGTGCTCCAGGTCCCGTTCTGGCTGTGGGGGGCGTTCGCCGCGACGGTGGTCGTGTCGCTCGCGGTGGACTTGCTGGCGCACCGGTCCGCGCATGTGATCGGCTTCAAGGAGGCCGCCGCCTGGAGCGGGCTGTGGGTGAGTCTCGCGCTCGTCTTCGGCGGCGTCGTCTTCCTCGTCCTGGGGACGACGGCGGGGACCGAGTACACGACGGCGTGGCTGCTGGAGAAGAGCCTGTCGGTCGACAACCTCTTCGTCTTCGCCGTGATCTTCGCGTACTTCAAGGTGCCCCGCGCCTACCAGCACCGGGTTCTGTTCTTCGGCGTCATCGGCGCCCTCGTCTTCCGCGGGATCTTCCTGTCCCTCGGCGTGGCCGTGGTCAGCCGCTTCACCGCGGTCCTCTTCGCCTTCGCGGCCGTCCTGTTCTACAGCACGTACAAGCTGCTCAAGGACGAGGCGGAGAGCTTCGACCCCGGCAAAAGCCTCGCGGTGCGGATGCTCCGCAAGGTCATCCCGGTACGTGACGAGTACGCCGGGACCAGGTTCTTCGTCAAAGAGGCCGGGAAACGCATGGCCACCCCACTGCTCGCGGTGGTCGCGGCCATCGAGGCGGCCGACCTGATCTTCGCCGTCGACAGCGTCCCGGCCGTCCTGGCCGTCAGCGACGACGCGTTCATCGTCTACACCAGCAACGCCTTCGCGATCCTGGGCCTGCGCGCCCTGTACTTCATGCTCGCCGGTCTCCTCGACCGCTTCCACTACCTCAACAAGGGCCTCGCGATCATCCTGTCCTTCATCGGCGTCAAGCTCATCCTCCAGGCGTCCCACAAGACGATCAGCACCAGCATTCCGGAGATCCCCTCCGTGATCAGCCTCGCGGTGATCGTCGTCGTCCTGGCCGGCTCGGTCGGTCTCAGTCTGGCGAGGCCGCCCGCCGAGCCACCGGACACCGGATCCGGGCCCCCTCGTGACCCCGCACGCGAAGATTGACGCGCTTCCACTTTCCCGCTGCCCGATTCGGGAATATCGTAAAAATATGGTCAAGAAGGAACACGACGTCGACTCGTATACGTGTCACGTGTGTGGGCAGCCCGTCACCGCCGAGATCACACGCCACAAGACGCTGGGCGTCTTCGTGCCCGCGTGGGGTCCGGGGCCGTGTCACAACCCCCACTGCGCCGACTACGTACCCAAGTCGCGTCACACACCGGAAGCCCGCGCAGGGGCCTGAGGCCTGAGGCCTCCTCCGACCGGCGAGCGTGGCTCGCGCGGGCGAGGGGCACCGCACTGCCCGCACGCCCGGAGTCGTACGGCGCTGAGGCCCCGCGTCGTACGGCCCTGGGGCCCGGCCTCACAGGGTCAGGGCCTGCTCCGTCCAGATCGTCTTGCCGCGCGCCCCGTAGCGACAGCCCCACCGGGTCGCCAACTGGGCGATGAGGAACAGCCCCCGGCCGCCTTCGTCGGTGTTCAGGGCCCGGCGCAGTCGGGGCTGGGTGTTGCTGGGGTCGGTCACCTCGCAGACCAGGACGCGGTCGCGGATCAGGCGCAGCACGATGGGGCCACCCGCGTAGCGGACGGCGTTGGTGACGAGTTCGCTGACGATCAGTTCCGTGGCGAACGCCTGCTCGTCCAGGCCCCAGGCCGCCAGCTGGGCGTTGACGTCGGCACGGGCCTCGTGCACCGCCGCCGGGTCGGCGGGGTACTCCCACATCGACGTGGACTGCTCGGCCACGGCGCGGGTGCGGGCCAGCAGAAGGGTGACGTCGTCGTCGGGACACTCGTGGGCGGGGTGACCGGCGATCAGCTCGGTCCCGATCCGGTCGAGGGGTTCCCCGGCCCGTACCAGCCGAGCGAGTGAGGCGAGCAGGGCCGCCTCGGGGTCCGCGGTGTCGTCGTCGCGACGCACGAGACCGTCGGTGTAGAGGGCGAGGACGCTGTCGGGCGGCAGCGTCGTGGTGAACACCTCGAAGGGGTTGTCACCGACGCCCAGGGTCGGTCCGGGGGCCACGGCGAGGTACTCGGCGCTGCCGTCCGGCAGTACCACGGCCGGCGGCGGATGGCCGGCACTGGCCATCTGGCACATCCGGGTCACCGGATCGTAGAGGGCGAACAGGCAGGAGGCCCCGAGTGTGTCGGCCTCCTCGGCCTCGGCCATCATGCGCTGCACCAGGTCGTCGAGACGCATGAGGAGCTCGTCCGGCGGGAGATCCAGGTCGGCGAGGGTCTGCACGGCGGTGCGCAGCCGGGCCATCGTGGCGGTGGCCTGCAGTCCGTGGCCGATGACGTCGCCGACGACGAGCGCGATCCGCAGCGACGACAGCGGGAACGTGTCGAACCAGTCGCCGCCGACGCTGACGCTGCCGGCCGCCGGCAGATAGGTGCCGGCGGTCTCGGCCGCGGCGCTCTCGCTGGCCGACGGGGGCAGCAGGCTCTGCTGCAGCACGACGGCCGTGTGATGCTCGCGCGTGAACCGGAAGGCGTTGTCGACCGCCAGCGCCGCCCGGTGACACAGATCCTGCATGAGCTTGATGTCGGCTCCGTCGAACGGGGCGGGGTTGTGCGTGCGGTACACGGAGGCGAACCCGTAGAACCGGCCGCGGTGGTAGAGCGGGCAGCCGAGCGAGCCGTGCATGCCCTCGGGCATGTAACGGGCGATGAGTCGCGGGTCGTGCCCCAGGATCTCCCGGAGCAGAGCGGCGTCCGCGACGATCACCTCCCCGACGACCAGGGGGGCGACCTCAGCGCTCTCCGGCACGGCCGGGGTCCGCTCGCCCAGCTGCGTCAGCTCGCGAGGCCAGGCGCCGTCGACCGACCGGACGGCGACGCGCCGCGGCGCGGACGCCTCCACCCCCGGGTAGCCGAGGGGCGGGTCGCGCCCCTGGAGGACGTCGTCGGGGAAGTCGACGCAGGCGAGGTCGCCGAGGGCGGGCACCAGGACGGCCACCAGATCGCGGGCGCTGTGCACCACGTCGAGGGAGTCGCCGATCTCGATCGCGCTCCGGTACGCCGTCGAGAGGCGCTTCTGGGCGCGGTACCTCTCGGTGACCTCGATCGCGGCGATCGCGATGCCGACAGGCACTCCGAGCGAGTCGCCGAGCCGGACACAGGTGAGGGACAGCAGGCGGTCGGCCTCGAACGGGTACTCGGCCGCGATGACGGGCGATCCCGTCTCGGCGACCCCCGTCATGAACCCGCGCACGGTCCCGTGGATGCCGGAGCCCGGCAGGTCCCGCAACCAGTCGTCGTCGCACCCGTCGGGCCGCAGAGCGTCGAAAGCGGCGTTGGTACGCACGACCCGCAGGTCCATGTCGAGTTCGGCGACGGCGATGCGGTCCTGGCTCAGGACGGCGCGGGCGAAGGCGATGTCCTGGTCCCAGCCCGCCGGGCCCTCGGGGCTCCCGGCCACGACGAGGGTCCCGCCCGGGGTGTCGGAGCTCATCAGGCGCACGTCGGCCTCGACCACCGTGCCCGAGCTGTGGCGCAGCCGTAGACGCCCGCCGTCATCGCTTCCGGGCGGCCGCCCGGCGGTGCCTCCCGGGGGCCGCTCGGCGGTCGCGTCCGGTGCGAGGAGGGTCCGGGCGGGTGTCCCGGAGACCTGGGCACTCGTCCAGCCGAGAAGCTCCTCCGCGGCGCGTGACCACCAGACGATACGGCCGTCCTCGTCGAGCAGCGCGGCCGCGACACCGTCCGTGCCGGGCCCCTGCCGCCCCTCTCCACCGGCGGGAGGTGTCACAGGCGTCTCCCCTTGTCGGCACAACCCTGGGGTCCTGTGGGCCGCTGCTGTCCTCCAGGATGCTCCCTTCCCCGAGCCACGGCACCTCGGGTCGGCTCAGCGCCCCCCCGCTCAGCCGGCACCTCGGCAGGACACCGTTTCCTCTCCTGCTAGCTTCCTGTCTTCGATGTCCTGCTCTTGGGAGTCATGTGAGCACCCTCGACCTCGCCCCCGCGCCGCGCCCCCTGGCGCTGCCCGACGGCCGCCCGGCGGCCGCCGCCTGGTCGCTCGATCCGGCGGTCACGCACCTCAACCACGGATCCTTCGGCGCCGTCCCCCTCGCGGCCCAGCAGGAGCAGGACCGCAGGCGCCGGCAGATGGAGGCCTCGCCCGTCGCGTGGTTTCCCGCGCTGCCGGGAAAGATCGCGGCGGCGCGCGAATCACTGGCCCGCTTCCTGCGGGTCGAGGCCGACGACCTCGCCCTCGTACCGAACGCGAGCGCCGGCGCCAGCGTCGTCTACGGCGGTGTCCCGACGCGCCCCGGCGGAGAGGTGCTGGTCACCGATCACGGGTACGGCGCGGTGACCATGGGCGCCGAACGCCTCGCCCGGCGCTGGGGCGGCGCCCTGCGCACCGCCCACGTCCCGCTCGACGCCGACGAGGACACCGCCTACGCCTGCGTCGTGGCCGCGATGGGCGAGGCGACCGGGCTCGTCGTCGTCGACCACATCACCTCGGCCACCGCCCGCTGGATGCCCGTCGGGCGGATCGCCGCCGAAGCCCGCCGCCGCGGCATCCCGGTCCTCGTGGACGGCGCGCACGTCCCCGGGCTCGCCGCCGACCCCCTCGCCGACGTCGACTGCGACGTCTGGGTCGGCAACCTCCACAAGTTCGGCTGCGCCCCGCGCGGCACCGCGGCGCTGGTCGCGCGCACACCCCTACGGGACCGCCTCTTCCCCCTGATCGACTCCTGGGGCGCCCCCGACCCGTTCCCGGACCGCTTCGACACCCAG
This sequence comes from Streptomyces sp. NPDC093795, assembly GCF_044764665.1. NCBI lineage: Bacteria > Bacillati > Actinomycetota > Actinomycetes > Kitasatosporales > Streptomycetaceae > Streptomyces > Streptomyces sp. NPDC093795. Next base: position 475,620 of record NZ_JBIWIO010000003.1, read on the forward strand.
GGCACCGTCGACGCCACCAGCTATCTCGCCGCTCCGACCGCCGTCGACTTCGTGGCGGACACCTGGGGGTGGGAGGCCGCGCGCACCTACATGCGCGAGCTGGCGGACTACGCGGAGCGGATCCTGGCCGACGCCTTCTCCGAACTGACCGGCGAGGACTGCCGCGTGGACGTCGGCACACCGGTCGGCGTCCTGCGGCTCGTACGGCTGCCGACTCCGCTGGCCGCCACCCGCGCCGAGGCCGACGCGCTGCGCGACCGCGTGGGGCGGGAACTGGGCGTCGCCGCGGCGTTCACCAGCTTCGGCGGCGTGGGCTACCTGCGCCTGTCGACCCATGTGTACAACACGGCCGCCGATTTCGAGCACTTCGCCGAGCGCTGTGTCCCCGTCCTCGGCGCGTGGTCCCGCACCGGATCCCGGAGCTGACCGCGACGGCTGGGAAGCGGCCTCTCAAGGCGGTCCGGGCGAGGAGCGGCGCAGTCGGTCGACGCTTCGGATGACCGGGGTCGCGGCGGCGCCGTGGACGACGACGGAGAGCAGGACGGTGAAGGCGACCACCGACCAGAGCTGGCGCGCGTCGGCCGCGAAGGTGTCGCCGTGGCCGAGTGCGTACGCGAGGTAGAACAGCGAGCCGATGCCCCGGATGCCGAAGAAGGCGATGACCCCCTTCTCCCTCGGGCCCGCGCCGAAGCCGATCAGTCCCAGCCACCCCGCTGCCGGCCTGACGACGAGGACGAGCGCCACGGCGACGAGCGCGCCCTGCCAGGTGAGGGCTCGCAGGCCGCCCGTGACGAGGAAGCCCCCGAGAAGGAAGAGCAGACAGACCGTGAGGAGGCGTTCGATCTGCTCGGTGAACTCGTGCAGCACCCGGTGGTAGCCGTGGCTGCGCTCGGCCGCACGGATCGTGCAGGCCGTCACGAACACGGCGAGGAAGCCGTAGCCGTGGAGGAGTTCGGCCGCCCCGTACGCCAGGAACGTGGCGCCCAGGGCGACGAACCCCTCCATGTGCTCCGAAAGGCGCAGCGCGTCCGTCCGCGCGCGGAAGAACATCCGGCCCAGCAGCCGCCCGGCCACGATTCCCACCGCGACCCCGGCCGCGATCCTGGCCAGGACGTCGACGAGCAGCCATCGTCCGATCCACTCCGCCGACCATCCGTCGCCGGCCGCCGTGGCGAGCGCGAGGGCGGCCAGGACGAACGGGAAGGCGAGTCCGTCGTTGAGGCCGGCCTCGGAGGTGAGGGTGAACCGGACCTCGTCCTCGTCGTTCTCCGCGTCCGTCGGTTCTCCCACTCTCACCTCCGCCGCGAGGACCGGATCGGTCGGCGCGAGTACCGCGGCGACGAGCAGGGCGAGCGCCGGTGGCCAGTCGAGCAGGAGTACGGCGATGAGCGCCGTCCCGGCGATGGTCAGGGGCAGGCTGATGCCGAGCAGGCGCCAGGGCCCGCCCCACGTACGTCGGCCGAAGGGCCGGTTGAGGGCGAGACCGGCTCCCATCAGGGACACGATCACGCACAGTTCGGTCACGTGCTCGACCCAGAGCCGGTCCCGCACCGGGTCCACCGTCGGCACGGGCAACGGCAGCGCGGCCACGGCCACGCCGGCGGCGAGGAAGACCATCGGCATGGAGAGGGGCCGCTTGAACACGAGCCTCGGCACGACGGCCGCGCCGAGCGCACCCAGGCCCATCGCAAGGTAGACGGTGTCGGAGAGGATCACCCCGCACATCCTGTCCGAAACGGTCTCCTCCATGCGTGATCGCCGTCGCGGCCACGGCTTCCGCGCGGCACCCCTCGCCGTGGCCCGTCAGCGCAGTTGGCGGCGGACCAGGCTGTGGAAGAGACCGGCCGTGTCGGCGAGCAGGTCGGCCGGGGTGCCCTCCTGGACGACACGGCCCTCCGCCATGGCGATCACCCGGTCGGCGCCCATGATCGTGGACAGGCGGTGGGCGATGACCACGCGCGTGGTGCGCAGCGCCCGGGTGGCTTCGATCACCTGCCGCTGGGTCTCGTTGTCGAGTGCGCTGGTCGCCTCGTCGAGGAACAGGATCCTGGGCGTCCGGACGAGGGCCTGGGCGATCATCAGGCGCTGGCGCTGACCACCGGAGAGGGTGGCGCCGCCGTCGGACAGCATGGTGTGCAGGCCCATCGGCATGGCCCGGATGTCGTCGGCGAGCCCCGCCAGCGTCACGGCCCGCTCGACCTCCTCCAGGGTGCGGTCCTCGGCGCCCCGTACGCACTCCAGGATCGAGCCGGTCAGGGGCTGGGCGTTCTGCAGGACGACCCCGCACTGGCGCCGCACCGCCGTCTGGTCGAGTGCGGCGAGGTCCTGGCCGTCGTACAGGACGCTGCCCTCGGTGGGCCGGTCGAAGCCGATGAGCAGGCGCAGGAGGGTCGACTTGCCGCAGCCGCTGGGGCCGACGACCGCGACGAACTCGCCGGGTTTGACACGGAGGTCGACGCCGTCGAGGACGAGGGGGCCTTCGGGGGAGTAGCGGTACGAGAGACCGCGGGCCTCGACGGCGCCGGTGAGCGTGCCGGGGCGGGCGGCGTCGGCGCGTACCTCCGGGGCGGCCTTCAGGATCGGCACGACCTGTTCGAAGACGGGCAGGACGGCGGCGACGGAGAGGAGCGCGCTGATCGCCTGGGTCACCGAGGACAGCAGCATCGTCAGGGCGGTGGAGAACGTGAGGAACCCGGCGGCGGACATGGCCCCGCGGGCCGGACCCGCGAGCAGGGCGAACATCACCAGGGTGCAGAGCGGCAGGCAGACCGCGCCCAGGACCGTCAGGGCGTTCTGGATCCGGCCGGCGCGCTGCTGGAGGACCCGGGTCCGGGCGAACTCCCGCGCCCAGGCGGCGTACGCGAAGCTCTCGGCCGCCGCGACCCGCAGCTTGGGCAGGCCGCGCAGGGTCTGGAAGGTCTGGTTGTCGAGCCGGTTGCCGAGCTCGGTCAGACGCCGCTGATGGCGCAGCTGCCACAGCCCGAGGGTGAGGAGGACCGCGGCGACGACGAGGATCAGGGCGAGTGCCACCAGTGCCAGCTTCACGCTGTGGACGAGCAGCAGGACGAGGTTCACCGTGCCGATGGTGCCCGCCTGGAGACAGACGGGGGCGATGCCGGACAGCATGCGGCGTACGGCGCTGATGCCCATGGCCGCGTTGGCCAGTTCGCCCGTCGAGCGGCCGCTGAAGAAGGTGGCCGGCAGGCGCAGGAGCCGGTCCCAGACGGCGGGCTGGAGGGTGGCCTCGATCCGGCCCTCCATCCGCAGCAGGGCGATGTTCTGCGCCAACAGGGACGCGGCCCCGACGGCGGTGGCCGCGAGGAGGGCGACCGCCGTGACGACGATGAGGTCTCCGCGGCCCTGCGGCACGTACTGCCCGAGGATCCGGCCGGTCGCCAGCGGCACCGTCGCCCCGAGGACCACGGAGACGAGCCCGGCCAGGAGCAGGCCGCGCAGGTCCTGACGGGTGCCGCCCAGGCTGAAACGAAGGAGTCGCGCGAGACCGAGCCGGCCCTCGGGCAGGGGGCGGTAGAACATGACGGCCCGCCGCTCGAAGCCGTCCTCGTTGTCCTCGTCGATCCGCTCCCGCCCGCCACCGGGGTCGGCCGCCACATAGCCGCCACGCCGCCACAGCAGGGCGACGGGCGCGCCGTCCGGCTCGCGCCGGCCGAGGAGGGGACCGCAGTTCTCCCGCCACCAGCGGCCGCGCAGCCCGACGGTGCGGGTGCGGACGCGGGAGGCGTGGGCGAGGCGCTCGACCGGGTCGTTCCGTCCGCTGTCCGTCGTCGGGTCGGACTCGGCGGCCGTGGCGGGCGCGTCGGCGAGCGTGATGCGGGCGTCCGCTGCGACCAGACGGCACACCGCCCGCGTCGCGTCCGCGGCGCCGCCGCGCCGGGGGTTGCTTCCGGAACGGCCGAGGGCGGCCAGGAGCGCCTGGTCCCCCTCGCTGCCCGCCGCGCGGCCCGCCGCGAGACCGGCGGCCGTACGGTCCTCGTGGTCGCGCCGGCGCTGCTCGATCCAGTCGTCCAGAGCGTACAGGAGCCGGTGCTGCTGATCCACCATGCCCTGCCACATCGCCGCGTCGACGAGGAGAGTGCCGGGCGCGTGCGGCTCGTACGCGGAGCCGTGGCCGACGCTCCCCGGGGCGACCGGCATCCAGACGATCTCGTCGTCCTCCGCGCCCTGCCCCGCGTCGGCGCGGCCGTCGAGCGGAGCCTCGTACAGGACGCGCAGGCCACGGCCGATGCCGCGGGCGAAGGCCTCCTCCAGCGGGCTCAGGGCGGGTGTGCCGGCGGCATCGGCCCCGTACCCGTACCCGTAGTCGTACCCGTACGGGGACCCGTGCCCGTGCCCGTGCTCGTACCCGTACGCGGATCCGTGCCCGTACGCGGATCCGTTCCCGTACGCGTCCGCGTGCCCCGGTGCCTGGAGCAGCTCGCGCAGTTCGATCCGGCGAAGCAGGCACTCCTGGGAGGGGCGGCCGACGAGGGTGTGGCCGGGGCCCTCGGCGGGGCCGAGCAGCAGCGCGCCGGCGTCGAGGCGGCCGAGGAAGTGCCAGGGCCCGAGCCCCGCCACGTCGACGGCGAAGAGGTCGAGATGGCCGTGGACGACGAGCCAAAGCACCCACGGCCCCTCCAGGGGCAGGCTGCGCAGTCCCGTGCCGTCGACCGGTGTGCCGAGGGCGCCCAGGGCGGCGACCACCGGGTCGGGGGACGAGGGTCCGGCCATTGCCGTGACCGGATGAGGGAACGTCACCTCAGTGCTCCTTCACCAGGTCCGCGTACCGGCCGCCCGAGGCGAGCAGGTACGCGTGGGGTCCGCGCTCCACGACCGCGCCCCGGTCCAGTACGAGGATCTCGTCGCTGTCGCGGACCGTGCTGAGCCGGTGGGCGATGACCACGCACGCGCAGCCACGGCGCCGCAGGTTGTCGATGACGGCCCGCTCGGTGTCCGCGTCCAGGGCGCTGGTCACCTCGTCGAGAACGAGGACGCTGGGGTCGCGGACGAGGGCCCGGGCGAGTTCCAGGCGCTGGCGCTGGCCGCCGGAGAAGTTCCGGCCGTCCTGCTCGACCCGGCTGTGGATGCCGCCGGGCCGCCGGGAGACGACGTCGAGGACGACGGCGTCGGCGAGCGCCGCGACGACGGCCTCGTCGGGGATCGAGGGGTCCCACAGGGCCACGTTGTCGCGGACGGTCCCCTCGAAGAGGAAGACGTCCTGGTCGACGAAGGAGACCGAGGCGGCGAGGGCGCCGCGCGGGATGTCCGCGAGCGGCATCCCGTCGATGCGCAGGGCGCCCTCCCAAGGGGCGTACAGGCCCGCGATGAGCCGGGAGACGGTGGACTTCCCGCTGCCGGAGCCGCCGACGAGCGCGACCTGCTGCCCCGGCCCGACCGTCATCGAGAAGTCCTTGAGCAGGGGCGCGTCGAGCGGGCTGTAGCCGAAGGTGACGTGGTCGAGTTCGACATGACCGGCGAGGCGGCGGGCGGGTCCTGCGGGCTCGCGGCGGGTGTGGACCGGATCGACCGGGAAGTTCTCGACGTCCCGGAGCCGTGCGACGTCGACGGCGAAGTCCTGGGCGCGGCCGACGACACCGCCGAGGCGGGCGATCGGTGCGGTGAAGGCGGTCACCAGGGCCTGGAAGGCGACGAGCAGACCGACCGTCAGATGTCCCTCGACGGCCCGCAGACCGCCGATCATCAGGATCAGGGCGCTGTTGACGGCGGCGAGGGTGGGCGCGACGACCGCCAGCCAGGCGGTGGGCACGCCGAGGCGCTGCTGTACGTCGAGGGTGACGGCGTGCTGGCCCGCCCAGCGGCGGAAGAAGCCGTCCTCGCCGCCCGTCGCCTTGACCGTCTCGATGAGCTGGAGCCCGCCGTACGAGGTGTTCGCGAGGCGGGCGCTCTCGGCGCGCAGCTTCCCCGCGCCCGTGGCCCGCACACGGACCGTGATCCGCATCGCCACCACGTTCAGGAGGGCGACGCCGACGCCGACGAGCGTGAGCTGGGGGTCGTACGTCCACAGCAGGACGGCGTAGAGCACGACGACGAGGGAGTCCACGCCGGCCGCCGACAGGTCGCGGGCGAGGGTCTCGGCGACGGTGTCGTTGGACCGCAGCCGCTGGACCAGGTCGGCCGGGCCGCGCTGGGCGTAGAAGGCGACGGGGAGGCGGAGCAGGTGCCGCAGGAAGCGGGCGCCGGTCAGGGTCGAGGAGACGATGCGCCCGCGCAGCAGGTTGGCCTGCTGGAGCGCGGTGAGCGTGGCGGTGAGGACCAGCGCGACGGCCATGGCGGCGAGCAGCACGCCGAGCAGCGAGGACCGTCCGCCGATGAGGAACATGTCGATGTACGTACGGCTCAGGGCGGGCACCCACGCGCCGACGACGACCAGGAGGAGGCTGGCGAGCACGGCGGCGGCCATGGTGCCGGACATGCCACGCAGGCGGCCCGGCATGGCACCGAGGAGCCCGGGCCCGCGGCCGCCGCGGCGGAAGTCGGGGCCGGGTTCGAGGACGAGGACGATGCCGGTGAAGGCGGTGTCGAACTCCTCCATGGGCACGAAACGGCGGCCCTTGCCCGGGTCGTTGACGTGGACACCACGGCGGCCGGGGCGACGGGTCATACCGTCGTACACGACGTAGTGGTTGAACTCCCAGAACAGCACGGCCGGGGCGGCGACCCCCGCGAGGGCCGCGAGGTCCATCTGCATGCCCTTGGCCTGGAGGCCGTAACTGCGCGCCGCCTTCAGGAGGTTGCTCGCCCGCGAGCCGTCGCGCGAGACGCCGCACGCGATGCGGAGCTCCTCGAGGGGGACGAACCGGCCGTAGTGGGCGAGCACCATGGCGAGGGCGGCCGCTCCGCACTCCACTGCCTCCATCTGGAGGACGGTGGGGGTACGGACCGGGCGCGGCGTCCTGCCCTTGGGCGGGGCCGCGCGGCGGCGGGTCCGGGGGGTGGGGGGAGTGGCGCGGGTGCGGGGGGTGTGCCGGGTGGGACGGGTGCGGGGGGTCTGCGGTGCGGCGCGGGTCACGGGAGCAGCCAGTCGACGGGGCGGTGCGCGGAGAGGTGGACGGCGCCGGTGACCGGCGTTCCCGAGGCCGCGGTCCGCGGGGAGCCGTCGGAGGCGGGCGGGAGTTCCAGGGAGACGAGGACGGCCACCGGGTTGCCCTGCCGGGTGAACTCGGCGGCGAGCCCCTCGTCGCCGAGGAAGCCGGCGATCTGGCCCGGGGTCTGGGGCGCGCCGCCGACGGAGGCGACGCGGCCGCGCAGGGCGCCGTACGTGCTCCGCGACGCCGAGCGGACGCTGACGTCGACGGTCGCGCCGACGCGCAGGGAGCCGGTGTCGCCGCCCGGTACGTAGAGGACGGCCATGAGGGGATCGTCCGGGTCCGTGACGCGCTCGACGGTCGCGACGTCGGCGCCGGTCGTCACGACCGAGCCGGTGCGGGCGAGGAGCGCCGTCAGACGGCCTCCGGCGACCGCGCGCACGGGCCGGTCGCCCTGTGCCGTGCGGACGACGACGAGCGGTGCGCCGGCGGCGACCCGCGTGCCCTCGGTGACGAGGACCTCGGTCACCTGTCCGGCGACGGGGCTCTGCAACAGGTACCTGCCCTGGGCGTGGGTGAGGATGCCGGGGGCGGTGAGCCGGTCGGTGACGGTGCCGGTGAGGGCCCAGAATCCGGCGGCGGTGATGACGAGGGCGGTGACCGCCAGGACGAACCGTCCCTGGGGGCGCGCGAAGCGCACGGGAAGTTCGAGTTCCTCGGGGGATTGCAGCTTGGAAAGAGCCTTCTGGCGAAATTGCATGGGCTGGTGACTGTTCCTTCGGCTGCTTTCGTCCCACCGTGTTCGCGCCGCGGCCATGACGTGTGCCCATGCCACGGGTTCCGCCGTGAATCCCGGAGCGGGAAATGCTCCGGGATTCACGGCAGGAGGCTCGCTCAGAGACCGGCGAGACCGGTGAGGCCGCCGGTGTTCACCGACACGCCGGTGATGCCCTGGGCCAGGCCGGGGACGCCGCCGACGAGACCCTCGACGCCCTGCACGGTCTGCAGGTTGCCGACGGTGCCGAGCAGGTTGGTGACGTCGCCGGTCACGGCGCCGGCGAGACCGCCGTTGACGCTGACGAGACCGCCGGAGACGGCGTCGAGCTCGGTGTCGTCGATCTCGCGGGTCTCGATGTCGTTACGCATGGGGCGCACCTTTCTTGTCCATGGGGGGAATCCTTTTGCCGCGGGGGCCCGGCGGGTGGCGGATAAGAGGGGGGAAGCCGCTCCTCCGTTTCACCGCGACGGGCCAGATCAAAGCACGCGAACGAGTGACCGGGCCAACTCGGTTGACGCCCTTTCGGGCCCGGATGTGACGCTCGGGAGGCAGGCGTGCAGCTTGTTTCACCGAACGCCGACAGCTTCTCCGCAGGACCGGGTAACAGATTCGCGCGGTGCGGGACGCGGAGGGGAGAAAATGGGGCGAACGCGGACAGCTGTACGCCGTCGCCTGGTCGTATCGGAGAGCCCTTGAGGAGGCTGTGCCCGCGTCACGCACACAATGTGCGAGTTTCCGGCAGACGCAGACGCAGACGCAGACGCAGACGCAGACGCAGGGTCGGACACGGACACCCGTGCGGCGTCACCACCCGAGGGTGGTGACGCCGGTTCACGTGCGAGCGGTCAGTGGCGAGGCGTCACTTGCCGAGCCACGCGTCGCGGATCGTCAGCGTCGACGTGTTGCCCTGCTTGTCCGTGACCTCGGTGGAGAGGGAGATGCCGCTGTCCTTCGCCGGGTTCTTCACGGAGATCCTGCCGTCCCTGACCTTCACGAGCCGCCAAGTCTTCCCGTCGTCGTAGCTCACGGACACGGCGAGCGACCTGAGGTTCTTCCCGGCCGCCGCGCCCTGCACGGTCACCGGGACGAGGACCGACGCGCCCGCGGGGGCGCGCGAGGCGAGGTCGACGGGGGCCGCGAAGCGGACCGTGGACACCGGCAGCGCCGTGGTGGCCGTGACCTGCTGCGAGCGGAACGTGAAGCTCGTGTCGATACGGGTCGAGGCGGCGGCGATCTTCGCCGAGCGCTCCACGGAGGTCGTGAGCCGGTACTCGGCGTCGGCGGCGCCGACCGTGAAGGGCCCCGCGCCGGTCAGCGGGTCGTCGTTCTCGGCGACCTTGACCCCGTCGCGGTACAGCGTCGACGTGGCCGAGGTGTGCGGCGTGGAACCCGTGTGCCCCGCGCCGTCGGCGAACAGCGGAAGGGAGCCGACGAGCTGCTGCTCGCCCGTGGCCGGGTCGGGCGCGGTGCGGAAGACACCCATGTCCTCGCCCAGGAGCGGACCGAAGACACCCGTGTTGAACGTCTCCCGGTACGTCCGGCCGGCCTCGTAACGCTTCGGCCGGACCATCGCGTAGCCGCCCTCGTCGGTCGGGCCCCACTCGTCGGGCTCGCCGTACTGGCCGGACCTCGTCAGCCAGGTGACACCGTCGGTGGTGGAGACGAGGAAGGTGTGGGTGCCCGGCGTCGCCCGGCGCGCGAAGAACGCGTTGCCCGGAGAAGCGCCCGGCAGGTGGGGGAAGGGTGCGGTGAGCGCGGTCTTCCCGGGTGCGGACGAGCCGAGCCCGACCTTGAGCGTGGCGAGCTCGTCCGCCTTCACGTGCTTGGTGTAGCCGGTCGCGACCTTGCTCGCCTTTCCGCCGAAGGCCACCGAGTACTGGGTGGTGTCGTCCTTGACGAAGTGCGCGTCCCAGGCCTGCAGAAGCGTGCCGTCGGTGACGGCCGGACCCAGGTGGGCGGTGCGGAAGCCGGTGAAGCCGGGGAGGACCCAGCCGTGGCCGACGGTGCCGATCTCGGTGGCGAGGTCGTAGAACGTGCCGCCGAAGTCGGCCGTGTCGAGGCCGGGCACCGTCAGGTTCACCGGCCTGGTGGTCCGCGCGTCGGCGGTGAGCGTGGTGTCGGCGGAGATCTCCAGCTTCGGCTGGGCGATCCAGTCGGTGCCCTTGCTGAAGTCCGAGGGGTCCTCGTAGACGGCCGTGTCGAAGGTGTACGAGCCCTTGGGCACACGGATCGTGTGCGGTCCCGGCTCGCTGTCGACACGGGTCAGGAAACCCTTGGCCGCGCCGCCGACGCCGTACAGGGTGTTGGAGAAATGGGAGGCTTCCGTGCCGTCGCGGCCGATGGTCCGGAGCGTGACGTCGTAGGACTCCGCCTCGCGGACGGCGACCGCGGCCGTACGGACGGACTGGCCCGCGCCGGTGGCGGTGACGTAGCCCGAGTAGCTGCCGTCGGCGTCGCCGATCCTGGTGTCGGCGATCAGGTCGACCTCGACCCTGCCGCCGGCGGGCACGGTCACCTTCGAGGTGCCGAGCGAGAAGAACCCGGCCGGGGCCGGCTTGCCCGCCGGGTCGATGGTGGACACCGACAGGTCGAGGGTGACGTCACTGGTCCCGAGGTTGCGGTAACCGAGCTTCTTGGTGGCGAGCGGGTCGTCGGCGTGGGGCCACCGCGCCACGCCGAAACTCAGCGAGACCGGATCGGCGATCACGCTCTGCGCCAGTGCCCGGTCGACCTGGATACGGCCCGAGCCCTGCTGGAAGGCGCTGTGATCGCCGCCCTTGGTGGACGCGATCAGCGCGCCCTTCAGCTCGGTGGACTTCCAGTCCGGATGCTGCTGCTTCAGGATCGCGGCCGCGCCCGCCACGTGGGGCGTGGCCATGGAGGTGCCGTCGATCTGCAGATAGCCGGGGGCCGGGTGCGGAACGCCGGGGCGGGTGTCGAGGGCGCTGCCCGGCGCCGCGGCCGCGGTGATCGCCACCCCGGGTGCGGTGACGTCCGGCTTGATGGCACCGTCCTCGGCGCGCGGGCCGATGCTGGAGAAGGCCGCGGGCTTGTCGTCCTTGTCGACCGCCCCGACGGTCAGTGCCGCGTCGGCGCTGCCCGGTGAGCCCAGCGACGAGTCGCCGTACTCGCCGTCGTTGCCCGCCGCGACGGCGAAGAGGATCCCCTTCTCGGCGGTCAGCGTGTTCACCGCCGCTTCCAGCGGGTCGACGCCGGGGCTGTCCATGCCGCCGAGGCTGAGGTTGACCACGTCCGCGCCTTCGGCGGCGGCCCACTCCATGCCCGCGATGACGGCGGAGTCGTCCCCGAAGCCCTCGTCGTCGAGGACCTTCCCGCTGATCACCTCGGCGCCGGGGGCGACGCCCCTGTACCGGCCGCCGGACTTGGCGCCGGTGCCGGCGGCGATCGACGCGACATGGGTGCCGTGGCCGACGCGGTCCACGGCGTCGGCGGAGGCGGAGAAGTTCTTCTCGCCGACGACCTGGGTGCTGAGGTCGTCGTGGGTCCTGTCGACGCCGGTGTCGAGGACGGCGATCGTGACGCCCTTGCCGTCGAACCCGGACGCCCATGCCTTGTCGGCGCCGATCTGCGGGACGCCGCGGTCCAGGGTCGCCCTGCGTACCCCGTCCAGCCACACCGTGGCGATGCCGGAGGCGGCGGCGCGCGCACCGGTCCGCTGCTCGCTGGTCAGCGCGTCCCACACCTTCGCCACGTCGTCCTGTGACGTACGGATGGCGTCGGCGTCGATGGTCGGGAACGTACGCCGCACCTGGGTGTCGCCGGCAGCGCGCACCTCGGCCCGCGCGGCGGCGCCGGCACCCCCTTCGTACCGCACGATCAGCTTGAGCCCGGCGCGGTGGCTCTCGCGCAGTCGCGGGTCGGTGAGCACGGCGAGGTCGAAGAGCCGCTGGTCCAGCCTGCCCGTGGCGATCAGACGCTGGGCGTCGCTGGGCACCACCAGGGTCCGGTCCTCGGTGCGCCGCACCTGTACGGGTATGTGCTCACGGCCCTCGGCGGGCTCGAAGCCCACCATCCGCCCCTCGGCGTCCACCACGACGCGGTCTCCCGTGATCAGCGGGATCCGCTGGTTACCGCCGACGCGGGTGATGTCCGCTGCGGCCGTCGGGTGCGCGACGACCGCCGTCGCGGGGCCGGTCGTGCCTGCTACCAGGGCCACCGATGTGGCCGCTGCGATGGTGAAGGCGCCTGCTCTCTTCACATGTGCGCGCAAGTCTCCCCCAGGAGCTTGGAATGAGGTCGAGTGGTCTTCGCCGGACAGGGGCACGAGGGCGCCCGCCGCCGGCCAGCGCAGTATGGCCAGGTGATCAACGGCGGTACGGGTGGCAGGCGTTGAGGCTCGTGCTTTCAAGCCACGCCGAGGTCCGTGCGTGCGATGGGACGACGATGGCCGTGTGACGGCGCTGTGACGCCCGGGCGATGCTTGTGCGACACCGGCGCACGCCGGCGCACGCCGACCCCGCCGGATCGCCGTCCAGGGCAGGCCCCGCGCGCTTTCGACGACCGGCCCCCTCGGGGTCGGAGCGCGCCCCTCCCCGTTTGGCCGTATCCGCACCCGGACGGACGGCCCTTCAGCGGGCGCGCAGCACCGCGCAGCCGCCGGGCGGCAGTTGGCGGACCGGGCCTCCCACCAGCAGGTCGTGGGCGGGCTCCGGCAGTGGCACGGCATCGGCGCGGTGGTTGACCAGGACGTGCCAGCGGCGGCCGTCCGCGGCGTGGCGGGTGACGGCCTCGACACCGGACGGCAGGCCCGGCAGCTCCTCGACCACACCGGCTTCGTCGAGCAACCGGGAGACCAGGGCCGCGTAGCCGGTGTCGTCGAGACGGGTGGAGAGGTACCAGCCGGCGCCCGCCCCGTACCCGTGGCGGGTGAGTGCCGGACCGCCGGCGAGCATGCCCTCGGTGTACGTGGCGAGGACCTCGGCACCCTCCGTACGCAGGGACTCGCTCCAGGCGGTGCCGCGCGAGCCGTCGGAGAGGACGGTCACCTCGTCCCGCCGCAGCGGGCGGTACTCCTCGATCCGGATCCCAAGCGCCGCCCGGAGCGGAGCGGCCGGGTAGCCGCCGAGGCGGGCGTGGAGGCGCTCGTCGACGGCGCCGCTGAAAGGCTGGACGAGCAGGGTGCCGCCACGCGCCACATAGCGGTTCAGGTTCGCGGCGCCCGCGTCGGAGAGCAGGAACAGGGCCGGCGCGAGCACGAGCCGGTAGCGGCTCAGGTCGTGCCCCGGGTGGGCGAAGTCGACCGTGACGCCGGCGTCCCACAGCGCCCGGTGGGCCCGGCGCAGCGTGCCGTGGTAGTCGAGTGCGGCCGAGGGCAGCCCGTCGGCCTCGAGCGCCCACCAGGCGTCGGAGTCGTGCAGGACGGCGACCTCGGCACGGACGGTGGAACCGGCGAGTTCACCCAGGCGGCTCACCTCCTCCCCGACGGCCGCGACCTCGCGGAAGACGCGGCTGTCCGGCCCGGCGTGCGGGACCATCGCGGAGTGCCACTGCTCGGATCCCGCGCGGGACTGGCGCCACTGGAAGAACATCGCGCCCTCCGAACCGCGGGCGATGTGGCCGAGGGTGTGGCGCCGGATGTCACCCGGCTCCTTGCCGAGCACACGGTCGCCCGCGTACACGGTGTTCGTGCCCTGCTCCATCAGCAGCCAGGGCGCGCCGCCGCCGAAGGAGCGGGCCCGGTCGGCGCCGAAGGCGGTGTCGGCGGCGGCGTCCACCGCGGGCGCGGCGGGGTAGTGGTCGACGGCCACCAGGTCGACCTCACGGCCGAACGCCCACAGGTCCAGGTTCTGGTAGCCGGGCAGCATGAGGTTCGTCGTCACCGGGCGTTCGCTGTGCGCGCGGATCGCGTCCCGCTGCTCGCGGTACGCGGTGAGGGCCTCGTCCGACCAGAAGCGGCGGAAGTCCAGGGCCTGGCCGGGGTTCTTGTGCCACTGGGTGGCGCGGGGCGGCATGATCTGCTCCCACGCCGAGTACCGCTGGCTCCAGAACGCCGTCCCCCAGGCCTCGTTGAGGGCGTCGAGGGAGCCGTGACGGGCCCGCAGCCAGACCCGGAACGCGGCCGCGGTGTGCGCGCACCAGCAGAGCGTCGCGTACTCGTTGTGCACGTGCCAGAGGGCCAGCGCGGGGTGGTCACCGTAGCGGGTGGCGAGAGCGTCCGCGATACGGAGGGCGGCCCGGCGGTACGCGGGCGCGGCGAGGCAGTAGGTGTCCCTGCTGCCGTGGGTCAGCCGGGTGCCGTCGGGGGAGACCGGCAGGGCGTCGGGGTGGGCCAGGGTGAACCAGGGCGGCGGGGAGGCGGTCGGGGTGGCGAGGTCGACGGCGACACCGGCCGCGTGCAGACGGTCGAGCTGGGTGTCGAGCCAGGCGAAGTCGTAGCGGCCCTCCTCGGGTTCGAGCAGAGCCCAGGAGAAGACGCCGACGGTGGCCAGGTTGACCCGCGCCCGGCGCATCAGCTCGTCGTCCTCCTTCCACACCTCCTCGTCCCACTGCTCCGGGTTGTGGTCCCCGCCGAAAGCGAGACCGTCGAGCCGGTCGGTCAGCCGGCGCGTCGTCATATGAGCCACTCCCTCAGCTTGTGCCGTCGGCATCGACGTGTCGAAGCGCTTGGATGCCGAGGCGAGGCTATTGACGCGATTCCCGTACGACAAGAGCCTGGGCACATCCAAGAATCCCCGGAGCAGCAGCAGTTGACACCGACACCGGAGCCTGTCAGCGTCGAAGCGCTTCGACGAAGAGTGTCACCGCCAGCCTGCCGAGGGGTTGCCCACGTGAGTTCCCTGTCCGCGTCCGCGGCCGATCAGCCGCCCTTCCGCGACCCCGCGCTCCCGCTGCGCCGACGCGTCGACGACCTGCTCGAACGGCTCACGCCCGACGAACGGATCGCGATGCTCCACCAGTACGCGCCGGCCGTCCCGCGCCTCGGCGTCGACTCCTTCCGTACCGGCAGCGAGGCCCTCCACGGCGTCTCCTGGCTGGGGGAGGCGACGGTCTTCCCCCAGGCCGTCGGCCTCGGCGCCACCTGGGACGAGGACCTGGTGCACCGGGTCGCGGAGGCGGTCTCGGTCGAACTGCGCGCCTTCCACCGCCACCGCCCGCCGGTGATCGCCCCCGACCGCGCCCCCAACAGCCTCCAGGCCTGGGCGCCCGTCCTCAACCTGCTGCGCGACCCGCGCTGGGGGCGCAACGAGGAGGGCTACTCCGAGGACCCGACGCACACCGCCCGCCTCGGCGAGGCCTACTGCCGGGGCCTGTCCGGCGACCACCCGACCTATCTGCGCGCGGCCCCGGTGCTCAAGCACTTCCTCGCCTACAACAACGAGGACGAGCGCTGCACCACCTCCTCGGGGCTGCGTCCGCGCGTGCTGCACGAGTACGACCTCGCCGCCTTCCGCCCCGTCGTCGCCGCCGGGGTCGCGACCGGGGCCATGGCCGCGTACAACCTGGTCAACGGCCGCCCCTGCCACGTGACTCCGCTCATCGAGACCGAACTCCGCCGCTGGGCGCGGCCGACCGGCCACGAGCTGTTCGTGGTGAGCGACGCAGAGGCCCCGTCCAACCTCGTCGACCCCGAGCACTACTTCGACGACCACGTCGAGTCGCACGCGGCGGCGCTCAAGGCCGGCATCGACAGCTTCACCGACCACGGCGAGGACAGCGAGACACCGCTCGGCCGGCTGCGCGAGGCCCTGGAGCGAGGCCTGATCGACGAATCCGACGTGAACCGCGCGGTCCGGCGTCAGCTCGAACTGCGCTTCAGGCTCGGCGAGTTCGACCCCGACCTCGACCCCTATGCGGCGATCGGCCCCGAGGTGATCGACTGCCCCGAGCACCGCGCCCTCGCGAGGCGCGCCGCCACCGAGTCGGTGGTGCTGCTCAAGAACGAGGGCCTGCTGCCGCTCGACCCGGCGCGGGCACCGCGGATCGCCGTCGTCGGCCCGCTCGCCGACACGCTGTGCGAGGACTGGTACAGCGGCACCATGCCGTACCAGGTCGGCATCGCCTCAGGACTCGCCGCCGAACTCGGCGCCCACGGAGGTGAGGTGATCCATGTGGACGGCTCGGACCGGATCGCGCTGCGCTCCCGCACCACGGGCGAACTCCTGGGCAAGACCGCGTTCGACGTCGTCGACTGGGGCCACGGCGTGCTGACGCTGCGCGCCGCCGACACCGGCCGCTACCTCAGCCTCAAGGACGACGCCTCCCTCGCGGCCGACCAGAAACTGCTGAAGAGCTGGGAGATCCACGAGACCTTCCGCCTCGAAGCGGCGGGCGGGGCGGTCGGCGGGGGAGGGGGTGACCACGACCTGCTCCTGCGCTCCGTCCTCACCGGACGTTACGCCGCCGTGGACCCGACGGACGGCCGGGTGACCGTCACCGCCGAGACCCCGGACGCCGCCGAACGCTGGCAGCGGGAGCTGCTGCGCGACGGCACGGCCGAGGCGCGGGCTGCGGCCGAAGCCGCGGACGCGGCGGTCGTCGTCCTCGGCAACCACCCGCTGATCAACGGCCGGGAGACGGAGGACCGGGCGGGCATCGACCTCCCCGAGACACAGGAGGCACTGCTGCGCACGGTCGCGGCCGTCCGCCCGGAGACGGCGCTCGTGGTGATGAGCAGCTACCCGTACGCCGTCGACCGGGCCGAGGAGCACCTGCCCGCCGTGGTGTGGACGTCCCACGGCGGGCAGGAGACCGGCCACGCCCTGGCCGCCGTGCTGCTCGGCCGGGCCGAGCCCTCGGGCCGCCTGCCGCAGACCTGGTACCGGGGCGACGACCCGCTGCCCGACCCGCTCGACTACGACATCATCAAGGGCGGCTGGACCTACCAGTACCACCGCGCCACCCCCCTCTACCCCTTCGGCCACGGCCTCTCCTACACCGTCTTCTCCCACCGCGACCTGCGTCTGTCGCGCTCGTCGATGGCCCAGGACGGCACGGTCGACGTCGCGGTGACCGTGACCAACACCGGCCCGCGGCCCGGCAGCGAGGTCGTCCAGCTCTACGTCCGGGCCGTGGACGCCCGCTACGAGGCCCCCCGGCGGCGCCTCGCAGACTTCCGCAAGATCCGCCTGGAGCCGGGGGAGAGCCGGGACGTCACGTTCCGGCTGCCGGCCGAGCGGCTCGCCCACTGGGACGTCGCCACCGGTGCCTTCACCGTCGACCCCGGCGGATACGAGATCACCGTCGCCCGCTCCGCCGAGCACCCCGTCCTCACCGCACCGCTCACCGTCACCGGGGCGGCCCCCGAGCCCCGCGCGGTCGTCGGACGCCGGACCCTGGCCGTCGACTTCGACGACCACGAGCACACCACCATCGTCGACGCCACCCGCGCCGACGGCGACGCCGTCGCCCCTGCCGATCCGGCGACGCGGCCCGCGACCCTCCTCTTCCGTGCCGTCGACCTCACCGGAGCGGTACGCGTGGAGGTCGAGACCGCCCGCGAGGCCGAGGGGTCGCGGGAGGCGCGCCTCGAACTCCACGCCGGTGAGCGGCGGCTGGCGGAGATCAGGGTGCCGGTCACGGGCGACCGCCACACCTGGACGGCCTGCGCCGCCGAGTTCACCGCTCCGCCGGACGGCGTCCACGACCTGCGACTGACGCTGCACGGCGCCTTCCGCCTCGCCGCCTTCCGCTTCGGTGAGGGCCCCCACGGGAACCGTGGCCCGATCACCGCGCACGGTGCGTCGCGTACGGAGGGAACCTCGCGATGAAGTTCACCGACGGGTACTGGCTGATGCGCCCGGGCCACACCGCGCGCTACGCCGCCGAGGTCGCGGACATCCGGGCCGACGAGCACCGGATGACGCTCTACGCTCCGGTGAAGCAGGTGCGCGGTCGCGGCGACACCCTCAACAGTCCGTTGCTCACTGTCGAGTGCTGGTCGCCGGCCGAGGGCGTGATCGGGGTACGCACCACCCACCACGCCGGCGCCGTACGGCGGGGTCCGGAGTTCGCGCTGCCCGGAGCGGAGCAGGGGGCCGGCAAGGTGCGCCGGGACGGTGGGGTCGTCGAGCTGGTCGCCGGTGACCTGACGCTGCGGGTGGACACGGCCGAGCCGTGGCGCCTCGACTTCACCGCCGACGGGCGGGTGCTGACCTCCGTGGGGGAGCGCGGCACCGGATTCGCCACCGACGCCGAAGGCCGGCACTTCATGCTCGGCCAACTCTCCCTGGGAGTCGGGGAACTGGTCTACGGGCTCGGGGAGCGGTTCACTCCGTTCGTCAGGAACGGCCAGACGGTGGACATCTGGCAGGCCGACGGCGGCACCAGCAGCGAACAGGCGTACAAGAACGTCCCCTTCCACCTGACCAACCGGGGGTACGGCGTCTTCGTCAACCACCCCGGCAAGGTCAGCTACGAGGTCGGCTCCGAAGCGGTCGGCCAGGTGCAGTTCAGCGTCGAGGACCAGTCGCTCGAGTACTTCGTCGTCCACGGCCCGACGCCGAAGCGGATCCTGGAGCGGTACACCGCGCTCACCGGCCGCCCCGCCCTGCCCCCGGCCTGGGCCCTCGGCCTCTGGCTGACGACCTCCTTCACCACCGACTACGACGAGGCCACCGTCAACCGCTTCGTCGACGGCATGGCCGAGCGCGGCATCCCCCTGAGCGTCCTCCACCTGGACTGTTTCTGGATGCGCGCCTACCAGTGGTGCGACTTCGAGTGGGACGCCGACACCTTCCCCGACCCGGTCGGCATGCTGACCCGGCTCAAGGAGCGGGGACTGCGGATCAGCGCCTGGATCAACCCGTACATCGCGCAGAAGTCGGCCATGTTCGAGGAAGGCATGCGCGAGGGCTATCTGGTGCGCCGCCCGGACGGCTCCGTGTGGCAGTGGGATCTGTGGCAGCCCGGCATGGCGCTGGTCGACTTCACCGATCCCGCGGCCCGCGCCTGGTACATCGGCAGACTGCGCACCCTGCTCGACCAGGGCGTGGACTGCTTCAAGACCGACTTCGGCGAGCGGATCCCCACCGACGTGGTCTGGCACGACGGTTCCGACCCGGAGCGGATGCACAACTACTACACGCAGCTGTACAACCGGGCCGTCTTCGAGCTGCTGCGCGAGGTACGCGGGGAGGGCGAGGCCCTGCTCTTCGCCCGCTCCGCCACCGCCGGCGGCCAGCAGTTTCCGGTGCACTGGGGCGGCGACTGCGAGTCGCACTTCAACGCCATGGCGGAGTCACTGCGCGGCGGGCTCTCCCTCGGTCTGTCCGGCTTCGGTTTCTGGAGCCACGACATAGGCGGCTTCGAGGGCACTCCGACCCCCACCGTCTTCAAGCGCTGGGTGCAGTTCGGTCTCCTCTCCTCGCACAGCCGCCTGCACGGCAGCAAGTCCTACCGCGTGCCCTGGGACTACGGCGAGGAGGCCGTCGAGGTCACCCGCGAGTTCACCCTGCTCAAGCACCGTCTCGCCCCCTACCTCCAGCGCGCCGCCCAGGAGGCACACACCACCGGCGTCCCCGTCATGCGGGCCATGGTCCTGGAGTTCCCCGACGACCCCGCCGTCGGCACGCTCGACCGGCAGTACATGCTCGGCGACGACCTGCTCGTCGCCCCGGTCTTCAGTGACGACGGGACGGTCGAGTACTACGTACCCGAAGGGCCGTGGACGAACGTCCTCACCGGTGCCCGGATCACCGGCCCCCGCTGGATCCGTGAGCGGCACGACTTCCACACCCTGCCGCTCCTCGCCCGCCCCG
Organism: Streptomyces sp. NPDC093795; assembly: GCF_044764665.1. Lineage (NCBI taxonomy): Bacteria > Bacillati > Actinomycetota > Actinomycetes > Kitasatosporales > Streptomycetaceae > Streptomyces > Streptomyces sp. NPDC093795. The sequence goes on from NZ_JBIWIO010000003.1 coordinate 495,158, forward strand.
GCTCCGTCCTCCCGCTCGGCGCCGACGACCAGCACCCCGTCTCCGCCTGGCCGGACGGAGTCGAACTACGGGTGCACGCCTTCGCCGACGGCGCCGAGCGGACCGTCGTGATCCCGGCCGCCGACGGCCCCGGCGAGGCGGCCCGCTTCCACCTGCGCCGCCGGGGTGACCACCTTCACGTGACCACCGACAGCCGGCACCCGTGGCACCTGCGCGTCGGCGGCCCGGACGGCACCCTTCACGCGCAGCCCGCCGACACCCTGGAGGCAGTTCTCCCCTACGAGGACTGAACCGTCACACTTGTATGCACAAGTGTGACGGGGTCCGCCCGGCGGGCTTCCCTACCCCCGGTGGCCCATTTCCGTCGCCGTGCGGTGGACCTCGAAGAGCCTCCGGCCGTCGCGGTTGATCCAGGTCGCCGTCAGGGTGGGGTTGCTGGGTGATGTAGTCGAGGATCGCATCCCGCTCGTGCGCGTAGGTGCCCCAGTCGTCGGGCTCGGTGTTCTGCGTGTCGTCCCAGATCATGCCGGTGGCCAGGGCCTTGAACGGGGCCGTGCTGGTCCGCAGGCCCTCGCGGAGCCAGTCCCCCTGCACCCGGCCCGGACAGGTCGGGCTTGGCGGGGTCGGCCCAGCTGGGTTCCGTGCGGCTGAACCAGCGGGGGTCGAGGAGGAAGACCTCGATGGGGCCGCGGCGGAAGGAGGTGTAGATGCCCTGGCCGGCCTCGCGGGTGGTCAGGAGGGTGCCGTCGGCCGCGTGGCCGAAGGTGGCGTTCGCGCGGCGGTCGACGCATGGAGGTGGGCGTGACGGCGGGTGCCGCTCCGGCTCGTACCAGGCGGACATAGCGGGCGAGCGCGACGAAGAAGGCGGCGCTGTCCTCGACGGCCGCGGCGGGCTGCGTTGCCGCGCCGGAGGCGTCGAAGCACTTGTCGACGGTGAGGCTGGACACCAGGAACCGGCCGCTGCCGTGCCGTCCCTCAAGCAGCGCCGGGGGGAACCCGGTGGCGTCGCAGGCCATGAGCACCCGCATCGACCGCCACTCCCTGACCGTCTCCCAGCTGACCCGGACGGATGTGTTCCGCCCGGTGAACAGCAGGCCGCCACTGGTCCGCAGGCCGGCGACCAGCGGGTGGTCCGGCGCGGTGGGGTGGATGGTGTCGTAGTCGGAGTCGGTCCGTACGGCTCCGAGGCGTCGGGCAGGTAGGCGACGGAGGCACCCAGCTGGTCGGACTGCGCCAGGTCGAGGACCACCCGGCCGTCGGCGGCGAACTCGCGCAGTGAGGCGCCGTGTTCCGCGACGTACGTACGGTAGGCCGCGTCGTTGTTGGTGAAGCTGCCGAACGCTATGAGGTCCACGGGCTCGGGCTGCGCGGTCGCCGGACGCGTGAGGTCGAGGGGTACGACCGTGAACCCGGCCCGGCGCAGCAGCTCGGCGAGACCCGTGGCCCGGGTCCACTGGTCGGTGTACTCCAGGACGGCGGCGGTGAGTGCGACGGCGACGCCGCCCCCGAGCAACAGCCTTCTGTTGATGCCTTTTTCGGCCATCGTTGGTCTCCCTTGCCTGGACGGTCGCGGAGTGCGTACGAGGGAAAGCTGGCAGCAGTTGTCATGGGACACAAGGACTCATATCTACAAGTTTCCGGGATGTTCATTCGCGTCGGACGGGCCCGGGAGCGCGGCGAACCGAGCCGGGTAGGGTCGCGGACATGGCAACCCCTCTGCACCAGTCCATCGCCACCGAACTGCGCCGGCGCATTCGCCGCGGCGAGATCGAGGTGGGTGAGTCGCTGCCGTCGGAGGCCCAGCTCTGCGAGGAGTTCACCGCGTCGCGAGGGCCCGTACGACAGGCGCTCGCCGCGCTGCGAGACGAGGGCCTGATCGGCGGAGGCCAGGGCAGGCGGGCCACGGTGCTCGACGCGGTGCCCGCCCAGCCGTTCGAGTCGTTCCTCTCCTTCACGCGACGCGCGGAGATGACGGGGTACGTGCCGGGGCAGCGGCTCCAGGAGATCGCCCTGCGGCGGCCCGAACCCGAGATCGCGGCGGCCCTGGAGATCGATGCCGACGACCTGGCCGTCCAGCTCCTGCGGCTCCGGCTGCTCGACGGACGCCCGGCGATGCTGGAACGCATGACGTACGTCGAGCCCATCGGGCGGCGACTGATCGAAGCCGATCTGGACGCGGGCTCCATCTACGCGCTGCTCACGGAGCAGGGGGTGGACCTGCACTCGGCCCGGCACACCTTCGACGCCGTGCCCGCCGAGGCCACCGACGCCCAGCTGCTCGACGTACCCGAGGGCTATCCCCTGCTGAGGGAGCGTCGACTGACGACCGACTCCCACGGCGCACCGATCGAATGGTCCGACGACCGCTACCGCTCCGACATCGCCACGGTGACGGTACGGAACACCCGGGGCTCCCGCACCGCCATGCTGTGACACCGCCCGCCTCATGCGGGCGAGGGGCAGCGGGCAGCGGACAGCACGAAGCCCCGCTCCGGACTGGCGCGAGGCTCGTCCGGAGCGGGGAGTTCAGGTCTTCGGGCTGCGGTAGGAGGGCGGCGCGGGCGGGCCCGGGGAGAGCGTCAAGACCTACCCGGTCGTAGTTCTGCTTCGGTCACCATGTCCCGGGCCAGGTAGGCGGCCCCCACGCACGCCGCCATCTCGCCGAACCGCGCGAGCCGTAACTCCGGTACCGCGGGGGAGGCGAGGTGGCCCGCGAGCGTCGCCCGGAGCGACGTGAGGCCCGACGGCCCCGCCTCGCCCGGCTCTCCGGCGATGACCACCCGCTCCGGGGCGTGACGGCGGATCTCCGTCGCCAGGGCGCCGACCAGCGCGTCCACCGCGTCCGTACAGATGGCGCGGGCATGCGGATCCCCCGCGTCGGCCCGGTGGTACACCTCGCGGGCGGTGACCCCTCGCCAGCCGGTCGTCCGTGCGTACCGCCGGGTGACGGCGGTGGTGGAGGCGACGGTCTCCAGGCAGCCGTGACGGCCGCAGTGGCAGCGGTCGCCGCCCTCCGGCCGGACCACGACATGGCCGAACTCTCCCGCCCCGCCGTCCTCGCCGGGCCCGGCCCGGCCGTCGACGACGGGCGCCGCCGCGAAGTCGTCGCCCACCGAGACGTAGAGGAAGTTCCGGCAGTCGCCGCCGGCTCCCGCGCGCGCCTCGGCGAGTCCCCCCGTACGCCCGTCGTGGCCCACGGCGACGGGCAGGTCCAGGTGCTCGGCCACCCAGTCCCGGACCGGGATGCGGTGCCAGCCCAGGGCGGTGGCGCGGACCGCCCGTCCCGACGTCTCGTCGACGACGCCGGGAAGGGCCACGCCCGCGGCCAGGGGGCGGCAGCGCGCGGCGAGTGAGGCGGCGGCGGCGAGGACGCTCTCGACGACGGCGTCCGGCCCCCGCTCGGGACGGGTGAACCACCGCTCCCCGACCCGTGGGGACCCGTCGGGTCCCAGCACGCACCCCCGGATGAAGGTGCCTCCCACGTGCAGGGCGATCACGGTCCCGTGGTCCGCGCGCCGTCGTCGTACGGCCGGCGGCCCCGGGCGGGGCGCCGCCGTCGGCGGCTCCCGTTCCCCTCGAACTGCCGTGTTCACCGCGCTACTTGACGGATCCGGCGGTGAGGCCGGAGACGACCTTCCGCTCGATGAGCGCGAACAGGATGACGACGGGCACGATGGCGATGACCGAACCGGCGAACAGGTAGTTCCACTGGACGGTGTAGTTGCCGATGAAGCTGTTGATGCCGACCGTCAGCGGCTGGCTCTCCGGAATGGTGGAGAGCGTGAGCCCCATGACGAACTCGTTCCACGCCGCGATGAAGGTGAAGATCATCGCGGTGACGACCCCCGGCATCGCGAGCGGCAGGGTGATCCGCAGCAGCGCTCCGCCCCGCCCGAGACCGTCGATCATCGCCGACTCCTCCAGCGCCTCGGGGATGGAGGCGAAGTAGGCGGTGAGGATCCAGATCGCGAAGGCCAGGTTGAAGGCCGCGTTGCAGAGGATCAGGGTCCAGACGGAGTTGAGCATGTCCAGCTGGTAGAACTCGCGGTACAGACCGACGAGCAGCGAGGTCGGCTGGAACATCTGGGTGATGAGCACGAGCAGCAGGAACAGCTTCCGGCCCCGGAACCTCATCCGCGCCGTGTAGTACGCGGCGGGGATGGCGACGAGCAGGACGAGCAGGGTGGAGCCGGCGGCGACGAGCAGCGTGACCCGGAGGTTGTCCCCGAGGTGCGACTCGCGCCATACGTCGACGAAGTTCGCCCACTCGAAGGCGCTCGGCAGGTAGGTGGCGTCCCGCAGTTCCTCCGCCGGCCGCAGAGCGGTGATCACCATCTCCGCGTACGGCATCAGGAACACGGCCGCGAGCAGCCAGGCGACCGCGGTGATCAGCAGGGTCCGCGGGCGCAGGGTGCGGGGCGCCCGGGGGGCGCCCGGCCGTGGACCGCCCGCGCCGGGGCCGGGGGCCGGGGCCTTCCGGGTGGTCGTCCCCGCGGGGTCGAGGGTGTGCTGGGCCATCAGCTCTCCTCCTGGTTCCAGCGGCTGGCCTTGAGGAAGACGACGACCATGACCACGACGAGGGCGAAGTTCACGACGGACATCGCCGCGGACTGGCCGATGTCGGAGTTCTTGAGCTGGTACATGAACACGGTGGTGGTGGCGGTGTCGCTGTCAGGACCGCCGCGGGTCATGCTCCAGATGATGGGGAACGAGTTGAAGACGTTGATCAGGTTGATGACGACACCGACGAGGAACGCCGGCCGCAGCAGCGGGAGGGTGATCCGCAGGTACGTCTGCCAGGTGTTGGTGCCGTCCACCTTGGCCGCCTCGTAGATCTCACCCGGGATCGTCTGCAATCCCGCGAGCAGGGTGTACGTGGTGAACGGCAGGGAGACGAAGACGGCGACGAACATCATCCAGGGCCAGGCCGTCGCGGGGTCGCCCAGCCAGTCCTTGGGACCGTCGACGAGCCCGAGGTCGGTCATCAGCGTGTTGAGGACGCCGGCGGTCTGGTTGAGCATCCACTTGAAGCCGATGGCGGTCATCACGACCGAGGCGGCCCAGGGCGCGATGAGCGCCCAGCGGGTGACGCGGCGGCCCGGGAACCGCTGGTTGAACAGCTGGGCCAGGGCCAGCGAGATCACCATGGTGGCGGTGACCACGACCACCGTCCACACCACGGTCGACAGGACGACCGAGGGCAGTGACGGCTCTTCGAACAGCTGCTTGTACTTGTCGAAGCCGGCCGAGCCGCGGACGAAGCCGCTGCTGCTGATCTTCAGGAACGACGTGCGGACCATCTCGTAGACCGGCCAGAGCACGACCAGGACGATGAGCAGGACGGCCGGGCCGATCCAGGGCAGCGGCCCCAGCCGGGCCAGGCCGCCCCGGCCCTTGCGGCCGGGGCCTTTGGTGGAGGAAGTGCTGGACACGAAGGTGCCTTCCGTGACAGGGCGGTGCGCGGGGACTACTGGTCCGAGACCGCGTCCTCTGCCTTCTTCTGGAGCTCGCCCAGGACCTTGGCGGGGTCGTTCACGGCCGTACCGCCGCTCTTCTTGATCTCGGCGGAGACGGCGTCCCACGAGGTGTCGCCCAGCGGGTAGAAGACCGCGTTCGGCAGCAGGGCGAAGAAGGGCTCCAGGTCCTTGTGCTTGCCGTTGCCGGTCATCTCCTTGAGGGTGTCCTCGGTGACCGGCATCAGGTTGTACGTCTCGTCGAACTTCAGCGTGTTCTCCTTGGAGTACGCGAAGTCGAGGAACGCGCGGACCTCTTCCTTGTGGCCGTTGTCCTTGAACGCCATCATCCAGTCGGCGACGCCGAGCGTGGAGGTGAGCGCCCCCGTCTTCCCGGGGATCGGCGCGACCCCGTAGTCGACCTTGCCGTCCTTGGACATCTGGATCAGGGACGGGTGACCGTTGAGCATCGCGGTCTTGCCGGCCGCGAAGTCCGCGAACGCGGTCTTGCGGTCCGTCGTCGCCGGGTTGGCGTAGGTGAGGCCGGGCCCGACGAGGTTCGACTTCAGCCAGGCGAAGGACTCGATGTTGGCCTTGCTGTCCAGCGTGTACGCGCCCTTGGCGTCCGTGAAGCCTCCGCCGTTGCCGAGCTCCCAGATCAGCGACTCGCCCTGGGCCTCCTCGGGGCCCAGCGGCAGTGCGTAGGGGGTCACTCCGGGCACCTTGGCCTTGATCTTCGCGGCGGCGGCCTTGAGGTCGTCCCAGCTCTTCGGCGCCTCGGTGATGCCGGCCTTGGCGAAGATCGCCTTGTTGTAGAAGAAGGCCCGCGCCGAGGAGACGAACGGGATGCCGTACTGCGTGCCGTCGACCTCGCCGGCCTTGGCGAAGCTGTCGATCAGATTGGCGCGGGTCTTCTCCGACAGGACCTCGTCCGCCTTGTAGAGCAGGTCGTCGGCGACCTTGTCGGCGTAGCCGCCGGTCTGGAGGACGTCCGGGACGTTGCCGCTCTGGATCATCGTCTTGACCTGGGAGTCGATGTCGTTCCAGTTGATGACCTGGACATCGACCTTGATCTTCGGGTTGGCGGCGGTGAAGCGCTGCGCGACGTCCTTCCAGTAGGCCGTCGAGCTGTTCGACGCCTTGTCGCCGTAGTCGGCCGCGACCAGCTTCAGCGTCACCTCGCCGTTCTCCGACGCACCTCCGCCGCTGCCGCAGGCCGTGAGGGTGAGGACGCCGAGAGCGCTCGTACAGGCCGCCGTGATCAACCGCTTGTTCATTGTCAGAACCGCCTTGTCTCCTGACCGGTCGGAGGCGACGCGGCCGTGTGGCTGGGAACTGCAGCAGATTTTCGGAGCGTGCTCAAACCTGGCTTGTTTACCGAGGGTTCGCTCATTAACGAGCATCTGCTGTGGTCAGAGTAAACATGACGAAGGCCGGGTGAGACTAGGCCCGTTACGTAAAAGATGCATATATGCCCGTGCCGGCAAGGGAATCGGGCGCGGTGGGGTGCCAGGGCATGCGCGAAAGGGCGCCCCCGGACGGGGGCGCCCTCAGTGGAACGACTGGTGAGTGGGCGGATGCGGCCTCAGACGCTGATGACCTCGATGCCCGCCTCGGTGAGCCGCGCCGCCATGTCGGGCGCGAGCCCGGAGTCGGTGACGAGCACGTCGATCCGGTCGAGGCCGCAGATCCTGGCGAACGCGCGCTTGCCCATCTTGGACGAGTCCGTCGCGAGGATCACCTGCCGGGCGCGCTCCGCCAGGAGCCTGCTGATGCCGGCCTCGTCCTCGTGATGGGTCATCACGCCGAGCCGCGGGTCCACGCCGTCGACGCCGAGTACGGCGACGTCGAGCACCACCTGGTTCAGGACTCCCTGGGTCAGCGGGCCCACCAGCTCGTACGTCTGGGGCCGTGCCACGCCGCCGGTCAGCACGATCTTGAACTGGGGCCGGACCGCCAGTTCGCTCGCGATGTTCAGTGCGTTGGTGACGACGGTGAACATCGGCCCGGTGGCGTTCTCCCCGCGCTCCGACGGGCCGCCCGCCCGGAGGGTCATGGCCCGCGCCACCTCCGTGGTGGTGGTCCCGCCGTTGAGGCCCACGACGTCCCCCGGGGTCAGCAGGTCCGCCACCGCGCTCGCGATGCGCTGCTTCTCCGAGACCTGCCGTGAGGACTTGTACCGCAGCGGAAGCTCGTACGAGACGCCGTGCGCGATGGCCCCGCCGCGCGTACGGACGAGCAGCTGCTGCTCGGCGAGTTCGTCGAGGTCGCGCCGGATGGTCGCCGGTGACACGGCCATCGTGGCGGCCGCGCCTTCGACCTCCAGCCTGCCGTCGACCGCGAGCAGCTCCAGCAGCTTGCTCCATCGCTCCTGCTTGGACATGCGCCGCTTCCCCTCCGTGCCCTGAAACTCCGATGCCGAGGGACGAGGACCGTCCGCGCGGCCGGTCGACCGGCCCCCTCGGGAGACATGCGCGGAGCTGATCGTAACGCCGAGGATCGCGCAGGCGCACGGGAGTGATCCGCGCACGCCGTCGAACTCGGGCCCCGGAGTCCTGGACGAGAAGGGCTCGGGCACGTGATACTCCAGTCACATAGACTGCTGGAAGTTGCTCGTTACTCCTCTGTAGTGAGCAGCTCCGATCATCAAGAGGGTTCGATGCTCATGGATGCGCAGGGGTGCGTACTCGGCCTCGACGTCGGCGGCACCGGAATGAAAGGGGCCGTCCTCGACCACGACCTGCGACCGCTGGAGACGGTGCGCCGGCCGACACCGCGCGCCGAAGGACCGCTCGCCGTCGTCGACGCCATCACCGACACCCTGCTCACCCTGAACGCCATGGCCGACGAACGCGGACTGCCGGTGCACCACGCGGGCGTGGTGGTGCCGGGCATCGTCGACGACGAGCGGCAACGGGCCCTGTGGTCGGCGAACATCGGGTGGCGCGACCTCCCGCTCGCCGCCCTCCTGGAGGAACGCACCGGGCTCCGCGTCACGTTGGGCCACGACGTGCGCGCGGGCGGCCTGGCCGAACGCGCCCTCGGGGCCGCCCGCGGCGCACGGAACGTGCTCTTCGTGGCCATCGGCACCGGCATCGCGGCCGCCCTCGTCTGCGACGGCGAACCGATCAGCTCCGGCGGCCACGCGGGCGAACTCGGCCATGTCGTCGTCGAGCCCGGGGGACAACCGTGCGCGTGCGGCGGCACCGGCTGCCTGGAGACCGTGGCCTCCGCCACCGCCGTCGCCGCCGCGTACACCGCCCGCGCCGGCCGGGCGGTGATCGGCGCCGCCGACGTCGCGGCCCTCGCCGTACGGGGCGACCCCGTCGCGCGAGCCGTCTGGCAGCGGGCGGCCGACGGCCTCGCGGACGCCCTCGCGACCGCCACCACCCTGCTCGCGCCCGAGTCGATCGTGCTCGGCGGCGGTCTCGCCGAAGCAGGCGACCTCCTGCTCGACCCCGTACGGGCCGGGCTCGGGGAACGGCTCACCTTCCAGCGCCCACCCGCACTCGTCCGGGCCGAGCTGGGCGACTGGGCCGGGTGCCTCGGCGCGGGCCTCGCCGCCATGCGAACGGCCGGGCACACCCTCACCACCCCGCGGACAGGAGTACCCGCGCCATGATCCTCACCGTCACCCTCAACGCCGCCCTCGATGTCACCTGGGGCGTCGAGGGCCTGCGGCCCCGTACCTCCCACCGGGTCGACACCACGTACGAACGAGCGGGCGGCAAGGGAGTGAACGTCGCCCGCGTCCTCACCACCCTCGGGCACGACCCCCTGGCGACAGGCCTCGTCGGCGGACCCACCGGCCGCCTGATCCGCGCGGAGCTCCGCGCCGCCCGCGTCCGTGAGGCGTTCCTCGACGTCGCCGGCGACTCCCGGCGCACCCTCGCCGTCGTCTCGCGCGACGACGGCGACGCCACCGTCTTCAACGGGCGGGGCCCGCGGGTGGATCCCGCCGAATGGGAGCTCTTCGCCCGCCACTTCGCCTCGCTGCTCGCCGGCGTACGCGTGGCCGTCCTGAGCGGCAGCCTCCCGCCCGGTCTGCCGCCGGACGCGTACGCGCGGCTGATCCGCACGGCCGCGGCGGCCGGAGTGCGAACGGTGCTCGACGCGAGCGGCCCCGCCCTCGTCGAGGCGCTGAGCGCCGGACCCGACGTGGTCAAGCCCAACGCCGACGAGATCGCGGCGGCGACCGGACACCACGACCTCCCCGCAGCCGCCGCGGCCCTGCGGGACCTGGGCGCCCGGACGGTCGTCGCCTCCGCAGGCGCCGACGGCCTGTACGCGATCACCCCCGAGGGCAGCTGGCGGGCGGCACCCCCGGAGCGGCTCTCCGGCAATCCGACCGGCGCCGGCGACGCCTGCGTGGCCGCGATCGCGGCCGGCCTCGCGGCCGGCTCCGCGTGGCCGGACATCCTGCGCCAGGCGGTGGCCCTGTCCGCCGCCGCGGTCCCCTGCCCGGTCGCCGGCGACATCGACACCGCGGTCCACGACCGGCTTCTCCCAGCCGTCTCCGTGGTGGAGGAGCCCGCGGCCGACCGCGTGTGAGACCTGACCTGACCTGACCCCCTCCCTCGTCCCTCCGAACGTAAGGACCTCGCATGACCCCCCAGGGAACCTCCCTCACCTCCGTCGAGATCGCCTCCCAACCCGCGACCTGGAGGCGCGCGGCCGAGGCCGTCACCTCGTACGCCGATGTCCTGCCCCGGCGCGGTGAACGCGTCGCCGTGGTCGGCTGCGGCACCTCCTGGTTCATGGCCCACGCCTACGCGCAGTTGCGCGAGAGCGGCGGCCACGGCGAGACCGACGCGTTCGCCGCCTCCGAGTTCCCGGCCGGCCGCCGCTACGACCGGATCCTGGCCATCACCCGCTCCGGCACCACCACCGAGGTCCTGGACCTGCTGGCGAAGGTCAAGGGCACCGTCGCGACCTCCGCCCTCACCGCGGACCCGGCGACGCCCGTCATGACGGCCGCCGACGCCGTCGCCGTACTCGACTTCGCCGACGAGCGGTCGGTCGTGCAGACCCGGTTCGCGACCACCGCGCTCGTCCTGCTGCGCGCGCACCTGGAGGCCGAGCAGGCGCTGCCGTCCGGTGTACGGCCGCTCGCCCAGGCCGTCGAGGACGCTCAGCGCGCCCTCGACCTGCCGTTGGGCGCGGACGTGACCGGCGCCGAACAGTTCACGTTCCTCGGCACGGGCTGGACCTACGGGCTCGCCCTGGAGGCCGGCCTGAAGATGCGCGAGGCCGCCGGTGCGTGGACGGAGGCGTACCCGGCCATGGAGTACCGGCACGGCCCCATCAGCATCACCGGCCCCGGCCGCGTCGCCTGGCTGTTCGGCCCCGCACCCGACGGCCTCGCCGACGACATCGCACGCGTCGGCGGCCTCCTCGTCTCCCTCTCGGCGGACGGAGCGGCCCCCTCCACGGGCGGGACGTCCCTCTCCACGGACGGAGCGACCCCCTCCACGGGCGAGGCCGCCGCACTCGACCCCCTCGCCGACCTGATCGTCGCCCAGCGACTCGCCGTCCTCCTCGCCGAAGCACGCGGCTACGACCCCGACCGCCCCCGCAACCTCAGCCGCTCCGTGATCCTCGCCACCGAATCCGCCTGAGCGACCGCCGCAATCCTCGCCACCGAATCCGCCTGAGCGACCGCCGCAATCCTCGCCACCGAATCCGCCTGAGCGACGCCGCCCTCGGCCCACGAGCCGACGCCGACGACCGCAGCCGGTGCCGGCGACCGAAGCCGGCGCCCGACCACCGCATTGGGGAAGACCTTCATGCCCTTGACCTCCACCGACGACATCGTCGGCCCCGCACACGCCGCCCGCCGCGGGGTCGGCGCCTTCAACGTCGTACAGATCGAACACGCCGAGGCCATCGTCGCCGGAGCCGAGCGGGCGGCGCTGCCCGTCATCCTCCAGATCAGCGAGAACACCGCCCGCTACCACGGCTCGCTCGCCCCCGTCGGGCTCGCCGCCCTCGCCCTCGCCCGGGCGGCCGCCGTGCCGGTGGCGGTCCACCTCGACCACGCCGAGTCCGTGGACCTCGTCACGGAGGCCGTCGAACTCGGCTTCACGTCCGTCATGTTCGACGCGTCCAAGCTTCCCTACGACGACAACGTCGCCGCGACACGGGTCGTCACCGAGCGGTGCCACCGCGCCGACGTCTGGGTCGAGGCCGAACTGGGTGAGGTCGGCGGCAAGGACGGGGCGCACGCCCCCGGTGTCCGCACCGACCCCGACGAGGCCCGCGCGTTCGCCGCGGCCACGGCCGTCGACGCGCTGGCCGTCGCCGTCGGCAGCTCGCACGCCATGCTCAGCCGGGACGCCGTCCTCGACTTCGACCTCATCGCCCGGCTGCGGGGCGCGCTCGACGTGCCCCTCGTGCTGCACGGCTCGTCGGGCGTCGACGACGCCCACCTCGCCAAGGCCGTCGCGGCGGGCATGACGAAGGTCAACATCTCCACCCACCTCAACAAGCTCTTCACCCGGACCGTGCGCGAACGCCTGGAGGCGTCCCCCGAGGTTGCCGACCCGCGCACGTACCTCGGTCCCGCCCGCGACGCGGTGGCAGCCGAAGTGGCCCGTCTGCTCACGGTTCTCGCCGGCCCCTGACGGGACGTTTGATCGACCGCCGCCGCCGACGGCCGGGGCGGGGGCGACTCACGGGAGGGACGTTGGTGCGGGGCGCGGGTATCGGCTATGACTGCCCTGTCCCGCACCTCGCACGGCTGGAACGCGTCTCGTGACACTCGACCTGCACCGCTTGTGGATCTTCCTGGCCGTCATCGAGCAGCAGGGGTTCTCCGCCGCCGCCCAGAAGCTGTACATGAGCCAGCCGTCCGTGTCGAACCAGGTGCGGAAGCTGGAGGAGTCCCTGCGGATCACCCTCATCGACCGTTCGAGCGCCCGGATCAGGCCCACGGCCGAGGGAGAACTCCTCGCCGAGTACGCGGCCCGCGTCTTCCTCCTCGCCGACGAGGCGGTCTCCGCCGTCCAGCAGCTCAGCGGCCTGCAGACCGGTCGGCTCGTGGTGGGCGGCTCGACGACCGTGGGCACCTATCTGCTGCCGGACCTGCTGGCGGAGTACCGCAGGCGGCATCCCGGCATCGAGAGCCATGTCCTCGTCGGCAACAACTCGACCGTGACGCAGCACCTGATGAACGGGGAGGTGGGCGTCGCGGTCGTGGCCGGCGCCCCGGGGAAACCGCGCCTGATCGGCGAGCCCGTCCTCCAGGACCGGATGGTGCTCGTCGCCCCGCCGGGCCACCCCCTCGACGGCCGGGGCCCCGTCACGGGAGAGATGCTCGCCGGCGAACGGATCGTCCTCCGGGAGCCCGGTTCCCAGACCCGTGAGGTGCAGGAGCTGACCCTGGCCCGGTGGGGGATCGAAGCCCCGCCCCACACCGACGCGTGGGGCCCGGAGGTCCTCAAGCGGTGCGTGCGGGCCGGTCTCGGCATCACCCTGATCTCCGAGCACGCGGTCGTCGACGAACGACGGGCGGGCACGCTCGTCGTCCTGCCGACGGAGCAGCCGACGGAACCCCGCGTCATCTCACTCGTACGCCGCCGGGACCGCATCCTCTCCCCGGCCGAGATTCGGGACTCGGCCAGGCCGAAGGGGCGCGACTTCCGGCCCGACCCGGAGTGGGGGCCGAGCACACTGCCCGCGTCGGTCTCGACGACGAGGCCCGCCGAGGGGTGACCCTCTAAAATGTCGGCCGCGCGACGCCCCATGGGGGTGACGCTCCGCGCGGTAGCCGTGTCTACGGGGGAGAACTTCTGTGTTCGGAATCATCAGGCCCTGCCGTCATCGCCTGGGCGGGACCATGCGTACCGAGTGGATGGCGCATCTGTGCGGGCTGTGTCTGGCGCTGCGCAGCGAGTACGGGCAGTTCGCGCGGGTGGCCACGAACTACGACGGACTGATCGTCTCGGTGCTGACCGAGGCGCAGTCGGAGCGTTCCGGCGACTGGCGGCGGGGCGCCGGCCCGTGCCCGCTGCGCGGGATGCGGTCGGCGGACGTGGCGCGGGGCGAGGGCGCGCGGCTCGCGGCGACCGTGTCGCTGGTGCTCGCCGCGGCGAAGATACGTGACCATGTGGCGGACGGTGACGGCCTGTTGGGGCGCCGCCCGGTGACGCTGGCGGCCCACAGGATCGCCCTCGGCTGGGACCGTGCGGGCGCCGCGGGCGGCGACCGGCTCGGCTTCGACACCGCGGTGCTGATCGGGGCGGTCGAACGGCAGCAGGACATCGAGCGGATGATCGGCCCCCGGGGCTCGCTGTTCACGGTCACGGAGCCCACGGAGACGGCGACCGCCGCCGCCTTCGCCCACACCGCGGTCCTCGCGGGCCGCCCGGGCAACGCCGAACCGCTGGCGGAGGCGGGCCGTCTGTTCGGCCGGCTGGCGCATCTCCTCGACGCGGTGGAGGACCTGGACGCGGACGAGGTGTCCGGCGCCTGGAACCCGATCGCCGTGACCGGCGCCGACCGCGCCGAGGTACGCCGGCTCTGCGACGATGCCGTCCAGGGCATCCGACTCGCCCTGGCCGAGGCCGAGTTCGTCGACGACCGGCTGGTACGGGCACTCCTCGGCGTCGAGCTGGATCACGCCGTCGACCGGGTCTTCGTCCCCCGGCAGGGGCGTCACCATCAGCACCGCCCCCGGACAGGGGGCCCGGGCCCGCGCATGCTGCCCTGGCTGGGACGCCGTACGGCGACGGACAGGCCCTCGGAGACCGACGGGGGTACGTCCTGCGGAGTCGGTGCGCTCACGGGCGTGACCCCGGAGGGTGTCTCGATGGCTTCGCGTCGGCCGTCGGAGGGCCAGTGCGGACGGTGTGGCCAGTGGCGCCCGCTGTGCCGCGACTGCCGGTGGTGCTCCTCCTGCTGCACCTGCGCCGACGACGCCATGGAGGGCGGGGAGCTCCCGCAGTTCGGGGGCTCGGACAGCGGCGGCTCGGGCGGGGGTAACTGGGGCGGGGGTAACTCGGGCGGCGGGAACTGGGGCGGCTCCTCCGGTGGTTCGGGCGGTGGCTCGGGCGGCGGAGGCCGTGGTTCCGGCGGTTCCGGCGGCGGTTCGGGTGACGGCTGCTGCGGTGGCGGTGGCTGCTGCAACCCGTGCAACTGCTGCTGCGACTGACGTCTTGCCGTCGAAGGCGGCCGCTGTCGATCGCGAGGGCGACGAAGTGCGCGATAAGGCGAGGCCGAAGACCGCGACGAACGGGCCGGCGAATTCCCAGCCCACGAGGGCCTCCTTGCGGAGGCGGAAGCGGGCTCGTGGGCGGGGCGGTGGTGCTGCCGTAGCGCGCGTCGACAAGAGCGTCATGGCTTTGGGTCCTAGCGTCGGTGACCGAGCGGTCCGGAGGCGGGGAGCGATGTTGTGGGCCTGAGGCCGAGAACCGACCCTGCGAGAGGGCTGGCCGACGAGAAATGTTTACGTAATCATCGGTAGCGTGATGGTGACATTCCCGCTGAGGGGCGTCCAGCACGAGTGGCAGCGAATGAGAGGGAATCGGGTGACCGAGCAGAACGCGACCGGTCGGTCGGCGTCGGCCGTGAACGGCGGCCGGCGGGGGGCGCGGACCGGGCCGCGCCGTGTTTCGATGGCGGACGTAGCCCAGCGGGCGGGGGTCTCGTCGCAGACGGTGTCCCGTGTTTCCAACGGCGACGCGGCCGTCGTCGAGGCCACCCGGCAGAAGGTCCTCGACGCGATGAAGGAGCTGGGCTACCGTCCCAACAGCGCGGCTCGTGCCCTCAAGCGGGGTGAGTTTCGAGCCATAGGTGTCATCACGATGGGGCTCACCAGCACGGGAAATGTCCGGACTCTGGACGCCATCGCCGGCTCGGCGTCCCGGGCCGGTTACGCGGTCACGCTGATCCCGCTCGACGCGCCCACGCAGGACAACGTCAAGGGTGCGTTCACCCGCCTCGACGAGCTGGCGGTCGACGCGGTCGTGCTGATCATGGAGGTGCACCTGCTCGACGCCGCCGCCCTCACGCTGCCGCCGCACGTCAAGGTCGTCGTGGTCGACTCCGACGCCACGGGGCGCTTCCCGGTGGTGGACACCGACCAGCGGCAGGGCGCCCGCGCCGCGGTGCGGCACCTGGTCGGCCTCGGCCACGGCACGGTCTGGCACATCGCGGGACCCGAGGAGTCCTTCGCCGCGGGCCGCCGCGCCGAGGCGTGGGAGGCGGCGCTGCGGGAGGAGGGGTGCACGGTGCCTCCCGTACTACGCGGGGACTGGACCCCGGAGTCGGGTTACGAAGCGGGCCTGAGGCTCGCCGACGAGGCCGACTGCACGGCGGTCTTCGTGGCCAACGACCAGATGGCCCTCGGCCTGCTGCGAGCCCTGCACGACCGGGGCGTACGCGTCCCCGAGGACGTCAGCGTCGTCGGCTTCGACGACATCCCGGAGTCGGCCTCCTTCATCCCGCCCCTGACCACGGTCCACCAGGACTTCGCCCAGGTCGGAGCGCTGTGCGTCGACGCGGTCCTGCGGGAGCTGGCGGGCGAGACGGTGACGGGGGTACGCCTGGTGCCGACGACCCTGGTGGAACGGAACAGCACGGCGCCCGCGGGCGCGGGGGGAAGGGGGCGCTGAGGCGTCGGTACGGCCTGGGCCGGGGCGGCGCAAGGAGGCCACCCGAGGCCGGGCCCGCCCGGGGTGACGGCAGAAAGTCGCGCCCGCCGGGCCCGCCAGGGGCGGCGCGGGGAGGCCACCCGAGGCCGGGCCCGCCCGGGGTGACGGCAGAGAGCCGCGCCCGCCGGTCCCGCCAGGGGCGGCGCGGGGAGGCCACCCGAGGCCGGGGCCAGCCCGGGGCGACGGCAGGAAAGTCCCCGCCGGCCGGTCACGCCCCGGGTGACGGCAGGAGAGCGCGCGCCGGCCGGTCACGGTGGGGGTGTGACGCCAAGGAAGTCGCGCCGGCCGGGCATGACAGGGCGGACGGCTGGTCTGCCCCGCCGCAGGCCGGGTACGGCACGGCTGTCGACGGCTGTCGACGGCAGTGAGCTGGGCCGGACCGGTCACGGCAGGCCGGAGGCCTCCGCCGCCGGTCGGCTACGGGCCCCGCCTGCCGGCTACAGCGCGGCTGTCGTCGGCAGGCGGCCGGGCCCGTTTCAGGCCATGGCGCCCGGGTGCGGGGGAGCCGTGCTCGAGCGCACCCACACCCGGAACCCGCACGGCGCCCATCGAGGACAGCCCGATCCTGCGCCTCCTGTTCGCCGCGACCCGCCACACCGAGACCGCGAACCCGACGACCACGGCCGTCGTCACGGCGCTGCGGACAGCGGCGCGACAGAACCACGCCTCGACTCTCCCGCCGACCTTTCGCCAGGGGGCGGCGTCGCGCCGGTTCCGCAGGGCAAGCGGCGCGGTCGACTCCTCAATTCGCTTGCGAATGCCCAGGTCAGCCGAGGCAAGATGCTCCCATTGAACGTGGAAAGCAGCGTGGCCGAGGTCATCGAGCGAGAGTTGCAGTTGCTGAGTCCGGCCGGGCGGTCATCCAGGGCATTGGCGGATCAACTCCTCGATCCGGAGTTCGTGGAAGTAGGTGCCTCAGGCCGTAGGTGGGATCGCCAGTCGATGCTCTCGGCGCTGCCGGTGATGCAGGGGCGTCCGACGACGGCCCGCAGTACGTGCCTACCGAGATGACGGGCACCGTTTTGGCGCCGGGGATCGTGCATCTGACGTTCGAAACCACGCTCGATGGCAGGCGGGCCCGGAGGAGCTCCATCTGGCGGAAGGTGAATGACGAATCCGGGTGGCGGATGTACTACCACCAGGCCACCCCTGTGCCGGATGCGTGAGGCACAGAGCCTGTTCAAGCCTCCGGGGCCTCGGGGCTGCGGCGTCGTACCCCGACGACGGCGAGCAGAGCACCGAGGACGCACAGCGTGCCCGCGACGAGTACCGAGGTGTGCACGCCGTTCATGAAGGCCTGGTGGCTGCCCTCGGCGACGGCTTCCCTGAGACCCACGGGCATGTCGGCGGTCACGGGGGCGACGCCCATGGCCACGGCGTCCTTGGCCTCGTACAGACCCGTGGCCACGGGCGCGGGCACCCCGGCGGAGGTGAGCTCGCCGGGCAGGGTCGTACCGACGCGGCTGCTGATCAGGGAGACGAGCACGGAGGTGCCGAGCGCCCCGCCGATCTGGAGGGCGGTGGCCTGGAGACCGCCGGCGACGCCGCCGTCCTTGACGGGGGCGTTGCCCACGATGGCGTCGGAGGAGGAGGCCATCACCATGCCGACGCCGAGACCGAGCGCGACGAACGGCGGCCACATCACGGTGGGGGAGGACTCCGGGCTCCAGCCGAGCATCGCGAAGCACGCGGCCGCCTGGAGGACCATGCCGAGCGGCATGGTGAGCCGGGGGCCGAAGCGCTCGGTGAGCGCGGCGCCCAGCGGGGACGCGACGACGGAGGCCAGGCTCAGCGGCAGCGTCCGTACGCCCGCCTCGACGGGGGAGAGGCCGCGGACGTTCTGCAGGTAGATCATGACGAAGAAGATCACGCCGAGCAGGACGAAGAAGTTGAGGGCCGTGATGACCGTGCCGATGGCGAGCGCGCGGTGCCGGAACAGACGCATGGGCAGCAGCGGTGAGGCGACACGCGTCTCGTACCAAGCGAAGACCAGCAGGAGCGCCACGCCGGCGGCCATGGCGCCCAGCGTTCCGGCCGAAGTCCAGCCCCAGGTCTCGCCCTTGACGACGCCGAACACGACGGCGAGCAGTCCCGCCGCGAGGAGGACGACACCGGCCAGGTCGAACCGCTCCCGCGCGGCGGAGGAGTTCCGGCTCTGCGGCAGGACGGCCATGCTGAAGACCAGCGCGAGCACGCCGATGGGGGCGTTGATGTAGAAGACGGACTCCCAGTTCACCCGTTCGACGAGCAGGCCGCCGACGATCGGCCCGAGAGCCGTGGACACGGACGAGACCATGGCCCAGATCCCGACGGCCATGCCGAACTTCCTCGGGGGGAAGACGGCGCGGAGCAGGGCGAGGGTGTTCGGCATGAGCAGGGCGCCGAAGAAGCCCTGGACGGCGCGGAAGGCGATGACGCCCTCGATGGATCCGGCCAGGCCGATGGCGACGGACGCGAGGGTGAACCCGGCGACGCCGATCAGGTAGAAGGTGCGGCGGCCGAACCGGTCTCCCAGCTTGCCGCCGAGGATCAGCGCGGCGGCGAGCGCGAGGAGGTAGGAGTTGGTGACCCACTGCAGATCGGTCGTGGAGGCGCCCAGGTCGCGCCCGATCTCCGGGTTGGCGATGGCGACGACCGAACCGTCGAGGCCGACCATGAACAAGCCGAACGCCACGGCGACCAAGGTCAACCACGGGTTGGAGCAAAGGCCGCCGGGCGGGGCGGCGGCGGGAGGCGCGTGAGTCGGCGGAGCGGCTGGGGGTGCGGAGGGCATGGCTGTGCCAGTCCTTACGTGCGGAAGGGGAAAGTGAGGGGGCGCATCGAGGCGTGCCGGGGCAGCCAGGGCCCGGCGTGCCTGATCAGCGCGCCGGGCGGTGAAGCTGCTGGTTGAGTGAGCCGAGGGCACCGAGCGCGGAGCCGAGAGCGTCCAGCTCGGCGTCGCTCAGGGCGCGCAGCGCGCGCGTCACGTGGGTGCCCATGAGGTGCTCCACCTCGGCGATCTCACGCCGCGCGGTCGCGGTGAGATGCAGGTGCGCGACCCGCTTGTCGGCCGGGTCCCGCCGGCGTTCGAGCAGCCCCTGCTCGGTCAGCTGCCTGACCAGCGCGCTGACGTTGTTCGGCTTCATCAGGAGCGCCTCGGCGGCTTCACGCACGGTGATGCCGTCGCACGACTCGACGTGCCGCAGCAGCGCGAGCTGCGCATCGGACGGCTTGGCGGGCTTGGCGTACGTGTCGTCCAGGTCCACGCGCCGCTCGACGGCCCGGGAGAGCGCCGGAAGACACGCCACGAGCCCGGAGGCTACGCGGCGGATGTCCTCGTCGGACGCACTGTTCTCGGGCACGCCGATACTTTACGTATGCGCTGATAGCTATGTCAACATACCTATCTCTTGCCTCGCCCCCGCTGCGAGACTGGCCGCCCGCGTACGCGCGTACGCGGGCGGCCAGCACGGGTGCTCGGGGAGAGGCGGAACCGGTGGGGATCGGGACGAGAACGGTACGGCGGGGGTGCCTCGCCGCAGTACTGAGTGGCGCCGTCATGCTGTCCGCTGCGGGGTGTTCGCCGGAGCTCCGCCCCCTGGCGGCGGTGTACGTGGACCAACACGGCACCGCACACGCGCTGCTGCGATCGTGCGACGACGACGGCCGGGTGGGCAGCCCCTGGCTGCGCGGCACCGTCGTCCCCGCCACCGACGACGAGGCTCCGTCGGGCGACGCGCGGAACCCCGAGCCGGAGGCGGCGGAGACCGAGGGACCCTGGACCGGCTGGGAGACCCGAGGGCTCTACAAGGCGGCGGACTTCCCGTTGTTCGACCCGCCCTCGGCATGGGCGGCCGAGACCCGCGGCCCGCAGACCCCGCAACCGGGCCACACGTACGAGCTCGGGTTCGCCGATCCCGACGACTCCTACGTCTACAACGGCTGGGTGCGGTTCGAGGCCCGCCGACTCGCGGAGCTGGCACCCGGAGAGGTCCTGACCCTCCGGGGCGCCATGACGAAGGAAGCCTTCGAGGACCTCGCCGCCGAGGTGTGCTGACCGGCCCGAAGCCGGCCGTGGCGTGGGTTCCTGACGCCTGGGCAGGCGGGTACCCGTAAGCCCCGTACGGAGGGCGGTGGGCAGTGCACGGTGTGCCGGGGCCCGGCGGCGGGGGGAGGGGTGGCACGCTCGGGTGGAGCGGGACACCGTGAGCGAAGCGAGGTAGCACGTGACGCAACGCAGCATCCGGAGCGCCCGGTACGCCCGGCTGGAGCGGCGGCTGCGGCGGGATCCGTTCGTCGTACAGACGGTACGGTCCACGGCGGCGGCGACCCTCTCGTACGTCGTCGCGCTCCAGCTCAGCAGCGAGGCGGCGCCCCTGACCGCACCGCTGACCGCGCTCCTCGTCGTGCAGGTCACGCTCTACTCGACCCTCACCACGAGTCTGCGCCGGGTCAACTCCGTCGTCGTCGGCGTCCTCATCGCCATCGGGTTCAGCGTCCTCGTCGGCCTCTCCTGGTGGAGCCTCGCCCTGGTCATCCTCGCCTCCCTCCTCGTGGGGCGGCTCGTGAAGGTGGAGGAGTTCATCCCCGAGGTCGCCATCAGCGCGATGCTGGTGCTCGGCGTCACCCAGGTCGCCCACACCGCGTGGGACCGCGTCCTGGAGACCCTGATCGGCGCCGTCGTCGGGATGCTCTTCAACCTGGTGCTCGCCGCGCCCCTCTGGGTGGACACGGCGGGGGAGTCGATCGAGGACCTCGCCCGGCGCATGCGGAGGCTGCTGCTCGACGTCGCGGAGGAGTTCGCCGAGGCGCCGGCCGTCGAGCGGGCCGCCGCGCGGCTCCACGAGGCTCGACGGCTCGACAACGACGTGGCCGACGTGGACGGCGCACTGCGCACGGCCGAGGACAGCCTCCGCCTCAACCCGCGCGTGAAGGAGGGCCTCCTGCACCGCATCGTGCTGCGCACGGGGCTCGACACCCTGGAGATCTGCGCCGTCGTGCTGCGCGTCCTCACTCGTACCCTCACCGACCTGGCGAAGCAGCGGGACGGCGAGGAGCTGCTGCCCCGCCAGACCGCCCTCGCCCTCCAGGAGACCGCGCAGCACACCGCCGACGCCTTCGTCAGCTTCGCCGTGCTCGTCACGGCCCCCGGCAGCGAGGCGTCCGAGGCCGCCGAGGACCGGCTCGCGGGCGAGCTGCGCGCGGCCCGCGCCTGCCGCGGCGGGGCCGCCGACCTGCTGCTCGCCCTCGCCCTGCGGGAACCCGAACGCTGGCAGCTCTACGGAGCGCTGCTCACCGAGATCGACCGCGTCCTCGACGAACTGGACCCCGAGCACCGGGGCCGACGCCTCATGGAGGAGCTCGACCGCCACACCCGCGAGCGCCGGCGCCGGCTGAGGCCCCGGGACCGGCGCGCCCACGCGGAGGCCTGAGCGCCACCGACCCGCCTCCGCCCCGGTTCGGCGCGGGATAGCGGGGCAGACGGAGGGCCACAGGTTCTCTGGAGAGGAGAGGAACGCCATGGGCATCATCGGCTGGATCCTGATGGGGCTGATCGTCGGAGTCATCGCGAAGGCCCTGATGCCGGGGCGGGACCCCGGCGGCTGCATCGTCACCCCCCTCATCGGTATCGCCGGCGGCCTGCTCGGCGGGTGGCTCGGCAAGGTCATCTTCGGCGTCGACTCCGTCGACGGCTTCTTCGAGATCTCGACCTGGGTCGCCGCGATCGTCGGTGCCCTGATCCTCCTGGGCCTCTACCGTCTCGTGGTCCGTCCCAAGCACTGACGCCCCGACCGGCGGGCCGCTCAGTCCCGGGGCAGCAAGGGCCCGAGCGGGCCGAGGTCGAGGTTGAGGTCCTCCAGCGCGTAGCCGTGCTCGGCACACAGGTCGGCGAGGCTGTCGTGGAGGGCGAGGAGGGTCGCCCCGAGCTCCTCCTCCTGCCCGTCGGTGAGGTCCCCGGCGTCCACGCGGCGCAGGGCTTGACGCTCGATGAGCTGGCGCAGGAGCTCGACGACGGTGAGGACGAGCCTGAGCAGGTCCTCTTCGACGGTCTCGCGGTCGGCACGCACACGGTGGGCGGGGCGGCCCGGCCGGCCCTCGTGGGCGGCGGGGGGCGCCTGAGCGAGCCGGAACGCCCGCGACATGGCGGTGCCGACGTCCTGGAGGCCGTCGCGCCGCGGGGAGGGGTCAGTACTCACGCGGCCCGCCGTCCCGCCCGTGGGAAGGGCCCGTCTCGGAGCTGACGGACACGATGAGCGCGCGCAGCGAGATGCGCACCAGGTCGATGTCCGCGATGGACAGGACGATGTCGCCGGTGATCACCACTCCGCCGCTGAGGAGCCGGTCGAGGAGGTCGACCAGGGCGACCTGCCGGCCGGGCAGCGGTTCGCGCTGCTCCGCGAGGCTCATGGCGCCGGCTCCTGTACGTCCGGGTCGCCGGTGGCGGTGTCCTCGGCCGCCGGCATGGCGAACGAGTACGGCGCCCACGGGCCGGTGACCTCGACCAGGACCTCGGGGAAGTCCTCGGAGGCGTGCGTGACGGCGGCTCGGAACTCCTGGGCGTGCCCGTCGGGGACGAGGTAGGCGTCGTTGAGGACGTTCTCCCCGGGCCCGGCCAGCTCACCGCTCTGCGGTGCGTGGCTCACGCGCTCGGAGGCGTGGCGGGCGGCGGTCGCCTCGACGGCACGCGCGGCCTGCTGAGCCTGCCGGTAGACGTGTTCGCGGGCGTGGTGCTGGCTCCTGCGGCGCCGCAGGTACGCCTTGCCGGGCGAGGCGGCCTCGGCCGCGCCGTCATCGGTGGCGGTCCCGTCGTCGGAGGGGGCCGCGGAGGCCGGCAGGTAGATCTTGACGCCGTATTCGGTGTGGGCGTCGAGCTGGGCGAGCCGCCGGGCGAAGACGTGGTGTTGCCGGGAAAGGGCCAGGCGGGCCCGGTTGTCGTCCTGGTAGACGGTGGCCATGCGCAGGGGCAGGACGGTGGCGAGGGTGGCGACGGCCTGGACGACGTCGTGGTGGGCGCGGGCGACGTCCTCGAGCCACCGCAGGTCCTCGAAGTGCTCCTTGAGGGCGGTCTCCTCGAAGTCGCGGCGGGGGACCGGACTGACGACGAAGGCGACAGGGGCGGAAGCGGGGGGAGACGCGGGAGGGGCGGGAGAGGTGGGGGCGGCGCCGGGAATGGCCAGGAGCCCGACAGGCGCCCCGTCGACGCCGCCGAGACCGGTGAGGAGCTCCCGCAGGGCGTCGGTGTCCCGGGCGACGGCGTAGACGTACGTGAGGGATTCCTGGGCGGTGCTCACCGGGGCCGCCTCCGTGTCGTCCCGCCGCCCGGGTCGGGCGGTTCTTCGCCGCGCCCGTCGCCGCGTTCGATGGGTTCCCGCCCACCGGCCTGGTCGCGGCGCAGGGCCTCCAGCTCGGCGCGCAGGCGGCGGTTCTCCTGCTCCAGAGGACTTCCGGTGTGCCGGGAGGAGAGCGAGGGGTCGTGCTCCCACCAGTCGATCCCCATCTCCTTGGCCTTGTCCACGGAGGCGATCAGGATCCGGAGCTTGATGGTCAACAGCTCGATGTCGAGCAGATTGATGCGGATGTCGCCGGCGATGACGATGCCCTTGTCCAGGACGCGCTCCAGAATGTCCGCGAGGCTGGAGGTGGAGCCCGACCCGTACGGCATCGGGGCACGGGAGGGGAAGTCTCCGAGTCGGCCGGGTAGCGGTTCTGTCACGATGGCGGCCTCGCTTCGACGGTCAGGACGTGCGGTTCCGGAACTCTTCGATCTCCGCCAGCCGGTCGAGCAGCTCGTCCTCCCGGAGGTCGAACTCCTCCTCGGTGAGGTCGCCCGCGAGCAGGCGCCGCTCAAGGTCGGCGAGTTCGCGCCAGACCGGGGCCGGGTCGTAGTAGGCCTCTTCGGCCTCGTCGACGACCCGCTGCGCGACCCAGGTGACCATCCGGACCGGCGCGACGGGCAGGGTCAGCAGGCTTGTAAGGAGTCCCACGATCTGCCTCCTTCTCTCCGCGTGGGGCGGCGGGCGTCGGCCTCGGTGGCGGTGGCGGTGCTAGACGAAGCTGTACGGGGGCAGCGGGCCGGCGAACCGGAGCCCGGCGCCGCCGCCGTCGACGTCGCGGGCCAGGGACTCCCGCGCGGTGAGAAACGCGTCCTTCCGCTCGTCCGGCACCAGGAGCGAGAGATTGAGGAAGTCGTTCCCGGCGGGCGGATGGGTGACGTGCTCGCGAGCGAAGGGCAGCAGGGCCTCGGCGAGTTGGGAGGCGAGCGCTTCCTGCCGCGCCTGCACCTCGCGTGCCACCCGTTCCCCGAGAGCGAGCGGCAACTGTGGATCGGAGTCACCGGTACGGATCCGGCGCTGGAGGTCCCCCGCCTCGGGCGAGTCCTGAAGGATCCGGCGCAGCAGCGGCTCCTCGTCCTCCTGGAAGGCCCGCACGTGGTACTCGGCGCAGCCTTCGACGCGTCGCAGCGCCGTGAGGTAGCCGTCCTCGCTCTCCTCCAGAACCCGCAGGACCGTCGGTTCGTCGGCGGCCGTGTAGCCGAACCGGAGTGGCAGGACCGGTCCGTCGGCCATCAGCCGCTCCTGCACCTCCTGGTGCGCGAGGAGGTCCCGCCGCTTGGGTCGGATCTCCTCGGAGACATCGCTGACGACCGCGCACAAGGGCCCCGTGGTGACCGTCCGCAGGGGTGCGGGCCCGGAACCCACGCCACTCAGACCGTCCAGGCGGCGGGGGTGGCCCGTGGCGGTGATCGAGTACACGTAGAGCGCCATCGGCTACTCCTTCTCTCGGCGTGCCGGGCGCCGTGCCGGGCGCCGTCGCCTGGGGGACTCCACTTCCTCCGCTTCCTCCTCTTCCTCCTCCTGGTCCGGCTCCTCGTCCCGGGAGGACCTGCCGGTCAGGGAGTCGGTCACCGCATCGACGGCTCCGCTCAGCGCGCCCTTGGACTTGCCGCGGGCACCGCCCTCCATCACGTTCTCCATGACGTCGGGCAGCTGGGCCGGGGCCTTGCGGCCCGCTTCCAGGTCGAGGCGGTTGCACGCCTCGGCGAAGCGGAGGTAGGTGTCGACGCTGGCCACCACGATGCGCGCGTCGATCTTGATGAGTTCGATGCCCACCACGGAGACCCGGACGAAGACATCGATGACCAGACCGCGGTCGAGAATGAGTTCCAGGACGTCGTAGAGGCTGCTCGTGTTGCCGCCCCCGCCCCCTCGGGCGACGGCGTTGCCGCCTTGCGGCACCATGGTCATGGCGCCTCCTTCCATCGACGGCCTGCTCTCAGGAGGGCCGGTCGATCGTTCCTCGGCTGTAGCGGCGGGTGCGTTCGTAGGAGATCAGCTCGCCCTCCTCGTCCAGAGCGACCCGGTAGCTGGCCATCACGCTGGCGGTGTCCGGGATGCGTTCCAGTTCGACCACCTCCACCTGTGCCTCCCAGCCGTCCTCGGTGGGCTTGAGCGACGAGACCGAGTCGGGTGGCCTGCCGAGGAGTTGAGCCAGTTGCTCGGCTGCGGACCGCATCGCCGACCCTGCGCTGCGCACGCCCGAGCGCGGCCGGGAGGCCGCACGCCGCGACGTTCGCCGCTCGTGCCCTTCGCCTGCAGCCATTTGGCACTCCCCTGGGGAGACGGCCTCTTAGAACCTAGAATGTCACTAAATGCGCCCTTAAGCCCTTTATCGAAGGCGGGGGCTTCTGAAGGCCAGGCGTCATCAACAGTCCGCAAGCACCCTGTCGAAGGGATGATCATGCAGGACACAGCCAAGATCGCGCTCGCAGCCGCCCTGGCCGGTGGTTACGTACTGGGCCGGGCCAAGAAGGGCCGTATGGCGTTCGCCGCCGCGACCTATGTGGCAGGCCGTCGTTTCGGCCTCGAACCGACACAGCTTCTCAAGGAGGGCCTCTCCAAGGTCAAGGAGATGCCGCAGTTCGCCGACCTCGGCGACCAGCTGCGCGGGGAAGCCCTCGACGCGGGCAGGCAGGCCCTCCGCGCCGCCGCAGACCGCAAGCTGGCCGACTTCGCCGACTCCCTGCACGCGCGCACGCGCGAACTCACACGCGCCGGTGCACGACAGGACCAGGACGAGGACGAGGAGGCTTACGAGGACGAGGAACCCTACGAGGACGAGGACGAGGAAGCGGAGGACGGCGAACCTGAGCAGGGCTACGCCGAACCTGACGAAGAGGAGGAGGAAGAAGAAGACGAGGAAGAAGCGGAAGGGCAAGGACCGGAGGCTGAGGAAGAGGCTGAGGAGGAGGAAGAGGAGGAAGAGGAAGAGGGCGAGGAAGAGGGCGAGGAAGAGGGCGAGGAAGAGGGCGAGGAAGAGGGCGAGGAAGAGGGCGAGGAAGAGGGCGAGGAAGAGGGCGAGGAGGAGGAGCCGCCGCCACCGCGCAAGCCTTCCCGTGCCACGGCCCGCGGCCACGCCGGCAAGCCGCCTGCCGCTCGTAAGGCAGGGCAACGGCAGAGCGCCCCCAGGAAGACAACTCCGGCCAAGAGCACCGCTCCCGCGAAGAAGGCCGCTCCGGCCAAGCGGGCTCCCGCGAAGAAGGCCGCCCCCGCGAAGAAGGCCGCTCCCGCCGAGAAGGCGACGGCGAGGAAGTCCGCGCCCGAGAAGCCGGCGGCGAAGAAGTCGGCGGCGAAGAAGACCACGAGTCGGAAGCCTGCCGCGAAGACGACATCTCCCGCAAGGAAGAGCGCCGCCTCCAAGAAGACGGCGGAACCGGGGAAGCGG
Organism: Streptomyces sp. NPDC093795; assembly: GCF_044764665.1. Classification (NCBI taxonomy): domain Bacteria; kingdom Bacillati; phylum Actinomycetota; class Actinomycetes; order Kitasatosporales; family Streptomycetaceae; genus Streptomyces; species Streptomyces sp. NPDC093795. The sequence goes on from NZ_JBIWIO010000003.1 coordinate 521,964, forward strand.
ACCACATCCCAGAGCAGCGCACGCAAGACGGCCGCGAAGAAGACCACCGGCCGCAGCCCTGCACGCAAGACGGCCGCCAAGAAGACGGCGACCCGCAAGCAGTCCGCGCGGAGGTAGGCCATGGCAACGTCACGCCGCGACAGCGGCAAGAAGGAATCCGCGTCGGGTCTCGACCAGCTGCTCGGCGAACTGACCGACTACCTGGGCGCCCAGGCGGATCAGCTGGCCGACAAGGCGACCGACAAACTCGGCGACCTCACCGACCAGCTCTACGACGTGGCCGAGAACGGAGGCAAGCTCTCCGACGTCGCCGGGATCGGCGGTCGGCTCCTGAAAGGTGACTCGCCGCTGAAAGCGATGGCCGGCCAGACACTCGGCAACATCAAGGACAAGGTGACCGACACCGCGTCCAAGGCCTTCGGCAAGGGGCGGGGCCGTAAGAGCGGCGGAAAGGTCATCAACATCGTCGAGGTCCTGGACGTGGGTCTGCCGCTGCGCACGACGTACGACCACTGGACGCAGTACGAGAACTTCAGCAGCTTCGCCAAGGGCGTCCGCGATGTGTCGCGCAACGACGAGACCACCAGCGACTGGAAGGTCAAGGTCGGCCCTTCCACCCGCGGCTGGAAGGCGACCGTCCAGGAGCAGGTACCCGACGAGCGCATCGTCTGGACCTCCGAGGGCGCCAAGGGAACCACCCGTGGATGCGTCAGCTTCCACGAGCTGGCCCCCTCGCTCACCCGCGTGGTCGTCGTCGTCGAGTACTACCCGTCGGGATTCTTCGAGAAGACCGGCAACATCTGGCGGGCCCAGGGCCGTCGGCTGCGTCTGGACCTCAAGCACTTCCTCCGGTACGTCACGCTGAGCACCGACGAGCCGGAGGGCTGGCGCGGCGAGATCCGGGACGGCGAAGTGGTCCAGTCCCATGAGGAGGCCCTCGAAGTAGAAGGAGAAGACCAGGACGAGGAGCAGGACGAGGATCAGGACGAGGAGGAAGGCGCAGACGGAGAGGACGACGCGGACGAGTACGAGGACGACGAGGAAACCGACGACGAGGAAACCGACGAAGAGGAAGGCCACGAAGAGGAACCGGCCGACGAGAACGACTCCGGCTACGCCAGAGGTGAGGCGGAGGAGGACGAGGAGGAGTACGAGGAGGGCGACGAGGACGAGGGCGACGAGGACGGCGAGGCCGAGGACGAGGACGAGGACGAGACCGCGCCTCCCCGCCGACGTCGGCGACAGACCGCTTGAGCCCGCTTCCGGCATCAGGAGGTTCTCGTGGGATCCACCTTCGGACGGAGTCGGCACCTCGCTCGCTGGACACCTCCGGCAATCGCCCGCCGCGTGCTCCTGGGGCTGGCGCTGTGGGGCGCACGCCTGGTGCTCCGGCGGGTGCTGCGCCGGGTGGTCCACGCCCGGTGACCCCGCCCCGGGCGTGGATCCGGGTGGCGTGGGGAGGCGATCACCGGCGAGTCTGCGTAGCCTGAGACCCACCCCCCCCCGAGGGGCGACGGGCCGCTCCACGCCACCGCGCCGCAAGACGCCGTTGAGGAGAGCCGCGGAGGTCGTGTGTCGACGTACGAGGATGTCCTCGCCGGACTGCTGGCCCGCTCCCGTCTGCTGTCCGGGCGGGAACTCGCGGGCCTCGTCCAGGACGCGGGCCGGCGCATGGGCCTGCGGGGGACCGCCATGTACGTGGCCGACCTCCAGCAGATCCGGCTGGTCGCACTGCCCCAGCCCGATGCCGTGGGGCAGCAGGCCCTCGACGTCGACACCTCACTGGCGGGCCTGGCCTACCGTACGCAGCGGGTGCAGCGGTCGAGGGACGGCAGCACCGCCTGGCTGCCGATGATCGACGGGGTCGAACGCCTCGGCGTCCTGATGGTGACCGCCCCCGCCCTGGACGGTGCCGTGCTCGGGCGCGCCGGGGCGCTCGCCGCCGTGGCCGCCCTCCTCGTCGTCTCGAAGTCCTCCCACAGCGACCTGCTCGTCGAGGCGGAGCGATCGAGGGCGATGACGGTGCAGGCCGAGCTTCTGTGGGCGTTCCTGCCGCCGCGGACCATCGGCACGGCGGACGTGACCTCGTCGGCGGTGCTCGAACCCGCGTACGACATCGGCGGTGACACCTTCGACCACACCCTGGACGACAGCGGTCTGCACCTCACCGTCATCGACTCCATGGGCCATGACCTCGCCTCGGGCGGAGCCAGCGCCGCCGGGCTCGCCGCGTGCCGCGCGACCCGCCGGTCCGGCGGTTCGCTGACCGACATCGTCACCTCGATCGACCGGATCCTGGACCAGTGGTTCACCGACCGCCTGATGACCGCCGTCGTCGCCCATCTGGACACCTCCGACGGACGCCTGACCTGGATCAACTGCGGGCATCCGCCGCCCCTGCTGATCCGCCGGGGCAGGGTGTTCCCGCAGATGCTGGCCCGGGAGCCCGACCTGCCGCTCGGTTGGGGTTTCCTGGCCGGGACTCCGCCGACCGAGCACACCGAGCGCCTCCAGCCCGGCGACCGGATCCTCCTCTACAGCGACGGCGTCACCGAGGCCCGCTCGCCCGAGGGGGACCTGTACGGCGAGGAGCGGCTCGCCGACACCGTCATCCGCGCCACCGCGGCGGGCGATCCCGCCCCCGAAGCCCTGCGGCGCCTGGTCCAGGGCCTGCGTCAGCACCAGGACCACAAGCTGCGCGACGACGCCACCATCCTGCTCACCGAGTGGCACCCGGGCGGCCTCGGCGCGGAGGCGGGCGGCGGGACCACGGACGCGCGTGCCCGCGACGTACGCGGGTAGGCGTCGGTTCGACAGCGAGACCACCGTGACCCGTCAGGAGGTTCCATGAGTACGCCCCCGAACGATCCCGTCCCTCCGAGCCCCACGCCCACGCCCGGGCCGGGGCCCGGCCCCACGCCGGGGCCGCTTCCGGGGCCGGTCCCCGGGCCCGGCGGCCCGGACCCCGTACCTCCGGCGCCGCCCCAGCCGCAGCCGGATCCGCCGTCGCCGGGCCCGCCGCCGGAACCGTTCCCGCAGCCCGGCCCGCTGCCCCCGCCGGGACCCGCGCCGGAACCGGCGACCTGAGTGACCTGAGCGGCTCCCGACCCGAGTGACCTGAGCGGCTCCCGAAGAGGCACGGCTCAGGCGAGTGACGGCACCCGTTCGGACGGCGGTGGCGGCCCGGGCGGCGTGCCGTCGCCGAACGGCCGCCCGCCGAGCGCTTCCCGCCCGTGCGCGGTGAGCCAGCTCCGGGGGTCGGGGCCCTGGGGGACGATCCCGGTCGGGTTGATGTCGCGGTGGACGACGTAGTAATGCGCCTTGATCTGCTCGAAGTCGATCGTGTCACCGAAGCCGGGCGTCTGGAACAGATCCCGCGCGTACCCCCACAGGGCGGGGAGTTCGGTGAGTTTCTGCCGGTTGCACTTGAAGTGGCCGTGGTAGACGGCGTCGAAACGCACGAGGGTCGTGAAGAGCCGGACGTCGGCCTCCGTGACGGTGTCACCGACCAGGTAGCGCCGGCCGGCGAGCCGCTCCTCCAGCAGGTCGAGCCGCTCCCAGAGCCTCCGGTACGCCTTGTCGTACGCCTTCTGGCCGCCGGCGAAACCGCACTGGTAGACGCCGTTGTTGACGTCCCGGTACACGGCTTCGGCCACCTCGTCGATCTCGTCGCGCCAGCGCTCCGGATAGAGGTCCGGGGCGCCGTCCCGCTGGTGGGCCGCCCACTGGCCGCCCAGGTCGAGGGTGATCCGGGCGAAGTCGTTGGTCACCACCTCGCCGGTGGGGACGTCGACGATCGCCGGCACGGTGATCCCGCGCGCGTACCCGGGCTCGCGGCGGAAGAACGCCTCCTGGAGCCGCTCGATGCCGAGGACCGGGTCCCGGCCGCCCGGGTCCAGGTGGAACGACCAACTGCGCTCGTCGTGCACCGGTCCGGCGATCCCCAGGGACAGCACGTCCTCCAGGCCCATGAGCCGCCGCACGATCGCGGCCCGGTTCGCCCAGGGACAGGCGCGGGCGATGATCAGCCGGTAGCGCCCGGGCTCCACCGGGTAGCCGTCCCGGCCGTCGGCCGTGATCCGTGTCGTGAGGTAGTTCCGGTCGCGTTCGTACTCACCGTCGTCGGCCATCGTCCCCGTCCCGGTCTCGGTCCCGGTCCTTCTCGTCCGTCTCCGCCCGGACGCCCAGTGCGCGTACGTCCTCCTCGCTCCAGGAGCGGGTGTCGCGCGGCTCGACGTACGGCTCCTCGTCCGGCGGCATGCCACCGGCGACCGCCCGCTGACGCAGCGCCTCGGCGTCGAACTCCAGGCCCAGGAGCACGGCCAGGTTGCTGATCCACAGCCAGATCAGGAACACGATGACACCGGCCATGGTGCCGTAGGTCTTGTTGTACGACGCGAACTCGGCCACGTACAGGGCGAATCCGGCGGAGGCGACCATCCAGATCAGCAGGGCGAGGGCGCTGCCCGGGGTGGTCCAGCGCCAGCCCCTGCCCTTGGCGTTCGGCGCCGCCCAGTACAGCAGCGCGATCATCATCGTCACGAGCACGAGGAGCACCGGCCACTTGGCGATCGACCACACGGTCAGCGCGGTGTCCCCGAGGCCGAGCACATCCCCCGCCCGGCGCGCCACATCGCCGGTGAAGACGACGATCAGGGCGCTCGCCGCGGCCATGACCATGAGCGCCGCGGTCATCCCAAGCCGGATCGGCAGGACCTTCCACACCGGGCGGCCCTCGGGCATCTCGTAGATCCGGTTGGCGGCGCGCATGAACGCCCCGACGTAGCCGGAGGCCGACCAGAGGGCGAGGACCAGGCCGACGACCACCATGACGGCCCCCGTGCCCGTGCCGCCCTGCACGTTCTCCACGGCCTTGCCGAGGACGTCACGGGCCGGGCCGGGAGCCAGCTCGCGCAGGCTGTCCATCACCTTGTCCGTCGTGGACGGCCCGCTGACGCCGAGCAGCGAGACGAGCACGAGCAGCCCGGGGAAGAGGGCGAGCACGCCGTAGTACGTGAGGGCGGCGGCCCGGTCCGTCAGCTCGTCGGACACGAACTCCCGCATCGACCCCTTGAGGACCGCGAGCCAGGAGCTTCGCGGCAGCTCGGTCGGCGAGTCGGGCGCGCGCTCCTCGACCCCGGGCCCGGGGCCGACGTCCTCCGGCTCCGGCGTGGCGGCCTCCGCAGGGCGTTCATGGGGGGTCTTCCGATCAGCCATGTCCGGGCGGGTACCCCCGTCGCCCGGTCCTACGCACGACGACCCGGGCCCCTGTGCTCCGCCAGTCGGGGAGCGCGTTTCCACGCGGTACGCGGTGTGGGCTCCCTAGCCCTTCCCGAAGGCGCGGCGGTAGGCGGCGGGCGAGATGCCGAAGGCCGTCCTCATGTGGGCGCGCAGTGAGTTCCCCGAACCGAGACCGGCCCGGTGCGCCACCAGGTCGATCGACAGATCGGTGCTCTCGAGCAGCTGCTTGGCGAGTTCGAGCCGCTGCGCGGTGAGCCACTGCACGGGAGTCATCCCGACCTCGTCGCGGAACCGGCGGGTGAAGGACCGCAGGCTCATCCGGGCGTGTTCGGCGAGCCGGGCGAGGGTGAGCTGCTCCCCGAGGTGCTCCAGGGCCCAGGCGCGGGTGGCGGTGGTGCTGGCCACGGTGGGCTCCGGGACCGGGCGGTCGATGAACTGGGCCTGACCGCCGTCCCGCCAGGGCGGTACGACACAGATCCGGGCGGCGCGGTTCGCGACCGCGGCGCCGTGGTCGCGACGGATCATGTGCAGGCACAGGTCGACGCCCGCGGCCACGCCGGCGGAGGTCAGCACGTCGCCGTCGTCGACGAAGAGCACCTCCTCGTCGACCTTGACCTGGGGGTAGGCCCGGCGGAACTCCGGTGCCAGGTTCCAGTGGGTGGTGGCCGGCCGGCCGTCGAGCAGGCCGGCGGCGGCGAGCACGTACGACCCGGAGCAGATCGACACGAGCCGCGTGCCCGGCCGGATGCCGGCGACGGCGGCGTTGACCTCGGGCGGCAGTGGGCCGCCCCTGCCCAGCTCGGGCATGGCGTGCGTGGGCGGGAGGACCACCGTGTCGGCCTCGGCGAGCGCCTCGGGACCGGCGGCGGGCTGCACGGTGAAACCGGCGTCGCTGAGGACGGGGCCGCCGTCGGCGGTGCAGATGGTGACCTCGTACAGAGCGCGGCCCTCGGCGTCCATGGCGCTGCCGAAGACCCGGGAGGGGATGCCGAGTTCGAAGGGCGGCACGCCGGGGAGGGCGAGCACGGCGATGCGGTGGAGCCGCACCGGCCGCCCGGGACGCTCGTCCCGTACGGCCGGCCCACAGGAAGTACTCATGGCCAGATCCTGTCACATAGTGGCCTGGCGGCCAATGCCGTGGCGGGGCGGGATGCCCGATCGTGGAGTGGTCGCCGCCGGTATGGGTCCGGCGGCGTGCGGCTGAGAGACGAAAGAGGCTGACGGTATGCGTGCGATGGTCGTGGAGCAGTGGGGCGGGCCCGAGAACCTGGTCGAGCGCGAGGTGGAACGCCCCGAGCCGGGCCTGAACGAGGTTCTCGTACGGGTCCACGCGGCCGGTGTGAACCCGGTGGACTGGAAGACCCGCGCGAGCGGTGCCCTCATCGACTGGGACGCCGTCCCGGTCGTCGGCTGGGACGTGTCCGGCACGGTGGAGGCCGTAGGACCCGGCGTGGGAAGCTTCCGCCCCGGTGACGAGGTCTTCGGGATGCCGTTGTTCCCGCGCCAGGCGGGCGCGTACGCCGAATACGTGGTGGCACCGGCCCGCCACCTCGCACCGAAGCCGGCGTCCCTGACGCACGTGGAGGCGGCGGCGCTGCCGCTCGCCGCCCTGACCGCCTGGCAGGCCCTCGTCGACACGGCGGACGTCCGCCCCGGGGAGCGGGTCCTCGTGCACGCGGCGGCCGGAGGCGTGGGGCATCTCGCCGTGCAGATCGCCAAGGCCCGGGGGGCGTACGTCATCGGCACGGCGAGCGAGCCCAAGCACGAGCTGGTGCGCGAGCTCGGCGCGGACGAGGTGGTCGACTACCGCGCGGCCCGCTTCGAGGACGTCGTCTCCGGAGTGGACGTCGTCCTCGACGGCCTCGGCGGGGAGACGGCCGAGCGCTCTCTGAAGGTGCTCCGCGCCGGGGGCAGGCTGATCACCCTGCCGGGACCGGACGACGTCCCGGCGGCCGCCCAGGACGGTGTGCGGGCGGTCTGGGTACTGGTCGAACCCGACCACCTCGGCCTGCGCGAGATCGCGGCGCTCGTGGAGCGCGGTGAGCTGAGGCCGGTGGTCGACACCGTGCTGCCGCTGGCCGAGGCGGGCAAGGCCCACGAGATCGGTGAGCGGGGCCGCACCACGGGCAAGATCGTCCTGACGGTCGGCTGACGGGTCTGCCCGGATCGGCCGAGCCGTCGGGCCGTCCGGCTCCCGCGCCCGCCGGGATGTGGCCGCTCGCGGCTCGCGGCTCAGTGGCCGTAGCGGCCGGTGTCGACCTCCCAGCGGTGGTAGCCGGCGATCCAGGCGGCGAGGCCGTCGACGTACCGGTGGGCGGCCTCGCGTCCGGCCGGGGTGAGGCCGAGCAGGTCGCAGATCTCGGGGACCTCGGACGACAGCTCCACGAAGCGGTCCACCATCGTCTGCGCCTCGCGCATCACCTGGGCGGCCGCCTCCTCGGGGGTGCCGCCGCGCTCCTCACGGACGATCATCACCAGGTTGGCGACATCGCCCCGCGCCATCTCCTGGGCGTAGGAGTGCACGTCGTTGGTGAACGACGGTATGTCGGCGGCCAGTTGACGCATCCGGCGGAACGCGGGGTGGTGCAGCACCTCTTGCGGAAGCTCGAACCGGTTGAGCCGCTCGACCATGTCGAAGAGGGTCTCCATGGCGGCCGTGCCCCGGCGCAGCGCCAGATAGCCCTCCCGGTCCGGGAGCCGCCCGGAGAGCCGGCCGGCGGCCTCGGCGGGGTGGCAGGCGAAGTACCACTCCCAGTTGTAGGCGGACCGGGCCCGCCACCGCGCGGACATGCCGCGCAGGCTGCGCTCCCAGAGGTCGGCGAAGGCCTTCTCGACAGGGGTACGGGCGCCGGGCGCGGGGCCGTCCCCGTGCATCAGGGCCGTCAGGCGGGCGCAGACCTCCGCCACGCGCGCGGGGGCCCGGCCGAGATCGGAGTCGAACCGGTCGTCGAAGAAGAAGTAGAAGCTGAGCAGGTCCGCGGCGAGGACGAGGTCGTCGGTGGCGCAGTCGGGGCTGGTGAACGCGGCGAGGCGGGGGACGTCCCAACGGGCGTACGCCGTACGGTCGATGACACCGGCGAGCCCGTCGTGACGGAGCAGCCAGTCATGGTGGGAAGGTGCCACGGACCCCTGGCGCGGATTGCTGCGCGGCGGGAACGGCAGATCGAGCAACGCGGCGTTGAACACGGGAACCCCCAGGCGTCGACCGGGGTGATTCCCTAAGACACCCTGGCGCGATCGAAGCGTACTTGACTTGATCATCCACGGCCAGGGACGGCGGAGGAGTCTCCCGCGCACTTCAGGGGCGTCGCCCGGAGCGGCCGCCCGCCACCTGGGCGGACGTCCGTTGTCAGTGGGTCGCACTAGCTTGGGGAGTGTTCGGGAGCGGGCGCGGAAGCGTGCCGGAGGGGTGGATTCGTGGGTGGCGCAAATGCGTTGAGGGTCGTTCTGGTGGACGTGAACGACGAGGTGGTGGCGGCCTGGCGGTCCGCGTTCGCGGACACGCCCGGGGTCGAGATCCGGAAGGGCTCCCTCCTCGATGTCGATGTGGACGCGTGGGTGTCCCCCACGAACGCGCGGGGCCGGATGGACGGTGGTGTCGACGCGATCGTCAAGCGCTTCCTCGGCGCCGGTGTCCAGGTGCGGGTCCAGCGGGCGATCCGCGACCGGTTCGCCGGGAGTCTGCCGGTGGGCAGCGCGGTGTGCGTCCCCTCCGGGGCGGCCGTGCCCCGGTATCTGATCTCGACGCCGACCATGCGGGGGTCCTCGCAGAACGTCAGCGACACCATGAACGTGGCGCTGGCGTGCGCGGCCGCGTTCCAGGCGGTGCATCTGCAGAACCGTGCTGAGCCCGGCAGTATCCGGTCGGTGGCGCTCGTGGGGATGGGCGCGCGGACGGGGCGGGTGCCCGCGCGGGTGTGCGCCAACCTGATGTGGACGGGCTACACGCTGTTCCACGACCACGGGTTCGCGGACTACGACGAGTTGAGGGCCGCGGTACTGGGTCAGCTCGACGACATCGAGGGAGCGGGGCCCGCGCAGCGGGTGCGGATCAACGTGCCGCCGCCCCTCGCGAAGGACGCCGGCGTCCCCGCCGCGACGGGGCAAGGGTCTCCGGCGGGGGACCCGTTGGGCCTGGCCGAGCTGTTCACCGGGGGCGGTGAGCCGTGGCTGCCGTTGCTGGGGCCGGTCATCGAGGCGCAGCCGGGGGCCGCCGACGTCATCGGCCCGAAGCGCAGCCCGGAGGTGGTTCCGGTGCGCGAGCTGACGTTCCAGGCGCTGAAGCCGCATCCGCCGCAGAAGTGGAAGGTGGTCGTCTTCGGACAGAACCCTTATCCGCGGGCGGAGAGCGCGACCGGCATCGCGATGTTCGACAACACCTTCAACGACTGGCAGGACAGCCAGTTCGGCCGCGTGGTCAGCATCCGCTGCCTCATCAAGGCCGCCGCGATGTGGAAGTACGGCATAGCGAAGAAGACGCCGATCGCCGACATCCGGGGCCTGTTGAAGAAGGAGGACACGGTCCGGCCGCCGGAGTGGTTCCAGGCGATGCTGACCCAGGGTGTCCTGCTGCTCAACGCGTCCCTCACGGCGAGCGCGGACGGGGCGATGGCGACGGAACGGCACACGTCGTTCTGGCGGCCGGTGGCCGAGCAGATCGTCGAGGAGATCCTGCGGGCGAAGCAGGACGCCGACGAGGAGGACCGGGGGGTGGTGTTCGCCTGGTGGGGCGCCCACGCCCGGAGCCTGAAGCGAGTCGTCCAACGGCTCGAGAAGAAGTACCCGGGGGTCGAGGTCCGGCACCTGGACCACGCGAACCCGGCGGCGCAGGGCGACATCTTCTGCGAGGGGGACCATTTCTCCCAGGTCAACGACGCCTTGGCGGCGGTGGGAGCCGAGCCCGTCGACTGGTTGCCGCGGAAGGGCTGGGACCGGGACACGGCGGGGGCCGGCGGTCCCGGGAGCGGCGGTGGTGTCGCGGAGCGGATGGGGGCGTTCATCGCGTCGACGATGGAGCTGCACCAGCTGTACCTGGAGCGGCTCACCAGCGTCAAGGACGAGGGGCTCGTCCTGCCGCCGATCACCGGCGTGTTCGACACGCCGCTGATGGACTTCCGGAAGGCCGTCGAGCCGGTGTCACGAGTCCTCGTGAACCTGGACCGGCACATCGAGCGGTCCAGCCGGTTCGGCGAGGCCAAGGTCGCGGCGGCGCGGGCCGGAGGCGGGCCGGCCGGGGTGGTCGCGGACGGGTCGGCCGGAGAGGCGGCGGGCGTGGACGGCCTGTCCGCCGACGCGATCTCGGCGCTGTACCTCTACACGTGCGAGTCGGCGTTCTACCGCGAGATCAACGCCGTGCTGCGCTCCCCCGACCGGGAGCGGCTGCTGCCGTATCTGCCGTATCTGCGGCTGTTGTTCTCGGCGATGGCGGCGCTGCCCGCACGGACCGAGCCGCTGTGGAGGGGTGTCGCGCTCGACCTCCGGTCCCAGTACCCGGTGGGAGGCACGGTGACGTGGTGGGGCGTGTCGTCGTGCACGTCCGAGCTGGGTGTGGCCAAGGCGTTCCTCGGGAGCCGCGGCAAGCGGACGCTGTTCGAGGTGACGCCCGCGCGGGCCGTGGGGATCCGGCGGTTCTCCGCCTTCACGGGCGAGGAGGAGTACATCCTCGCGCCCGGCACGCAGCTGGAGGTGACGGAGGTGAAGGCCGAGCGCGGCGGCCTGTGCACCGTCCGGCTGGCCGAGCTGGAGGGGCCGGGGCCGGTGTCCTAGCCGCCGACACGGGAGGGGCCCGGACTCCATGGAGTCCGGGCCCCTCCCGTGTGCCGTGCCAGGCACGGTGTACGGGCCTTCCCGTGTGCCGTGCCAGGGGGTGACGTCTCAGATGAAACCGCCGGGGCGGTGGTAGTACGTGCCCAGCTGATCGCGGTAGTCGGCGTCGCCGAGGTGGGTCTCCCGGTGGAACTCGGGGGAGTCCTTCACCTGTTCCTTGGAGCAGTCGACGTAGATCTTCTGCTCCTGCGGGTCGACGCGGGAGACGAGGCCGGCCGGGAGGAGCACCTCCTTGCCGAAGATCCACACGCCGGTGTCGACCACCAGATAGGCGTCACCGACCTCGTCCGAGTGCTTGTCGACCTTGCCGATGCTGCCATCGGTCGCCTCGACCTTGTATCCGGTCAGGACCGTGCCGGCCAGGTGGCCCGAGGTCGAACCGTAGCTCCACACATGCTCAGTCACGCGAACAACAACTCCTCCGGTTGGTGGAGGACGACGAGGTGTTGCCTGTCGTCCTTCCCTTCTCCGTGTCGGTGCGGACGGACGTTCTGTCCCGCCCAGGGCCCGCCTGCCCTGCTCCCGCACTCCTATGCGTCCTGTGTACTTGTAGATACAGCCAAAGGGGGCGGAACGGCGGCGGAAGTCGGCCCGATGCGTCACGAGCATCGTCCGGTCGACGCGCAGGTGAACAACCGGCTGCCTGTACATACGAGGCCTTGACCGGGGGTGGCGGCGGCTGAAAACGTGCCGTTGCCGGACCGGAAAGGCCAGCAAACTGTTCCAGTTCGACGAGATGCTGACCCACATCCTCGTCGTCCTCGTCCTGATCATGGCGGTCGACCGCCTCTCGGCAGCCGTCCGCAAGCGCCTCTCCCGATCCACGCGCCGATCCCCGATCCGGGGGCCGACCTGCGAAGATCAAGAGATGTCACGAACTTTCGAGGATCTGGTCACCGAGGCCGAATCGGTCTCGGTGGAGGGCTGGGACTTCTCCTGGCTGCGGGGACGGGCCGACGAGCAGCGCCCGTCGTGGGGCTACCAGCGGGCGATGGGCGAACGGATGGCGCGGGCCACGGCCGCCCTCGACATCCAGACCGGCGGCGGAGAGGTCCTCGCCGGGGTGCGGAAGCTGCCGCCCCTGGTCGTGGCCACGGAGTCCTGGCCCCCGAACGTCACCAAGGCCACCCGCCTGCTGCACCCCCTGGGGGCGGTCGTCGTCGCCGACGAGGACGAGCCGCCGCTGCCGTTCGCCGACGAGGCCTTCGACCTCGTGGTCAGCCGGCACCCGGTCACCGTCTGGTGGGAGGAGATCGCACGGGTCCTCCGGCCGGGAGGCACGTACTTCTCCCAGCAGGTCGGCCCGGCCAGCGTCTTCGAGCTGGTCGAGTACTTCCTCGGCTCGCAGCCGCAGGAGGTGCGCCGCGCACGCCACCCCGACGACGCCCGCCGGGCGGCCGAGGCGGCCGGCCTCCAGGTCGTGGACCTGCGCTCCGAGTCCCTGCGCACCGAGTTCCACGACATCGGCGCGGTCGTCTACTTCCTGCGGAAGGTGATCTGGATGGTGCCGGGCTTCACCGTGGACCAGTACCGCGACCGGCTGCGGGAACTGCACGAACAGATCGTGAGCGAGGGCCCGTTCGTCGCGCACACCACCCGCTTCCTCATCGAGGCCCACAAACCGGTCTGACCCCCCTACTCCGCGAACCCCCGAAACATGGGGGACCGTCACCCATGCCGCGCGGGCGCCATCCGTACCAGGATCGGGGCAGGCGCCGAGCGGTCGGCCGGGTGACGGAGGAGGGACGATGGCGGCGGAGACGGGACACGGGCGGGCGGAGACTCCGCTGTCGGCGGTCGAACGGTGGTGGGAGGCCGGACTGATCTCCGGTGAAGGGGACGAACGGCGCCCGGACTGGGCCGCGTTCACCGAAGCAGTGACCGCCGCCGCACCCGCGGAGGCCGTCGCGCCCGAGGGGGAGTATCCGGGGCTCAGCGGTTTCGCGTGGGTACTGCGGCCGTTCACCGCCCGAGCGGGGGAGCGGCTCGAGCGCGGCCTGTCGCCGCGGGCACGGAACCTCGTGGACATCACCGCCGTACGGGGCGACCTGGAGCGGCAGCTCAGCGGCAGGCTCGCACGGGCGGCCGCACGGACGCTGGTCCTCGAACTGCACGAGGCGCGGACCGCCGAACGCCTCGACGGGGCCGACACACGGACCCGGTTCCGGGACTTCCTGGGGCGTACGGCCTCCCGACGCGGCCTCGCGGCCCTGCTGGCCGGACGGCCGGTGCTCGCACGGATCCTGGGACGGGCGGCGCTCGACACGGCGGACGCCGTCGCCGAAGCACTGGAGCGCCTCGCCGACGACCACGACCGGCTGACCGCCGGTCTCCTCCGGGCCCCCGGCGGGGGGCCGGGCCCGCTCGTGGGCGTCGAGACCGGCGCCGGCGACGGGCACCGGGGCGGCCGGAGCGTGCTGCTGCTGCGCTTCGCCGACGGCACCCGACTGGTCTACAAACCTCGCCCGCTCGCCGTACACCGCCACTTCAACGACCTCGTCACCTGGTTCAACGGACTGCCCGACGCCCCCGACCTGCACACGCTGCGCCTGCTCGACCGGGGCGGCTACGGCTGGGTGGAGTTCGTCGCCGCGCGCCCCTGCGCCACCGCCGCAGAGGTCGGGACGTTCTACCGGCGCCAGGGCGCGCTCCTCGCGCTGCTGCACCTGCTCGACGGGACCGACCTGCACCACGAGAACCTGATCGCCGTCGGCGCCCACCCGGTCCTCGTCGACGTGGAGACCCTGTTCCACCCGCCGCTGCCGGGCGCCGCCGCCACGGAGGACCCCGCGGCCCGCGCCCTCCACGACTCCGTGTACCGGGTCGGACTGCTGCCCCAGCTCCTCGTGGGCGACCACTGCGCCCTCGACGTGTCCGCCGTCGGCGGCGGCCACGAGGCCGTGTCGCCCGTGCCCCGGGCCGACTGGGCCGACGCGGGCACCGACCGGATGCGCCTGGTCCGCAGGGCGGGAACCTTCGGCGAGTCCGCCAACCGGCCCCGCCTGGCGGACGGCGGGCCCGTCGAGCCGGGCGCCCACATCGAGGCGCTCTGCGCCGGATTCCGCGCCGGGTACACCGCGATCAGCGCGGCACGGGAGGAACTCCTCGACGGTACGGGCCTGTTGACCGCCTTCGTCGAGGACGAGGTACGGGTGGTGGTGCGCCCCACCTGGATGTACTGCACGCTGCTCGACGAGTCCACGCACCCCGATCTCCTGAAGGACGCGGACGCGCGGCAGCGCGTCTTCGAGACCCTGCGGACCGACGCGTTCGGCACGGCTCTCGCGCCCGGCCTCGTCGACGAGGAACTCGCCCAACTCTGGGACGGAGACGTGCCGTTGTTCACCGCACGGCCGGGCCGGAACCTCCTGTGGGGAGCGCCGGAGCGACCGCCGGCCGGCCGCACCGAGCTGCCGGGGGCCGACCGCGTCGCCGCGAAGCTCGCCGCCCTGGACACGGTCGACCGGCAGGACCAGGAACGGATCGTACGCGCCGCGATGGCGACGACCTCCCGCACGCCCGCGCACCGGCCCGCCGAGGGCCGGCGCACCCGCACCGCGGACCGCGCCCCGGAGCCGGAGCGGCTGCTCTCGGCGGCCCGGTCCCTCGGCGACCAGCTGGTCTCCCTCGCGTACCGCGAAGGCCCCCGCAGCAACTGGATCGGCCTCGAGCTCCTCGACGACCGCTACTGGCGGATCGGCCCGATGCCGGCGGACCTGGCCGGCGGCTACACCGGACCCGCCCTGTTCCTCGCGCAGTTGGCGGCGCTCACCGGGACCGCGCACTACGCGGACGCGGCCCGAACGGCCCTGGCCCCGGTACCCCGCCTGCTCGACGTACTGACCGCCAGGCCCGAGGACCTCGGCGCCGTGGGATCGGGCGCCTTCTCCGGACTCGGCGGCATCGCGTACGCGCTCGGCGAGACGGCACGACTCCTCGACGACCCGGAGGTCGGCTCCTGGGCGTCCGCCGCACTCCGCCTCGCCGGGGAGGCGGCGCGGACCGAGCGGGAGTACGGGGTGGGCGCGGGCGTCGCCGGCGGGCTCGCCGCGCTCCTCGCGGCCCACGGGGCGGGCACCGGATCCGGCCATGAGACACAGGAGACCTGGCGGGCCGCGCGTGCCTGCGCGGACCGGCTGCTCACCGCCGGTCCCACGGCTGCCGGGCGGGGGTTCACGACGGGGGCGGCCGGGATCGGGTGGGCTCTGTTGCGGTTCGCCGAGGCCGCGGAAGCTGCCGGTGATGTGGACGGAGGCGGCGACGGTGGCCGGTACCGGATCGCGGGCCTGACCGCCCTGCGGGCGGCGGTCGACGGGGGCCACGGGGGAGCCTCCGTCGGTACGCCGGCCGGGGAACCCGGGGGAGGGACCCGGGCCTCCGCCTGGTGCCGGGGGCGCGCCGGAATCGCCCTCGCGGTGCTGGACGCGCCGGGCGCAATGGACGACCCACACCTGGCGGCCTGGACCCGGGAGGCCGTCGAGGGGCTGGGCCGGGACCGGCCGGCTCCCGACGACAGCCTGTGCCACGGCGAGGCCGGACTGTGCGAACTGCTCGGCCACCACGCCCTCCCGGAGGCACGCCCGCACTGGATCCGCCGGGCCGGGGCGCTCCTCGCGTCCGTCGAGGAGACCGGCGCCCGGAGCGGCGCGCCGGACGGCGTCGCACACCCCGGGCTGCTGACCGGCCTCGCCGGAATCGGACACGGACTCCTCCGGGCGGGCTTCCCGGAGCGCGTACCGTCCCTGCTCCTCCTGCGGATGTCCGCCGGCCCGGACCCGGGGCCATAGCGCCACGGCCGCCGCCACACCCCCAGAGCGCTCCACGGCACCACTCGCATCACCCCGCACATCGCTCCACCGCACCACCTGGCACGACCACCACTCCTGCGAACACCAAGGACGAGTGAGGACCCATGCAGATCAGCGACTCGGTGATGTACGTCGACGGCGGCGCCGGCGCGGAGACCTCGGCCCACGAGCACCCCGTGGGAGAGGTGACGTTCGGAGCGAGCGGAGCCCTCGGGCTGCGCAGCAGGCTGCTCGGCACGGGCCTCGACGCCGCCTCCTCCTTGGACATGCCCTACACCACCGGCACCGTCCCGCTGTCCTAGGGACTCACCAGGCGGTCGGATCCGTACGTCGCTTCATCCCCTGCGGCCCGCACGACGCGGCAAGCGGTTCGCAGGGGCTGTCCTCCCGGAACACGCGGACCTGCAAAAATGGGTGGACGAGCAAGAGAGTCGCCCTGTTAGGGTGCGCCGATGTCAACGATCAAGCAGTTCCAAGTCACCATCGACTGCGCGGAACCCGAGCGCCTCGCCCGTTTCTGGTGCGAGGTGATGGGGTACGTCATACCGCCGGCGCCGGAGGGGTTCGACACGTGGGACGACTACCATCGCTCGCTGCCGGCCGAGCATGAGGTGCAGTGGTTCGCCTGCGTCGACCCCTCGGGTGTGGCCCCGCGACTGCTCTTCCAGCGCGTTCCCGAAGGCAAGGTCGTCAAGAACCGGGTGCACATCTGCGTGCGGGCCGGCATCGGGCTCGTGGGCGAGGAGCGTCTCGCCACGCTCCAGGCCGAGTGCGCACGGCTGGTCGCGCTCGGCGCGGTACACCAGCGCACGCTGCTCGCCGACGACACCAACGAGTCGTGCATCGTGATGCAGGACATCGAGGGCAACGAGTTCTGTCTCGACTGAGCACTGAGCACTGAGCACTGAGAACTGAGAACTGGTCACGGGGGCAGTACATCGAGAACCCCCGTGCCGACGAACGCGACCTCGCCGCCGACCGTCACGGAGCCGATGTCTCCCCGCGACCGTGCACGCTGATCAGCATCTCGCTGGGGCGCCCGGTGAACCGTCCCTGCCGCAGGACCACGGCCGCGCCGTCGTCGATCCGGCCGTGGCGGCGCAGGTACGCGGCGGCGCATCCGGCGCCACTGCCGGTGGCCACGTCCTCCGTGATGCCGTCGTTGTTCCAGTCCCTCGCCTCCATGCCGCTGTAGGGGCGACCGCTGCAGACGTCGACGTGGAAGTAGTGCGTGGAGCCGACGTCACGAAGGCTACGGACGGGATTCACGTGTCCCCCGAAGAGGCGAGAGGAGCAGGGGGAGTACGGCGAGGAGTTCCCCCAGGGCCCCGACCCACAGGGCCGTCCGGGCGCCGAAGCGCTGTCCCAGGAGGGCGCCGGCGAGTGCGCCCAGAGGCATGGAACCCCACACCACGAAGCGGAACGTCGCCGTCATACGTCCCAGGAGCGGCTCCGGGCAGAGCCGCTGGCGCAGCGCGACCGAGGTGATCTTGAAGGTCATGAAGGCGGTCCAGCCCAGCCCCTGGAGGGCGACCGCGACCGCGAACCGCCAGTCGGCGTGGAAGAGCGGCAGGGCCGACACCCACAGCAGCCCGCTGGTGATCACGGACGCGGCCATCGCGCGGCCTTCGCCGAAGCGCGCGGCGATCCGCAGGGTGAGCAGACTGCCGAGGAATGTCGTCTTGGCGGAGCGTGCGGCGGCCGGGGTGTTCCCCGGCCCCCTGCCGTGAGCGAAAAGGACCAAGTAGCCTGCGCCCATGCGAGCGACGTCGTCGGTCATCGTGGGGCGGGAAACCGAGATCGGGCTGCTTGACGATGCCCTGGAGGGAGTCCGAAGGGGCGCCGGGCGGGCGGTGTTCCTCGTCGGCGAGGCGGGGATCGGCAAATCCCGGCTGGCCGGCGAGTGCGCCCTCCGCGCGTACGACCGGGACATGCCGGTGCTGCGCGGCCGTGCCACGTCCACCGGGCTCGTCGTGCCCTTCCGGCCGTTGATCGAGGCACTGTCCTCACGGTTCCGGGCGGCCGGGGCCCCCGACGACCCGGAACTCGTCCCGTACCGGCCCGCGCTGGCCGGACTCGTGCCGGAGTGGCGGGCCGGCGCGGTGGCTCCCGGATACGCGATCTCGCTGGTCGAGATGGCGGAGGCGCTGCTCCGACTCCTCGCGGTGCTCGGCCGCGAGCGGGGGTGCGTGATCCTCCTGGAGGACCTGCACGACTCCGACACCGAGACGATCGCCGTCGTCGAGTACGTCGTCGACAACGTGGCGGACCTGCCGGTGCTGCTGGTGGGCACGCTGCGGCCGGACCCCGGCCCCGCCCTCGACCTCGCGCTCGCCGCGGAGCTCCGTAACACCGCGTCCGTACGGGAACTGGAGCCGCTCGACGCGGCCGCCGTACGGGAGATGGTGGACGCGTGTCTGGACGCCGGACCGGGCGAGGTGCCCCCGGCCGCGCACCGGCACCTCGCGAGGCGGGCGGGCGGCAACCCGTACCTGGTGGAGGTCCTCCTCGCCGACCTCCTCGACACGGGCCGGCTGAGCAGGGCCGAAGGCTGGTGGCAGCTCGCCGATCAGGGCGAGGCGACGGTGCCGACGGGCGCGGTCCGCAGCTGGGCGCGCCGGCTCGACCGGCTCGACGAACCCGTGCGCGACCTGCTGCTCATCGCGGCGACGCTGGGCGGCCGGTTCTCCGTCGGGGCGCTCAGGGCGGTCACGGGGCTCGACGACCGCGCGCTCTTCGCCCATCTTCGGTCGGCCTCGGAGGCGGGGATCATCGCCCCGGACGGCGCCGCCCACGACGACTACACCTTCCGCCACGTCCTGACCGCGGACGCGCTCAGGGCGTCACTGCCGCCCGCCGAGCAGGCCGCGCTCGCCCGGCGGGCCGCCTCCGCCATCGAGGAGTCCGCCGGCGTACTCTCTGGCGAGGAGCGCCAGTTGGTGGCGACCCTCTGGCTGGCGGCGGGTGACAGGGCGACGGCCTCCCGGCAGTACGCCCAGGTCGGACGCCAGATGCTGGAGGCCGGAGCGTCAGGCTCGGCCGCCGTGCTCCTCGAACGCGCCCGGGGGCTCGCGGCCGAGGAGGAGCGGGACGCGATCACCGTACGGCTCGCGATCGCCCAGGCCGAGTCCGGGCAGCTCGACGCGGCCTCCACCCTGCTCGACGACCTGCCACCGGCGACCCCCGGTTCACGTGCGGCGGAGGAACGGGCCCAGGCGCACACCCAGGTCGCCTGGGTCGCGACCATGGAGGAACAGCAGGAGGAGGCACACCGCCGCATCCGGGCGGCCCGCGCCCTCTTCGGGGGCGCGCCGAGCCCGGAGCAGGAGGCGGCGCTCGTGGTGGTCGAGGGCCATCTCGCACTGCTGCCGGGCCGGGACGGCGCGTATGACCGGGGCGGTGCGTACGACCGAGGCGGCGAGGCGGGCCGAGACGACCGACGTGGCCAGGGCGGATCGGGCGGCCAAGGCGGCCAAGGCGGCCAAGGTGGCTGGGTCGGCCCGGGCGACCGAGGCGGGCGGCGCGACCCCTCCGACCCGGGCGAGGGGCGGCGTGAGCGGCTCGCGGAGGCGGAACGTTCCGCCAGTCTCGCCGCGCTCACCGCGGAACAGGGCGACCAGCCCGTCGTGGCCTGTCGCGCATGGCAGCTCCTCGCCCTGCTCTCCCGCGAGCGAGGCTTCGACGAGGCCGACGCCTGCCTGGTGCGGATGCTCGAAGTCGCCGAGAAGCACCGGCTCGCGGTGTGCAGGGCCGAGGCCCTGGTACGGCTCGGCACCAACGCGTTCATGCGGACCGGGGAGGCGACCCAGCTGGAGACCGCCCGCGCGGCGGCCCATGAACTCGGCTCGCTCGCCCTGCTCCAGACCGTCGACGGGCTGCTCGCCATGCAGAGCGTCCTCACCGGGCGCTGGGACCGGGCCCGGGCGATCGTCGAGCGGTCCGTGGACGCCAGCGCCCGCCTCCAGAACCTGTCCGCGCACCGCTATCTGCTCCTCGTCGACGCCATGCTCGCCGCCCACCGGGGCAAGGGCCGCGAACAGGAACGGGCCCTGCTCCGGTTCCGTCGCGCGGGCGGCGAGGAGTCGATGCTCGTCCCCGTGCAGCGCGGACTGTGCCAGGCCATCGGCGCGCTGATGGCGGAGGACCGGAGACGGGCGGCGGCCGAGCTCGACGCGGTGGCGGTCTGGGAACGGGAACACCCCAGCTTCTTCTACCTCAGTGGACGGTACGGGCTCCGCCCACTGCTGCGGATCCTCGACGGCGACGGCGACGGCGACGACGGCGGCCGCGAGGCGTACCACGAGGCCCTCGCCTCGCCCGGCGGGCAACTGGCCTGGAACCGGATGTTCCTCGGCATGGCGGACGCGGTGCTGCGCGGCCGCGACGGCGACCCGGACGGCGCGCGCCGCGCCGTGGAGGAGGCCGGCCGCGCGGCGGCGGTGTTCCCGCAGGCGTGGCATCTCGCCCTGCGGCTCGTCGCCGAGGCGGCGCTCCACGACTCCTGGGGCGAGCCGGTCGCGTGGCTCAGGACCGCGGAGGAGTACTTCCACGAGGCAGGCGTGCAGCCGGTGGCCGGGGCCTGCCGGGCCGTCCTGCGCCAGGCGGGCGTGAGCGTCCCGCAGCGCAGGGGCGGTCGGGAGCGGATCCCCACGGAGCTGCGCACCGCGGGCGTCACTCCGCGCGAGTACGAGGTGTTCGCCCTCCTCGGGGAGCGGCCGGGCAACCAGCAGATCGCGCAGCGCCTGTGCATCTCGCCCCGGACCGTGGAGAAGCACATGGCGAGCCTGATGGCCAAGACCGGCTGCGCGGACCGCTCGGCCCTGTGCGCGCTGTCGGCGGAACGGGCGGAGGACCAGGAGCCGCCACCCGGTGCCGCCTTACGGGCGCGGCAGGTCTGACCGGGACAGATGGGGGGCGGCGGGCCCGGCGCCTGGGGGCCGGCGGACCCGGGATGGGGGACGCCTCCGTCCGTATGGGGGTCCGTGCCCCCATGACCCGGTCGCCGGTCCCGCGACTCTGCGGGCCCGGCACCGATGCGCGACGGATCCGGTCGGCGGATCATCGAGCGGACCGATCAACTCCCGTCAGCCTACGGAGGTTCGCTCGATGCCGCGTCCGTCCGCGAGACCCGCAGCCCTACCCGGCACACTCCGGTTCTCCGTCCTCGGCCCGCTGGCCGTGCACCGGGACGACCGGGCGCTTCCCCTCGGCCCGTTGAAGCAGCGCGTCGTGCTCGCGACGCTCCTCGGTTCCGCCAACTGCCCGGTGTCCGTCGACGCGTTGACCGACGCGGTCTGGCCGGAGGAGCCCCCGCGGACCGCCCGCAAGAACCTCCAGGTGTACGTGAGCGCCCTGCGCGCGCTGCTCGGCGAGGACGACGGGGACCGGCCGCGGCTCGCCCACACGGGTGGGGGCTATGTGCTGCGCGCGACGGAGGACGAGCTCGACCTCCTGCGGTTCCGTTCCCTGGTGCGGGCCGCCGAGGGGCAGCGGCCCGCGCCCGCCGCCCGGCTCCTTCGGCAGGCCCTCGGCCTGTGGCAGGGCCCGCCGCTCGGCGACGACCTGCGGCAGTCGCCCCGGCTCGCCGAGGAGGCAGAGCGGCTCGAACTGCGCCATCTGACGGCGTACGAGAACTGGGCGGAGGCGGAGCTGGGACTCGGCGGCGCGCCGGCGGTGGCCGAAGGGCTGCGGGACCTGGTGGAACGGCACCCGTTGCGGGAGCGCCTCAGGTCTGCCTGGATGTGCGCGCTCCACGGGTCCGGCCGGCAGGCCGAAGCGCTCGCGGTGTACGACGACTACCGGCAGCTCCTCGCCAGGGAACTGGGCCTTGAGCCGAGCGCCGCCATGGCGGCCCGGTACCGGGCGATCCTCGCGGGTGACGGCCGCGCCGGGGCGGCGGTCGGCGCCGGCGGCCAGGCCGCTCCGGCCCCCGCCGCCCGTCGACCGGCCCCGGTCGTCCTGCCTCCCGATCTCGTCGACCTCACCGGCCACGGCGAAGAACTCCGGTACCTCGTCGACGCGTTGGAGGACGACGGCGCCGGTGGGGTCGTGCTGCTGTCAGGACCCGCCGGGGCCGGGAAGACCACGCTCGCGGTCCGCGCCGCCCACCTGCTCGGCGACCGGTTCGCGGACGGACGGCTCTGCGTGTCCCTGCGGGCGGCCGACGGGCGCCCCCGCCCGCAGGCCTCCGTGCTCGCGGAGCTCGGCGAACGGACGGGGCAACCCGGACTGTCCGGACCCGGGGCGTGGCGCGAGTGGCTCGCGGAGCACCGCGTCCTGGTGATCCTGGACGACGTGCCCGAGGAGCGCGCCGTACGGCCCCTCCTCCCGTGCGGAGGCCGGGGCAGGGTGCTGCTCACCGCACGCGGACAGCTGGGCGGCATCGCACCGGTCCACCGGGTGCCCGTCCCGCCGCTCGGCACCGCGGAGGCGCTGCAACTGCTCACCGGGCTCGTCGGCGGGAGCCGGGTGCGGGCCGACCGGGAGGCCGCGCTGCGCATCGTCCGTGCCTGCGGCGGGTCGCCGCTCGCGGTCCGGGTCAGCGGCATGCGGCTCGCGGTGCTCCGCCACGTACCGCTGAGGGAGTTCGCGGACCGGCTCACCGACCCCGCCGGGGCCCTCGACGAGCTGACCTCGGGGGACGTGTCCGTGCGGCGGTGGCTCGCCGACGGCTGGGAGGCGCTGCCGGAGGAGTGCGGCCGCGATGCGGGGCGCCTCGCGGCGGGCACGGGGGACGGCCCGTTCGGCCTGAGCGAGGCGGCCGAGGCCCTCGGGTGCGACGAGCGGCACGCCGTACGGGTGGTGGAGGCGCTGATCGACGCCGGAATGGTCACCTCACCCGGCGGCGAGGTCACCGCCCACGCGGCCCAGTACGAACTGCCGTACCTGATAAGGCTGTACGCCCGCGGCACCCGCACCGGAACACCGGTCCTGACCCCCGGCTGAGGGAGGGACCGGCGCCGCCCGGATATCCGGCGAGGGCCCGGGGCGGGCAGGGCCAGGTCCGCGCCCCCGCCCGCCCCTCAGGTCCCCGCCCCCGCCCCCCGTTCCGGAGCCCGGAGTCCCACCTGTCCCGCGAGGAACGCCAGGCACTCCGCCTGTAGTGCCACCGCGCGGGAGGCGGCGCGGTCTCCGTGGCCGACGCCGCGCTCGAGCCGCAGCAGAATCGGTCCGGCGCCCGACGTGGCGTGCTGGAGCGCCGCGCACATCTTGCGGGCGTGCAGCGGATCGGTCCTGGTGTCGCCGTCCGCGGCCGTGAGCAGCACCGCCGGGTACGGGGTCCCCGGTGTCACGCGGTGGTACGGCGAGTAGCCGAGCAGCGTCGGCAGCTGCGCCGGGTCCCGCGCGCTGCCGTACTCGGGCGTCCAGCTGGGGCCGAGGCCGGACAGCTCGTACCGCACCATGTCCAGGAGCGGGGCCATGCACACCACGGCCGCGTACTTCCCCGGCTGCTGGGTGAGGGCGGCGCCGACGAGCAGCCCGCCGTTGGAGCCGCCCATGATCGCGAGCCGGCCCGGTTCGGTCCAGCCCGCCGAGACCAGCCGGTCGGCCGCGGCGGCGAAGTCGTCGAAGGTGTTCTGCTTGTGCGGCCCACTGCCGGCCCGGTGCCACGCCTCGCCCTCCTCGCCGCCCCCGCGCAGCCCCGCCCAGGCGAACACCCCGCCCGCCCTGACCCAGGCGAGGACCTGGGCGCGGTAGCGGGGCGACATCGTGCGGCCGAAGCCGCCGTACCCGGTGAGCAGCGTCGGACGCGGCACGTCCGGGCTTCCGGTGGGGGAGATCACGAACATGCGGACCGTCGTCCCGTCGCCCGAGGGGAAGGCGACCTGCCGGGTGACCGCGCCGCCGACCGCCGGGCCGTCCGGGGCGTCGCGCTCCCAGCGCGTCACCCGGCACGTGCGCGCGTCGAACCGGAGCACCCGCGGCGGCGTGACGAAGTCGGTGTACGCGAACCAGGCCTCGTGACTGCCGGGCGGCCCGGCCGAGAAGTCGCCGACGGCGCCGGTGCCGGGCAGCGGGACCGTGGCCACCTGCCGCCCCTCGACCAGGTCGTGCACGGTCACCTCGGCGACCGTGTCCCGGGTCCAGGCGGCGAGGCCGAGCGGGTGGTCGAGCTCGGGCCCGGACAGCACGACGAGGTGGGTGAGCACCGCGTCCGGCCGTTCCGGGACGACCTCCTGCCAGGCGTCGGGGCCCAGGTGGAGCGCGTCGGGCCGGCAGGCGACGACGCGGCCCCGGGCGGCGTCGCGGTCGGTGCGCAGCCACACCCGGTCCTGGGGACCGGTGCCGGGCACGACGTGCAGCCGGGTGGCGGCCTCCCTGCCCTCCTGGACCGGCCGCAGCGGCGGACGCTCGGGCGGTCCCGCGGTCAGGTCGGCGAGGTAGAGGTCGGTACCGCGGCCGGTGCCGAGCGTGGCCGTGACGCCGAGCCACCGGCCGTCCGCTGTCACGGAGACGCTGTAGAACTGGGTCTTGTCCCGCCCCTCACCGAAGACGACGGCGTCCGCGTCGGCCGCCGTCCCGACCCGGTGCAGACAGACCCGGCGGTGGTAGCGCTCCTCGCCGGGGTGGAGCCGGGGGTCCAGACGTCTGACGTAGTAGAACGCCCCGCCCCCGGGCAGCCAGCCGACCGACGACTTCCGCACCCGGTCCACCGGCCCGTCGACGACCTTCCCGGTGGCCACGTCCATCACGTGGAGCAGCGAGTCCTCCGTGCCGTCCCGCGACACCTGAAAGGCCAGCAGATCGCCCTCCACGGAGGGTTCCCAGGCGTCGAGCACGGTCCGCCCGGACGGGTCGAGGACACCGGGGTCGAGCAGCACCCGCTCCACCGCGCCCGGGCCGGTCTCCGCGACCACGAGCACCGGATGCTCCTGGCCGGCGTCCTGCCGCAGCCAGAAGACCCGGTCGCCGCGGACCTTGGGCGACCTGGCGCGGTCGACGGCGTCGAGCGCCGCGACCTCCGCCTCCCACCGCTCCAGGCCGGGCAGGGCCGCGCGCTCCGCCTCGTACAGGGACTCCTGCTCCGCGCTCCACCGGAGCGTCGAGGGGGCGTCGGCGTCCTCCAGCCAGCGGTACGGGTCGGGGATCCGCAGCCCGTGGAGTTCCTCGACGATGTCCTGCCGCTCCGCAAGGGGATAGGGGCGCGGGGTCGGGAGCCGTCTCGGTCGGGCGTCGTCGGGGGTCACTCGCTGCTCCCTCTCTCGGGGCGGGGCGGACGGGGGTCGGGTGCCGCGGCCGTACCGACACCGGCCTTCTCGACGGCGTCCGCGTCGTCCCCGGCGTCCCCGGCCGCGCTCTCCGTACCGGGCAGGGACAGCCAGGCGTAGACGCCGGACACCACGACGATCAGGCCGGACACCGCGAAGATCGTGTCGATCGGGCCGAACCGGATGCCGCCGACCGAGCCCGCGAAGCCGTGCAGCACGGAACCGGCGAGCCAGCCGGACAGGACCGCCGAGAGCATCGACGCCAGCTTCGTCACCGGGTAGAACACGGCCATCACCCGCCCCCGGTACTCCGGGGGCGCCGCAGCGAGCAGCAGCGGAGCCATCGCGGTGTTCAGGACGGTGAGCGGCACGGTGAAGACGAACAGCACGGCGACGCCGGCGAGGAACCCGCTCTGACGGGAGTACGCGACGAGCAGTACACCGCTCACGAGCAGGCTGATCCAGGTGCTCCGCCGCGCCCCGAACCACTGCACCACCCGGCCCGCGCACAGCGCGCCCGTGATGCCGCCGACGCCCATGGCCATGCCGACGTACCCGTAGAGATGGGCCTCCGCGTGGAGGTTGTCGGTGGTGAAGAAGACGTTGAGGGTGCTCAGCGCGCCGATGCCGAACTGGCCGATGACGGCGAGCAGGAGCAGCGCCACCAGGAACCTGCTGCGGGCGAAGAAGCGCAGGCCGTCCGTGAACTCCCGCCGCAGACCGCCCTTCGGCCGCTTGGCCGCCTTCCGCGCGGCACCTTGCCCGTCCGCGCCCGAGGCCGCCGGTCCCGCTCCGATGGAACGGATGGCGAGGTACGACACCCCGTACGACAGCGCGTTGAAGAGCAGGGCCCACTGGAGTCCGGCGGTGAACAGCAGCGGTGCGGCGAGGGGCGGCCCGATGATCCACGCCGTCTCGCCGGTCGCCTGAGCGATGCCGGCCGCGCGGGCGCGGTCGGCGTCCCCGGTGACGAGGTCCGCGAGGATCGCGAAGCGCGCCGGCGAGAAGAACTGCCCGGCCGCGTGCAGCAGGAGCACCGTCACGTACACGAGGGCGAGCCAGACGCCCGTCGGCAGAGCGTCGGTCGGCAGGAAGGAGACGACGGTCAGGAGGGCCACGAGCGCGCCGCGGACCGCCTCGCTCAGCAACATCGTGGCGCGCTTGTCCCAGCGGTCGACGAAGACGCCCGCGAGCGGACCGATGACGAGGACGGCGGCGCTCGACGCCATCAGGACGCCGCTGACCGCCATCGGCGCCCAGGTCTCGTCCTTCGCCAGGACGGTCGCCACCCACAGCACCAGGGTGGTGCTGAAGACGGCGTCGCCGACGGACGAGACGGCCTGGCCGAACCACAGCCGGGTGTAGTCGCGGTTGATCAGCGTCAGCCGTGGACGCGGGCGCGGACGCGTTGTCATGACGGCCCCGGCGACGTGACGGCGAGCGCCATGAGGGCGGTGACCAGGGTCGTGTGGTACGCCTTCCGGAAGAACTCTTCTGCGGGGGCGGAGGGCGGCGCCGTGAGTGCCGCCGAGCGGCCGGGGATCGCGCCGTCGGGCCGCTGGGCCCGGGCCAGGCACTCCACGGCGGCGGCTCCCGAGGGCGTGCGCAGCGGATCGCTCCCCAGGATGAACTGGGTGAGGACGAGTTCCGCGGCCAGGTCCCACCGGTCGTGCGCGACGCAGTGCCGCAGCATCCGGTCGACCAGGTCCTCCGCGTGCGCCCGTTCACCCTCGGAGAGACCGGGCGCGGTCCGGCCGAAGTCCCCGAGATAGAACGCGGTGTGCGTCAGGGCGTACGCCTCCGGGGTGGTGAGCGGCGCCGCCTCGTCCTGCGAGCCCGCCTCTCCGGGGCCGGCGGCGCGGAGGGCGACCAGCGGGCTCCGCGGGACGAGTTCGGCGTACGGCTCGATGGTGTGGCGGACACCGGCCTTGTCCGCGTAGTGGCGGAGCTCGATGCGCCGGTACGGAGACCTCCCCGGCGACGAGAGGAACCCCGGGTCCAGCCGGGCGAGCGTGCCCCGGCACAGGGTGTCGTCGATCCCGTCGGGCGCCAGGGCGGCGAAGATCAGCCCGTACGTGGAGGCGTACGCGGGGTCCTCGTCGAACAGCGGGGGGAAGTCCGGGTGCTGCCACAGCTTCCGGACGAGGGCCGTCGCCCCGTCGAGCGCGCCGTCGAGCGCCTCGGGGGCACGGCCCGGGCGGGCCGCGCAGTGGCAGAGCAGTGCCAGCTCCAGCGCGGCCTTCGCCTGGCCGGCCTTCGTCCTGCCGGGCGTCGCGCTGTCGGGCGTCGCAGGCCCGGCGCTCGCCGAGAACGGATCGAAGTGGTCCAGATTCCTTTCCAGCCAGTCGAGCGCGCCGGCCGCGAGCTGCTCCAGGGGTGAGGCCATGGCTACAGGCGCCCCGTCTCCTGCATATGGTCGAGCAGGGCCGTGTCCACGACGTCACGGAACCGCGCGAGCGTCCGCGCGTTCTCGTCGTAGCGGTACAGGTCCTGGCAGGCGATCCAGCGGTCACGGGTCTCCGCACCGGGCAGATAGCCGTCGGCGACCGTACCGACCTCCCAGTCGGGCTTTCCCGCGGTCTCCCAGCAGCTGGCCAGAGTGCCGTCGGCGCTGACCACCGCCCCGTAACGGCCGTCGGCGTGACCGCAGGTGACGCAGGTCTTCCGGGCCCCGGGGCGGCTCACGGTGAAGCCGAGGTCGAGCGCCCTGCGCTGCCACCGGGTGAAGGCGGCCGACAGTTCACCGGTGTGCAGCAGGCTGTTGGCGTATCCGACGCCCACGTCCCCGACCCGGGCGAAGTACAGGGTGCACCGCGCCGGGTCGACGGCGCCCACGAGCCGGTCGATCAGTGCGTCGACGCCGTGGAAGGTCTCCTGGGAGACGTTGACCCGCAGCGTCCACTGGAGCGGGGTCACCTCGGAGGCCTTCACGATGTTGCGGACGATCTTGTCGAAGGTCCCGCTGCCGTCCGCCCTGCCGATCCGGATCCGGTCGTGATCGGCGCGGTCGCCGTCGAAGGTGACCTGGACGGAGGTCAGGCCGCGGTCGGAGAGCCGCCGCGCGAGCGAGGGGGTGAGCAGCGTCGCGTTGGAGATCATCCAGGCCGATGTCGGCGCGATGTCCGCGGCCCGCTCCAGGAGTTCCAGACAACCGCGCGGGTTGAGCAGCGGCTCCCCGCCGAAGAGGAGGATCCTGAGCTTCTCCAGGCCGACGGCGGCCATCTGCCGCTCGGTGAAGCCGAGGATCGAGGTGATCGTCTCGGAGGAGAGACGGGTCCTGGCGATCCGGGGCGGCCGGCTGCCGCCCGCCTCGTCCTGCGCGGTGTTCTGGAAGCAGTAGCCGCAGCCCAGGTTGCAGTGGGTGCTGGTGAGGACGGTGAGGGCGTACGCCCGTACGCGGGCGGGGGTGAACATGCCGCTGTCGCGCAGCCGGTCCGCCGCCTCGGGGCGCAGGGCCCCGTCGTCGGAGACGTGCCGGTCACCGAGCCGGGCCACCCCGCCGGGCCCGAGGAACCACCAGTTCCGCTCGCCCCGGAGGAGACGCGCGCTGGAGGGGATGGGGCTGGTGGTCGGGGCCGGCGCGGGGGTCAGGACCGGCCCGGTCGTCGGGGCCGGCGCGGTGACCGGGGCCGACACGGTGGTCGGGGCCATCTCAGTCGTCAGGGTCCCCTCAGCGGTCAGGGTCCGCTCAGTCGTCAGGATCCGCTCGGTGGTTGTGGCCTGGTCCGTGGTGGTCATCGCCTGGTCCGTGGTCATCGTGTCTCCTCCCGCACTGCCGAGGCCCCCGCCGTGGCGAGTCCGCCGGTCCGGTGTCCGCCGCTCGTGGCGATCAGCGTGGCGAGCGCCGTGACGAGGGTCGCCTGGTAGGACTTCCGGAAGAAGTCCACCGGCGTCGCGTCCGCCGGCGCCCGCCGGGCGACGGACCGTCCGGGGATCGCGCCGCCCGGCGTCTGGACCTCGGCGAGCATCCGGAAACCGGCCGCCCCCGACGGGGTGCTCAGCGGGTCCGCACCCAGGCAGAACTGGGTGAGCAACAGCTTGCCCACCAGGTCCCATTCGCCGAGCCCCACGCAGCGCTCCGTGAGCCGCTCCACGACACCGAGCAGCTGCCCCCGGGCCTCCTCGGTCAGGCCGGGGTCCCGCAGGCCGAAGTCACTGAGGTAGAAGACGGTGTGGGTGACCACGCACACGTCGAGGTCGGCCGAGGGCAGCGTGGCGGCCCTGGCCGGAAGGCTGGCCGCGTACAGCTCCCGGTACGGGGCGAACCGGTGCTCGACGCCCGCGAGATCGGCGTAGTACCTGGCCTCCAGGTGCAGGTACGGCGACTTCCGTCGCGGCGCCAGGTAGCCGTCGGCCGTCAGCCGGGCCAGCACGGCGCGCGGCGCGTCGGTGTCGGCCCCGGCCGGTGTGAGCGCCGCGTACATCAGCTCGAACTGCCGCGCGTACCGCCGGTCGAGAGTCAGGAGCTGCGGGAACTCCGGTCGCTCCCAGGCCCGTCCGACCACGTCGGCGACCCCGGCGAGCGCCGGGTCGTCGGGCACCGCGTGCCCCCAGTGGCGGCGGAGCAGCGCGAGCTGGAGGAGGGCCTTGACGCGCGGGGTCACCGGCAACTCGGCGCGCCCGGCGGGTGAGTCGAGGTATCCCGCGTGCTGCCCGATCCAGTGCCGCACACCCGCGGACAGACTCGTCACGGCCTCATCGAGACCGGCTGATCGCGTACTCATGGTCCTCCTTCGGGGTTGCGGATGCCTGGGCGACGCGCTCGACGACGTCGGCCGCGCGCGCCGCGCTGTCCGGCGCGGCCAGCCTGCCGCCGAGCGCGCGGGCGCGGCCCCGCAGACCTTCGTCGTGCCACGCCCGCTCGAGCAGCGCCGACGGATCATCGGCGGACGGGCTGTTCGGTACGCGCACGGCCACGCCGGCCCGTACGCAGGCACCGGTGAGCAGCGGCTGCTCGGAGCCGTTGGGCGAGAGCGCGAGGGGCCGGCCGCGCAGGAGGGCGGCCAGGACCGGAGCGGAGGTGCCGTTGGCCAGCACCATCCCGGCCAGGTCGACGAGCGGGCCCATCCACGGCTTGCGGACCAGCAGGATGTCGGCGCCCGGCGCGGGCCGGGGCTCGGTGGACCGGCCCTGCTCGACCACGGCCTGGAACCGGCCGCCGGTGAACGCCTCGTTGAGCCGGGGCCACAGGCTGTTCCCCCCGAAGAAGCGGCCCAGGTGGACGTAGACGACGGGTTTTCCGGACCGTGCCACGTGGTCCGCGACCGCCTCGACCTCCGCCGGATCGGGCTTCGGTTCCCACGCCAGCGGGCCCACGTGTCGTACGCGCTCGGGGAGTTCCGCGCCCGGATACTCGAGCGCCGGGTCCCCGCGGAGCAGCAGTGCGTCACCGGGCAGCGGGTCGTCCCATCGGGGCGCGCGCCCCGCCAGGCCGACCTCCTCGCGCGTGGCGGTGTGGATCTCCCGGCTGTCGAGGGTCCTGCTCGCCCGGGTCCTGCCGAGGTGCGGTTCGTCGTCGCCGCCCGTCCGGTAGTCCCAGAGGTGGACCGAGAGCCCGATCACGACCACGGGAACGTCCAGGGCCTCGGCGGCGAGCAGGGCGCCGTTGCACAGCACGGAGGTGACCAGCACGTCGGCGCCCGCGTCGCGGGCGGCGCGCAGGGTGGCCCGGTACTGTGCCGGGCCGGTCTTCCCCCACCAGGTGGCGGAGAAGGCCTGGCGGCCGCCGAAGTCCTCCGCGGCCGCGAACGGAAGTCCGGCCTCCGCCACGAAGGGCGCGGCCGTGGACCGGCAGAGGACGCTGACCTCGTGGCCACGGCGCCGCAGTTCACGCCCGGCCGCGATCGCCGGGTAGAGGTAGCCGCCGTCGCTGAGCGGGCAGAGCAGGATCTTCACGACGTGCGTGCTCCCTCGGGCGGTGGCGGGCGGGTAGGGGGAATGGGCCCGGGTGGGCCGCGGGCCCCCCGGTTCCTGGCACGATCTGCCGAGAACCGGGTGGCCCGCGCGGTGCTTCAGAACTCGGCGATCTCGGTCAGGAGAGGTCGCTGGAGTTGTTGACGACGCAGCCGGCCTCGGCCTCCTCGTCCTCGCTGTGGGCGACGACCTCGATGTCCTCGTCCTCGGGCTTCGGGTTCGTGTTCTCGGGCATGTTCGTCCTCCTTGGTCGGCGGCGTCGCTGCGCCGGCTGGGAATGAACGTACGGATGCTCGGTATGGGAACGCCTGGTCGTCGGTTCGAGGCCGGTATACGGCGACGACGGGGGCGCGGAACGCCTTCCGGGGAGCCGGCCGCGCACGCCGACGCACGACATGCTCGCTCCCGAGCACCCGCCCCGGCCTGCGAATTAACCGATGACCAGGCGTTTCCGAACCGGAAGTCTGGCGGCCCGCGTCACGATCCGTGCGACGCCCTGCGCGACGACGAGCGACGCACGAGCGACGCCCCCGCGTGGCGTACGAGCGGCGCCCCGCGTGGCGTACGAGCGGCGCGCGAGCACAGAGGCGCACGGAGGAGGCGACATGGACCTGGCGGAGCTGATCGGCCTGCGGCCGGTGCCCTGCGGCGGCCTTCTCGTGGCGCTCACCCGCCGCTGCCCCCTGAGCTGCGCGCACTGCTCCACCGACTCCTCCCTGTCGGTGTCCGAACGGCCCGACCCCGAGCAACTCCTGCGCTTCGTCGACTCGTTCGGTACGGACGACCGCCCCGAAGTGGTCATGCTCACCGGCGGCGAACCACTGCTGCTGCCGGAGCTGGTCGTCCGCCTGGCGGGACGCGCGCGCGAAGCGGGTTCCCGGGTCGCGCTGCTCAGCGGGATGTTCTTCGCCCGTGAAGGGCGCGTCCCGGACCGGATCATGCGGGCGATCACGGCTCTCGACCACTTCTCGGCGAGCCTCGACGTCCACCACGAGCGCGAGGTCCCGCGCGCCGACGTGCTGCGCGTCCTGCGGTCCGTCCTCGACGCCGGCACCCCCGTCAGCGTCCACCTCACCGGGACCGGCCCCGACGACCCGTATCTCGCGGAAGCGGTCGCGGACATCGGCCGCGTCTTCGCCGGCCGGGTGCCGCTCCTCGTCAACGAGGTCCGGCCGCTCGGCCGCGCCGCGGGCCTCGTCCGCGGTACACCGCCCGGACCCGGCGGCTCCCTGACGGCGCCGTGCGCCCTCGCCGCCTGGCCGGTGGTCGCCTTCGACGGGACGGTCGCGGCCTGCTGCAACCAGTGGACGGTGGACCGGCGCCCCGTCCCCCCGCACCTGCGGCTCGGCCACATCGCGGAGGACGACTGGCCGGCCGTCCGCGCCCGCTCCCTCGGCTCCCCGGTGCTGCGGATGCTGCGGGCCGTCGGCCCGCAGCGGCTGCACGCCCGTTACGCGACCTCGCCCGCCCCGGCCGGCTATTGCCGCAGCTGCCACGCACTCGCCGACCGCCCCGAGGTCCTCGCGGGCGCGGCCCGTGACGCCGGCGGCCGGGTCGGTGAACTGCTCGACCGGCTCAGCGCCCAGGAGCAGCTGGCCGCCGGACCCACCGCCCTGGTACGCCGCCTGGGCTGCGCCCGCTACGCGCACCTGGTCGAGTCGCCTCCCGCAGAGGAGCGGAGCAGCCGATGAACACGTGGAGCCGCCGATGAACACCACCGCGTCCCTCACCCTCAGGACCACGCTGACGCCCACCGCGCCCGTTCTGCGGGCCGCGATCGCGTCCCTCTGGCGGCCGGACGGCCTGCGGCAGCGCTACCCGCGCTATCTGGCCGCCATGTACCCGCTCGTACGGGCCTCGGTGCCGCTCCTCCAGCGGGCCGCCGCGCGGTGCGCCGAGCTGGACGACCCGGCCGCGCGGCTCCTCGCGGCGTACTGCCTCCGCCACGCCGAGGAGGAGCGCGGCCACGACCTCTGGCTGCTCGACGACCTGGCCGCCACCGGTGCCGGGCCGGACGTCGTGCCGCACCCCGTCGCCGTCGAACTCGCCGGGGCGCAGTACTACCGGATCGAGCACGAGCACCCCGTCGCCCTGCTCGGCTACATCGCGGTCCTGGAGGGCAACGCCCCCGGGCCGCGGCTCGCCGACCGCCTCGCCGCGGCCACCGGGTTCCCCGACGGCGCGTTCCGCACCCTCAGGGAGCACGCGGAACTCGACGGAGGCCACCTCGACGACCTCTACCGCGTACTCGACGCACTCGCGCCGACCCCCGCCCGGCGGACCGCCGTCTCCGTCAGCGCGCTGCACACGACCCACCTGCTCACCCGGCTCTTCCTCTCCCTCGCCACGACCCCAGGAGGACACCCGTGACCGACGACACCGCTCCGCCCTCCCTGGAGGCGCTCGCCGCCGCGGGCTTCGACCTGGACGCCCTCAGCGACGAGCAGCACGAGGTCCTGCGCGCGCTCACCCCCGAGGAGCTGGCCCTGCTCGTCGACATCAGGGGACGGCTCGACGCGGCGGCCCCCGAGGTACAGGC
The DNA here is from genome assembly GCF_044764665.1 of Streptomyces sp. NPDC093795. Taxonomy (NCBI): domain Bacteria; kingdom Bacillati; phylum Actinomycetota; class Actinomycetes; order Kitasatosporales; family Streptomycetaceae; genus Streptomyces; species Streptomyces sp. NPDC093795. The sequence continues at coordinate 555,500 of NZ_JBIWIO010000003.1, forward strand.
CCATGCCGACGTCGCGGGCGGCGCCCTCTTCTGAACCCCGGCCGCCCCGCCGTCCCGCGTCCACCGGAGGAACCCATGTCCTGCGCCTCGTGCCGGAGCGCACTGCCGCCCGGCGCCCGGTTCTGCCCCTCGTGCGGCAGCCCGAGCACCACCGGGCCGGTCATGGCCAGACCGACCGGCCGCAAGGTGGTGACCGTCCTCTTCTGCGACCTGGTGGGCTCCACGGCGCTCTCCGGAGCGCTGGACGCGGAGACCCTGCGCTCGGTGACGCTCCGCTGGTTCGACCTGATGCGGCTGCGGATCGAGGACCAGGGCGGCACCGTGGAGAAGTTCATCGGCGACGCCGTGATGGCCGTCTTCGGCGTGCCGGCCGTACGGGAGGACGACGCCCGCCGGGCGCTCGCGGCAGCCCTCGCCATGCGCGAGGCGCTCGCCGGGCTCAACGCCCGTCTCGAACCGGCCGTCGGCGTACGCCTCCAGATGCGCATCGGCGTCAACACCGGACAGGTGGTGGCTGGTTCGGCGAACCTGCGACAGGCGATGGTCTCCGGCGAACCGGTCAACGTGGCCGCGAGGCTTGAACAGAACGCCGCCGCGGGGGAGATCCTCATCGGCCCCGACACCCTGGCGGCAGCGGGGCCGGGCATCCGGACGACGGAGACCGGCCCGCTGCTGCTGAAAGGCAAGAGCGACCGCGTCCCCGCGTACCGCCTCCTCGGCCTGGACGAGGGGGACGGCCCGGAGGCACTGCGCCGCTTCGACCTCGGGTTCGTCGGCCGGGCCAGTGAACTCGCGCTACTGGAGCAGGCGTTGGGGCAGGTGGTACGGACCCGCCGGGCCGGCCGCCTGGTGGTCGGCGGGGAGGCGGGCCAGGGCAAGACGAGGCTGGTACGGGAGTGGATGCACCGGGCGAGGACGACGACGGCGCTGGTGACGACGGCGACGACGCCGACGGCGCTGGTGACGACCGCGACGACCGCGACGACCGCGACGACGCCGACGACCCCGCAGGAGGCCACGAGGGCGACGAGGGTCACGAGGGCCACGACCATGCCCGGTCCCGGCCGCCCGCACCACGGAGTCGGACGCTGTCGGGCCCGTGGCGAACAGCCCAGCCTCGGACCGCTCGCCGACGCCGTGGCGGACCTCCTGAAGACCGGCGGCAGGCCCGCTCCGTCGCCCGAACTCGACCTGCTCGACGGAGGTCTGCTCCTGGACGGGACGCCCAACCCGTCGCCGGCGGACACCTGCGCGGCACTGGCCAAGGTCCTCGCGGAGCTGTCGGCGACGCACCCCGTCGTGCTGGTGATCGACGACTGCCACTGGGCGGCGCGGCCGCTCTTCGAGGCCCTCGACCGGTTGCTGCGCGCGCTGACGGACGCCGCCGTCCTGATCGTTCTCCTCACTCGCCCCCAACTGTTCGACATCCGTCCCGAACTGGCCGTGGACGCGGTGCCGCTCGGCGGGCTCTCCGACGCCGAGGCCCAGCTGCTCGCGGCCGAGCTGACCGGGGGGACGGCGAGCGGCGAGCCGCTCGACCCCGGGGTTCTGGCGCGGGTGGGCGGGAATCCGCTGCACCTGGAGCAGCTGCTGGTCGCGGGGGACGCGGTCGACGCGGACAGCGTCCCGCTCCAGCTCCAGGCCCTGATCGGTGCCCGGATCGACGCGCTCGACCCGCCGGAACACCGGGCGCTCGGCCTGGCGTCCGTCGTCGGCGGCGACTTCACCGCGCAGGAACTGACCGCGCTCGCCGGCCCTCCGGCGGAGGCGTGGACCGGTTCCGAACTCCGCTCCACGCTGCACCGACTGGTCCTGCACCGTCTGATCAGGCCGGACGGCGAGGCGTTCCGCTTCGCCGGAGGGCTGATCCAGGAGGTCGTCTACGCCAGCCAGTCCAAGATGGACCGGGCCGACCGGCACGAACGGGCGGCACGACTCGACTCGGTCCGGGAACGGGGCAGCGCCGCGGTCGGCGCCCACCTGGAACACGCGTACCGCTACCGGGTCGAGCTGGGCGCGCAGGACCCGCACACCGACGGGCTGCGCCGACGCGCCGCGAACGCTCTCGCCGAGGCCGGCCGGCTGGCACTCGCCCACGCCGACCCCGTATGGGCCGCCGACCTCCTTTCGAGGGCCACGGCCCGCTACGCACCGGGCGAACCGGGCAGCACGTCGGCCCGCCGGCGACTGGGCCAGACGCTCCTGGACCTGGGTCGCGGCCCGGAAGGCAGGACACTGCTCGAAGAGGTCCTGGCGGAGGCGGCGCACACACCCGGCGCCCCGACCGGCACCCCATCCGCGAGCGCACGCAACGACGCGACGGACGCCCCATCCGGCGCCCAGTCCTGCGGCGCCTCCGGCGCTTCCGGCGACCCGTCCGGCCCCTCACCCCTCCACGACGACGGCGCCGTCGTCGCGGAGGTCGTCGTCGAGGCCGCGCACGCCCGGCTCGCCCTGGCCTCCGTCGGGCCGTCCGCCGGAAGGGACGAGTCGGCCGCCGAAGCCGCCGGCGCCACCCTCCCGGTCTTCGCCGCGGCCGGCGACGACCTCGGCCAGGCCAAGGCCTGCCTCCGGCTCGCCCAGCGCGCCCAGGAACAGGGCCGGCACCGGGCGGCGGAACGGCTGCTCACCCGTGCGCTCGACCACGCGGTACGCGCGGACGCGGAGCCGGAGCGGGCCGCGGCCCTCGGGGCGACGGGGGTCTCGCTGTGGCGAGGCCCCCAGCCCGTCGCGGACGCCATCGCCCGCTGCCGTGGACTCCTCGCCGACCAAGGCGCCGGGCGCCGGGCCGTCCGGCTGACGCTCAACTGCCCCCTGGCGGTGCTCCTCGCCCTCCACGACGACCGTGACGGGGCCCTGGCCTGCCTCGCCGAGGCGGATCAGCTGGCGAAGCGGCTGGGGTACGCCGAGGCCGACGCGTTCCTGCCGATCTTCGCCGCGACCGTCGCGGACCTGACCGGCCGCCCGGAGGAGGCCCTCCGGAGCCTGGAGCGGGCCGCCGCTTCCGCGCGGGAACTCGGCGCCACGGGGCTGCTGCACGGTGCCCTGCTCGACGCCGCCCGCATCCGGCTGGACCTCGGCGACTGGCGTACCGCCCACCGCACCCTCGCCGAACTGGAGGGGGAGGAGCGGGACGAACCGGCCCGAGCACGCGCCGAGTCGGCCGACCTCGACGGCCTGCGCGCCCGGATCGCCGCGGCGCGAGGGCAGTCGACGGCCGCCACCAGGCTGGCCGCGCGGGCGCTCGCCACCGCCGGTCGGACCGACTCGCCCATCGTCCAGGGCCTCGCCGCCCTGGACCTCGCCCGCACGGCCCTCGCGCTCGGCCGCCCGGCCGACGCGGCAGAAGCGGCGACGCGGGCCCGCGGCTGCTTCGTGGCCAAGGGCCATCTCCCCGCCGCACGCCAGGCGGAGGCCGTGGCCGAGGCGTCCGGTGTACGCGTAATCGAAGCGCCCGGCGTACGCGAAAGAGCGCCCGGCCTACGAGAGGTCGAAGCGCCCGGCGTACGCGACGCCACAGCAGCCCCCGTACGGGAGACCGACGCGTCGGGTGCCTGGGACGGGGTCCGGAGGCGTACGCCGGGTGCGGCGGGAGCCCCCCGGCCCGAGCCCGAGTCCGCCCCCGACTCCCGCGACGCCGTCGAACCGCTCACCGACGCCGGAGAGGAGGCACCACGATGACGACCCTGCGGCCACCGGCGACGCCCGGACTCACCTGGGGACTGCGCGGGCGTGGCCCCGCGGACGTACCCGTGGAGGCCGACGGGCCACCGGACGCGCCCGAGGACGGCCTCGGCCTCCTCGGGGGTACGGGGCGCGGCATCCGCGTCTGCGTCGTCGACTCGGGTGTCGAGCGGGACCACCCCATGGTCGGCCGGGTCGACGGCTCCTGGCGCGTCTTCAAGGACGACGAAGGCGTCCACGTCGAGGAGACGGACGAGGGCGACGCCTGCGGTCACGGCACCGCCTGCGCCGGGATCATCAGGCGCACCGCGCCGGACTGCGAGCTGACCAGCGTCCGGGTCCTCGGTGAACGTTTCTCCGGCAGCGGGGACGTCCTGCTGGAGGGCATCCGGTGGGCCGTACGGCAGCGGTTCGACGTGGTGAACCTGAGCCTGTCCACCAGCAGCGACCGCTTCGTGGAGGAGCTGCGCCGGCTCGCCGACGAGGCGTACTTCCAGCAGACCGTGATCGTCGCCTCCGCGCACAACACCCACGTGGAAAGCTTTCCCTGGCGCTTCTCCTCGGTGATCTCGGTGGGCAGCCACCAGGAGGACGACCCGGACCTCCACCTCTACAACCCCGATCCGCCGGTGGAGTTCTTCGCCCCGGGCCAGCGGGTCCAGGTGGCTTGGCTCGGCGGCACGTCGATCCGCAGCTCCGGCAACAGCTTCGCCACCCCGTTCATCGCGGGCCTCTGCGCGCGGATCCTGTCGAGTCACCCCCGGCTGACGCCGTTCCAGCTGAAGAACGCCCTGTACCTGTCCGCAGCCAACGTCCGTGTCCACGGGCGCCGGTAACGCCCGGCGCCGGAAGGGAACCCCCATGGCCCAGACGATCACCCCCGTCGCGTCCGCGGCACGTCAACCCGATCCGGCCATGGAGGAGCTGCTCCAGTCGGTGGTGGACACCGCGCGCGCCCTCTTCGGCGCCCAGGCGAGCTCCATCCTGCTCCTGGAGGCCGCGGCGGACGAGCTCGTCTTCGAGGCCGTCTCCGGGCAGGGGCAGGACTTCCTGGTCGGCCGGCGGTTCCCGGCCGGCCGGGGGATCGCCGGGTGGGTGGCCGCGTCGGGGGAGCCGATGGTGGTCGACGACCTGCACGACAGCGCGCCCTTCGACCGGGACATCGCCGAGTCCACCGGCTACGTCCCGAACGCGCTGATGGCCGCCCCCCTCATCCACGGGAACCGCGTCCTCGGCGTCCTCGAGGTACTCGACCCGTCCCCACAGGCCCGGTCCAGCCTGACGGAACTCGACCTGCTGTGTCTCTTCGCCCGTCAGGCCGCCGTCGCCCTGAACGTCCTCGTCACCCACACCCGACGCCTGCCGGCCCCGGACGCGCCCGACGACCCCTCCCGCACCGAACTCCTCCGCCTCCTCTCGGAGGCCCGCCGCCTCCTCGGCGACTGACCGCGTCCTCACTCCACCCGGATCGCCAGCACGCACGCGTCGTCCCCGTGGCCCGCGATCTCCGGATCCGCCAGCAGGGCGTCGATCACCTGCTGGGGGACCGCGGGCGACGACGCCTCCACCGCGCGGGCGAGCCGGTCGATCCCCACGGTCACGTCCTCGTCCCGGCGCTCGACCATGCCGTCGGTGTAGAGCACCAGCAGATCGCCCGGCAGGAGCGGGGTCGACGAGGTCTCGTACGCGTACCCCGGCAGCGCGCCGAGGAGCGGGCCGCGCTGCTCCGTCGCCAGCGGCTCGGCGTGCCCGTCGCGCAGCAGCAGCGGCGCGGGGTGGCCCGCGTCGGCCCAGTGGAGGACCTTGTCGTCGTCGAGGTGGCCGGCCACCATCGTGGCCGTCTGCCCCGCGGGATCGCTGCACACCAGGTCGTTCATCCAGGTCGTGATCTCCCCGGCGGACGAATCCGTCTGCGCGAGGCCCGCCAGCGCGTGCCGCTGCTGCGCCATCCGCGCGACGGCGTCAAGACCGTGCCCCGACGCGTCACCGATCGCCACGAGCACCCGGCCGTCCGAGAGCAGCCGGCACTTGTACCAGTCGCCGCCCACCGCGGCGTCGGGCTCGGCCGGCCGGTAGGAGGCGGCCACCGTGAGGCCGACGGCCGCCAGCGCCTCCGAGTGCGTGGGCAGGATCGCCTCGCGCAGCGCGTCGGCGACCCGCCGTTCCGCTTCGGTCTGCCGGCGCAGCCGGTCCGACTCCCGCTCCGTCTCGGCGAGCCGACGACGGCTGCGGATCTGCGGGGTGAGGTCGCGGGCCACCAGGTTGACGGCCCACGTCCGGCCGTCCGTACCGGTGACGGGCCGCCCGAGGAGGTCGAGCGTGCGGAGCTCGCCCAGGACCACGAAACGGATCCGGGTCCAGGCGGGCTCCTCGCCCGCGAGAACCGAGGTGAGGAACTCGGAGAACGCCGTCAGGTCGTCCGGCAGCAGCGCGTCGCACAACTGGTCCAGGGTCCACGGCATGCGCACATCGGCGTGGAAGATCCGGCTCAGCCCCTCCGACCAGGTCACCTTCCCGGAGAGCAGATCCCAGTTCCCCCACCCCATCGACGCCAGGAACTGCGCGTCGATCGTCAGCAGCTCCGCCTGGCTCTGCACGGGCCGCCACGTCGCGAGGACCTGTTCGCCGCAGCGGGCCGCGGAGTACAGGAGCGGAGCGCGGTGGATCCGGCCGAGCCGCTGCTCCGTGTAGTCGACGACGAGCCCGTCCAGGGGTTTGCCGGACTCCACGACGTCCGCGAGGGCGGCGAGCAGCCCCGAGTTCGCCGCGCCCGGCCGTGCCTCCAGGAACCGCTGGCCGACCTGATGGTCCGGCGCCTCAAGCCAGTCAGCCGACCGGACCCGGTTGCCGGCCACGATCCGGAAGTCCAGGACGGAGCCCGACGCGTCCCCCACCGGTTCGAGCAGCACGGCGGAGACCGGGATCGCGGCGAGCACCGAGCAGATCCCGCTGCCGCCCGGCTCGTGGGTGCTGCACAGGCACCGCGTCGCCCCGTCCACCTCCGCGGAGGGCGGAAGCACCGCCAGGGACTGCAACGGCGACGCCATCTCGGCACCGGCCGTCTTGCCCAGGGGCCGTTCCGTGTTCCGGCGTACCGTCGCGCGCAGTGCGGTGACCTCGCGCCCGATCATGCCCTTGAGGGCGTGGACGCTGTCGGGCAGGGGAAAGCTCATCGATCGCCTCCGAGTACCACATGACGTACCGCTCACCTCCGAGCACCGGCGGCACATCGCTCGGTTCCGCGGACCACTCGACTGACGGCGGCGGCTGTACGGGTGCCAGGGCCCCGACCGCCAGGAGGCGGCTGCCCGCCCGCCGACCGCTTCATGCGCAGCGGGTGCCGGGCATACGGGTGACAGCCACCCAGCGCGCGGAGCCATACTGAAGGTGTGCCTCGGTCACCGTCGTGCGTCGGCGCCTTGCGGGAGCGAGCCGGTGAGTCCCTGCTCCACCGGGTCGCGGGCCCCGAGGCGCACCGGAAACGGGCGCGCATCCACGGCACACCGGGCCCGCGCTGGTTCGGCCCCGACCGTCCCATCCGGGTCGTGCACGGGGACGCGTCCATGTACATCGGCGGCCTCGCCGCCCTCCTGCTCCAGTCCCTGCACCCGACCGCGATGGCGGCGGTCGCGGCCCACTCCGGCTTCCAGGGCGACCCCTGGGGACGGCTCCAGCGGACCAGCACGTTCCTGGCCGTCACGACGTTCGGGACCAGCGAGGACGCGGAAGCCGCCGTGGCACGGGTACGGGAGGTGCACGGCCGCATCCACGGGACGACGCCCGAGGGCGTGCCGTACCACGCCTCTGACCCCCACCTCCTCGGCTGGGTGCACGTCGCGGAGACGGCCTGCTTCCTGAGGGCCCACCAACGGTACGGACGTGCTCCGCTCGGCCCGGTCGCGGCGGACGGTTACGTGGCCGACATGGCCCAGGTGGCGCGGCGCCTGGGGGTGGAACGGCCGCCCGGGACCCGCGCCGCGCTCACGGCTCGCCTGACCGAGTACCGGCCCGAGCTGCGGGCCACGCCCGCCTCCCGGTCGGCGGCCCGTTTCCTGCTCTCGGAACCACCGCTGCCGGCGCTCGCCAGGCTCCCCTACCGCTTTCTGGCGGCCGCGGCGGTCGAGCTGCTGCCCGCCTGGGCGAGGGCGGCCCTGGACCCGCCGGCCGCCACCCGGCTGATGCTGCCGCTGGCCCGTCCGGGAGGCCGGGCGATCACGGGGGCCCTCCGCTGGGTGATCATGGCCCCTCCGTCCCCACGGGCGTGACCGGCGCACGACGGCGGGTTCCGTAGGGCGGGTAGAGTTGCCGCGGGTGAGAGTGGCGCGCCGCCGCCTCCCCGATGACGTGTCGGGGCCGATGGGGCCCCCGGCTCCTCCGCGTCCCGCACGCCCCGGCCGGCCCGAGGCGTCTCGCGCGTCCCGGCCGCCGACCAGGGGTGTGCCCGAGCCCGACAGGTTTCCGTTCTTTGTCCTCTCCCGCTTCCGCCATGTCCCCGGCCGCGTACCTGCGCGGTCTGAAGCCCGACTGGCTGCGTGATCCGAAGGTATGGCGCACCGAGGTGCTGGCCGGCCTCGTCGTCGGGCTCGCGCTGATCCCCGAGGCGATCTCTTTCTCGATCATCGCCGGCGTCGATCCGGCGGTCGGTCTGTTCTCCTCGTTCACGATGGCCGCCGTCCTGTCCGTCGTCGGCGGTCGCCGCGCGATGATCTCCGCGGCCACCGGCGCCGTCGCCCTGGTGATCGCCCCGCTGAACCGTGAGCACGGTCTCGGCCACCTGGTCGCCGCGGTCATCCTCGCCGGTGTCCTCCAGGTCGTGCTCGGCGCGCTCGGGGTGGCGAGGCTGGTGCGGTTCATCCCCCGCTCGGTGATGGTCGGCTTCGTCAACTCGCTCGCGATCCTGATGTTCATGGCCCAGGTCCCCGAGGTACGGAACGTGCCGTGGGCCGTGTATCCGCTGGTCGTCGGCGGCCTCGCCCTCATGGTGTTCTTCCCGAGGATCACGACCGTCGTCCCGGCGCCGCTCGTGTCGATCGTCATCCTCACGGCGATCACCGTCGCGGCCGGGATCGCCGTACCGACCGTCGGCGACAAGGGCGCCCTGCCCTCCTCCCTTCCGGTACCGGGCCTGCCCGCCGTGCCGTTCACCCTGGACACCCTGACCACCATCGCCCCGTACGCCTTCGCCATGGCGCTCGTCGGTCTGATGGAGTCGCTGATGACCGCCAAGCTCGTCGACGACATCACCGACACCCCCTCCAACAAGACCCGCGAGTCCATCGGCCAGGGCATCGCGAACATCGTCACGGGCTTCTTCGGCGGCATGGGCGGCTGCGCCATGATCGGACAGACGATGATCAACGTGAAGGTCTCCGGCGCCCGCACCCGCCTGTCGACGTTCCTCGCCGGCGCGTTCCTGATGGTGCTCTGCGTCGTGTTCGGGCCGGTCGTCTCCGACATCCCGATGGCCGCCCTGGTCGCCGTCATGGTCATGGTGACCTTCGCGACCTTCGACTGGCACTCCGTCGCCCCGAAGACGCTCCGGCGGATGCCCGCCGGGGAGATCGCCGTCATGGTGATCACCGTCGTCTGCGTCGTGACCACCCACAACCTCGCCGTCGGCGTCGTCGTCGGCTCGGTCACCGCCATGGTCATCTTCGCCAAGCGCGTCGCCCACGTCGCCGAGGTCACCCCCGTGACCGCCCCCGACGACGCCACCGCCGTCTACCGCGTCACCGGCGAACTGTTCTTCGCCTCCTCCAACGACATCGTCGGGCGGTTCGACTACGCGGGCGACCCGGACAAGGTCGTGATCGACCTGTCCGCCGCCCACATCTGGGACGCCTCCTCGGTCGCCGCCCTCGACGCCATCGAGACCAAGTACGCCCAGCGCGGCAAGACCGTCGAGATCACCGGCCTCAACCACCCCAGCGCCGACCTCCACGGCAGGCTCACCGGCGAACTCGCGGGCCACTGACCGGCCAGGGCCGGCCACGAACCGGCCCCTGGCCGGCAGGACGGCCCGTTCTGCCCCCCCGACTGGTCCCGTCGACAGGGAGGGAGGACGCTGGAACGAAGGGCGTCCGGGTATCGAGGGCGTACCGAACGGCGTGCCTGCCCGGTCGCGAAAGGCCGCGCCATGCGCATGCTGCTGAAGGTTCAGATGGACACTCCGGCCTCCAACGAGGCCATCAGGCAGGGCACCCTGCAGAAGCTGATGGAGAGCGCGCTGAGCGAGCTCCGTCCCGAAGCCGCCTACTTCGGCGCCGAGAACGGCTGCCGGACGGCGTACCTCTTCTTCGACCTGGCCGATCCCTCCCAGATGCCGAAGATCTCCGAGCCCTTCTTCATGGAACTGGGCGCCAAGCTCTCGTACACGCCGGTCATGAACCGCGAGGACCTCAGCAAGGGTCTCGGCGCGCTCTCGGCCGGCAGGTGAGGGCGTCCGCCCTTAGCGCCGCCGGTGCTCACCCCGTGGGGTGACCCGCGCTGTCCGTACGTCCCGCCTGGCTGGAGAACGCGTTCAGGAAGACGTCGTACCGGCCGTCGGGACGCTGGGTGAGCGTCGCGCCGTCCTGCCAGATCCCGTTCTCCGCCCACCACTGGGAGCCCGCCGGGTCGCCCTGGTTCTGGTGGATGTTGTGCATGCCGAGGTCTCCCTCGGGATCGTCGTCGAACGGTTCGCCGAAGACGAGGACCCGCCGGCCCGGCACCAGCATCGGTTCCAGCGCGTCGGAGGCCTCGACGTTGGAGCCCGCGTGCCAGGGCCGCGAGCCGAGCAGATCGAGGAGGTCCTGCAGCCAGGACGGTGGGCGGCGCTGGAACAGGACGCCGGCGCGGTCCACCAGTTCCGGGTGGCGCAGGTAGTCGAGCGCCCCGGAGCCGGGCGTGGGGGCGAGGTCGTGGTAGCCCGGTGCGAGGGCCGCGGCCGGGCCGATCAGCGCCGCCTCCAGGGTGAAGGTCTTCCACCGCACCCCGACGTTGGACTTGTGGCTGTCGACGTCGATGGCGCAGTGGTAGCGCCCGTCGGGCGCGTCCACCTCCAGATTGACGTGGAACCAGCGGCCCTGGCTGTCCGGCTGGTCGCGGAAATGGCGGTGGAGGGTTCCCGCGAGCACGCCGTAGCTGTCGAAAGGCATACCCCGAGTGAAGCATTCGCGGACACGGTGAGCATGTCGGCGGTGACGTACCGTACACGAGCCGTCGGCATGCCTCTCCACCGCGCTGACCACGGGAAACGCAGATGAATCGCACGCCTGACCCCTGATATATTCATCTCCGTCGCCCCCACGGATGATCACCGAGGGGGACGACACACGCCTTGTCCAAGTGGCGGAATGGCAGACGCGCTAGCTTGAGGTGCTAGTGCCCTTTATCGGGCGTGGGGGTTCAAGTCCCCCCTTGGACACGATGTTTCACCCTCGCAGTGGTGGTCGGGAGAGATCCCGGCCACCACTGCGGCGTTTCCGGGCGCCGCGCCAGGGCGTCGCATGAGCGCCCGCCCCGGCCTCACCTGAGCAGCGCGCCGGGGTCCCGGACCAGCGGGGCCGTGCCCACCGAGTTGCTCACGTTGAACGTGACGCTGCCCGCCCGGTAGCGGTCCTCGGTCCACTCGATGGGGCGGCCGTCCGGATTGCTGGTGAGGTGCCGCTGGCGCAGCAGAGGGCTTCCCCGGCGGACGCGCAGGAGCCGGGCGTCGTCGCTCCCGGCGGGGACCGCGTCGATCAGGTGCTCACCGTAGTGGGCGACGATCCCGGCCCGCTCCGCCATGCTGTCCAAAAGGTCAAGGCGGCCGAGCGGCGCGCTCGCCCCCGGCGCCCGCGTCACCCTCGGCCTCGCCCCGCACCCCGTGCTCGTCGCGCCGAGGGCGGAGCGGTGAGCGAACTCGCCGCCGTCCTCTTCGACATGGACGGCACCCTCGTCGACACACCGGACGCGGCCAGGGTCGCGACGGAGCTGACCGCCGCCTTCCAGGAGCGCGTCGACCGGGGCGCGCCGCTGCGCCCTGGAGCGGCACGGCTCCTCGCCGAACTGGAGCGCGCAGGCGTGCCGTTCGCCCTGGTGAGCGCGTCACCGCGGTCGGTGGTCGACTCGGTGACCGGCGGCGCGCTCGCGCACGTCCCCTTCGCCTTCACCCTCTCCGTCGACGACACCGTACGCACGAAGCCGCACCCCGACCCGTACCGCGAGGCCGCCCTGCGCCTCGGTGTACCGGGCGCGGCCTGTGTGGCCGTCGAGGACTCACCCGACGGGGCGGCCTCCGCCTCCGCCGCGGGCTGCGCCGTCCTGGTCGTCCCGTCCCTGCTGCCCGTGCCTCCGGGCCCGGGACGGGTCTTCGCGGACAGCCTTGACGTGGTGTCCCTCGCGTCCCTGCGCCGGTACGTCGCCGGAGGGGCGGCCGCCACCGGCCCCGTGTGAGACGGCGACGGCCGCCGCGAAGGAGGGCCCGACCGGCACGTCGGTGAGGGACCAGCCCGGCACGGCGGCCGGCTCGGGACCCGTGCCCACGTACGTCCGCTCGAGCCCGCCGGCGAGCCCTTCGCCCGTGCCCTTGAGGTACGCCTCCTTGCGCACCCAGCACCGGGTGAACGCGGTCGGCCGCAGGTCCATGGGCAGTCGGCCGAACTCCTCCCGCTCCCTCGGGTGCAGGCTGCCCGCGACCAGGTCCGACACCGCGGCCTCCGGATACGCCTCGACGTCCACGCCCACGGGCCTCGCGGCGACACCGACGAACACCAGGTCCCCGCTGTGCGAGAGGGAGAAGTGGATCCCGCCGCCCCGCACGGCCGGCCGGCCGTGCGGCCCCCCGCAGAGCGGGCAGTCCTCCCTGACGAACGCGACCTTGCCCGAGGGCATGTCCAGATAGCGCCCGAGCAGGCGCCGCAACCCCCCGTGCGCGGCCAGGTACCGCGCCCGGTCCTCCGCCCGTACCAGCGCCTTCCACCGCCGCCGCTCCTCGGCGTCGAGGAGGCCGTACGCCTCGGGGTCCTCCGCCACCCGCAGCAGCCAGAGCGCCACCGTCCCGTCGGCGAGGGGCGGCACGGCCGGTTCCGGTCCGGCGCCGGCTCGCAACACCCGCACGGGGGTGATCTCCATGGTCATGGCGTCATTCTGCACCGGGCCGCCCGGCCGGAAGGGAGGGGGACGGCGGCCGAACCCCTCGCGTGTTACCGGTTGGTAGGGCATTCTTGCGGGCAACCATCCACACGGCCGGGGGCTGAGGCAGCGGTGACGACTTTCGAGGAACGGGCGACGGTGCACGCCTTCCGGGACGACGCGCTGGGGGAGTACGACGCCGTCGGGCTCGCCGAGGCGATCCGGCGGGGTGAGGTCGGCGCAGCGGAGGCCGCCCGGGACGCGGCCGACCGGGTACGGACGGTGGAGGAGCGGCTCCGTGCGGTCCAGGTGCACCTCGACCCTCCCGCGCGGGCTGTCGGCGGGGGAGGGGGAGCGCTCGCCGGGGTGCCGACGTTCGTCAAGGACAACACCGACTACCTGGGCCTGCCCACAGGACACGGCAGCGCCGCCTTCACCCCGCGGGTCGCGCGGCGGCACGCGCCCTTCACACGGCAGTTCCTGAGCAGCGGCGTCACCGTCCTCGGCAAGACCCGGCTGCCCGAGTTCGGATTCAGCCCCGCCACGGAGTACGAGGGCGCCGAGCCGGTGCGCAACCCGTGGAACACGCACTACTCGGCGGGTGGTTCGTCCGGCGGCAGCGCGGCGCTCGTCGCCGCCGGGGCGGTGCCGATCGCCCACGCCAACGACGGCGGCGGCTCCATCCGCATCCCGGCCGCCTGCTGCGGACTCGTCGGCCTCAAGCCGACCCGCGGCCGGGTCGTGACGAACGCCCAGAGCCGTCAACTTCCCCTCGACATCGTCTCCGACGGCGTCGTGAGCCGTTCCGTACGGGACACCGCCGCGTTCCTCGCCGCGGCCGAGACGCACTGGCGCAACCCGAAGCTGCCGCCCCTCGGCCTGGTCGAGGGCCCCTCGGACCGACGGCTGCGCATCGGGTTCCTGCTCGACTCACCGAACGGCGTCCCCGCCGACACCGCCACCCGGGCGGCCGTCACGGAGACGGCGGCCACGCTGGAACGGCTCGGCCACACGGTGGTACCCGTGGAACTGACCCTCGACCCCCGCTTCACCGAGGACTTCCTCACCTACTGGGGGATGCTGTCGTTCCTCCTCGGCGTCACCGGCCGGTCCTTCGGCGCCGACTTCGACCGGCGCCGGATGGACGGCCTCAGCCGGGGGCTGCGCGAGCACTACCTGCGGAGCTGGCGGCGCACTCCGGGCGTGCTGCGGCGGCTGAGGCGTACGAGGGAGGCGTACGCGGCGGCGTTCCGCGGGCTCGACCTGGTCCTCACACCCGTACTGGCCCACACCACGCCCGAGATCGGCCACCTCAGTCCGGCCGTCCCCTACCGGGACCTGATCGAACGGATCCTCGCGTACGTCGCGTTCACCCCCGTGAACAACGTCGTCGGTACGCCGTCGATCTCGGTACCCGCCGCGCGCGCGACGGAGGCGGGGCTGCCCATCGGCGTCATGTTCTCGGGCCGGCCCGGCAGCGAACGGACCCTCCTGGAGGTCGCGTTCGCGCTGGAGGCGGACCGCCCGTTCCGGCGCGTCCAGGATCTCTGACCACGCCCGGGAGCGTCCGCCTCCAGCGACCGGTCGGGCCACCTCGGCCAGCGGGCCACCTCAGCTGTCGCCGCCGAGGGCGCGCTTGAGGTCCGCCTTGTTCATCTTCGAGCGGCCGTCGATGTTGCGGCGCTTGGCCTCCTCGTAGAGCTGGTCGTACGTGCGCCCCTGGGCGCCGCTGTGCGAGCGCCGGCCTCCGCGCTCACCGGACGACATGTCCTCCCGGGAGAGCTTGCTGGAGGTCTTGGACTCGCCGTGCCGGGCCCGTTCCTTGTTCACGGTGCGGGCGGCGATCTCCTTGGCGCGCTCCGTGCTCTCGCCGCGGTCCTCCGCGCTCTCCTTGATGTGCTCGTACTGCCGTTCCCGCTTGGGGCTGGATCCGCGAGGCATGATGGTGCTCCTTCCGGCGTGTTCGGCGGGGTACGCCGTGCGGCTACCCGCCCCCGGGTGCGTCACTCGTCACCGTTCGAGCCGTGGCGGCGCCGGGCCCAGAGCGGCAGGGCGAACCAGCACAGCAGGTACCAGGCGAGCACCGGCGCCACCAGCCAGGCGACGAGGGAGTCGTCGATCGCCACGCGCAGGATGAGGAAGAGCGCGGAGGTGAGGGTGGCGACCAGGAGCAGGATCCCGATCATGACGAGCCGGGACGCCCAGACGACCGCCTGGGGCTTGAGCCGCCGTCCGGAGACGAGACGGTGGAAGGAGACAGGGCCGATGAGCGCGCCCGTGGCCAGGGACCCGAGGATCACCGTCACGACGTAGATCCCCTTGTCCGTGGAACCGAGGCCCGCGAACCTGGGGGTGAAGACGACGGTCAGCAAGAACCCGAGAAGGATCTGCACACCCGTCTGCGCCACCCGTATCTCCTGCAGCACGTCCTGCCACTGCCGGTCCGCGCGTTCATCCGCGGTCTCGTCACGTCCCCGCCCGTTCGCACGGTCGCTCATACCACTCACCCTCCGGTCCGACGGCCCACGTCACCCGGAAGGCCGTACGGCGCGTCTGCCCCACCCGCCCCGCAACATCCCCCCCGCCAGCGTCTTTGTGTCATCGCACGAGAACGTCCACCACCCGGACGAGGGGCAGGGGGAATGCGACGCGTGGGTCGGGGAAGGGGCCCCGTGAACGATGGGAAGAGCCGGGCGGAACGAGAGACCGGGTGGGCAGAGCTGTGACCTCAGGACATCGCACGTCGGACAGCGTCCGGTCATGGGTCCCGCGCGACGCCGCCGACGCGCGGGCCCGGGTGACGGAAGCGTTCGCACGAGCCGGAGCCGGAGCCGGAGCCGGAGTCGGCGCCGGGGCCGGTACGGGACGATCGCCGTCCCCGACAGCCCTGGGCGACGCCCTCCTGGTGACCTCCGAGCTGGTGAGCAACGCGCTGCGGCACGGAGGAGGCCTCACCGGCTTCGGAGTCGAGAGCGACGGGGGCACGGTGACGATCACCGTCGCGGACACGAGCGGTGAGCTGCCCCACCTCACGGACGCGCGAGGGCGGAAACGTGACTTCGGCCCGGGGGAGGGCGGCTTCGGCTGGCCCCTCATCAGGCTGCTCGCGCTGGAGATCCGACTCTGTCTCCTGCCGCAGGGCGGCAAGACCATCGAAGTACGGCTGCCCCTGCGCTGACCCTCAGCCGAAATCACCCGTCAGGCCCGCGCGGAGCGCGCCGGCCCGCTGGGGTCAGGATCCGCCGCGGCGGATCCTCGCGGCCTGGCGTGCCTCGGCCGTCTTACGGGCCTCCGCGGCCCGCCGGGACTCGTTCTTGGCGCGGCCGGGGCGGCCCGGGACGGTGCCGATGCCCCGGAAGGCGGCGCCGCCGCGCTTGGGCTTCTCCTGGCTCGGCGCGCTGCCGTCGACGGGTACGCCGGAGGGCGTACGCGCGCCCGTGAGGCGGCTCAGTTCGGCCTCGCCCGAGCGGACCGGGGTGACCTGGGCGCGGATCCCGGCCTCCGCCATGAGACGGGCCACGTCCCGCCGCTCCTCGGAGGTGACGAGGGTGACGACGGCCCCGGACTCGCCGGCCCGCGCGGTGCGCCCGCCCCGGTGCAGGTAGTCCTTGTGGTCGGCGGGCGGGTCGACGTTCACGACGAGGTCGACCTCGTCGACGTGGATGCCGCGCGCCGCGACGTTGGTGGCGACGAGGACCGGGACCTCGCCGCTCCGGAAGCGGTCCAGGGTGCGGGTCCGCAGCGGCTGGGACTTCCCGCCGTGGAGCGCGGCGGCGCGCACGCCGCTGCCGAGGAGGTGCTTGGTGAAGCGGTCGACGGCGGCCTTCGTGGCCAGGAACATGATGACGCGTCCCTCGCGGGCCGCGATCTCCGTGGCCGTGGCGAACTTGTCCGCCCCGTGCACCTGGAGCACGTGGTGGTCCATGGTGGAGACGGTGGCGGCCGACGGGTCGACGGAGTGGACGACGGGGTCCGTGAGGTAGCGCTCGACGAGCAGGTCGACGTTGCGGTCGAGCGTCGCGGAGAACAGCATCCGCTGGCCCTCCTGGCGCACCAGGTCGAGCAGCTCGGTGACCTGCGGCATGAAGCCCATGTCGGCCATCTGGTCGGCCTCGTCGAGGACGGTGACGCTCACCCGCTCCAGACGGCAGTCCTTGCGCTCGACGAGGTCCATGAGCCGGCCCGGCGTGGCGACCAGGACCTCGGCCCCGTCGCGCAGCGCCGTGGCCTGCCGCCCGATCGACATACCGCCGACGACGGTGGCCAGGCGCAGCTTCAGGGCACGTGCGAAGGGGTCGAGCGCGTCGGTGACCTGCTGGGCCAGTTCACGGGTGGGCACCAGGACCAGCGCGAGCGGCTTCCGGGCCTCGGCACGCCGTCCCGCGAGGCGTACGAGCAGGGGCAGGCCGAAGGCGAGGGTCTTGCCGGAGCCGGTGCGCCCGCGCCCGAGGACGTCACGGCCCGCGAGGGCGTCGGGCAGCGTCGCGGACTGGATCGGGAAGGGCTCGTCGACGCCGAGACCGGTGAGTACGGCGAGGACCTCGGCCGGCAGGTCGAGCTCGGCGAAGGTGGCGGCCGGCGGCAGGGCGGGGGTGACGGAGGCCGTCACCGCGAATTCGTCCCGCGCCGCGGCGGCGCGTCGTGCCTTGTCCGTACGGGAGGTGCTGTGCGTGCTGTCCATGGGGGCCTTCCTCGAGACGGTGCGCTTCGAGGAATTCGCGGCGGGCTGGCGGCCCAATGAATTACAGGAACGTACCGAACGCCATATGCGTGCGGATCCGGCCATGCCGAAGGGGTGGGAATCGGCTTCCGGTCCGTGAAAACGTCTGGAAAATGCAACGAGCCGGGGCCCTCACCACACGGGTGAGGACCCCAGCTGCGTCGGACGTGTCAACGTCAGGCGGGGAGAATGTTCTCCGCCTGGGGGCCCTTCTGGCCCTGCGTGACGTCGAAGGTCACCTTCTGGCCTTCCTGGAGCTCACGGAAGCCAGAGGTGGCGATGTTGGAGTAGTGGGCGAAGACGTCCGGGCCGCCACCCTCCTGCTCGATGAAGCCGAAGCCCTTTTCAGCGTTGAACCACTTCACGGTGCCGTTAGCCATGTCAAATCTCCTTCGGGGCGTAGCCCTGGGAACCGCACTGTGCGGACCCCGGAGTCGCGCGTGATGATTGCCCCGTCCGGAAAACTGCACCGAAAACACAGAAAGTGCCTGACGATGTCGAATCGTCAAAGGCACTTGTAAGTTTCTTTGGGAACCACGACTGCAACTGCTGTTGACTGTAGCACGTCGTCGCGAGGAGTGCACGGAATGCCTATTCCGAGCTCCGGCGGGGCGCCAGGACATTCCCCCGGTGGGCCGTCAGGACGAAGGTGACCGTGATCAGCAGCGCCCACGCGCCGAACTTGGCGAACGACACCGGCCGCCAGCCGTCCAGCTGGTTCGGGTAGCTCCAGGCGCCGACGTACGTGGCGGCGTTCTCCGCGACCCACAGGAAGAAGCCGATCAGGACGAACGACAGGGCCAGCGGCATCCGGTGGTCCCGCTCGCCCACCCGGAACCGCACCCAGGTCCCCGCCGTCGCGGCGAGGAGCAGCGCGGCCAGGGCCCAGCGGGCGTCCGGCAGCCAGTGATGACTGAAGAAGTTGACGTACACGGCGCCGGCGAGGACCGCCGTCACCCGCGGCCGGTAGCCCGTAAGACGCAGGTCGAGCAGCCGCCACGCCCGGCAGACGTAACTGCCGAGTGCCGCGTAGAGGAAGCCGCCGTACAGCGGCACCCCGCCGATCTTCGTCAGCGCCGCCTCCGGGTAACTCCACGACCCCATCCGCACCTTGACCAACTCGAAGAGCAGACCGATGACATGGCAGCCGGCGATGACGGCGACGTCCCGCCCGGTGTCCCAGCCGACCTTCCAGGCGAGCAGGGTGAGCCCGATCCCGTACAGCAGCAGCAGGTCGTAGCGGCCTATCGGCAGTTCGGGCAGCAGGGTGGAGACGGCGATGCCGCCGATGAGCGCGAAGGCGAAGGCGCAGCAGCGGGCCTGGAGGATCCCGAAGAGCAGGAGCTGGCGTATCCCGTGCGTGAACGTCTTCATGGGGGGAGGGACGCCGGGCCGCCGTGGCCGGTTCGCCGGCCGCCCGTACGACGAGCGGCGGGGGGGCCCCCCCCCCCCGGGGGGGGGGGGGGCGCGGGGGCGGGGGGGGGGGGGGGGGGGTGTATACACCCCCGCGCGGCC